>CAYJMG010000019.1:4022-82248 GCA_964371355.1 uncultured Dehalococcoidia bacterium
CCCCCCCCCCCCCCCCCCCCCCCCCCCCCCCTGCGGCCACCCCCCCGCGGGGCCCCCCCCCCCCCGCCCGGGCCCCGCCCCCCACCCCCCCCCCCCCCGCCCCGGGACCAAGCGAGGACGCGGGCGCTCATCCCCGCGTGAATAGTTGGAGTGAGGCAGGGCCGCAGACGGCACTGCCGGGCGTGACGTAACGCACACACAAGAGAAGGAAAAGAAGGGGTCTGACATGAAACGATTAGCCATCATCGCCGCCGCCACGCTCGGCATCGCCGCCGTCGCCAGCGCCTGCATCCAGAACGCCGGCTTCACACGCATCGGCAGCCACGACGTGTTCGCCGGCGAGATCCAGAACGACACCTCGGCCGACATCCTCGCGCACGACGTGCTCGTCGCCTTCCTCGACAGCGACGGCGACGTCGTCGACACCGAGGAAGTCGAGTCCTGCCTCCGCTCACTACAGTCGGGCGAGACGGACTTCTTCTCCGTCGAGAGCGAGGAGAGCTACAGCGACACCACCTCGGCCATCGGCCGCGTCGACAGCGACTCGCTCGAGTTCGGCGACACCGCGGACGGTGACTTTGAGCTGACCGACATCACCGTGGAACGCGACGAGGACGGCGAGATCCTCCGCGTGGACGGCACTATCACCAACCTCGACGAGGAAGATCTCGACGACCCCGCGGTCTGCGCCGTCGTCTATGACGATGACGGCAACGTCGTCGTCGTGGCCAAGGACGAGGACATCGACGACCTGGCGGAGGACGAGTCCGCGACCTTCTCTCTCGAGATCGACGTTCCCGACTCCACCTCAACCGTCGACCACGTCGATGTGTGGGCCGACGGCATCGAGGACGACACGCCCGTCGACCCCGTGTCCGAGGAGGACCTCGACGTCGCCATCTGCGAGGCCACGGCGACGCCGACGAACACCGCGACGTCGACCAGCACCGCCACCGGCACGCCCACGGACACGCCGACGGCGACGGACACACCGATCGCGACGGACACACCCGACCCGTCGGCCACCAGCACGCCGACGGCAACAGCGACGGACACGCCGACCGCTACGGCCACCGCCGTCTGCGAGTAGTGATGCCGCCTAACGAGGGGGCGGGGCCGGCCGGTCGGGCCGGCCCCCCCGGGGCGCTCGCAGAGTCGTCGCAGGAGACCGCCTGCTGCGCCCAAACATGCTGTGACAACAACAGACGTACCGATATGGAGCGAGATCAGAGGACAAGCGCAGTCATGGACATCCAACACATCGCCACCAAGAACCGCATCATCGCTATAACCGCGCTCGCGGCCGCCACGCTTGCGTTCGCGGCCTGCGGTGGCGGCGACGACGCCGACACCAGCGACACCGGCGTGCCGACTTCGGCGCCGGCCGCCACGTCACCCGCCCAGCCAACGGCCGCCAGCGCCGCCACGGCCGTGGCGGAGCCGACCGAACCGGCCACCGGCTCGGCCACAACCATCAGGCTCAACCTCAACACCGCATCCGGCGAGGACTACCTCGCCGTGATCCCCGGTTTCACCGATCGCTTCGTGCGCGAGTTCCTGGAGTACAAGCCGTACGTCAGCATCCAGCAGTTCCGCCAGGAGCTGGGCAAGTACGTCGATGAAGCGCAGGTCGCCGAGTGGGAGCAGTATGTCTACGTCCCCGTCGACGTGAACAACGCCGACGCAGAGACGCTCATGCAGCTCCCCGGCGTCGACGAGACCATCGCCGGCGAACTCATCGGCGGGCGCGACTATGCCTCGAACGACGACTTCGAGGCGGCGCTGGCCGAGTACGTCTCCGCCGAGGACGCGGCGGCGGCGGCGGGCCTGCTGGCGACGGAGTAGCCGTCATGCGCGCTCTCACCTTCCCCGCCACGGGCGGCCCGGCCCCCAACCCCGGGCCGCCCCCTCATCCAACCGCCACGGCCGTCGAGCAGCGGTTCCGCGGGTTCCTCCTGGCCGTATCCGCCGCCGCGCTCGCCGGCACGATCGTCGAGCTGTGGCTGGGCGAGCACACGAATGACCCGCTGCAGTTCGTGCCGTTCGCGCTCTGCGGACTCGGCCTCGCCCTGATCACGGTCGCATTCCTGCGGCCCCGGCCTGGCACCATCTGGGCGCTGCGCGTCACCATGCTCGTCCTCGCCGCCGCAAGCCTGCTCGGCGCGTACCAGCACTTCCAGGGCAACTACGAGTTCGAGCGCGACATCCGTCCCAACGCCTCCGTCCGAGAGGTCACAACACGTGCCCTCCACGGAGCGGCGCCGTTGCTGGCGCCCGGCATCCTCGCGCTCGCGGGCACGCTCGCGATCGCCGCCACGTACGCCCACCCCGCCCTGCACGTGACAGGAGGCGGTCCCAAAGAGAGACAATAGAGAGCAGTCAGGCCGTAGGGCAACGAAAAAAGGAGCGAACACCGGTGGACAACGATGATGCGCAAGTAGGACGCCTGTTGTCCCGTCGCGAGGTCCTCGCCATGATGGGCGCGACAGGCCTCGCGACCCTTGTGGGCTGCGCGTCCGACGACGACGACGCCTCCACGCCCACCGCCCGCGCGGGCAACACCGTCGCGTCCGGCGCCACAGCCGTCGCCAGCCCCACGCAGGCCAGCGTCTCGGGCGAAGCCACCGCCGTGCCGGCGTGCGTCGTGCGGCCCGCACTCACCGAGGGCCCGTACTTCGTCGACGAGAAGATCAACCGGTCCGACATCCGCGCCAACACGTCGGACGGAGCCGTAAGCGACGGTGCGATGCTCGCCCTCACGTTCAACGTCTTCACGATCGGCGACGGCTGTACACCGCTGGAGGGCGCGACCGTCGACGTGTGGCACTGCGACGCCGCCGGCGTGTATTCGGACGTCGACGACCCCGGCTTCTCTACCGTGGGACAGGATTTCCTCCGCGGCTACCAGCTCACCGACGCCAGCGGCCAGGCGAGGTTCGTCACCACCTACCCTGGCTGGTACGAGGGCCGCACCGTCCACATCCACTTCAAGATCCGTACCGAAGCCGGCGGCCAGTCCTACGAGTTCACGTCACAGCTCTTCTTCGACGACGCCTTCACCGACCAGGTGTACGCCTCCGAGCCCTACGCGGCGAAGGGCGAGCGCACCTTGCGTAACGACGGCGACGGCATCTACCAGCAGAGCAACGGCCAGCTCACCCTCACCGTCGCCGAGACGAACGGCGGCTACGCGGCGACGTTCGACATCGGGCTGCAGATGACCTGACGGTCTCGACACCGGCAGGGGCGCAGCCTGCCGCGCCCGGCAAGCCACCGTCGCGCGGGCTTTCAGCCCGCGCGTCCTCTAGCGTCAGCTTCCTAGATTGCGAGCACTGTGGCATCGTTATGTATGCCAAGGCGCGTCCAACCGCCCCGCCATCAAGCACCAACGACTTCCCCAGATGTAATCCAGCTCGCTTGGACATGGCCCGCCCGCTCGCCTACCCTCCGAAGCGACACCGACGGTCACTTACGGGCCACTCATCCGACACCGGCCATTCACCATGCCCTACACAACCGTCCGCAACGTCAGCCTCTACTACCAACAGCACGGCGACCCCGCCGCGCCCCACGTCCTCGTCGCACACGGCCTCATGGGCTCCATCGCCTACACGAATCGCATCGGTCAGCGCCTGACCGCCCTCGCCGGCGCCGGACTCCACGTCACCGCCTACGACGCACGCGGCCACGGGCGGTCCGGCTACACGACGGACCGGCGCGACTACCGCTGGGGTGCCCTCGCCGAGGACATGCACGCGTTCGTCGAGGCGCTGGGCCTCGCCCCCGTCACCGTGTACGGCGGCTCGATGGGCGCCGGCACCGCGCTCGCGCTGGCCCTGGCTCATCCCGGCGACATCAAGCGGCTGGCATTGCTCGTGCCTCCGCCGTTCGGCGAGGACATGCCTCCGGTGGCCCGTACCTTCGGTGCGCTCGCCACCTCGTACCAGTTCCTCGGTGTCCGGCTCACCGCCCGTATCGCCGGCTATCTCGCCCGCCGCCGCGGCCTCGACGACGCCGCCGTCGCCGAGCTGCGCCGTTTCCTCGGCTCGCAGCGTCGCGCGCCCGTTGTCCCCGCCATCCGCGGCCTCGTCCTCGAACAGCCCCAGCTCCCAGTCGAGCGTTTCCACGAGATCGGCGTCCCCGCGCTCGTCATGACCCAGCCGAACGACCCCATCCATCCGCTCTCATCCGGCGAGACCCTGCGCCGCGAGCTACCCCACGCCGGCCTGGTGGCAGCCCTCGAACCCGAGTACTGGAACGCCCACACGGACCAGCTCGCCGCCCTCATCGCCGCCTTCACCCGCGACGACACCTCCGCGCTCGACGCCATCAGCGCCAAGATCATCGGCGCAGGCGCCTCCCGCGTCGACGCCGCGGAGGCCCGCTTTTGATCCGCCCGCAGCCAACGCTGCCGAGCAGATCCAGCGCCGGAATCCACCTATTGCATGGCCCCGCCCGAAAACCACGCCCCATTCATGCACCCGCGCGATGGATCGCGATCTTCGTCGCCTCTCCGCGGCCCGCTTGTGACTACAATCACAAAGGCGGCAAGCTCTGCAGCGAAGCACGCCGCCGGAGCGGAGGACAGCCATGATTCTCGTGACAGGTGGCACCGGATTCCTGGGCTCGGCCATCGTGAAGGAACTGCTGCGACGCGACCAGCACGTCGCTGTGCTCGGACGCGATGCCGGCCGCATCCGAGAGCGGTTGGGCGCCGATGTCGAAGCCCGCGAGGGCGATGTCCGCGAGCCGGACACGCTGCTGGCGGCGATGCGCGGCATCGAGGTCGTCGTGAACGCCGTCCAGTTCCCCGGCTCACCCATCGAGGACCGGCACAAGGGCTACACCTTCGAGGAGATCGACCTCAAGGGCACACGCCACCAGGTCGACGCCGCAAAGCAGGCCGGCGTCCGCCGCTTCGTCTACCTCAGCGGCGTCGGCGCCGCCAGGGAGGCCGGCAAGCACTGGTTCCGCTACAAGTGGGAGGCCGAGGAGTACCTGCGCCGCTCCGGCCTCGAGTGGGTCATCCTGCGCCCCACCTGGGTCTATGGTCCCGAGGATGTCTCCCTCAACCGCTTCCTCGCCCTGGGCAAACGGCTGCCGTTCATCCCCATGTTCGGGGACGGCAAGCAGGACATGCAGCCCGTCTTCATCGACGATGTCGCCCGCGTCACCGCCGGCTGCGCCCTCCAGCCCGAAGCCGCGAATCAGCTCTTCGAGATCGGCGGCCCCGAGGTCATGTCGATGAACGACGTCGTCAAAGCCGCGGTCGAGGCGCAGGGCAAGAAGAGGGCCATCCTCCACCAGCCCGTGGCGATCGGCAAGCTCATCGGCGCCCTGCCCAGCATCCCGCCGCTGCCGCCGCTGACCCCGGACGCCATCGACTTCATCACCACGCCAGCGGTGGCTGACAACACACACTTGATCGAGGTCCTCCACCCCGCCCTTACCCCCCTTCGCGCCGGACTGAGCACTTACCTGGCGCCGCCACCATAGGCGCGAGGCGCGCAGCCCTTCCTCGCGCGCTACGCCTGCGCCCCTGGTGGGCGTCCGATTTCGAAGCTGAGAGCGGAATGGTGGGCGGCCTCGCGGAGAAACGATTTTTTCGTTACAGTAGCCACATGCAATGGACCGGCGAGGGAAACCCGGCACAACGCGTGATCGCCCGCTTCGGAGGGCAGACGGCGCTTGCCAACCTGCTTGGCAAGCGGCAGTCCACCATTGAGCACTGGGCCAGCACCGGGCGGGTCCCCGCGCAGTGGCACGCGCCGCTGATGTCGCTCGCCCGGCAGAAAGGAATCGTCTTGGAAGCCAGAGACTTCACCGACAACCAACCCCACGAAATCGCGCCCGCGGAGGGCAAGCTGGGCGTGCTGCTGGTCGGGCTCGGCGCGGTCGCTTCGACGCTGATCGCCGGCGTGGAGCATACGCGGCGAGGGTCGGCTTCGCCGATCGGGTCGCTCACCCAGATGGGCACGATCCGGCTCGGCAAGCGCACCGAGAACCGGATGCCGCTGATCCGTGACTTCGTGCCGCTGGCCGAGCTGGACCAGCTCGTCTTTGGTGCGTGGGATGCGATCCCCGACAACGCCTACGAGGCCGCCGTGAAGTGCGGTGTCCTCGACCGCCACGAGCACATCGAACCGATCGCGGACTACTTGAAGACGATCGTGCCGATGCCGGCCGTGTTCGACGACTACTACGTGAAGCGCCTGCATGGCACGAACGTGAAGAAGACGGGCACGAAGATGGAGGCCGCCGAGGCCCTGCGTAAGGACATCCGAGACTTCAAGAAGAAGAACGGCTGCGACCGGCTGGTGATGGTCTGGTGCGCATCGACCGAGATCTTCCTGGAGCCGAGCGAAGTACACGCGAACCTCGAGAACCTGGAGGCGGCGATGGAGGCGAACGACCCGCAGATCGCCCCTTCGATGCTGTACGCCTGGGCCGCGATCATGGAAGGCGTACCCTTCGCTAACGGCGCGCCTAACCTGTGCGTGGACGTACCGGCAATGGTGAAGCTGGCGCGCGATAAGGGCGTCCCCGTCTGTGGCAAGGACTTCAAGACGGGGCAGACGCTGATGAAGACAGTTCTGGCGCCGATGCTGAAGGCTCGCATGCTCGGTGTGAACGGCTGGTACTCGACCAACATCCTTGGCAACCGTGACGGCGAGGTTCTGGACGACCCGGAGTCCTTCAAGACGAAGGAGGAGTCGAAGCTGGGGGTGCTCGAGTATGTGCTACAGCCGGACCTCTATCCGGAGCTGTACGGCAACATCTTCCACAAGGTGCGTATCAACTACTACCCCCCGCGCGGCGACAACAAGGAGGGCTGGGACAACATCGACATCTTCGGTTGGCTCGGCTATCCGATGCAGATCAAGATCGACTTCCTCTGCCGGGACTCGATTCTGGCAGCGCCACTGGCGCTGGACCTGGCGCTCTTCCTTGACCTGGCGAAGCGTGCCGGAATGAAGGGCATCCAGGAGTGGCTATCGTTCTATTTCAAGAGCCCGCAACACGCGCCGCGGGTCTATCCGGAGCACGATCTGTTCATCCAGCAGACGAAGCTGAAGAACACCCTCCGCTGGCTGAAGGGGGAGGAACAAATCACGCACCTGGGAGCGGAGTACTACGCGGAGGACCTGGAACTGGAATACGTGGCGGAGTAGCGACGCCCTGCGCCGCGCTTCCACCGGATCCCCTAGGCTCAGGCGGTGACCTCCTGGCTCGACCTACTATCTCCCCGGCGGCGACGTGCACGTTGGCCCCTCGGCCACGTGCCGTGGCTGCTGGACGGCAAGTGGTGCTACATTCGGATGGAGGCGCGACGTTCGGCGACGTGCCGCGGAACGCGGAGTTGAAGCTCGAAGTCTGGGACCGTTCGAACTCGGCCGGCATCGTCATCGACTCCATCCGCCGCGCGAAGCTGGCCCTCGACCGCGGCATCGCCCGTCCGCTGGAGGGCCCGCCGGCGTACCTGATGAAGTCGCCACCGGAGCAGTTCTCCGAAGGCGTCGCGCACGACATGGTGGAACACGTTATCGCCGGGCGATGAGGCAAGGTGCTCGACAGGATCGTCTACTGGCTCTTCCGGCTGACGATCCTCCTGGCGAGGCCCTTCCCGCTCCGGGTCGGCTACTGGTTCGCAGGCCACGTTGCCCTCATGTGCTACTGGCTGATCTTCCCGCGCCACCGCAAGGCACTGAACGCGAACCTGGCACACGTCCTGCAAAGCGACGACGCCAGGTTCGTCGATTCCGTCGCCCGCCGGTCGTTCGCCAACTTCGGCAAGTACGTCATCGACTTCATCCACTTCCCCGCCCTCACCCGCGACGAGGTCCAGCGCCGCCTGCGCTTCGACCAGTGGCCTGAGCTAAACCAGGCAGTCGAGTCCGGCCGCGGCGTAATCATCGCCACCCTGCACTTCGGCAACTGGGATCTGGGCGCGGCCGCACTCGCCGCCTACGGCTACCCCGTCCACGCCATCGCCGAGAGCTTCCGCTACGGGCCGATGAACGACCTGGTCCAGGGCTCGCGCGTGAAGCTGGGGATGCGCGTCATAGGCGGCGACCGCGTGAGCCCCGCGGTGTTCCGCGCATTGCGCCGGGGCGAGATGCTGGCGATGCTGGTGGATGTCGTATCGGAGGAGGACGGGATCCGGGTCGACTTCTTCGGGGCACCGGCGCTAGTTTCGCCGGCGGCCGCGCGCATCGCCCTGCGCACCGGCGCCTGGGTGGTGCCGGCTGTCGTCTTGCGCGGCCCGGGCGACGATCTGGAGATCCGCCCCATCATCGACCCGGGCCTGCGGGACTTCGCACCGACGGGAGACGAAGCCGAAGACGTGCCAGAACTGACCCGGCGCATCATGCACTCGATGGAGCCGACGATCCGCGCCCACCCCCACCAGTGGTTCATCTTTCGTCGTCTCTGGAAAGTGCCTGACCTATGAGCCTGTTGCCTCGACCAAGCAAGTGGAAGTACTACCTGATGTGGTCCGTGATCCACACCATCGGCGTCATGCCACTGCGCTGGAGGTACGCGATCTCACGCTTCGCCAGCGACCGCATCTACGACTGGCGCCGCTCCATCCGCGAGAACGTCCGCAGCAACATGCGTCATGTGCTGGGGCCGTGCGTGACGGAAGAGGAGATTGACCGCGTCGCCCGCGCCTGCACACGCAACACCGGGCGCTACTACGCCGACATCGTCGGCCTCAACGGCATGGACACCAAGACCTTTTACGACCGCGACCTCGATATGCGCGGCCTCGAGTACATCCGCGAGGCGCAGGCCCGCGGGCAGGGCGTGGTCATGGCGTCGGCGCACTATGGGAACCCTGAGTTCGCCGCCCAGGCACTTGCGGGCGTCGGCCTGCATGTCTTCGCGCTCGTCGAGCCGCTGAGTCCACCCGAGCTGGACCGCCTCATGCGCGGCCTGCGCATCAAGCACGGCCACCGGTACGAGGCGGTGAGCTTCGGGGCGATCAAAGACGCGATGCTCTGGCTGCGCAAGGGCGGCATCGTCTGCATCCTGATCGACCGCGACATCCAGAAGCGGGGCATCGAGCTGGAGTTGTGCGGCGCAAGGTCGAAGTTCCCGACGGGCGCGGCGGACCTGGCGCTGCGCACGAACTCGATCCTGCTCCCCGGCTGGGTCCGGCGTACCGATGGGTTCAAGATCCGCGCCGATATCGGCCCGCCGCTCGAGCTGGTCCGCACGAGCAATCACGACGAAGACGTGCGCCTCAACTCGCAACACCTCCTCGATGCGTTCGAGGTCGCTCTGAAACAGGATCCCGGCCAGTGGAGCGTGCTCGAGCGGATCTGGCCGGACTAACGCCGCCATCGCTCCGGCCAGCCATCGTCCGGGCATACAATGACGCGACATGGGCACAGCCGACCTGCACATACACACGCGCCACGGCGATGGCATGGCCACCGTGGCCGAGCTGCTGGACCACGTCGAGCGCACGACCTCGCTCGACGTCATCGCTGTCACCGAGCATGACACCCTGCGCGCGTCCGACGAGGCCCGAGAGCTGCACGCCCGCCGCGCGTACCGGTTCGAGCTGGTGACCGGCATGGAGGTGACCACGCTCGACGGCCACCTGCTTGCCCTGTATGTCGACGAGCCGGTGGCCAGCTTCCAGCGCATGGAGCCGACCCTGGAGGCTATCCACAAGCAAGGCGGGATCGCCATCGTGCCGCACCCGCTCTCGTGGCTGACGCGCAGCGTGAAGGCGGCCGTGCTGGACCGCGTCTCCGCCGCCCGTCGCACCGACGGTGTGTACTTCGACGCGATCGAGGAGTACAACATGAGCCCCGCCGGCCGCGTGACCTCGGCCCGGGCACGCGCGCTGAACCGCGAGCGCTTCCATCTAGCCGCCGTCGGCTGCAGCGACGCCCATTTCCTGGCGGCCGTCGGCAGCGCGCGCACCGTATTCGAGGGGCGGACCGCCGCGGACCTGCGAGCAGCGATCGAGGCCACGGCAACAAGCGGGGAGGCCGGCCGCGCGCCCCGCATGTCCGAGCTGGGGTACCGGAACATCGCCCTGCAGTCATGGCGGGGGATGATGGCGACGCCGCGAAACATGGGCTGGGTGCCGACGATCCGCAGCTTCATCGTCAGCCACGGCCGGCACCGGCCGAAGGCGGGCTCGCGATGAAGATCGCGCTGGTATCGCCGTACGATTGGGCCGTCAGCGGCGGCGTGAACAACCACATCGCGCACCTGGCCGAGCAGTTCGTCGAGCTGGGCCACCACCCGCACATCGTCGCACCCGGCGTCGGCGAGGCGCACAGCGACGTCTGCCCCATCACCATCATCGGCCGACCGATCCCGCTGCGCGTCAGCGGGTCGGTGGCGCGGATCACGCTCTCGCTGCGGACCGCCGGCAAGGTGAAGAAGGTGCTGGATGAGGGATTCGACATCGTGCACGTGCACGAGCCGTTCATGCCCCAGCTCCCCATCCAATTCCTGCGCTACTCCACCACGGTGAACGTGGGCACGTGGCACGCGGCTCGCGAGTCGAACATCTTCTACATATACGGCCGGCGCCTCATCAAGCGCTGGCAGACCAAGCTCGACGGCAAGATCGCGGTGTCGTCGGCCGCCGTAAAGCACATCGAGCAGTACTTCCCGGGGTACTACAACGTGATCCCGAACGGCGTCGACGTCGAGCACTTCGCCCGCGACGTGCAGCCCCTGCCCGAGTTCATGGACGGGAAGAAGAACGTGCTGTTCGTGGGGCGGCCGGAGAAGCGGAAGGGGCTGCGCTACCTCATCCGGGCCTTCGTCGGCGTACAGCGGGCCATCCCGGACAGCCGCCTCATCGTCGTGGGCGCGGGGAAGTTCGACCGCTGGGAGGCGGCGGTACGGCGCGCGAAGCTGCACGACGTCGTCTTTCGCAGCTACGTACCCTTCGACGAGCTGCCACGCTACCACCACAGCGCGCACGTCTTCTGCGCCCCAAACACCGGGTTCGAGAGCCAGGGGATCGTGCTGCTGGAGGCGATGGCGGCGGGCCTGCCCATCGTCGCCTCGAACATCGACGGCTTCGCGGGTGTCCTGACGCACGGGGTGGAGGGGCTGCTGGTCCGGCCCGAGGACCCGCAGGCGCTGGCGGACGCGCTGATCGAGCTGCTGAAGGCGCCCGTACGGTGCGCTGAGATGGTCGCATGCGGGCGCGACCGCGCGCAGCACTTCCGGTGGGACCGCGTGTCGCAGCAGGTGCTCTCGTACTACGAGCGTCTGATCTACGAGCGCCGCCTGATCGAGCGGGAGGGCGGCGACGAGTTGAAGCTTGCGGTGGAGGGTTCGTGAGCGCCGGCGAGGACTTCGGCATCGCGCGCGAGGTCATCGACTTCGATGTGCTCGACGGCTGGATGACGGCCGAGGGTCTGCCCGGCGCCGGATTCGAGCGGGTGGAGACGCTGGCCGGCGGCACCCAGAACGTCCTGCTTCGGCTGGAGCGCGGCAGGCGCCCCTACGTGCTGCGCAGGGGCCCGCCCCACCTGCGCCCGAAGAGCAACGACGCGCTGCGGCGCGAGGCACAGGTGCTGCGAGCGCTGGCTGGCACCGATGTGCCGCACCCGGGGTTCATCGCCGGCTGCATGGACGAGTCCGTGATGAACGGGGCGGTGTTCTACCTGATGGAGCCCGTCGACGGCTTCAACCCCAGCGTGACGCTGCCGCCGCTGCACGCTTCGGACGCCGGCATTCGCTACGCGATGGGGCTGCAGATGGCGGACGCGATCGCGCGGCTGGCCGCCGTCGACCACGTCGCCGTCGGGTTAGGCGGCGTGGGACAGCCGGAAGGGTTCCTCGAACGCCAGGTCGTGCGCTGGATCTCGGAGCTGGAGTCGTACTCGCGCTTCGAGGGCTATCCAGGCCCGGAGATCCCCGGCGTGGACGAGGTGGCTCGTTGGCTCGACGCCAACCGTCCGCCGCAGTCGCGAACCGGCATCATCCACGGCGACTACCACCTGGCGAACGTGATGTTCTCGTACGCCGGCCCGGAGCTGGCGGCCATCGTCGACTGGGAGATGTGCACCATCGGCGACCCGCTGCTCGATCTCGGCTGGCTGCTGGCGACGTGGCCGAACCAGGACGGTGGCGGGCCATCGCCGGGCGCGGTGAGCGCCGGACTGGCCGCGGCGGGCGGACTTCCGACGACGCGCGAGCTTGTGGCGGCCTATGCCGAGCGCTCGGACCGCGACCTGTCGGCCATCGACTGGTACGCGGTGCTTGCCTGCTTCAAGCTCGGCATCGTGCTCGAAGGGACCAACGCGCGCGCGTACGCGGGCAAGGCGCCGCGCGCGGTGGGCGACATGCTGCACGCGACGACGCTGGGGCTGTTCGCGCGAGCGCGGGCGCTCATTGTCGGGATGAGTGAATAGCGGAAAAGGGACGCTGCCGGTCGAGCGACAGGGGCGAATTAGATCATCCCCGACGGCCGATGCCGGCGCGCAGGCAGCAGCCTAGACTGCTGGCATGGTTCAAGCTGTGGCCATGGCAAGCCGGCGTGGCCGTCCCCGGCATCCGGGTGTGTTCACCGCCACCGAGTGGCGCGTGGCAGCGGCGCTGCGCACGGGCGCGACGAACGCCACCATCGCGCAGGAGCTGGGCGTCAGCGTCCATACGGTGCGGTCGCACGTCGCGCACATCCTGCGCAAACTCGGCGTCTCGACCCGGCGCGACGCGACGGCAGTCCTCGATGGCGAGCAACCAGCCCGGACGCGCCGGTGCTCGTTCTGCCTGCGCAGCGAAGACGACGTTGCCGAGCTGGTGGCCGGGATGGCGGGGGGCCACATCTGCGGCGAATGCGTGAACGTAGCAGCGCGCATCGTCGCCGAGCATCGGGGCCGAGCAGGCTCGTAGTGGTCCGCGGCGGCTCGTCACTCGCTCTGCCGTTTGGTGTTTTGGCTTCGACCTTCGCCTCTCGCCTGATCTTCGCCCGCATGGGCCGACGTTGCGCCGCGCTGTAGCATGACGCGCAAACAGAATCGAGGCGACGAGGAGCAATGCGATGATCGACTTTGAGATCCCGGCAGAGGCGAAGGCCATTCGTGAGACGGTGCGGACGTTTGTGCAGGACGTCTGCATTCCGGCAGAGGCCGAACTCGAGAGGCGGCCGTACAAGGAAGTGCTTGGCGAGCTGCGCACGAAGGCCCGCTCGCAGGGGTTGTGGTGCCCGTTCATCCCGAAGGAGTACGGCGGGATGGGGCTGGGGCCGCTGGCGAATGCGCTGGTGCAGATGGAGCTGGGCGAGAGCCACCTGGGCGCGCTGGCGATGAACACGCAAGGGCCGGACGACGCGACGATGTTGACTCTGTTGACCTACGGCACCGACTTTCAGAAGGAGAAGTTTCTGAAGCCGCTGCTGAACGGCGAAAAGCGCATCTGCTACTCGATGACCGAGAAGGCGGCGGGCGCGGACGCGACCGGCATGCAGACGCGGGCGGTGCGGGACGGCGACCACTGGGTGCTAAACGGCGAGAAGTGGTTCAGCAGCGGGGCGACGGCGGCGGACATCGCGATGGTGATGGCGAAGACGAGCCCGGACGCGCCGCGGCACCAGCAGTTCAGCACGTTCCTCGTGGAGCTGCCGAACCCCGGATACCAGATCGTGCGCAACGTGAAGACGATGAACCCGGAGAGCGAGCTGGGCGAGCTGATGGGCGCCGGACACGCGGAGATCGTCATCAAGGACCTGGTGGTGCCGCACGAGAACATCGTGGGCGGGGAGGGTCAGGGTTTCAACATGGGCCAGCACCGGCTGGCGTACGGGCGGCTGCGTCATGGCATGCACAACGTCGCGATGGCGCAGCGGGCGCTGGATATGGCGACGAAGCGCGTGCTGGAGCGCTCGACGTTCGGGAAGCCGCTGGCCGAACGGCAGGGCGTGCAGTGGATGCTGGCGGACTGCGCCAGCGAGCTGTACATCGCGCGCCTGATGCTGCTGCATATCGCCTACAAGGCGGAGAAGGGACTGGACCTGCGCCAGGAGAACTCGATCGCGAAGGTGTACCTTGCGAACATGGTGCACAAGGTCGTGGACACGGCAATCCAGTTGCACGGCGCCCTGGGCTACAGCCAGGACACGCCGCTGGCGCGCTGGTACACCAGCATTCGCTCGCAGCGACTGGTCGATGGCCCGGACGAGGTGCACCGCTGGACGGTGGGCCGCAACCTGCTAAAGGCCTACAAGGAGCACGGCACGACCGCGCCGGCCTGCGGCGGCGACCTGGTGTAGGTTCGGGGTCACCCATTTCCGCCTGGCGGAACTAAGCGGTGGTGCGACGCAGGTCGCTGGTGGGCAGGCCGCGGCGTGCCCCTACAGGTGGTGGCGTTTAGGCTGCGGTGGTGATCGCCACCAACCACACCGACTACCGGCTGCTGCACGTGGCGGCCTTCGTGGCGATCTTCTGCCTCGGCGTGTCGGCGGCCACGATCGGTCCGGTGCTGCCGTTCCTGGCGGACGACGTCGATATTGCGCTGGACACGGCGGGGCTGCTGCTGACGGCGTTCTTCATCGGCTCGATCGGCTCGTCGGCGCTCGTCGCCTTCGCGCTGCACGGGCGGGATACGCGGGTGCTGTGCGCGGTGGGGCTGTGCGGACAGCTGCTGGGGACGCTGGCGCTTGGGTTCGCGCCGACGTGGCCGCTGGTGCTGGCATCGGGGCTGATCATCGGCATTGGCGACGGGTTCGTCGTGGCCGGCACGCACATCCTCATGCCCGCGACCTCCGACGACGTGCCGAGCGCGCTGAACAAGCTCAACATCTTCTTCGCCCTGGGCGCCATCGCCGGGCCGGTGTGGACCGGGGCGGTGCTCTCGACGACCGGCGACCGCGAGATCGTGTACGCCGGGATCAGCGTGCTGCTGGTGGTGGCGCTGGGGCTGATGATCGCGGCCGATGTCAGCGCCCACCGGGCGTTCGCGGCCCCGGACGAGGAGTTCGTGCCGCCGTCGTCAGCCACGGCGTGGATCATGGGGGGCGTGCTGTTCCTGTACGTGGGCGCGGAGTTCGGCCTGGGCACGTGGGTGTCGACGTTCGCGCGCGACACGGCCGAGGCGGGCGTGTTCGGGTCGGCGCTCATCGCCGCGGGCTACTGGGGTGCGCTGGCGGCGGGGAGGTTCGTGACCGCGTGGTACTTCCGCACCGGGCGCGAGGCGTCACTGCTGTTGGCGGGCGCGTGCGGCGGCGGGGCGGTCGCATCACTGGTGCTGGCGCTGTCGTCGGGGAACATCGTGCTTGCGGCGGCCTCGGCGTTCGCTGCGGGGTTCTTCTTCGGGCCCATCTGGCCCGCGGTGACGGCGATCGCGGCGGAGGGCGCGGAGTCCGCGACGATGGCGACCACGGTGACGCTGGGGAACGCGGGCGGGATCGCGATCCCGTGGCTGCAGGGGCGGGTACTGGTGGGCGCCGGCGCCACGCAGGGCGTCGGCGTGACGGCCGTGCTATGCGCGGCGATGTTCGGAATCGTGATGGCGTTCCGGGCGCGACGCGTGGCCGGAGGCGTCGAGGTCGGAGACGGGCTCGCCTGACTCCTCCCAGTACGACGAGAGCACATCGAGCCGGCCGGGCGCGGGCCGGCCCCCGAACGTGTAGCTGAGGTTCACCAGCCACACGGCGCTTGCCAGCAGCGCGAACGGCGACAGGATCAGGACCGGCCGCACACCAACGACCGTCGCGGCGGCGCCGAGCGTCAGCAACGGTACGATCGTCGCGCCGTTTTTCAGCATGCTCTGGAGGGCGAACGTCCTGCCCTGATAGCGCAGCGGCACCCGCCGGTTGATGTACGTCTGGACCGCGATCTGGGTCAGTGCCAGCCCGAACCCCAAAAGGATCGCGAGAAAGCCGGCCGCGGCGAGGTCGTCCCCGATCTCGACGCCGAGGCCATCGGTGATGCGCAGCGGATTGATGGGGTTCACGAGATCGGCGATCTGCTCGACCACGCCGAGCGAGAACAGGACGACCGTCGTGATCGCGAAGCCGGCAAGCGCGACGGGCCGCTCGCCAAACAAGCGGACGAGGGGCGGGGTGAGCAGGAGCGCCGCGACGAGACCGAGTGAGGTGGGTGCGAAGACGTAGACGGCATCGGCGGGGTCGACGCCCAGCACGCTCTGCACGTAGCGCGGGCCCAGCGTCTGGACGACGATGCTGGCCGTCCCGGCGAGCACGGCGACGAAGATCATCGTGGCGACGGCCCGTTCGTGTGCCAGCCAGCGGACGGTGGCGCGCACGTTGACCTGCGGGCGGCGCCGCAGGTCGAGCTTGCGCTCGGGCTCCCCGGTGGGGAGATCGAACACGCGGCTAGCGGCGAGGAAGAGCAGGACGCCGGAGACCGTGAAGACAGCCTGTTCGTTGAACACGCGCACGAGGACGGGTGCGAGGACGGCGGTCCCAAACGCCGTGCCGATATTGGACGAGAGGCTGACGAGCGAGGCGGCGGACGCAAGCTGTTGCTCCGTCGCGACGAGCGGGAGGACGGCGGACTCGCTGGGCCCGGAGAGCTGGCCGAGAAGGTTGACGAAGAAGATGAGGAACAGCACGGACGAGAGGTCCGTCCCAAACAGAATCGGCATGAAGATGCACAGCACCGCCTGCACGTTGTATGCGACGGCGAGGGCAACGCGCTTGGGGACATGGTCGGCGACGGCGCCGCCGTAGAGTGCGAAAAGCGCCGGCGGCAGGAGCGCGGCAACCCCTATCAGCGCGCATTCGAACGCGGTGCCACCGCGGCGCACGACGGCGATGAGGGCGCCGTACGCGAGCGCTTGCTGGCCGGCGTCGGAGAAGAAGCGAGAGGCCAGGATCTGCTCGAACCGGGGGTTCCGGGCGATCGACGCGTCGGGCAGGAAGAACCACAGCAGGCGGAAGACGTGCGCCTGCCCGCGGTCGAGCGCGGAGTCTGCGCGGAGGTACGCACCGTCGAACATCTGACGGCCGCCGCGAAAGCGGCCAGGGGGCGTTTCGGGCGGACGCTGATCGTCCATACGAGGCGAGTGTAGCGGGGCAGGGCGGCGGGGCGTGTGCTTGAGTCAAGCGCGGGTCTCGCTGATAGTTGGCGGACTGGAACCTGGAGATGGGAAGCAGGAGCGGGAGGCGGGAAACACAGGAGTGGAGCGACTTGATGGCTACTGAGATCACGCACCGGACGATACAGACGAACGGGATCAATCTGCATGTCGCCGAGGCAGGCGAGGGCCCGCTGGTGCTACTCCTGCATGGCTGGCCGGAGCTTTGGTACTCGTGGCGCCACCAGATACCGGCGCTCGCCGCCGCCGGATACCACGCGGTCGCCCCCGACGTCCGCGGCTACGGCCAGAGCGACTGCCCGCACCCGGTCGAGGCGTACAGCATGAAGACGATGCTGGCCGACTACCTGGGCTTGCTCGATGCCCTCGGTGAGCAATCGGCGGTCGTCGTCGGCCACGACTGGGGTGCGCCGATGGCCTGGAACAGCGCGGCGCTGTACCCGGACCGCTACCGTGCGGTGGTCGGCATGAGCGTGCCGCACCTGGCACGCGCGCCCATGGCCCCGACATCGATGCTGAAGGCCGTGTTCCAGGAGAACTGGTTCTACATTCTCTACTTCCAGGAACCCGGCATCGCCGAGGCCGAGTTCGAGGCCGATGTCGCGAAGACGATGCGCACCATCCTCGCCGGCGCCGGCTCGTTCGACGCGGCCGCGGCATCGATGGCGCAGAAGAAGAAGGGCGACAGGTTCCTGACTGGCCTGACGGCGCCTACGACGCTCCCCCCCTGGCTGACCGAGGACGACGTCGCGTACTTCTCGTCGCAATTCGGGAAGACCGGGTTCCGGGGCGGCTTGAACCGCTACCGGAACATGGACCGCGACTGGGAGGAACTGCCGGAGCTGGGCGAGAAGAAGATCGCGCAGCCGGCGCTATTCATCACCGGCGAGCATGACCCGGTGAAGACGTTCGCCCCGGCGGAGGCGATGCAGGCCTTCGTGCCCGGGCTGAAGGGGATGGTGGAGGTCGCCGGCGCCGGCCACTGGGTGCAACAGGAGAAGGCGGCGGAGGTGAACGAGGCGCTGCTGGCGTTCCTGAGCGACCTGTGACGTGGAAAAGGCGGAGATGTAACGGCGGACGATGGACATCGAGGAGCCGGGAGCAGCAAGGAGACTGGAGCGGACCGTGGGGACTGACATCACGCACCGGACGGTAGAGACGAACGGGATACGCCTGCACATCGCTGAGGCGGGGGAAGGGCCGGTGGTGCTATTCCTGCACGGCTGGCCCGAGTCGTGGTACTCGTGGCGCCACCAGCTCCCGGCGGCGGCCGCGGCCGGGTTCCACGCCGTCGCGCCCGACGTGCGGGGTTACGGCGACAGCGACAAGCCCAACGCGATCGATGCGTACAGCATGAAGACGATGGTCGCCGACTACGTGGGGCTGCTCGACGCTCTTGGCACGCAGACCGCGGTGGTGGTCGGGCACGACTGGGGCGCGCCGATGGCGTACCATTGCGCGCTGCTGGCGCCCGAGCGATTCCGCGCGGTCGTGGGCATGAGCGTGCCGTACACCGGCCGGCCGGCGGCGCCCCCGCTGGAGACCTTCGCGCGGATCTTCAAGGACTCGTTCTTCTATATCGACTACTTCCAGCAGGTCGGCGTGGCCGAGAAGGAGCTGGAGGCCGACGTCCGCCGTTCGATGAAACTGATCCTGTACGGAGCTTCGGGAGACGCACCGCCGGGCCCGGGTTTCGCGGGCAAACCGAAGGGCGCGGGGCTGCTCGACGGGATGACCGATCCGGCGACGCTGCCAGCGTGGCTCACGGAGGCGGACCTGGACTTCTACGCCGGAGAGTTCGCAAAAGGCGGCTTCCGCGGGCCGATTAATCGCTACCGCAACATGGATCGGGACTGGCACGAGCTGTCGCACCTCGCAGGCGCGCACATCACGCAGCCGTGCCTGTTCGTGGCGGGCGAGAAGGACGGCGTCATCGCGATGAACCCGCAGGGTATCGACACGATGAAGGCGAACTGCGACGATCTGCGTGGCGTTGCGCTGATCCCGGGCGCCGGACACTGGACGCAGCAAGAGCGGCCGGCGGAGACGAACGCGGCGCTCATCGACTTCCTGAAAGGACTGTAACGATGCGAATTGGACTGATGCACGGCGACGCGGGGAGCTTCACGGTCGAGGAGCAGATACAACAGATCGTCGATGAGGAGAAGGACGGGTTCCCGTGCGCGTGGTTCGGCCAAGTGTTCGGCGGGGACTCCCTGACCATCATCGCGCTGGCGGGACAGCGCGCGAAGAAGATCCAGTTCGGCACGGGCGTTATCCCGACGTACACGCGGCACCCCTTCGCGATGGCGCAGCAGGCGATGACCGTACAGGCGGCTCTCGATGGGCGGTTCACGCTGGGCATCGGCCCCTCGCACCAGGTGGTCGTTGAGTCGATGTGGGGGCTCTCGTACGACAAGCCGGCGCGCCACATGAAGGAGTACCTGCAGGTGCTGCTGCCGCTGGTGCGCGAGGGGCGCGTCCGGTTTTCGGGCGACGTGTACAAGGTCGCGGGGCAGATCAACGTCGAGGGCATGAAGCCGCTGCCCGTCATTATCTCCGCCCTGGCGCCGATGATGCTGAAGCTCGCGGGCGCGATGGCCGACGGCACAGCGACATGGATGACAGGACCGAAGACGCTGGAGAGCCACATCGTGCCATCGATCACGGCGGCAGCGAACGAGGCCGGGCGCCCGGCGCCGCGCATCGTCGTGGGACTCCCCATCTGCGTGACGGAAGACGTGGCAGCGGCGCGCGAGGCCGCCGGGAAGGTCTTCGCGGTCTATGGCGGCCTGCCGAACTACCGCCGGATGCTGGAAAAGGAAGGCGCCGCGGGGCCGGCCGACGTAGCCGTCGTCGGAAACGAGGCGCAGGTCGAGCAACAGCTTCGTGACGTGGCGAGCGCCGGGGCAACGGACCTCGTGGCGCCCATCTTCCCGACCGGCCCGGACGCGAAGGCGTCGTTCGCACGCACGCGGGCCCTTTTGAAGTCGCTCAACGGCAAGGTGTGATGGTAATCGAGGAAGCCCCCAGCTATGGATCGAGACCGCGTACGAGCAGGAGCAGGACATCCCGCTCCCCCACGATCTGGAACTACGAGGAGGACTACAGCGGACGGTTCAACCTGCGATTGCCACCGGCACTCCATGAAGCACTGGCCGAAGGAGCGCGCGAATCGGGCGTGAGCTTGAACCAGTACGTCGTGGCCCTGCTGGCGCGGGGAGATGCGCAGGCGCGGATCGAGGAGCGGATGAGCCGGCTGGAGGCCATGATGCTGTCCACGCGTCCGGCGGGGTTCGCCGTGGCCGACGAGAAGGCACCGTACGATGCGGGGCGACCGCCGAAGCCGGTGCGGACAAAGACAACGGTGAAGAAGGCTGCAGGACGGAGACGGACGGCATGACGACAGCGATCACGAACGCGACCCTCATCGACGGAACGGGCGTGGACCCCGTATCGAACGCGACGGTGCTCGTGGAGGGAGAGCGCATCACCGCCGCGGGCGTCAACGTCGCACCACCGGCGGACGCCGAGGTGATCGACGCCGGCGGCCGCACGCTCATGCCCGGGATGATCGACTGCCACGTGCATCTCTGGGGCCGGGTGACGCACCTGCAGGAGCGGCTGCTGACGCCGCCGACCCTGAACGCCTTCTACGCGATGCGCAACGCCCAGCGCACGCTCGATGCCGGCATCACGACGGTGCGCGACGCGTCCGGCTCGCCGCAGGGGCTGAAGATGGCGATCGAGCGGGGCCTGATCCCGGGGCCGCGGATGCGCCTCTCGGTGAGCGCGCTCTCGCAGACGGGCGGCCACGGCGACGGCACGATGCCCTCGGGCGCGGATCCGGGCGGAATCGCGGACGGCCGGGGGCCGGAGTGGCCGCACACGGTGGTCGACGGGCCGGAGGAGGTGCGGCTGGCCGTACGCAAGCTGCTGCGCGCGGGCGCGGACTTCATCAAGCTGTGCTCGACAGGCGGCGTCCTCTCGCCAGCGGACGAGCCGGCGCACACGCAGTTCACGCCGGAAGAGATCGCGGTGATGGTGTACGAGGCGAAGACGCAGGGAAAGACCTGCATGTCACACGCGCAGGGCACGCAAGGGATCCTGAACGCGGTGCTGGCGGGCGTGGAGTCGATCGAGCACGGGATCTACGTCGACGAGCGCTGCATCGACGAGATGAAGGCCCGCGGCACGTACCTGGTGCCGACGCTGGTCGCGCCCGTGTGGGTGCTGCGGCACGCCGAGCGCATGCCGGGCGCAATCCTGCCGCAGTCGGTGCGCAAGACGAAAGAGGTCATGGAGGACCACAAGCGCAACATCGGCGAGGCGATCCGGGCCGGGGTGAAAGTGGCGATGGGGACGGACAGCGGTGTGGGGCACCACGGTTCGAACGCCGAGGAACTGCAGCTCATGGTCGAGGCGGGCATGACGCCGATGCAGGCGATCGTGGCGACGACGAAGACGGCCAGCGAGTGCGTGCACATGGCGAGCGACGTGGGCACGATCGAGCCGGGGAAGTACGCGGATCTGCTGGTCGTCGACGGAGACCCGCTCTCGGATATCACGGTGCTGCAGGACAAGGCGCGGCTGGCGCTGATCCTGCAGGGCGGACGGATCCACAAGAACACGATGTAGCAGCCGGCCGCCGACTCCGCCCCACTGAACGCCCCAATAAGTTGCAGATGCGTGTAGTGTCGCCGCACCCGGCCTTGCGGACGTGCGGATTCTTACGTCCGCTTTACGAAATGCCTACATCCAGATCACGGCCGGCCCCTAGGATGCCGGTGTTGGGGGAGTCGCACGACGAGAGGACGCGCCGTGGTCGGCCATTCGATCGAACAGACTCGGCTTGTCGCACCCTTCCCGCACGCGGCGGAGGGCGACGCCACACCCGACGATAGTACGCTCAGCCCCGCTGACTGGCTGCGGCGCGGGACGGTCGCGGTCGTGCTGGCGGCGACCGTGGGATTCGCGGCGACGCTCGGCGCGGCGATGGCGTTCGACGAGGATCCGGGCGGCTGCCCGGCCTCGACTGGCGATACGAACTGCTGCCGGCTGCAGGCACAGGACGAGTTCGCGGCCGGCCTCTGCGTCACCGACGGGCGTTAGAGCTCCCGGCCTCAACGCCGAAACCCACTACGGATTCCAGACGCAACACGAACGTCCGCTCCGCCGTGCCTCGGCGTGTCAGCCCATCGACAACAGGCGCAGCAGGCGCGAGAACGCGCCGCGCGGCGTCAAGTCGAACCAGTACCGTCTTGAGCTTCCCGTGACCATGGCAGTCCACCGGCCGAGGAGGCTGTGCGCGGTGCTCACGGCGGAGATGTGCCCCGTCGCGGACGACACCGCGCCCTCCCACGCGGCCTGCGGCGGCAGGGCGCGCGGCGCACCGGCCCCGGGCGCCAGCTCGGCGGGCTCGGGCGAAAGCGGCGCCGGAGGACCGCCGGCGCCGGATGCGCCGCCGATGGGCGTCAGCGTCTCGTTCTTCGGCACGGCGACTTCCGGCTTGAAGGTCGCCGTGTACGCGATGTTCGTCGCCGCCGTGGTGATCGTGTGGGTGACCGCGCCGCCCTCGGACCACGACTGGTAGGTCCAGGGCGTGCCCGTCAGCGTCTGCGGGGACGACGTACCAATACTGCGCTGCATCCCGATGACGCTGGAGAACGCGTACGGCGCCGTGAACGGCTGGCCATCGACGGTCACTTGCAGCCCGCTGCGCGCCGTGTTCAGGGTGATCTGCGACGTGCGCGGAGTGATGTCGCGATAGACCGTGTGCGTCAGGCCGCCGGAGTCCTGCACCGTCAGGTAGATCCGATACCACACGTTCGTCGAGGTTTCGCCGGTGTTGGGGACCACGAAAGAGCCCGAGGTAGCCCCCGCCACCGCGGCGATAAACGGGTGCGTGTGCGTGTTGTGGTGGAAGTCGACCCGCCAGGTGAACCGGCTCGCGGCCAGATTGCCGTCCTCGGCGTCCGTCCCCGTCCCGGCGTAGTTGATCGTGTTGCCGGCGGCGTAGGTCGTGCCCGAGCCCGGCGACGTGATAGTGGCCACCGGGGCGGCGTTCGAGGTCACCGTCAGCGTGGCGGCGTTGCTCGTCGCGCTGCCGTAGGCATTCGAGGCGACGCAGCGGAATTGCGCGCCGTTGTCGCCGGAGGCGGTCGCGCCGATGTTGTAGGTGGCAGACGTGGCGCCGGCAATGTTCGCGCTGTTGCGCTGCCACTGGTAGCCGATCGGCGTAGCGCCGGAGGCCGCGCACGTGAAGGATGCGGGCTGGCCGTCCGTGACTGTCACGCTCGCGGGATGCTGCGTGATCGCGGGCGCGAGGCTCGCCGTGTAGTCGATGCGCTTCACGCCACCGCTGCCGCGATAGAGGTAGTACAGGCTGCCGTCGCTTGAAACCTGGAGGTCGACCGGCGCGCTGATACCGGTGGCGAAGCCAGACGCCGTGGACGTGCCGGGATCGAAGAGCCGGATCCAGCCGGTGCAGTAGTCGGCGAAGAAGTACTTGCCCGTGTAGCTGGCGGGGAACTGCGCCGTCGTGGGGTTATAGAACGCACCGCCGGTGATGGCACAGCCCGTCGTGCTGGTGCTGCCGTGACCGTAGGCATACAGCGGGCCGCGGTACGCGGGATTGGCGGTCGAGCCCTCGGTCGCGGGCCAGCCGTAGTTCGAGCCGGCGATACCGTCGTTGATCTCCTCCCAGGCGCTCTGGCCGACGTCGTTGACGAACATACGCCCGGTGCCTGGCTGGAACGCAAACGTGAAGGGATTGCGCAGGCCCAGCGCCCAGATCGCCCGGTTCTTGCCCGAGGTGGAGCCGTAGAACGGGTTGTCGGTGGGTATGCTGCCGTCCTTGTTGACGCGCAGCATCTTGCCCAACAGGTTGCTGAACGACTGCGCGTTCGCGGAGTTCGCGTTCTCGCCGACGGCGATGTACAGCTTGCCGTCGGGGCCGAAGTGGATAGCGCCGCCGTTGTGGTTGGTGGCGCTGCTGAGGTCGTCCAGATCGAGCAGGACGGCCTCCGATCCGGCGACCACGACGTCGCCATTGGCGGTGAAGCGGCTGAGGCGATTGTGTACGGGCGACGACGACGTCGTGTAGTAGAGATAGACGTAGCTGTTGCTGGCGAAGCTCGGGTCGAAGGCGACGCCTAACAGGCCGCGCTCGCCCGACGAGTTCACCGAGAGCGTGACGAAGGGCGCCGAGAGGAGGGCGCCGTTCTTGATCACCCGCAGGGCGCCCGTCTGCTCGGCGACAAAGAGCCGCCCATCGGGCGCGAACGCCATGGCCGTCGGGCTCGACATGCCGGTTGCGATCGTCGTCTCGGTGAACCCGGCGGGCAGCGTGGCGGCGGCCTCGAGCGGCGGCTCTTCGGCCGATGCGCGCGGCGCGGGCGCGGACGACAGCGCAACCGCGGCCGCGATAGCCGCGACGAGAGCGCGCGTGGCCGCACGCGACGAGACGGCGCCGAAGGGGATCCGGATTCGCACAGTAGCCCCATCGCACATCGCCGCCGTGACGCGAAGGCTACGCGCGAACGAGCGATGTGATTGACCCTGCCTTAACTATCGGCCGAGTCAGCGGGCCCTGTATCCGGGTGGCCGCGACTTCACGAGCGCAAGCTGCTTGCAGCCTAATACAGATTCCGTGTCCCCCGGCCGGAGCAGCCACGATCCCGAAACACCTACTGTGACCCCGGCATGCCTGTGGTGAACGTCACAGTCGTCCGCGCGTGCGGCTGGACTTGGTGCGCCGGGTGGCACGTGCGCGGTTGATGGCGAAGACGTTCACGAGCACCGCGCCCGCGACGAAGCCGCCGATGTGGGCGAAGTAGGCGATGCCGCCACCTGTGCTGGTGACCTCCGGCCCCAGCGACGCGAAGCCCCCGACAAGCTGGAAGAGGAACCACAACCCGATCATCACAAAAGCGGGGATAGGGAGCGGCAGAAAGAAGAACGGCGGCACGATCGCGACGACCAGCGCGCGGGGAAAGAGCACGATGTACGCGCCCATAACCCCGGCCACGGCGCCACTGGCCCCCACGGCGGCCGTGAGGCTGTTCACGTCGGTGAGCCCGTGCGTGATCGCGGCGGCGATGCCCACCACCAGGTAGAAGGCGGCGTAGAGCGCGTGGCCCACGGCGTCCTCGACGTTGTCGCCGAAGATCCACAGGAACAGCATGTTGCCCAGGATATGGAGCCAGCCCAGGTGGATGAACATCGCGGTGATGGGCGTCCACGATGCGTGCGGCTGGTCGGTGCAGGCGCGGTTATAGGCGATGACGCCACGGTCCCAGCCAGCGGCGTCGAACGTGCAGGCAGGAACGTTGCCCCAGCGGTCGATGAACCGCTCCAGCTCGGTGAGCCCAGGAATGATCTGCTGGCCGTTCAGGTACAGCTCGTAAAAGAAGACTGCGAAGTTCAGTGCGATGATGACGTAGTTGACGTAGGGGAACGAGCCCGCGCGGTTCTGGTCGCCGATGGGGATCATGGCCTCGGCCCCTCGCCCAGCGCATCGATCGAGCGTGCGCCGGCCGACTTGAGTTCGAGGGCGAGGCCGGCGACGAGATAGTAGACGTGGTCCGCCCGCGCGGCAACGAGCGCGTTCACGCGCCCGAGCGCGTCGCGGAACAGGCGCCCCAGCGGGTACGGCGGCACAACGCTCATCCCAACCTCGTTCGTGACAACGACGATCTCGCCCTCGAACGCCGCGAGCCCCTCGAGCAGATCCTCGGTGGACGCGGCGCAGGCATCGATCTCGGCCGCCACGCGTGCGGGCTCGATCTCGTCGACGTTATCGAGCGACCGCAGCAGCATGTTCGAGACCCACAGCGTGAGGCAGTCAACGATCACGAAGTCACCTGGCCGCGCGCGCTCGCGGATCGCGCCGGCCACGTCGAGAGGCGCTTCGACGGTGCGCCACCCGGCGGGGCGCGACGCGCGATGGTCCGTGATGCGTGCCCGCAGCTCGTCGTCGCCGGGCTCCATCGTCGCGACGAACAGCACCGGCCGCCCACTCGCGTGCGCCAGCCGCTCGGCGAGCGCGCTCTTCCCCGCGCGGGCGCCGCCGATCAGCAGTGACAGGTGGGCCGTCGGAGCTGTGGTCATCCGAGGATCCACGCCTCGAGCCAGCCCTTGTTGGCGAAGGCGGCGATGAACAGAAAGAGCGCAGCTTCGCCGACCTCGACGGTCGCACCATATAGGTCGCCCGTCATGCCTCCGGCCATACGGGTCGCGATCATGCCGCAGAGTAGCGCGAGCCCGATGGCGGCCGCGACAGCGTAGAGCCCGGCGGGCCCGAAGAGGAGCACGGAAGCGCCTGTCGCCGTGGCGAGACCGACGATCGCGGCGATGGGCCACGCACGGTCGTGGAATGCCGCGCCGACGCCCTCGCGCCGCGCGTAGGGGAAGGCGGCGAGCGTGGTGAGCATCGCGAAGCGCGCGAGACACGGGACCAGGAGCAGCGTCTCGACACGCACGTCCGAGGGCAGGCCGGCGAGCCCCGCCCACTTGAGCGCGAGGACGCACGCGACAGCGACGATGGCGTACGTGCCCGCGTGCACGTCGCGCATGATCTCGAGCCGGCGCTCGGGCGTGCGGCCTCCCAGCATGCCGTCGGCCGCGTCGGCGAGGCCGTCGAGATGGAGCGCGCCCGTGAGGCCAACAAGCGCCACGACGAGGATCACGTCGACCGAGGAGCCAGGAAGCGCGCGCATCGCCAGACGGTCGACGGCGACGAGGATCGCGCCCACCAGCAGTCCAACGGCAGGGAACCACATCTGCGCGCCGGCGATCTCCTCGAGCGGGTACGAGCGGCGGCCGGAGAGCGGTAGGCGGGTGAGGAACGCCAGCGCCGGCAGCGGCGACATCAGGCCTCCGGCCGCTGCTCGCCGTCCGAGCGCGACACACCGGCTGAGTCGAAGGTCGCCATCTCCCGCGGGATGCGCAGCGCGGCGTCGAGCACCGTCATCGCAAGCGCGGCGCCCGTACCTTCGCCGAGCCGGAGCCCGAGGTCGAGCACAGGCCGCAGTCCCAGGTGCTCCAGCGCGATGCGGTGCCCGGGCTCGGCACTCAGATGCGAGGCGAGCATGTAATCGCCGGCGGCCGGGGCGAGGGCAGCGGCGGCGAGCGCGGCGGCCGTCGTGGGGTAGCCGTCGAGGAGGATGATCGCGCCGCATCGGGCCGCACCGATTGTCACGCCGGCGAGGAACGCGATCTCGCAGCCGCCCACCTTCGCGAGGACGTCGATGGCGTCGAGCGGGTCGGGCTCGTTGACGGCGATAGCGCCCTCGATGGCGGCGACCTTCGCGGCGAACGTGACGTCGTCGATGCCCGTGCCGCGGCCGGCGGTCGCGCGCGGTGGCGCACCCGCCAGGACGGCCGTGATGGCCGCGGCGGCCGTCGTGTTACCGATGCCCATGTCGCCTAGCCCGATGACCCGTGCGCCCAGCGCGTACTCCTCGCGGGCCAGCGCGATACCGCGCGCGATGAGCGCCTCGGCTTCGGCGCGCGGCATGGCCGGGCCGCGGGTCATGTCGTCGGTGCCAGGGCGGAGTTTTACGCTGCGCAGATCCGCGGCATCCACGTCGCGCAGCACGCCCGCGTCGACGATCCGTACCTCGGCGCCTGCATGGGCGGCGAGCACGTTCACGGCGGCGCCGCCGGCGAGGAAGTTCTGCACCATCTGCCACGTCACGTCGCGTGGATAGGCGCTCACGCCCCCCGCGGCCACGCCGTGGTCGGCGGCGGCCAGGACGATGACCTTGCGCGCCACCGCGGGCGCGGCTTCTCGCAGGGCGCCGGCGGCGAACGCATGCAGGTCCTCGAGGCGGCCGAGCGCGCCGGCTGGCTTCGTGAGGCGCGCTTGCAGGCGACGGGCGGCCTCACGGGAGATCTCGTCGGGCCGCGCGATCGCGGCGGCGGCTCCGCGGATCAAGATCCCGGGATCGGACGTGGGTGCGGTCATGATCCTCGACCCCCTTCTTGGCTGGAGCGGTGCTAGAACTCGATGCCGGGCTGTGCCTTCACGCCCTGCTGGAACGGGTGCTTGATTTCGCGCATCTCGGTGACGAGATCGGCGTAGTCGACAAGCTCCTGCGGTGCATCGCGGCCGGTGATGATGACATGCGTGCGCGCGGGGCGCTGCTTCAGGAAGTCGATCACCTCGCTGGTCGGCAGCCAGCCGTAGGCCAGCGGATACGTAAACTCGTCGAGCGCGACGATGTCGTACTCGCCGGAGCGGATCTTCTCCTTGCACTGCGCCCACAGGTCGCGGGCGAGGGCCTTGTCCTTCTCGATGTCCTTCGAGAGCCAGGTGAAACCGCCGCCCAGCGAGATCACCTCCATGTCGATCTTCTTCGCCGCGCGGTTCTCGCCGTAGTTGCTGGTCGTCGACTTGATGAACTGCAACATGCACACGTGAAAGCCGCGGCCCCACGCGCGAAACAGCACGCCCAGCGCGGCCGTCGTCTTGCCCTTGCCGTTGCCGGTGTTAACGACGACCAGCGACTTGCGGGGCACGCGGCCTTCGGGCTGCTCCTCGTGTTCCTCCGTCATCGGGACACCGCCTTACCGTGAGAACGCGCGTCGGCCGCTGGTACACCCTCGCTGTCCGCGACCACCATCTCCGGATCCGCGACGCGCTCGAGCCACGCGATGTCCGGCGCGGCGAGCTGGACAGTCTCGGGGACCGCGATTGGCCGCCCGGTGACGGGGTGCGCGAGGATGCGGACGGGGATGCCGTACACCCGCCGCAGCAGGTCCTCCCGCAACACCCGCGCCGGCGGCCCGGCGGCGACGATGCGGCCGCCGGACATGAGCGCGATGCGGTCGGCGAAGGTGGCCGCCAGCGTCACGTCATGCACCACCGCGAGGGCGGCGAGATCCTGGTCGCGGCAGAGGTCGAGCACAAGACGGAAGGCTTCGACCTGGTGCTGTAGGTCCAGATGCGACGTGGGCTCGTCCAGCAGCAGGAGGTCCGGCTCCTGCGCGAGCGCGCGGGCGATGACGACTCGCTGGCGTTCGCCCCCGGAGAGCTGTGTGGCAAGCCGGTCGCGCAGATCCCAGCAACCCGTACGCTCCATCGCCGCGCGGACGACGGCGATATCGCGCGGGCCTTCGGACTGCAACAGCCGCAGGTGCGGAGTGCGACCCAGGAGCACGCACTCGAACGACGTGAAACCCTCGGGTAGTGTGGCCGACTGCGCGACCGTCGCGACGCGGCGCGCGATTTCGGCCGGCTTCAGCGCGGCCGCCTGCACGCCGCCGATGGCGACGCTGCCCTGCGAAACGTGGAGGACGCCTGTGATCGCCCGCAGCAGCGTCGTCTTGCCACAGCCGTTGGGGCCGAGCAGGGCGACCAGCTCGCCGCGCGCGACATCGAGATCGATGTCGTGGAGGACGTCGCGTGAGGGGTAGCCGGCGCCGAGGCCGCGGACCGCGAGCGTCATGCGGGTGCGCCTCCATGTCGCTGCTGCCGCCGGAGAAGGAACAGGAAGAACGGCGCGCCCACGAGCGCCGTGATGACCCCGATCGGCACCTCGAACGCAGGATCGATCGTGCGCGCGATGAGGTCGGCGGCGATGAGGAACGAAGCGCCGAAGAACGCCGACAGCGGCAGGACCCGGCGGTAGTCCGGCCCGGCGACCATGCGCACGGCGTGGGGCACCACGAGCCCCACGAACCCGATGAGTCCGCTGACGGCCACGGCCGCGGCCGTGGCGAGCGATGCCGCGCCCAAGAGGACCAGCTTTACGCGCTCCGTATCCACGCCGAGCTGGCGGGCCTGGTCTTCGTCGAGCTGCATGACGTTGAGGATGCGGGCGTACGGCAGGATGACGGCGACCGCGACGAGCATGTACGGCAGCGCGATGCCCACGTCCGTCCAGGATGCGGTGTTGAAGCCGCCAAGGATCCAGTTGAGGATCGCCAGCGTGCGGGTGTTGTATTCGAGCATCAGGTAGGTGACGACCGACGTGCCGACCGACGAGACCGCCACGCCGGCCAGGATGAGCGACGTGGCCGGCACCACCGGGCCCGTCCGTGCGAGCGCGTACGCAAGGCCCACCGCGATGAGCGCGCCGGCGAAGGCGGCGGGGGGCACGGGGCTCAGCAGTCCGGCCGTCACGAAGAGCGGGGACACGATAATGATGGTCGCGCCGACGCTGGCCCCCGCCGCGACGCCCAGCAGGTACGGCTCGGCAAGTGGATTGCGAAAGACGCCCTGGTACGCCGCCCCGGAAAATGCGAGCGTCGCGCCCACCATGCCGGCCAGGACGACGCGCGGGGCGCGCACCTGCCACACGATGGCGTCGTAGCTGCCCGCGTGATCGCCCGTGGAGACGAACGGCAGGTGGTCCAGCAGAATCGCGACCGTAGTCAGAGGCGCAATGCGCACCGTGCCCAGGCCGATCGCGACCACGGCCACAAGCACAGTGACCGCCGCGGCCAACCCGTAGAGCGGCAGGAGGCGCCGCCACGTCAGCGCCAGCGGCGGGGCTGCGTCGGTGTACATGCGGGCGGGGCGGGCGGGCGCGAGCTGCATGGCTACTGGAACCTCGCCGGGTAGATCAACCGCGCCAGCTCCTCCAGCGCGTCGATAATCCGCGGGCCGGGGCGGCTGATGATGTCCGGATCGATGCCGAAGATTTGATTCGCCTGCACGGCCTCGATGGCGGACCAGCCCGGGCGGGCCTTCACGGAATCGACGGTCACGCCAAACTCCTCGTCGGCCAGGATGATGATCGACGGATTCGAGGCGATGATCGCCTCTTGCGTCATCTGCGGGTACGCGGTCCCGCCCCCGCTGCCGGCGATATTCCGCACCCGCAGCGTCCGGTAGAGATCGCCGATGAAGGTGTCGTCGGAGATCGTGAAGAACGTCGAGTCAAGCTCGTGGTACACGCGAGGGCCCGTGCTGGTGTTCACGCCCTGCACGCCATCCTCGATCACCTTGAGGCGGGCGCCGAGGCCTTCGAGGAGGGTCGTCGCCTGTGCCCCGCGGCCGGTGACGCGGGCCAGCAACGTGATCTGCCCGAACACGTCGTTGATGCTGCGCATGTCCTGGTCGATGTCCTGGTAGAAGACGGGGATGTCCAGCTCGTCGAGCTTTTCAACGATCCCGCTGGCGTTGTTGGCCACGATCACCAGGTCCGGGCTCAGGCCGGCGATGGCCTCGATGTTCGGTTCGTACGCGTCGATCCTGGTCGCGATGCCCTTCGCCGCCTCCGGGAAATCCGCCTGGTTGTCGACGGCAATGAGCGCTGACTCGGCCCCCAGCGCAAACATGATCTCCGTGGCCGCCGGTGACAGCGACACGACCTTCGTGGGCGGCGCGTCCAGCGTAACCGTCTTCCCGTCGCTGCGCGGGATCTCGACGGGAAACTCGGAGACGGTCGCCAGGCCCTGGATGGCGGTCGGGTCGTCGGTAAACGGGCCCGAGTTCGTACTCGACCCGCCGTCGTCGCCGCCGCAAGCGGCGAGTGCGAAGGTGACGATCGCCAGCAACGCGATCGTGAGGCCCCGGAATCTGAACAGTCTCACGTCAACCCTCCCCGGTTTCGGCGCCGGCCCCGCTGGCCAACAAAAAACTCCTGCCCTACAGGACAGGAGCATGCACGTCAGCCGTGCGCGCCGCGCCCCTGCCTCGAGGGCTTGTGCACTGGTGAGGGGCGGTCGACCTGGCTCTTCCCTTGCGGGAATCACAGTTGCGGGACAGCGCCGGAATCTCACCGGACTTCGCCGTCACCCCCACGCGTATGCGGTTGTGCGGTGAGCATACGCCCGCGACGGATCGCGGGTCAAGGCGAACGCAGGCCGCGAGTTTCAGCTGCAAATCACGTCATACGTGACGCTTATCCTGGGTCTCGGGACACGGGGTCCCGCGAAATAGGTGCGCGTGCTTCGTAAAAGCTTGACAATCCGAGCTAGAACGTCTTGGATACCGTAATACGGACCGGGCAACCTCCCCGCGGGTAGGTCATACGCTCGGCGATGGGGATCGGCTGCGGCCGGATGTCAGGGAAGGATCGGCCAACGATGGCCGCAGAGGGAACGGTCCGAGAGGAGCCACGCCTGCAGCTTCGGCTCCTGGGGCGGTTCGAGCTGCGCGACGGCGAGACAATCCTCATCGACCGCGGTTGGAAGCGGAGCCGCGCGAAAGCGCTCATCAAGCTGCTCGCGCTGCAACCCGCGAAGTCGTTGCACAGGGAACAGGTGCTGGAGGCACTCTGGCCCGACCTGGAGCCAGACGCCGCGGCCAACAACCTGTTCAAGAACCTCCACTACATCCGCACCGCGGTCGACAACGTCACCGGCGTGCCGCTCATTGACCATCAGGACAACGTGCTGACGCTGTCATCCGCCGTGTGCGCGGACATCGACGTCTTCCGCGAGGCGGCGCAGCACGCGGACACGGCGCGCAACGAAAGCGCATACGCCGCCGCGATCGCCCTGTGGCCTGGGGACCTACTGCCCGAAGACCGCTACGAGTCCTGGACGGACGCACCGCGCGAAGAGCTGAACGAGCGCCGCCGCAACCTGCTGCTGGACCACGGCTGGCTGCTGCTGGAGGCGGGCGATGCGCGCGGAGCCGAGGCGCGGTTCCAGGACGCGCGCAAGGTGAATCCGCTCGACGAGGCGGCGCACACCGGACTCATGCAGGTGTACGCGCGCACCGGCCAGCGCGACAAGGCGCTGCGACAGTACGACGAGCTGGCGCGCCTGCTACGGGACGAGCTGACCATCGCCCCGTCCGCCGCCGTCGAATCCCTGCGCGACGAAATCCTCGCGAGCGCGACGCGCGAGCGGGGTGGAGTACCCCCCGCACGACTTGTGATCCACGAGCCCGGCCACGACGCGGTCGAGACGCCATTGCTGCGCGATATCACGACGATCGGCCGGGCGGCACAGTGCGAGATCGTACTCAACAGCCGGTACGCCTCGCGCGAGCACGCCCGCATCGAGCACTCCCACGACGGATACGTCGTGCGCGACCTCGAGAGCCGCAACGGCACGCTGCTGAACGACCGCCCCCTGCGGAAGGCCGCGAAGCTGTCGCGCGGGGACGAGATCCGCATCGCCGACACGGTGTTGCTCTTCGACGACGGCCCCCTGGAGATGCCGACGACCATCGGCCGCTCCGGCGCGGCGGGCTGAAGCCGGCACAGGTCGGCGCTGGCCCACCCGGTCTTATGTGCCATTTGTGAATTGACCTACAATCGGGCCGCTGCTAGGCTGCGCGATGGATCAGGCGAGTCTGGCGGGCCGCCTCGGCCACACCCGGCAGCCCCGATCCAGGAGACGATCGCGTGCCGTTCGACGCGCTGCTCGACAACTACCTCGCCGTGTTCCTGGCGACGATCGTCGGGTTTGGTCTCATAGCCACCGCCCTCATCGCCGCCCGCCTGCTGGCCCCCTTCTCGGACCAGGGCGGCAAGCACACTTCCTATGAGTGCGGCATGGCTCCGATTGGGCAGACGCGCGCCCAGTTCAGCTTCCGCTACTACATTTTCGCGATTCTCTTCCTTATCTTTGATGTAGAGGCGGTGTTCCTCTTCCCCTGGGCGGCCAACCTGGTCAACGCCGGCCACGCCGCCTTCTGGGAGATGGTGCTCTTCATCGGCATCCTGGCAGCCGGGCTGGCCTACGCCTGGAAGAAGGGAGTGCTGCAGTGGAACAAGTGACAGCCGAGCAGGCTGCGGCCCCGGCCCTGCCCGAAAAGCAGGTCGAAGGCGCCCCTGTCGTAGCGCCCCGGCGCGAGCAGACAAGCGTGGAGCGCGAGGCCGAGCTGCTGACGCCCGCGACCTACGAGCCTGGCACACCCCTGTACCGGCAGGTGCTGCCGGGCATCATCCAGGTGCCTGTCGATGCGGTGCTGGCCGTGTCGCGGAAGTCGTCGCTCTGGCCGATGACGTTCGGGCTGGCATGCTGCGCGATCGAGATGATCGCCACATTTATGTCACGCCACGACCTCGACCGCTTCGGCATCGTCCCCTGGCCGTCCCCGCGTCAGTCCGACGTGATGATCGTGTCCGGCACGGTGACCAAGAAGATGGCGCCGGCCGTCAAGCTGCTGTACGAGCAGATGCCCAACCCCAAATGGGTCATCTCGATGGGAGCCTGCGCCACGAACGGCGGCCCGTACACCCGCTACGACCGGGTGCTCCAGGGCGTCGACAAGATCATCCCGGTGGACGTGTACGTCCCTGGCTGCCCGCCGCGGCCCGAGGCACTGATGGACGGCTTCCTGGCGCTGCAAGAGAAGATTATGGAAGAGCGGAACAAGTAGATGACGCTTCCCGACGGGCAGGACGAGGCGCAGGACAAGGCCGGCGAAGAGCAGGCTGCGGACGCCTCCGCATCCACGCCCGGGCCCGACACCCCGGCCGCGACGCCGACGCCCGAAGCTACCCAGCCTGAAGCTACCCAGCCCGAGGCTACCCAGCCCGAAGCTCCAAAGGCCGAGAAGCCGGCCGCGGCGAAGGCGGAGCGGCCCGCCCGGCCCGCGAAGGAGCCGGAGCCCAAGACGGCGCCTCGCGTGCCGCCGCCGTCCCGCGCTATCCACGAAGTCGTGGCGGCGGCCAGCGGAGTGACGCTCGCCGCGGCGTACATGGTCCCCGACATGAAGGGCGAGACCGTCGCCGTCGAGGTGGCGCGCGACGATGTACCCGCCGTGCTGACCGCCTGCCGGCAAGACGAGCGCCTTGACATGACGTACCTGCGCTGCCTTTCGGGCGTCGACTGGCAGGAAGAAGGGCTGGAGGTGGTGTACCACCTGTACTCCTTCACGAAGGGCCAGAAACTGACCGTGAAAACGCGCGTGCCCTACGACGACGCGAACGTGCCCAGTGTGGCGGCCGTGTACCCAGCGGCGGAGTGGCACGAGCGCGAGGCGCGCGACATGTTCGGGATCAACTTCCCCGGCCACCCCGACCTGCGGCCGCTCCTGCTGCCGGAAGACATGACCGACCACTTCCCCCTGCGCAAGGACAACCCCCTGCAGGAGATCGAGGAGTGGCAGGGCGAGAACCTGCGCGAAGGCGCGGGCGAAGAAGACGAGTAGAAGAGGAATAAGCGTGGTCGCCGAACACGAGCGGTCGCTTGAAGTCGTCGATATCCCCATCAACATGGGGCCACAGCACCCCAGCACGCACGGCGTCTTCCGCATGGTGCTCGTCGTCGACGGCGAGAAGTGTGTCGACGTCATCCCCCACATCGGCTACATGCACCGCGGCGGCGAGAAGCTCATGGAGGCCATGGACTTCCGCCAGGGCATCGGCTATTGCGACCGCACCGAGTACCTGGCCCAGTTCAGCGCCGAACTGGCCTACGTGATCGCAGTCGAGCGCCTGATGGATCTGCAGGTCCCCGACCGCGCCGAGTACATCCGCGTCATCCTCACCGAGCTGAACCGCCTCTCCAGCCACTTTATGTTCATGGGCGCCTTCGGTATCGACGCCGGCGTCTTCGGCACCAGCTTCACCTACGCCTTCCCCCAGCGCGAGTACATCCAGGAGCTGTTCGAGGAAGTGAGCGGCGACCGGCTGATGTACGCCTACTTCCGCGTCGGCGGCCTGGCATGGGAAGTCACCGACGACTTTGTGCAGCGCTGCCACGAAGTGCTGAAGCACACCCAGCAGGGCATCCGCGACATCGACGAGCTGCTGACGCGCAACGAGATCTTCGTCGGGCGCTGCCAGGGCGTCGGCGCATTCACCGCCCAGCAGGCGATCGCGAACGGACTCAGCGGGCCCATGCTGCGCGCGTCCGGCGTGCCCTGGGACCTGCGCAAGGACGAGCCCTACAGCGTCTACGACCGCTTCAACTTCGAGATCCCCGTCGGGAACTACGGCGACGTGTACGACCGTTACCTCGTCCGCCTCGAGGAGATGCGCCAGTCCGTCAGCATCATCGAGCAGGCGCTCGAACAGCTACCGGCCGAAGGGCCGATCGTCGCCGAGAAGCTGCCGCGCCGCCTGCGGACCCCGCCCGGCGAGGTGTACGCGAAGGTGGATTCGCCGCGCGGCGAGTGGGGTGTGTATCTGATCTCGAAGGGCGGCGACAAGCCGTACCGGCTGAAGATGCGCTCACCGTCGTTCTGCAACCTCTCCGCGCTGCGCGAGATGTGCATCGACCAATTCCTCGCGGACGCGGTGATGATCCTCGGCTCGATGGACATCGTGCTCTGCTGTGTGGACAGGTAGGGAGAAGATGCTGCTTTCAGCGCCCGCCATCGACATCGACCAGCCGTTCCTGAACGCGGCGCTTGGCCTCGTCGCGTTCACGCTAGTCATGACCGTCGGCGTCATGTACGCGACGTGGTATGAGCGCAAGATCATCGCGCGCATGCAGTACCGCCTGGGTCCGACACGAACCGGGCCGTTCGGCCTCTTGCAGCCCATCGCCGACACCTTCAAGCTGCTGACGAAGGAAGACCTCCGCCCCGCGACGTCGGACTTCATTGCGTTCCAGCTCTCCATCTTTGTCATCTTTATTCCCGCACTCATGGTGTTCGTGGCCGTCCCCTTTACCGCCGACTGGTTCATCAGCGAGATCCCGCTGAGCCTGCTGTACATCATCTCCGTGTCCGGGCTGTCGTTCATCGGCTTCCTGCTGGCGGGATGGGGCAGCGACAGCAAGTACGCCCTGCTGGGCGGTATGCGCGCCGCGGCGCAGCTCATCTCCTACGAGGTGCCGCTCATCCTGGCCCTGGTCGGCACCGTCATGGTGACGGGGACGGTCGACGCCTACCAGATGATCCTGTTCCAGGACACCGTGCCCCTCATCGTGTGGCAGCCGTTGGGCTTCCTCATCTTCCTCATCGCCTCCATCGCCGAGGTCGAACGACCACCGTTCGATATTCCGACAGGCGAGTCCGAGGTCGCGGGCGGCGTGTTCATCGAGTACAGCGGCATCCGCTGGTCGATGTTCCAGCTCGCGTCCTACGTGAACATGTACGCGTTCGCGCTGCTGGGGGCGTTCGTCTTCCTCGGCGGCTGGGAGTGGCCGTTCGGCACCGACGTGGGCTGGGGGCTCCAGCTACTGCTCACAGTCGTGAAGATGTCCCTCTTCATCGTGTTCTACCTGTGGGCGCGGGCTTCTTTCCCTCGCCTGCGCCCCGACCAGCTGATGTCGTACGCCTGGAAGGTGCTGATTCCGTTCTCGCTGGCGCAGATCTTCTTCAACGGCTTCATCATCGTCTACGATCTGCCGGACATCGCGTACCTCATCACCTCCGGGCTGCTGGCCGCGGGCCTTGTGTACTCGGCGATCTTCATCGTGCAGCGTGGCGAGCCGCGTAAGCCGTTGCAGATGGTGCCCGTGCGAGCGACCGCCCGCCGGCCCGAGCCGGCGACGGCACCCGCACCCACGGCGGAAGGGGCAGCTTCATGATCGGCATCCTCAGGAGCATGACGCTCGTCATGAAGGTCGCGCTCACCAGAAAGCCGGTGACCATCCAGTACCCGGAGGTCCACCGAGACATCCCGAACCGCGACCGCGCGTTCCCCATCCTCATCTGGGACGAGGAGCACGACGAGCCCTTCTGCACCGGCTGCCACGCGTGCGAGCGCGCCTGCCCCGTGGAGTGCATGACCGTCGTCATGAAGGACAACCCGAAGCACGCAGCGGGCGAGAGCAAGCGCCGCAAGATCATCGACGAGTTCTGGATCGACTACGGGCGCTGCATGCGCTGCAATATCTGCGTCGAGGTGTGCAACTTCGAGGCGATCGGGATGAACAACACGTGGGCCGGCCACGAGCTTTCGCGCTATGACCGCAAGGACCTCGTGATGGACGTTGGGACGCTGCTTTCTCAGTCGAAGGCGGGCAAGGTCGACCCGGGGCTGAGGGCATGACGGAAGTCTTCTTCTATATCTTCGCGGCAACGGTAGTCGCTGGCGGCCTGGGTGTCGTGCTGCTGCGGAACATCGTTTACTCCGCGCTGACGCTCATCGCCTCACTCATGGGCGTCGCCGGGATCTACATCCTGCTGTCGGTCGAGTTCCTGGCGCTGGTCCAGATCCTGATCTACGGCGGCGCTGTGATGGTGCTCATCCTCTTCGCCCTCATGCTCACCCGCACACGCGAGCTGAAGGAGAACCTCGACGGCGACCAGAAGCCACTGGCCGCCGTCGCCGCGCTCGCCCTTCTGGGCGCCTTCTTCGCCGCAATCCGCCAGACTACCTGGCCCCGCGACGTCGACCAGATCACCACGGTGCCCTTCAACGACATCAGCAATGCCCTCTTCGAGCGCTGGGCCGTCCCGTTCGAGATCGCCTCCGGCGTGCTGCTGGTGGCGCTGGTCGGCGCCATCATCATCGCCATGCAGGAGGAGGGTGAGCGATGAGCCTGCCGCTTCTCCAGGAGTCAGTTACAACGGGCGTCGAGCTGCAGCAGTACGTCGCCCTCAGCGCGATCTTGTTCTCGATCGGCGTGTATGGCGTGCTGGCGAGGCGTAACGCCGTGCTCATCCTGATGTCCGTCGAACTCATGCTGAACGCCGTGAGCATCAACATGGTGGCATTTGCCGTGTACACGGCGCCGTCGCTCTTCGTGGGCATCATCTTCGCGATCTTCATCATCACCATCGCGGCCGCGGAGGTCGGATTGGCCCTGGGGATCGTGCTGCGGGTATTCAGGAACCGGGGGACGGCGAACGTAGACGAGATCGACTCGCTCAAGTGGTGAGCGAAGGGTAGGCTTTGCCGGGGGAGCGAAGGGCGCAGCCATGCTGCGCCCCTGCGATGCCCGAAAACGGATGCGGGCGAAGGTTGGAGGACGGACATTAGCGGATTCGGAATGGACGACGCGTGGGTGCTCCCGGCATTGCCGGTGGCCTCCTTCGTCATCCTGCTGTTGGTTAGCCAGTATCTGCCGCGCAAGGGCGACTACATCGCCATCGCCGCGATGGCGGCCGCGTTCGTGTGCACGCTCGTCATCGCCTTCGACATGGCCGACGTGCTCGGGGGCGAGGAGCCCTTCGAGGGCGCGCACCGGAGCTGGGAGTGGATCGACATCCCGGGCTACCTGGAGGTGCGGATGGGCACCTTCGTCGACCAGATCACACTTGTCATGCTCGTCTGCGTCACCTTCGTGTCGCTCATGGTGATGGTCTATTCCACCGGCTACATGCACGGCGACCGCCGGTACGGCTGGTTCTACGCCATCGTCTCGCTGTTCACCGCCTCGATGCTCGCGCTCGTCCTCGCCGACAACCTTCTGCTGCTCTACTTCGCCTGGGAGCTGGTCGGCCTCTGCTCGATGCTCCTCATCGGCTACTACAACGACAAGCAGTCGGCCGCCGAGGCGTCGAAGAAGGCCTTCATCACCACCCGCGTCGGCGATGTGGGCCTGCTCATCGGCATCATGATCCTGTTCTGGCAGTCGCCGGAGCACACGTTCAACATCCACCAGATCCTGGAGTACGCGGAAAACGGTGAGATCAACCACACGTGGCTGACCGGCGCGGCGATCTGCATCTTCGCGGGCGCCGCCGGCAAGTCGGCACAGTTCCCGCTGCACGTCTGGCTCCCCGACGCCATGGAGGGCCCCACCCCCGTCTCCGCGCTCATCCACGCCGCCACCATGGTCGTCGCAGGCGTTTACCTCGTCGCCCGCATGCTGCCGCTGTTCGAGCAGGTGCCACACGTCATGGACCTGATCCTCGCCATCGGCCTGATCACCACCGTCATGGCCGCCCTCATCGGCCTCGCCCAGCGCGACATCAAGCGCGTCGTCGCGTACTCGACGCTGAACTCGCTCGGCCTGATGTTCGTCGCCCTGGGTGTCGGCGCCGTCGGCGCCGCGATGCTGTACCTGTTTACCCACGCCTTCTTCAAGGCGCTGCTCTTCCTGTCCTGCGGCTCCGTCATCCATGCGACGGAGGAGCAAGAGGTCGACAAGCTGGGTGGCCTCTGGGCCAAGCTGCCGATCACCGCGCCGGCGTTCCTCGTCGGCATGCTGGCGATGGCCGGCCTGGTGCCACTCTCGGGATTCTGGGCCAAGGACGAGATCCTCGTCGGGCTGCGGCACGCGGACAATACGGGCGCGCTCGTGATCGTCCTCATCACTCTGCCCATCACCGCGATGTACATGGCGCGCCTGTTCATCCTCACCTTCCTCGGCGAGCCCAAGGACCACCACGTCCAGGAGCACGCCCACGAGTCCGCTCCCGCGATGACAGGCCCGCTCGCCCTGCTGGCGGTGCTCGCCGTCATCAGCGGCTTTGTCGTGTTCGAGGGCGTCGGCGACGCCATCGGCTTCCACAGCGGGTTCCTTGGCTTCGTCTACAACCTCGCCGAAGGGCCGGAGGAGTTCAGCGTGAACTGGGGCCTCTCGGTCCTGTCCGTCGTCCTCGTCGGCGCGGGGCTGGGCGCCGGCTGGTTCTTCTGGGCCGGTGAGGCGAAACCCGCGAAGGTGGCCGGCGACTTCTCGCCCTTCGGCTACCGCATGCTGCTCAACCGCTTCTACATTGACGAGCTGTACCAGTTCGTCATCGACAAGATCGTCCTCGCCGCCGGCCAGGCTGTCGCCTGGTTCGACCGGGCCGTCGTGAACGACAGCGGCGTCAACGGCACCGGCGAGGTCACCGACCTGGCGGCCCGCATCGGGAAGTACCAGCAGACCGGCAAGATGCCGAACTACGCCCTCGGAATTGTCGTGGGCGTCGTAGTGATCGCGATCGTGGCGTTCGGATACCGGACGTAGGGGCATAGGGGCCCAAGGGGCGTAGAAGGAACACGATGCACTCGGGGTACTGGGTCCTGGCCACGGTTGCCATTCCGCTCATCGCGGCGGCGCTGCTTCTGTTCGTCCCCGAGACGCCGCGCGGCAAGGACGTCGTGCGCTGGTCCAGCGCCGCGATCGGCGCCGTGCTTTTCGGCCTCTCCGTGTACATCTTCTTCGCCTACGAGGTCGACAAGGGCGACGGCTACCAATTCTTCATCCGGTACAACTGGCTCGAAAACGTCGGATTCCTCGGCGAAAACGGCATCTCGCTCGCCTTCGGTGTGGACGGCATCGCCGCGCCGATGATCCTGCTCAACGGCATCGTCTGTTTCGGCGGCGCGCTGATCTCGTGGAAGGTCGAACACCACAACAAGGACTTCTTCATCCTCTTCTGGGTGCTGGTGTCGGGCGTGTTCGGCACCTTCGCCGCCCTCGACCTCTTCTTCTTCTTCTTCTGGTACGAAGTTGCCGTCCTCCCCATGTACCTGCTCATCGCCGTCTGGGGCTCCAGCAGCGCCTTCGAGACCTTCGCGCGCACGAAGGAGTACTCGGCGATGAAGCTGACCATCATGCTGGTCGCCGCTTCGATCCTCATTTTCATCGGGATCTTCGCCGTGTTCCACGAAGCCGGCGTCGGCACCTTCGACCTGCAGGTGCTGTACGCTCCCGAGAACCGCCTCGATCCCGACACGCAGAAGTGGATCTTCCCCCTCTTCGCCATCGGCTGCGGCGTACTGGCGGGCCTCTGGCCCTTCCACACGTGGTCGCCCGATGGCCACGTCGCCGCGCCCACCGCCGTCTCGATGCTGCACGCGGGCGTGCTGATGAAGCTCGGCGCCTTCGGCATCATTCGCCTGGGGATTCAGCTTCTGCCGGACGGCGCGGAGTTCTGGATGCCGGGGCTGATGATCCTGGCGAGCTTCAACGTCGTTTACGGCGCGTTCTCGGCCACGGCCCAGCGCGACTTCAAGTACATGATCGGGTACTCGTCCGTAAGCCACATGGGCCTCGTGCTCATGGGCCTCGCGACGATGAGCGTCATCGGCGTGAACGGCGCGGTGCTGCAGATGTTCGCGCACGGCGTCATGACCGCCACCTTCTTCGCCATGGTCGGCTCCATCTACGACCAGACCCACACGCGCGACATGCGACTCTACAGCGGCATCGTGAATCGCATGCCCCTCTTCGTGTTCTTCTTCGGCATCGCCGGGCTCGCGTCGCTGGGGCTGCCCGGTCTCGCCGGGTTCGTCGCGGAATTCCACATCTTCCTAGGCGCGTTCCAGACGTACCCCTGGGCCGCCGCCCTCGGCATCTTCGCCGCCGGTATGACCGCCGTCTATATCCTCCGAATGATGGCGATGTCGATGTTCGGGCCACAGGACACGCACTTCCCTGACCTCAAAGAGATGACCTACCTCGAGCGCGCCACAGGCGTGCTGATGCTGTCGTTCATGCTGTTCATGGGTCTCTGGCCGGCGCCCTTCATCGACCGGATCCAGGAGACCGTCCAGAACCTGCCGGGGGTGTCGTGATCGCGCCGGACCTGAACTTCGACTACACGCTGTTCATCCCCGAGTTCCTGCTGGGCGGCCTCGTGGTGCTGCTCGTCGCGCTCGACCTGTACGTCCCGCAGGTGAAGAAGTCGTGGCTGTCATACGTCGCCGCCGCCGGGCTTCTGGTAACGGCCGGCGTCTCGCTGGCGTGGATCGACAAGGAGAGCGACTTCGCCGGCATCGTCTCCGTCGACGACTACACCACGTTCTTCCGCGTGTTCTTCATGGCTACCGCCGCCGTCGTCTGTCTGATCTCCGGCAAGCTCATCGAGGAGCGGTTCCGCCATCCGGGCGAGTACTTCGCCCTCCTCGTCCTCTCGACCATCGGCGCCATCGGTATGGCTGCGTCGCGCGAGCTGATGACGGCGTACCTGTCGTTGGAGCTGCTGTCCTTCAGCCTCTACATCCTCGTCTCCTACCAGAAGTTCGACGCGAAATCGAACGAGGCCGGCCTCAAGTACCTGCTGCTGGGCGCGTTCGCCTCGGCGATGTTCCTGTATGGCATGAGCCTCATCTACGGCATCGCCGGCTCCACCTACTACAGCGAGATCGCGACTGGCCTCCAGAATCCGGCCGGCGACTTCCAGTGGGCCATGCTCATGGGCCTGGTGCTCATCGTCACCGGGCTCGGGTTCAAGGTCGCAGCCGTGCCCTTCCACATGTGGACGCCCGACGCCTACGAGGGCGCCTTCGTCCCCATCACGGCGTATCTCGCCACGACGTCGAAGGCTGCCGGCTTCGCGCTGCTGCTCCGGCTGTTCGCCGGTGCGTTCCAGGTCGTGCACGACGACTGGTCGTGGATGATCGCCGGGATCGCGGCGGCCACCATGATCCTGGGCAACGTCGTCGCCCTACAGCAGCACAACATCAAGCGCCTGATGGCCTACTCGTCCATCGGGCAGGTCGGCTACATGCTCATGGGAATCGCCGGCCTGTCCCAGGACACCGCGTCGGCCCTGCTGCTCCACATGACCGGCTACATGGTCTCGAACATGGCCGTCTTCGTGGTGATCGTCGCCTGGTACAACCTCACCGGCAAGGATGAGATCGGCGACTTCCGCGGGATGCGCGAGCGCGCGCCGTTGCTGGCTGGCGTGCTGGCCGGCGCGCTGTTCTCGCTGGCCGGACTCCCTCTGTTCGCCGGCTTCCCCACGAAGTTCATCCTCTTCCAGGCAGTCGTCGAGCAGGGCTACCTGTGGCTCGCGGCCATCGCCACCGTCACCAGCGTGATCTCGCTCTACTACTACCTGCAGATCATGCGCCAGGCGTTCGTCGAGAAGCCGGCCGAAGGCGAGGAGCGCCTGCCCGTGCCCCTGCTGATGAACGGCCTCGCCGCGGCCCTCATGATCGGCGTCCTCTATGTCGGCCTCTATCCCCAGCAGCTCTTCGACGCCGTCGAGAAGGCCACGCAGGCCCTCGCCCTGTAGGACCAGCCCCTACCTTCGCCCTTCGCCCTTTGCCCCTGCCCCTTTTGCGCCTCGGTGTAAGACTCCAGCGGCTCGCCTGTCTAAGGAACAGAGACAGGGAAGGAGCCGACGATGAGCCCGGAGACGCACACGAACAGCAGCCTCCCCCTTTGGCGGGAAACCCTTGCCGGCCTCGACTGGATGGCCTTGCGACTGTCGGGCGTGTACGCGGGTTCCGGCGTGACCCGGGGCGATGGCGCGCCCGTCGTGGTCGTGCCCGGGCTGTTCGCCTCCGACGCCTCCCTCATCGAGCTGGAGGGCTGGCTTCGGCGTGTCGGCTACCGACCGTACCTCTCGAACATCGGGCGCAACGTCGAGCGGCCCGGCGTCACCCTGCCCCGCCTGACCGCCACCATCGACCGCGCGCACGCGGAGACCGGCCGCCGGGTCATCGTGATCGGCCACAGCCTGGGCGGCCTTCTCGCCCGCGGCGCGGCCCTGCGGCGCCCGGCGAAGGTCGCGCACGTCGTCACGCTGGGCTCGCCCGTGAACGGCGTCCGCGTCCACCCCGCCATCATGGCCGCGGCCGAGTTCCTCTGCGGAGACGAGCCCGTCGACTGCATCGCCGAGCTGCAGCACGCGCTGCCCCACGATGTCACCGAGACCAACATCTACACCCAGGACGACGGCGTCGTCGACCCGGCCACCTGCCGGCGTGACGACGCCCCTTCCGACGCCGTCGCCGCCGAGCACGCCCGGTTGGCTCGCCCGGAGGCGAAGGCGCGGATGGCGCAGGCGGTCGTGTACCAGGCGGAGGTTACGCACACGACGTGGCCGCTCAGCCTCGCAGCGTGATTCCGCGCACGGGACGATCGCGCGATCCTCGCGCGACGTGATCCTCAGCCCGAGCGCTCGTATCCTGTCGCCATGATTCGCCCTGCCACCATCAACGACGTGCCCGCGATCGCCGAGATGATCCGCGCTCTCGCCGACTACGAGCGTCTCTCCCACGAGGTCACGCTCGACGAGGATAAATTGCGGGCCCACCTCTTCGGCGAGCGCCCGTTCGCCGAAGTCATCCTCGCCGAGGACGCGGGCGTCATCGTGGGGTTCGCGCTCTTCTTCCACAACTTCTCGACCTTCCTCGGCAAACCCGGCATCTACCTGGAGGACCTGTTCGTGCGGCCCGAGCACCGCGGCGCCGGCCACGGGAAGGCGCTCCTCGCCCAGCTCGCGCGCCTCGCCATCGAGCGCAACTGCGGTCGCCTGGAGTGGAGCGTCCTCGACTGGAACGGACCCTCAATCGCCTTCTATCGGTCGTTGGGGGCGCGACCGATGGATGAGTGGACGCTGCACCGCCTCGCCGGCCGCGCGCTCGCCGAACTCGCGACAGAGGCTCGCCCCCCTCGGCCGAAAGGATCGGGCTGATCGGCCACCCGCCGTGCGGACACCGCCGAGCTAGACTGATCGTAGGCATGACGGACTGGAACGCAGTGCTGACGTCGGTCGTCGGGGGTGCGGTACTGGGCGGCCGGTGGGCCGTCGTGCTGCTCCCCATCGGCGGCCTCGTCTACGCCCACCGCACGCACGCTCCCTACGGCGAGCTGATAGGCGAGGTCGGGCTCGTCTTGCTCGGCTATTTCGCCTACTTCCTCGTGCGGGGCGCCACGGAAGGCAACCTCGACGCCGCGAGCGCCCACGCCTCCGATATCGTCCGGCTCGAGCGCGACCTCGGCCTGTTCCGCGAGCAGCGCCTCCAGGATCTGATCACCGGCCGCCAATGGATGGTCGATGTCGCGAACTGGGTGTACATCTGGGGTCACTGGCCCGTCATCGCGCTGGTCGCGACGTGGCTCTTCCTCAGGCGCCGCCGCACGTACTACCTGTTCCGGAACGCGTTCGTAATCTCGGGCGCGATCGGCCTATTCATCTTCGCGCTGTACCCGCTCGCACCCCCGCGCCTGGTCGGAGAGCTGGGCATCATCGACACGGTGACCCTGCACTCGCACTCGTACCGGATCCTCCAGCCACCGGCGCTCGTCAACCAGTACGCGGCGATGCCCAGCCTGCACTTCGGCTGGAACCTGCTCGTCGGGATCGCGCTGGTACGGGAGGCGCGGCGTTGGGAAGCGCGCCTCTTCGGCCTGGTGCTCGTGCCGCTCATGTGGCTCTCGGTCGTCCTCACCGGCAATCACTACATCATCGACACCATCGCGGGTGGCGCGCTGGCGTTGCTCGGACTTGCCGCCTCGTCCGCCGCGTCCAAGATACTGGCCTCCGGCGGAGGCGCATCGCGCTGGTCCGCCGAGATGCGAGGCCTGGCCCGATGACGGACGCCGGGGGAGTGCACCCGACAATCATCGCCCACCGCTACGGCAACAGCCTCGACGAGCTGCGCACCGCCACCGACGCCGGCGCGGCGTTCGTCGAGGCCGACGTCTGGGCCCATCGCGGGCGCCTGGAGGTCCGTCACGCGAAGACGCTGGGCCCGATCCCGGTGATCTGGGACAAGTGGTACGTGCGCCCGCGCCCCGCCCGTCCGCTGGAACTCGAACAACTCCTGGCGGCGCTGCCGCCGGCCATGGGCATCATGATCGACCTGAAGGGCGACGATGCCCGCCTGCCCGACATGCTGCTCGAAGCACTGCGGCGTCACAACGGCGGCCGCCCGGTCATGGTGAGCGCGCGGTTCTGGGATCACCTCCCGTCGCTGCGTGCCCATCCCGAGCTGATCCTCTTCCACTCCGTCGGCACGCCCAGTCAGCTTCGCCGCGTGCGCCCGCTGCTCGATCTGCGCGACAACGACGCCGTCTCGATCCACTATCGCCTCCTCGACGCCCCCACCGTGCGCTCGCTGAAGCAACAGGTGTCCATGGTCGCGACCTGGCCCATCAACGACCCCGCCCGCCTCGGTCAGGTGCTGCAGTGGGGAGTCGACGCCGCAATCACAGACAGTCTGGAGATTGTGCAGCAAGGCCGCGGTGGACTTCGGCAGACCACTTGACACTCGTATACGCCGCTAGACGGTCCGTAGGACAGGGCGTATAGTAGTCCTCTTGATGGTGCCAACCGAGCAGCATGTGGGGGACATCCAATGAAAGCGCCCGTAGCCTAGCGACATCGGGCGCGAGTTATAGCACTGCAAGGTACCGGTCCATCTCGTAGTCGGTCACGAACCGCCGGTACTGGTCGTATTCGATCGTCTTGTTCTTGAGCAGGCTCTCGTACACGTGGTCGCCCAGCGCCCGCCGCGCGAAATCGCTGGCCGCGAAGGCCTCGATCGCCTCCTTCAGGCTGCCCGGCAGCACCTCGATCCCGCGCGCTTTCCGCTCCTCCGGCGTCAGCTCGAACACGTTCTCCTCCGTCGGCGTACCCAGCGGATACTCCTTCTCGATCCCCTCCAGCCCCGCCGCCAGCATCACCGCGAACGCCAGGTACGGATTGCACGCCGGGTCCGGTGCCCGGTACTCCAGCCGCGTCGAAACTTCCTTCCCGGGCTTGTGCTCCGGGACGCGGATCAGGTCGCTGCGGTTTCGCCGCGCCCACGTCACGTAGACAGGCGCCTCGTACCCCGGCACCAGCCGCTTGTAGCTGTTCACCCACTGATTCGTCACCAGCGTGAACTCCGGCGCATGCCTCAGCAGCCCCGCCATGTACGACTTCGCGATCGGCGACAGGTGGTACTCATCGTCGGAGTCGAAGAACGCGTTCCGATCGCCCTTGAACAGCGACTGGTGCGTATGCATCCCGCTGCCGTTCTCCCCCGCCAGCGGCTTCGGCATGAACGTCGCGTACACCTCGTTCGCCAGCGCCACTTCCTTCACCACCAGCCGGTACGTCATCGCGTTGTCGGCCATCGTCAGCGCATCCGTGTACCGCAGGTCGATCTCGTGCTGAGACGGCGCCACCTCGTGGTGCGAGTACTCGACGCCGATCCCCATCTCTTCGAGGATCATGATGGTCTCGCGCCGCAGGTCGCTCGCGACGTCCAGCGGTGTCAGGTCGAAGTAGCCTCCCTTGTCCAGCGTCTCCGGCTTCTCCGACGACCTGAAGTAGAAGAACTCCAACTCCGGCCCCACGTAGAACGTGTACCCCAGGTCCGTCGCGCGCTTGAGCTGGCGCTTCAGGACGTAGCGCGGGTCCCCCTCGAACGGGCGCCCGTCCGGGTACTGGATGTCACAGAACATGCGCGCGACCCCGCGCTCCCGTGGCCGCCACGGCAGCACCGCGAACGTCGCCGGGTCCGGGAACGCGATCATGTCCGACTCGTCGATGCGCGCGAAGCCCTCGATCGCGCTGCCGTCGAACCCCTGGCCCTCCTCCAGCGCCTGCTCCAGCTCCTCGACCGTGATCGCGAAGCTCTTCAGGAACCCGAGGATGTCGGTGAACCAGAGCCGGATGAACTTGATGTCGTGATCCCGGCACGATTGGATCACGAACTCTCGCTGGTCGTCCTTCATCATGTGCCTTCTCCCCTGGCGTGTATCTACGACGGTACTTCGACCATTGTAGTCAGCCGGGGGGCAGCGGTTCGTTGTCGGGCGGCCCGATCTCCCGGGGCGTAACACAGAGTTAATCCGGGGGTAGTGCCTGACGCCGGGCGAGCCTAAGATCATCGTACTCCCGGGCCGCGGAGTCAGTAAGGAGTCTGCTTCGATGGGCGAGATCATCACGTTTCCCAGCAACGGCGGTACCTGCCAGGGCTACCTGGCGAAGCCGGCTTCGGCCGCCGGTTCCGGCCCCCGACCGGGCGTCATCGTGATACAGGAGTGGTGGGGCCTGACGCCCTGGATCCAGGGCGTCGCCGACCGCCTCGCCGCCGACGGCTACCTCGCCCTCGCGCCCGACCTGTACCACGGTGCGAAGGCGTCGGAGCCCGACGAGGCGCAGAAGCTCATGATGTCGCTGAAGATGGACAAGGCAGCGCTCGACATGTCCGGCGCCTACGACTACCTCGAGGCCAACGGCAGCGGCAAGGTCGGCAGCGTCGGTTTCTGCCTGGGCGGCGGCCTGTCGCTGTTCATCGCCACACTGAAGCCGATCGACGCCTGCGTGATCTACTACGGCGTCCTGCCCGGCGTTCAGCCCGATCTCACGAAGATCGCCGGCCCGGTGCTCGGCCACTACGCACAGAACGACGGCTGGGCCTCACCCGACGCGGCCCGCGCACTCGAGCAGCAGATCAAGGACGCCGCCAAGCAGGCGGAGTTCCACATCTACCCCGACACGACCCACGCCTTCATGAACACCTCCGACCCCATCGAAAAGGTCGGCGCCGCGCACAACCCCGACGCCTCCAGGATCGCCTGGGAGCGCACGCTGGCCTTCTACAAGCAGCACTTGAGTTAGGCGCGCGTGTCATTCTCAGCGCACGGGCGGCCCGTCATTCTGAGCGACGCGACCCGGTCGCCAGAGGAGACAGAATCTTGCAGTGACAGCGCAGGTGCTCTGGCGAAGAGACTGAGCATCGGTGAGCAGCGGAGGCCGGATCGATAGTGAGGTGGGACGTTTGGAGGTGAGCCAGGGCATACCACCCGAGGAATGGCAGCGCGGCGAGCACGTGATCTCCACCGACCCCGCGCGCCTCGACTTCGACGTGATCCACGCCTTCCTCCGCACCTCCTACTGGGCGGGCGAGTACCTCCCGCGTGACCTCGTCGAGCGCGCCGCCGCCAACTCCCTGAACTTCGGCCTCTACCACGTTCCCCCCTCGCCCCCGGTGGGCCGCAGGGTCGCCGCGGAGACGGAGGGGCCGGGCCCGAGGGCCCAAATCGGCCATGCCCGCGTCATCACCGACTACACAACCTTCGCTTACGTCGCCGACGTGTTCATCCTCGAAGGGCACCGCGGCAAGGGCCTCGGCGTCTGGCTCATGGAGTGCGTCGCCGCCCACCCGCGCCTCCAGGGCCTTCGCCGCTGGATGCTCGGCACCCGCGACGCCCACACCCTCTACGAAAAGACCGGTTGGACCCGCATCCAACCGGGCGACGACCGCTGGATGGAGCGCGCCGACCCCGACGTCTACCGCCGCATGGCCGAGGAGGCAGGAAGCACATGATCGACGCGACGAAAGCAATGGATGCCATCGATGACGCGGGCGTTGGCGTGTTCGCCTTCCGCGACGCGCACGGACGTCCGATCGCCGTCCCCGTGACGCCGTACACCGATCGCGAGCACGGCCGTATCGTGGTGACCTCCACGCTGGCGTACATCCGCAAGGCCGAGCTGGTGCGCCGCGATGGGCGCGTCGCGCTGTTGGCCGGCGGCGTGCACGTCACGGGCGACGCCGCCGTCACGTCCGACGCGACCGGCGACGTGTTCGCAGCACGCTACCTGGCACAGGAGCTGCGCAAGTATCCGCCCGCGCGGGGCCTCGTCGAGATCCCGAACCACCGAAGCGCGCTCTCGTGGTACTTCGGGCGCGCGATCGTCTCGTTCAAGCCCCGGACGGTTGAACCGCAGCCCGGCGACGACTTCTGTACTCTCGTCTCGCTCGCGGGCGATGGATATCCGCGCATCTCGTTGCTCGAACCCGCTCCGGATCCCGCTGAGAACGCGTTCGCGCTCACGAACCCCGCGCGGGGCGGTGGCAGCGACTGCTCCGTGCTCTTCCACCGGGAGTCGCCTGACTACAGCGAGCTGCGCTGGTTGCGACTGGAGGGCGACGCCCCCGAAGGCGCCTTCGCCACGCGCCGCCGCGTGGGCTCGCTCGACGCGTCGACCGGCGGATCCCCGGACTACGCGGCGCTGGAGGCCCGCGCCCGGGGGATCATGGCCGCCTGGACCGCCGCAACATGATCATCCTCCGACTCAGCCACCCCATCCGCCCCGAGGGATTTGACACCTACCTATCTCTATCGTAAATTTCCGATATCGACGTACGCACCCCCATCGACACCCCACCGACCACTGACAACTGAGGAGCGCAATGAAAGCGGCCGTCTACTACGAGACCGGAAAGCCCGACGTCTTCCGCTACGAGGACGTGCCCGACCCGCCGCTGCACCCCAAGGGCGTCCTCATCGAGGTCAAGGCCATCGGCATCGAGGGCGGCGACGTCCTCAACCGCGCCGGCGGCGAGCTTGTCCGGCGTCCGCACATCGTGGGCTACAACTGCGCAGGCGTCATCCGCGAGGTTGGCGCTGAGGTGACCGACCGCAAGCCCGGCGACCGCGTGAACGCCCTCATGGCGAACGGCTCCCACGCCGAGCTGGTCTCCGTGCCCGCGACCTCCACCTGGCTCCTCCCCGATGGCGTGTCGTTCGAGCAGGCCGCCTGCGTCCCCGTCGCCTTCGGGACCGCGAACGACTGCGTGCTCGAGTTTGGCCGCGCGAAGGCTGGCGAAACCGTGCTTATCCAGGCCGGCACCTCCGGCGTCGGCATCGCCGCGGTGCAGATCGCGAAGCGCGCCGGCGCGACCGTCGTCGCGACGTCGTCCTCCGACGACAAGCTCGAGCGCCTGCGCGCGTACGGCATGGACCACGGCGTGAACTACGCGAACGGCGACTTCGTGTCGCAGGTGCGCCAGCTCAGCGGCGGCAAGGGCGTCGATCTCGTGGTCGACTCGGTCGGCGGCAAGACGCTGGAGGGCAGCATCCAGTGCGCCGCATACCGCGGCCGCATCATCACCGTCGGCGACGTCAGCCGAGAGGGCAAGAAGGTCGACGTGGGCCCGCTGTCCGGCGCCAACGCCTCCCTCACCGGCGTCTTCTTCGGGCTGGAGACGGTCCTCGGCGCCGCGCGTGTGGTGCCGATGCTGTACGGGATCCTGAAGGACATCGAACAGGGCGCGCTCAAGGTCGTCGTCGACCGCACCTACCCCCTCTCGGAGGCCGCGGCTGCGCACGCCTACATCGAGTCGCGGCAGGCGTTTGGCCGTGTCGTATTGGTGCCGTAGCAACGCTATTTCACAAGCTGACGCAGCACGAAGGGCAGGATGCCGCCGTGGGCGTAGTAGTCGGCCTCTACGGGGGTGTCGATGCGGCAGAGGGCCTGGAAGGACTTCGTGCCGCCGTCGGGTGAGGTGGCGCGGACGGTGAGGCGCTGGCCGGGCTTGATCGCGGCGACGCCCTCGATGTCGTAGGTCTCCTCGCCGGTGAGGCCGAGGGTATCGCGGTCCTGGCCGACCTCGAACTGCAGGGGCAGCACGCCCATGCCGATCAGGTTGCTGCGGTGGATGCGCTCGTATGACTTCGCGATGACCGCGCGCACGCCGAGGAGCGCGGTGCCCTTCGCCGCCCAGTCGCGCGACGAGCCCGTGCCGTACTCCGCGCCCGCGATGACGATGAGGGGCACGCCCTCGTCGCGGTAGCGCTCGGACGCGTCGAAGATCGACATCTGCTCGCCCGACGGCAGGTGCCGCGTGATCCCGCCCTCCGTGCCCGGCGCGATCTGGTTCCGCAGCCGCACGTTCGCGAACGTCCCCCGCACCATCACCTCGTGGTTGCCGCGGCGGCTGCCGTACGAGTTGAAGTCTTCCGGCGCCACCTCGTGCTGCGTCAGGTACTTCGCCGCCGGCGACGTCTTCGCGATGCCGCCCGCCGGCGAGATGTGGTCCGTCGTCACGCTGTCGCCCAGCATCGCCAGCACGCGCGCGCCGCGCACGTCCGCCGGCGGCGCCGGCTCCAGCGACATGCCGTCGAAGTACGGCGGCTTTCGGATGTATGTGCTCTCCGCCTCCCACGCGAACCGCTCGCCCCGCGGGATGTCCAGCGCCCGCCACTCGTCGGTGCCCTCGAACACGTGCGCGTACTTCGCCCGGAACTGCTCCGACCGCACCGACGCGCGCACCGCGTCCCGCACCTCCTGCTGCGACGGCCACAGGTCGCGCAGGTACACCGGCGCGCCGTCCTTGCCCTGACCCAGCGGCTCCCGTTGCAGGTCGATGTCCATCGTCCCCGCCAGCGCGTACGCCACCACCAGCGGCGGCGACGCCAGGTAGTTCGCCCGAACCTCCTGCTGCACCCGCCCCTCGAAGTTCCGGTTGCCCGACAGCACCGAACAGGCCACCAGGTTCCCGTCGCGGATCGCCCCCGACACGGCGTCCGGCAGCGGCCCGCTGTTCCCGATGCACGTCGTACATCCGTACCCCACCAGGTAGAACCCGAGCTGCTCCAAGTACGGCGTCAGCCCCGCCGCGTCGAAGTACTCCGTCACCACCTGCGAGCCCGGCGCGAGCGACGTCTTCACCCACGGTTTCACCGTGATCCCGCGCTCCGCCGCCTTCTTCGCCAGCAGCCCCGCCGCCAGCATCACTGCCGGGTTCGACGTGTTCGTGCACGAGGTGATCGCCGCGATCACCACCGACCCGTGCGTGAGCGTGTACGTCTGTCCGCCGTCGCTGACCGTCACGCGCTCAAACGGATCCTCCATCGGGGCGCCGCCCGGCTCGACGGGGCTGCCGCCTTCACTCACCCAGCGTCCCAGCCGCTCGGGGTCGATGCCGTTGCACTGTTCGAACGTCGACAGCGCCTTCCGCCATTCGTGCTTGCCGCGCGAAACCGGCACGCGGTCCTGCGGCCGCTTCGGGCCGGCGATGCTCGGCTCGACGTCGCCCAGATCGAGCGCCAGCGTGTCCGAGAAGACCGGCTCGGGCGTGTCGTCCGAGCGGAACAGCCCCTGCTCCTTCGCGTACGCCTCCACCACCGCGACGACGGCGTCCGGCCGGCCAGTGAATCGCAGGTACGCCAGCGTCTCGTCGTCGATCGGGAAGAAGCCCATCGTCGCGCCATACTCCGGCGCCATGTTCGCGATCGTCGCGCGGTCCGGCAGCGACAGCGCCGACAGCCCCGGGCCAAAGAACTCGACGAACTTACCGACGACGCCCTTCTTCCGGAGCATCTCCGTCACGGTCAGCACCAGGTCGGTCGCCGTCGCGCCTTCCGGGAGCTGGCCCGTGAGCTTGAAGCCGACGACCTGCGGCGTCAGCATCGGCATCGGCTGCCCCAGCATCGCCGCCTCCGCCTCGATCCCGCCGACGCCCCAGCCCAGCACGCCGAGCCCGTTGATCATCGTCGTGTGCGAGTCCGTCCCGACGACGGTGTCGGGGTACACAACGACGCCGCCGTCCGCGGCGCGCTCGAACACCACCGACGCGAGGTACTCCAGGTTCACCTGGTGCACGATGCCCGTATCCGGCGGCACCACGCGGAAGTCGTCGAAGCTGTCCTGCCCCCAGCGCAGCAGCGCGTAGCGCTCGGCGTTGCGCTCCATCTCTTTCTGCGCGTTGAACAGGAATGCTCCGCTGCTGCCGAACTGGTCGACCTGCACCGAGTGGTCGATCACCAGGTCGGTCGGCTGGAGCGGGTTGATGCGCCTTGGGTCGCCGCCCAGGTCGCGGATCGCGTCCCTCATGGCCGCCAGGTCGACGACGCACGGCACGCCCGTGAAGTCCTGCATCAGCACGCGCGCCGGCCGGAACTGCAGCTCGCGGTCGGCGGGCGCGGCCGGATCCCACGAGGCCAGCGCCGTTATGTCGTCTTTGGTGACCGATCGGCCGTCCTCGTGCCGCACCAGGTTCTCGAGCAGCACCTTCAGCGAGAACGGCAGCCGCGACACCCGGCCCGCTCCGGCCTTCTCCAGCGCGTCGAGGCGGTACATCTGGAGCCGCCGGCCCCCTACCGTCAGTGTCGCGCGAGCGCCGAAGCTGTCGATGGCGGTGGGCATGGCGGGGCTCCTTTGCGGTGGGATCACGTCCATTGTAGTTCGGTCGCGCGGTTAGCGGTCTGGTGGCAGGAGAGTTGCTGAATCCTCACAGCGTCCGAGGAAATTGTTTCGTAATTTCGTCTGTTTGCGCACCAGTCGAGCCTCCTGCTTTCGTTTTTCGAAGAAGCGACGCCAGGGTGGGGCCCGATGACCCGCCAGGCGGCAGCCGCCTCCGCACGCGCCACGGGCGGCAAGCATGCGGCGGCACTTCCCCGATCTCCAAGCGCGCCGGATCACATTGGTGACTTCGTCGCGCTTAGTCACACCAGCCCAGCCGCATCGGGTTCGTACGGGCGATGCGCAAGCCATGCCAGGGTGCGAAGATCGTAGCGCGGGCGAAATTGAAAGGTTCCGGGGGTTGAAAACGGCCCCGCGATAGCGGATGATAGGGCGAAAGGGTGAAGACAATAACAGGTTAGGCATTTCCTGAAAGAGCCTTCATGGTCACACAGCGCCCGCACGCTGCACCGCACCCCCCAGGTTCCCCCCCCACCGCCGCGCCCCGGCCGGCCTGGGGCTTCTTGACAAACCAAGCGGCCGTCCTCGCCTACGTGGCCCTCCATCCGGACTCCACCGTACGCACAATCGCGCACGATGTCGGGATCACCGAGCGTGCCACGCTCGCCATCATGAGGGATCTGGACGAGGACGGGATCGTGGACCGCCACCGTACCGGCCGCCGAAACGCGTACTCGGTGAACTTCGCGCGGCTCGCCGCCGTGCGCCGCGGCGGGACCACCAGTCCCCTGACGCCGCGCCTCTTCGTCGACGTCGTCGTGAAGACCCTCTACGACATCGCCGCGCGGGCCGGCACGACGGGAGGCCAGCCGCCGCCGCGCGTGGTGTCCGATGACGAGAGTGAAGCGCGCGACGGGAGCTGGGGGTTCTTCACGAACCACCTGCTGATCCTGCTTGCGATCGCGCGTGACGGGACGCAAACGGTCCGCGAGCTGGCTGCCGCGGCCAGGCTGACCGAGCGCGCCACGATGGGCATCCTCAGCCAGATCGAGGCCGAGGGCATCATCGAGCGCCGCCGCGACGGCCGCCGGAACTCGTACCGGATCGACTACGACGGCTTCATCATGTTCCGCGGCTGGCAATACGAGACGTGGCGGATCCCGGAGGAGCTTGTAGAGATCGCCACGACCGGCATCCGGATGTTGTCGAACGGCGAGCGCGGCGCATGAGGCGGGCACAATGACGATGCAAGAGTTCGCGAGCGTGCCGGACACCCCGGCGAGGCCGACGTGGGGGTTCCTGACCAACCATCCCGTGATCCTCATCTTCGTGACGCAGCATCCGGAGTCGACCGTGCGGATGATCTCGCAGGGCGTGGGGCTCACGGAGCGCGCGTCGCTGGCGATCCTTCGCGACCTCGACGACGAAGGGCTGGTCGAGCGGCACCGCAACGGCCGCCGGAACACCTACGTCGTGAACTACAGCCGACTGCTGGGCATAGCGACGGGCCCCGGTATGACGCCGCCCGCCTACGCCGTCGTGGGCGCCCTGATCTCGGTCTCGCCGGAAGCGCGCAGGGAGGCGCGCGACCATGAGCCGTCGGAGGAGGACAAGCGGCCGCGCCACAAGACGTTCGAGTTCTTCACCAACCATACGATGATGCTCGGCGCGATCGCGCGCGAACGCACCGCGACCGTGCGCGAGCTGGCGGGCCGCGTGCGCGTAACCGAGCGCGCAGCGATGGCGATCGTCGGACAGCTCGAGGCCGAAGGCATCGTGCAGCGCCATCGCGAGGGGCGTCGCAACACCTACACGATCGACCTCGAGGCCTTCCGTCACTTCCGCGGCTGGTCGTACGACGGCTGGTCCATGCCCGACCCGCTCGTCGACGTGGCCGTGCGCGCCGTCCGCGCTCTCGGCCGCCTGTAGGGACGAGACGACCGTCTCAGTGCGTCAGTGCGTCAGTGGCTCAGTGCGTCAGTGCGTCAGTGCGTCAGTGCGTCAGTGGCTCAGTTTGGCTTCGTGGGTGTTCCGGTGGGGGGCGTGTTCGTGACGGCGGCGCGGGTTACCCTGCCCGCATGAAGGCTGAGCTGCTGTCGATTGGCACCGAGATCCTGCTGGGCGAGATCGTCGATACGAACGCCGCCTACATCGCCTCGCGGCTCCCGGCCCTCGGCATCGACATCTACTACAAGCACGTGGTCGGCGACAACCTCGATCGGCTCGCCGACACCATCGGTCACGCGCGCGACCGCGCCGACATCGTGATCTGCACCGGCGGTCTGGGCCCGACGCAGGACGACCTGACGCGTGAAGCCATCAGCGCCGTGATGGGTGAGCAGCCCTCCGTCGACCCGCAGCTCGAGGCCAGCCTACGGGGATTCTTCGAGAGCCGCGGCGTGAAGATGCCCGAGCAGAACGTGAAGCAGTGCTGGCTGATCCCGTCGGCCCGCGCCATCCCGAACCCGCGCGGAACCGCGCCCGGCTGGTGGGTCGAGCGCGACGGCAAAGTCATTGTCGCGATGCCCGGCCCGCCGACTGAGATGACCCGCATGTGGGACAAGGAGGTCGCGCCGGAGCTGGAACGCCGCCATCCGGGCACGATCCTGATCACGCGCACCATCAAGACCGCGGGCGTCGGCGAGAGCAGCCTCGACGAGATGATCACGCCGCTGCAGGAGTCGCAGAACCCCAGCATCGGCACCTACGCGAAGGCCGACGGCGTGCACGTCCGGCTGGCGGCGAAGGCGGCCGACGAACAGGCGGCGTGGCGGCTGCTCGCGCCGATGGAGGACGAGATCCGGAGTCGGCTGGGCGCGTTCGTGTGGGGCGCCGACGACGACACTTTCGAGAGCATCGTCTGTGACATGATGAAGGAGCGCGGCGTCTCGCTGGCGACGATGGAGTCGTGCACCGGCGGCCTGCTCGCCAGCACGATCACCGACGTGCCGGGGTCGTCGTCGTGCTTCCGGGGCGGCCTCGTGTCCTACGCGACGGAGATGAAGATCGCCTGGGGCGTGCCCGCCGAGGTGATCGAAGAGTACGGCGTCATCAGCGCGGAGACGGCGCGGGAGATGGCGCGCGTCGCACGCGAGCGGCACGAGGCGAGCGTGGGGATCGGCATCACCGGCGTGGCCGGCCCGGACGAGCAGGAGGGCAAGCCGGTCGGTACCGTGCACGTTGCCGTGGACGCGATGTGGGAAGCGCCCCGGATGGTCAGCTACACCTTCAACCAGGGGCGGGGCGCGGTGAAGCGGCGGGCGGTTACGACGGCGCTGGGGATGCTGCGGCAGGCGCTGCTCGCGTGGCGCAACGAAGCCGTCGTGTAGGGGCGGGGCGCAGGAAACTGGCCTGTCCCCTGACTGCGTACCAACGACCCTAACGACTAACGACCAATAACCACCGGGTGCTAGGCTGGATCCATGGCGCAGGCGAACCTTGAAGGACTGCAGACGGAGGAGCGCGTGAGCGAGGCGACGATACCCGAGACGGACAACAAGACGGCGCTGGTCATCGCGGCGCACCCGGACGATGCGGACTTCGGAGCAGCGGGGACGTCGTACCTGTGGACGCAGGCGGGCTGGACCTTCTACTACCTGGTGTGCACCGACGGGTCCAAGGGCACGGCGGACCCGGGGATGACCCCGGAGGACCTGATACGCATCCGCCGCGACGAGCAGCGCGAGGCGGCGCGGCGGGCGGGCGCGAAGGACGTGTTCTTCCTGGACAACGTCGACGGCGAGCTACAGGTGACACGCGAGCTGCTGGGCGCCGTCGTGCGCCACATCCGCATGCTGAAGCCGTACGCCGTCTTCACTCACGACCCCGAGGCCTTCATCGTCCGCAATAGCTTCATCAACCACAGCGACCACCGCAACACCGGGCACGTGGCGATCGACGCCATCTATCCGACGGCGCGCGACCGGTTGAACTTTCCCGAGCACCTGGCGGAAGGCCTCGACGTCCACAATGTGAAGGAGATCTTCATCTGGGGGTCGGAGAAGGCGAACTTCGACGTCGACATCACTGACATCGTGGACCAGAAGATCCACGCCCTGAACGCGCACATCAGCCAGGGCCTGGGCGCGAACGACCCCAACAGCGAGTTCCTCAAGTTCGTGCGTGAGCGCTGGCGCGGCGAGGACGGCCGTTATACCGAGCGCTTCCGGCGGGTGGTGCTGTTTCGTTAGTGGCTCAGTGTGTCAGTGTGTCAGTGCGTCGCCGGAGGATCCTGCAATGGAGGCGCTTTCGCATGGCGAACGGTGATGTCACCACAAGATCCTTCGCTTCGCTCAGGATGACAGGTGGTGGTGTTGCGGCACAGATCATGTGTTCGACACTCAACTTGTGATTTGACAACGCAGCCCTTCACAACATGATCCTCGCGTGCTACTATCCGCATTCGGCGGGGCAAGCGGAATCGGGGTTGCGGTGAAGTGGATGCTCACGGCTCTCGCCGTCGTGCTCGCGATCGCGGGCGCGGGACGTTTCTCTACGACCACAGGACAGGCCCAGCAGCCGACCTTCGTCTCACCCGGCGAGGGTGGTGCGGGATCGCGCTTCCAGATCGTGGGTGAGGCCGGATGGACGCCCGGCGAGACGATTACCCTCGAGTTCACGTTCGTGGACGCGCCGCCGCCCGAGGCCGAGGCCTACACTGGTCCGTTCCACCGCACCGAGCAGGTGACGGCTCTGCGCGACGGCACGTGGAGCTTCCCCGTCGTGGTCAACGAGGACGTGCTGCCCTTCCCCCTGTGGCGCCCCGGCTACATCGCCATCCGCGCCCGCGGCTCGACGCAGACGACGCTGACCCTGTTCCGCTACACCGTCGCGGGACAGGGGCCCGTGGGCGAGCCGCCCCTGGCCGACCTCGGCTTCGGCCCGGCCGATGCGGATGCCGGCGGCGGCATGATGGCGCTTGTGCTGTTCCTCGCCGGGACAGGCATGCTCGCAACCGTCGGTGGCTGGCTGCGCAGCACAAACGGCGTGCAGCCGGCGCCGTAGCCGCAGAGCCCAGCACGGTGTTGAAAGAGGAACCCGCGAGGCTCCACTGTTGAGAAGACGCGGATCCGGGAAGATGATCGCGCGGGCTGAAAGCCCGTGCTGCGAGAGGAAGCGACTTCTTCGACACCTGTTAGAGCGCCGCCCACGGACGCAGCGCACGCCGGCGAACGTTCGTCGCCGCGATACCCGATCACTCCAGGCCGATGTCCCGGAAGAAGGCGTCGCTGTTCGGCTCGCGCCCCAGGAACTCCCGCACCAAGACATCCCCGTCGACGCTGCCGCCGCGCTCGAGGATCTTGCGCCGGTAGTCCAACCCGGTCGCGCTATCCAACACGCCGTTCTGCTCGAACCGCGTGAACATGTCGTGCCCGAACACCTCGGACCACATGTACCCGTAGTACCCCGCGTCGTACCCGAACAGATGCCCGAACCCGGACTGAAAATGCGTGCCCTCCGGATATGGGAAGCCCGTGACGGGGTAGTACTCCCGCACGGCCTTCGTCGAGTCCCCGTCGAACCCCGGCGAGTGGAGCGCGAAGTCCAGCCGGGCGAAGAACATCTGCCGCAGCTTCGCGATGCCCGAGCTGACGTTCTTGGCCCGCACCATCGCGTCCAGCAGGTCGTCCGGCAGCGGCTGGCCCGTCTTGTGGTGCCGCGTGAACCGCCGCAGCACGTCGCGGTCCCACACCCAGTGCTCCAGCATCTGCGACGGCGCTTCGACGAAGTCCCGCTCCGTCGACGACCCCGAGAACTCGAGGTACTTCGCCCGCGTCAACGTCTGGTGCAGGATGTGGCCGAACTCGTGGAAGAACGTCACCACCTCGCTGTGCCGCAGCAGCGACGGCGTATCGGCCGTAGGCTTCGTGAAGTTCGCGACAATAGCGCTCGCCGGATGCTGGTACGATCCGTCCGCCAGCAGGCGGCCGCCGACGAGCGTGAACGCGGCCGCGTGGTTGAACTTGTTCGGCCGCGGATACAGGTCCATGTAGAACCGCGCGAACGGCTCGGCGCCGTCCGCATCGAAGATGTCATACGCCACGACGTCCTCATGCCACTTCGGCGCGTCGGGCGCGGGCTGATACCGGATCCCCAGCAGCTCCTGCGTGACCATGAACAGCCCGTCGATGCAGGCATCCAGGGGAAAGTAGTTGGCCACCTCGAAGTCGTCGACCGCGTACTCCGTCCGCAGCAGCATGTGCGTGTAGTACCACCAGTCCCAGATGTTGATGTGCGCGTCGCCGGCGCGCTTCAGCTTGGCGTCCGACAGCTTCTCGAAGTCCGCGCGCGCCTTCGCCTCCAACCGCGGCTGCAGGTCGAGCAGGAAGCGGTCGACGGCCCCGCGCGTCTTCGCCATCCGCTTCTCGACGATGTACGCCGCCCACGAGTCGTACCCCAGCAGGCGGGCGACCTCGGCCCGCACCTGGATCGCCTCCTCCAGCACCTTCACGTTGTCGTCGCCGCCCTTGTTCTGATTCTTGAAGAACAGCTCGCGCCGCCACTGCTCGGAGTCCGCGTTGTCCATGAACGGAATGATCTCCGGATAGTCCAGCGACACCCGGTACTTCGTCTTGCCGTCCTCCTCCACCGTCTTCAGCCCGTCGATCCACCGGTCCGGCATCCCCGCCAGATCCTCGCGGTCCACGACGATCGCGTCGTCCCAGGTGTCGATTGCCTTCCGGAAGTCGGTGCCCAGCGTCACCAGCCGCGCCATCAGCTCCTGCACGCGGTCGCGCTGCTCCTTCGGCAGCTCGAAGCCGTTGCGCCGGTAGTCGCGCAACACGAACTCGAGCACGCGCTTCTCGTCGCCCGTCAGCGAAGCCGCCCCGGCAGCCCCGGCGTACTCCTTCACCGCCAGGTACAGGTCCTCGCGGAAGCCGATCTGCACCGCGTACTGGCTGAGCTTCTCGTCCCACTCGCGCGCCGTCTCGCGCAGGGCGTCGTCGGTCGAGACGTACGACATGAAGGCGTAGCGCCCGTCGGCCTTCGCGATGACGTCCATCGCCGACTCCAGCGCGACGAACGTGTTCTCGAACGTGCGCTGATCCGCCGGCGTGGCAACGATGGCCGCGATGCGCTCATCGCACTCCTTGATGGCCGCCGCGCACCCGGCAGCGACGATTTCGGGGGTAAGTTTGTCGTAGTCGATCATGCGTGCAGGCTAGCGAGCGGCGGACGAGCGCGCTACTCCGCGCTCCTTCGGGTCTCCCACGGGGTACACTCACGAGAATGAGCACGACGGCACGGATCGCGGTACTACAGCTCCCGGCGTTCTCGATGGAAGACGCCGAGGCGTCGCTGGCCCACTCCCTGCGGCGCATCGACGAAGTGGTCGCGGCCGAGCGCCCGGACCTCGTCGCCCTCCCCGAGGTCACCTACCCCGCTTACTTCCTGGGGACCCGGGACCTCACGTCCTGCGGCGTCCTGTCGCCGGGCGAGGCGTCGGCCCGCTTCGCGGCGAAGGCGCGCGAGCACGGCGTCTATATCGCGGTCGGGCTCGCGCTCGAGACCCCCGGCGGCGGCTACGCGAACGCCGCGGCGCTCTTCGGCCGCGACGGCTCCCTCGCCGGCCGTTACGACAAGTCGTTCCTCTGGCACTTCGACAACCGCTGGTTCGCGCAGGGCAGCGCGTACCCCGTCTTCGAGACCGACTTCGCACGCATCGGGATCCTGGTGTGCGCCGACGGGCGCCTCCCCGAGATCGCCCGCAGCCTCGCGCTGGACGGCGCGCAGATCATCCTCGACCTGACAGCATGGGTGAGCGCCGCCCGCTCGCCGGACGAACTCACGACGACGCAGTACGAGTACCTGATGCGCACGCGCGCGGCCGAGAACGGCGTGTGGGTCGCCTGCGCCGACAAGTGCGGCGTCGAGGCGGAAAGCATCGTCTACGCGGGACGTTCGTGCTTCATCGACCCTCGCGGCAACATCGTCGCCGCGCTCGGCCCCGCCGAGGAGGGCGCGCTGGCCTACGACGTGCCCGTCGCCGACGCGGCGCCTCCGGTGTTGCGGCGGCCGGACCTGTACGAGGCTCTGTCCCACCCGACGGAGAGCCTTCCCGTGATGCGCACGCTGCAAGAGGCATTCGTGCCGCAGGAGCAGGAACAACGGATCGCCGTGGTGCAGATGACCATGCCGGCGACGGGCGAGGAGTTCGTGGCGGCGGCGCGTCTTCACGTCGAGCGGCAGGCGCTGATGGACGCACAGCTCGTGCTTTTCCCGGCTACCCCTTCCCGCGTGCGCCGGGCGTACGACCACGACGAAGTCCTCGATGGGGTGCAGGCCATCGCGGAGGACACTGGCGTGTGCGTGTCGTTCGTCGTCTGGGACCCGGATGCCGACGGCCACCGCACCATGTACCTCGCCGGCCCGCGCGGATGGCTGGGCGCCCACCGCCAAACGCACAAGCCTCCCGGAGAGCGCTTCGCCACCATGCCCATGGGCAACGATCCCTGTCCCGTGTTCCACACGCCGGTCGGCCGCGTCGGGCTCATGCTCTCCGCCGAAGGATGGGCGCCCGAGGTCGCACGCTCGCTGATGCTCCGCGGCGCCGAGCTGATCCTCTGGGCCGGCGACGACCCCGGTCTCTCGATGCTGTACGCGGCTCGCACGAGAGCGGAGGAGAACCGCGTGTTCGTCGCGACCGCCGCGGCCCCCACGGCGAACGGCGCGACCCTCATCGCCGACCCCAACGGACGGCTGCTGGCCGTCGCGCTCGAAGGGCGCGAGCTGGCCGTCGGGGCGGAGATAAACCGCGCCCTCGCCCACATCAAGGAGCGCGCGCCGGGCACCGACGTCGTGCGCAACCGCCAGCCCGCGACCTACGGAGCGATCACGCGCGTGGCCGCCCAGACGGCGGGAGCGCGCGGGGGCGGTTGATATACTCACCCCGGTCACACACCACACGAGGCGCACCATCGCACACACGAACGAGCTGATATTGCCGCGGACGGCGGAGCGCGAGGGTGGACCGACACACCTGCGCGCGCGGGTCGGCGGCTACGCCGTCGACATGGTGATCTTCGCCGCCATCACGATGCTGTTCACGGTGCTGGCCGGATTCGTCCTGCTCGCAAGCACAAACTGGGCAGAGAACGACCCCAGCGACCCACAGCTGTACGCCTTCCTCGCCATCATCGGCGCCGGCGTCCCGCTCGTGTGGTCCGCCCTGAACCTGGGCCTGCTGGCCATGCGGTCGCAGACCGGCGGGCACTACGTCGCGGCGCTGAAGTTGGTAACCGAAGACGGAGGGCCGCTGCGTCCGCGCGACGCTGCTGTGTGGTGGTTCTGCTTCAACCCGCTGTTGTTCAGCTGGCCGATGACCCTGGTGGCCGGGCTGCCGCTCCTGACGGTGATCTCGCTGCTCTCCAGCCGCATCGTGTTCGTTCTCTTCGGCGTGATCGTGACCGTGTGCCTGGCGTCGCCGGCTATCGCGCTGATCTCCGCGGCCATCGACCGCCAGCGCCGGGCGCTGCACGACCGGGTGGCCCGCGTGATCCTGGTTTCGGCGGAGTAGGGCCGTGGCGTACGCGCAGACGCCGTACCGTCCCTCGGTCGAACGGCCCGTGGCGAGCCCCGAGGACGAGCGCAACGTCGCCAAGTGGATGCTGGGCTTCATCGCGTTCCTCGCGCTGACCGCCGCGCTCGGCGCATTGCAGCTGTACCAGGCGTCGTCACAGGGGCCGGCCACCACATCTCTGCAGCGGACGACGGCCGCCCTGACGGAGATCGACGCGCTGCTGGATCGCCACTACGACGAACTGCAGGAGCAGGCGCGCGCCGCGCAGCCCGGCCAGGCCGTCGAGTTGGAGGACTACCCTATCGCGATCGCCCTGACGAAGGACGACGTGCTCGACACGCCCAGGGATGAGCTGCGGGCGCTCATCCTCGCGCGGTCGGCGGGACGGTTGTACGAGGACGGTACCGGCGTGCTGCGTGAGAGCGCGGAAGGGAAGGGTCCGGGCGGCATCTTCTCGATCGCGGGGCTGACGGACCGGATGCTCGGCCAACTCACGGACGCGAACAACACGCGCTCAGGCGTGGCCTCCATCGTGCTGTTCGTGGTCGCCGCAGCGGCGTGCGCCGCGACGGCGGCGGCGTGCCGGGGCTGGGGCCGGCTTGCCGCGCCGGGCCTCGTGCTGGCAGCGGCCGGAGCCGCCGTGCTGATCGGCGGGCTGGCGGCGCTCGCGTACGCGGGGGCGCAGGGTGGCGAATACGTACGCGTGGAGTTCTACGGCGTGATCGAAGACCTGGCGATGCTGCCCGTGCGGAACGGCGCCGCATCGCTGGCCGCCGGCGCGGCGATCGGTATCGTGGGCTTCCTGGGAGCGAGAATCAAGGATCAGGGACCAGCCTAGAGCCAGAAGCTGGAACCAGAACTCGGACATGGTGTCCCGGAGGAGGGATCGATGACGGAGAACGTTGCGCTGGCCAAGAACCTGGCGTTCTGGCACTGGTACCCGGAGATGCTCGTCGAAGGGCTGACGGAGGAGCAACTGCGCTGGCAGCCGGACGCGCATGACACGTCGATCATCTTCGCGCTCTGGCACACGTACCGCGCGGAGGACGAGATCCTCCACGGCATGGTGATAGGACGGCCCAGCGTGTTCACGTCGCAGGGGTGGTCAGCGCGGCTGCCCGTCGAAAAGACGGGCGCGACGCCGTTCGGTAACGGCCTCACGCGCGACCAGATCGCGGGGCTGCGCCTCGACGTGCGGGAGGTGCTAGCGTACGCGAAGGCGGTGGGCGAGAGTGAGATCGCCTACCTGCAGTCAGCAACGGCCCAGGAGACGGCGGCGGAGATCAAGCTGCCGTTCTTCACAGGCGTGTACCCCGGCATGGACCTCATGTCGAAGGCCGAGACGATCGCGTTCTTCGCCATCGGCCACACATCCGAGCACCTGGGCGAAGTGCAGATGCTGAAGGGGCTGATGGGCATGAAGGGCGCGCCGTTGTGAGCCGCCCCGCCAGGGACCCCACTGCCGGGGGCCCCACCGCAATGGGCGGCGACCTCGCTCGGCTGCTGACAGCGTTCGAGCGAGGCTCGCTGCTGCGGCCCACCGCGGACGTGGCGAACACGGTGGATCTGGCCCGCGCACTCGGATCGCTGTGCGGTGTGGACGGACTGGACCTCACACCGAACGCGCACGCCATCGCGGAGACGATCGGCCAGCACGATCACATCGTGTTCGTCCTCGTCGACGGGCTGGGGATGAACCTGGTCGAGCGAGAGGAGCCGGGCAGCTTCTTCCGCGCGCACACCGCCATGGAGCTGCGGTCGGTGTTCCCATCCTCGACGGCGCCCGCCCTGACGAGCCTTGCGACCGGCGTATGGCCGGCCCAGCACGCCGTGCCCGGCTGGTACGTGTACCTGCCCGAGTACAGGCTCAGCACCACAATCTTGCCCTTCATCGAGCGGTTCTCGAAGAAGGACGCGCGCGGACGGGGCGTCCGGCCCGAGTTGGCGTTCCCGATCCCGGCGATGGGGCCGCGGATGCGGCGGAGGCAGCTCCGGGTGATGCCGAAGCGGATCGACGGGAGCGTGTACTCGCGGTACTCGTCCGGCGATGCGCCGAGCGTCGGGTACGGGTCGCTGCACGCGGCGATCGAGAACGTGCGCTCGTTCGTCGAACTGGCACGAAGCCCAACGCTGACCTACCTGTACGCCCCGTTCGTCGACACGGCGCAGCACGAGCGCGGCGTGTACTCGAAGAGCACCCGGCGGGCGATGAAGCTCGTACGGTCGCGCCTCGAGATGCTGGAGGAGCGGTTGGCCGGGCGGGCGCGGATCGTGCTCACCGCCGACCACGGCCAGGCCGACGTGGCGACACAGCGCCAGACGCACCTGCGGGACGGAGACCCGCTGCTGGAGCTGCTGCACGTGCCGCCATCGTGCGAGCCGCGCGTGCCCGCGTTCCACGTGCGCGACGGCCGGCTGCCGGAGTTCGAGGCGATGTTCCGGGAGCGCTTCGGCGACCGGTTCGCCCTGCTCACGGTCGACGAGGCGGACGGCCTGCGCCTGTTCGGGCCCGACCCGATGTCCCCCGAGACCCGGGCGCGCCTGGGCGACTACCTGGGCGTGGCGCTCGCGGCGGACACACTGTCACTGCCGCCGGACACGCCGATGATAGGGTTTCACGGCGGCCTCCTCCCCGACGAAGTCCGAGTCCCGCTCGTCATCGTGTAAGCCCCGTCGGCCTTCAGCCCGTAAGGTCTCGGCGCTGGCGGGAGGCGGGAGGCGGGCGGCGGGAAGCGGGAGGCGAGAGGCGGGAGGCGGGAAGCGGGAGACGGGCTGCCACGCGCCCTCAGTCGATGTTCGCCTTCCAGCCGAGCCAGACCATCGCGGCGATCGCGAGGGTGATGAGGGCCCCGGGGAACAGCATCGCGTCGCCGAACTCCGACCAGCGGGCGGAGGCGGAGACGCCCTCGCGGCTGACCGCTCGCCACGCCCCGTATCCGGCGGCCGCCGCGGCGCCGAGCATGATCGCCACCGCGGTCAGGATTATGTCACTGCGTTGTAGTCGCACGGCCGCACTGTATCAGCGCACGACGTGCCACGCAGCTATTGACAGCCAGCCCGCGAAAGACGCAGAGTAGGCGCAAGATCGCGCAACAACAGGAGGTTCCCATGGCTGCGACGATGGCCGCAGGACAGCTCGCATCGTTCCCCGTCCGTTTCGATGTCCAATATCCGGAGACGATGTCGAAAGTGACGTTCCTGAAGTGGTTCCTCGGGATCCCACATCTGATCATCGTGGGAGCGCTGAACTACGTGTGGGGTGCACTCTCGCTCGTCGCGTTCTTCGCGATCCTGTTCACGGGCAAGTATCCGGAAGGGCTGTTCAACTTCAACAAGGGCATCATGCGCTGGCAGTCGAACGCCACGGCGTACTACGACCTGCTGCGCGACGAATACCCGCCGTTCTCCATGGATCCGGGCCTGTACCCCGTCACCTTCGAGATCGACACACCCGACAACCTCCAGCGCTGGGCGCCCCTGTACAAGTGGATCCTCGCCATCCCGCACTTCATCATCGTCGGCCTGCTGGGGTTCATCGCCTCCTTCGTGGTGATCTACGGGGGAATCATGGTGCTGGTCGGCGGCAAGTACCCGGAAGGGGCGTTCAAGTTCGTCGTCGGCGTGCAGCGCTGGTCGCTGCGTGTGACGACGTACGCATTCTTCATGCACGACCAGTACCCGCCCTTCAGCCTCGATTAGCCCAGGCAACGTCTGGGTCGTGTGGTCGGGTGGGTGGATCCGTGTCGGTCCTGGTCGAGGAAGCCGACGCTGTGGTGGTGACAGTCATCTGGCCCGCCAGGGCCCCGGGGACGTAGCTGTGAAGCTCGAATATGACCGGGAAGCAGACGCCGTGTATATCCGTATCAAGGATACGGATATTGCGACGACGCGCGAGCTGGAAGAGAACATCATCGTGGACATCGATGCCTTCGGGAAGCTCGTGGGGATCGAGTTACTGTTCGTGAGCGACTACCTGCGGCCCGAGGAGATCAAGCATCTGACCGTCACGGAACTTCCGGCGAGCGCCTAGCGCGACCTCCGCGCAGCCCAACTAGAGGCTAGATCCGCCAGCCGCTATCCTGCCGTCGTGCCCCCTGACCAGCGGACCCTGGACCAGCTCTCACTTACCCGCGAGGAATACGACCGTATCGTCTCGCTGCTCGATCGCGAGCCGAACGAGGTCGAGCTGGGGATGTTCGGGGCGATGTGGTCGGAGCACTGCGGGTACAAGAACAGCAGGCCCCTGCTGAAGATGTTCCCGTCTGAGGGCGCGGGCGTGCTCACGAAGGTGGGCGAGGAGAACGCCGGCGTCATCGACATCGGCGACGGCCTGTGCGTCGCGTTCAAGATTGAGTCGCACAACCACCCTTCGGCGATCGAGCCGTACGAGGGAGCAGCGACCGGCGTCGGCGGCATCGTGCGGGATATCTTCGCGATGGGTGCAAGGCCGGTGGCGATTCTGGACTCCCTGCGGTTCGGCCCACTGCAGCCGACGCCGCCACCCGAGCCACGGCCGGGCGTGCCGCTGCGCGCGTACCTGCCGGAGACTCCGCCGGAGGTGGCGGCGCGCAACCGGCACCTGTTCAACGGTGTCGTGGCGGGCATCGGCGGCTACGGCAACTGCCTCGGCATCCCGACGGTGGGCGGCGAGGTGTCGTTCTCGCCGTCGTACAGCGGCAACCCGCTGGTGAACGCCATGTGCGTGGGTGTCGCGAACATCGACAAGCTGGTGAAGGCGCGCGCGGACGGGCCGGGCAACCTGCTGCTGCTGGTCGGCGCCGATACCGGCCGCGACGGCATCCACGGCGCGACCTTCGCGAGCGTGCAGCTCGACGAGTCGTCGGAAGAGCGCCGGCCGGCGGTGCAGGTGGGAAATCCATTCCTCGAGAAGCTGCTGATGGAGGCGTGCCTACAGCTCACGGAGGAGCACCACGACTGGGTGGTGGGCTTGCAGGACCTGGGTGCAGCGGGCCTGACGAGCAGCACCGTGGAGTGCGCGGCGAAGGCGGGTACGGGACTGATCATCGACGTGGCAAAGGTGCCCCGGCGCGAGGCCGGTATGACGCCGTACGAAGTGATGCTCAGCGAGTCGCAGGAGCGGATGCTGGTGATCGTCAGGCCCGAGCACGAGCCGGACGTGCGAAAGCTGTTCGAGCACTGGGAGCTGCACTGCGCGACGATCGGCGTGGTCACCGACGATGGCGTGGTGCGCGTGCACGACGGGCCGGCGGAGGTGGCCGCGATCCCGGCGACGCTGCTGACGGAGGCGCCGACGTACGTACGGGAGGCGGCGAAGCCGGAGTGGCTCACGGAGTTGCAGCAAGTCGATCTCACGTTGCTACCCGACGTTGGGCACGATGCCTACAACGGCAGCGAGCGCGCGACGATCGCGAACGACACGCTGTTGGAGCTGCTGGCTTCGCCGGAGATCGCGTCGAAACGGCTCGTGTGGCGGCAGTACGACCACCAGGTAGGGACAAACACGGTGGTGGGCCCCGGCAGCGATGCGGCGGTGATCCGGATCAAGGGGACGAAGAAGGCGCTGGCGATCGCGACGGACGGGAACGCGGCGTACACGTACCTGGACCCGTACATGGGCGGGGCCATCGCGGTCGCCGAGGCGGCGCGCAACGTGGCGTGTACGGGGGCGCGACCGATCGGGATGACGAACTGCCTGAACTTCGGGAACCCGGAGAAGCCGGAGGTGTATTTCCAGCTTAAGGAAGCGATCCGCGGGATGGCAGACGCGGCGAAGGCGCTGGGGATCCCGGTGATCAGCGGAAACGTGAGCCTGTACAACGAGACGAACGGGGAGGCGATCTGGCCGACGCCTGTCGTGGGGATGGTGGGGTTGATCGAGGATGTCGGGCTGGTGGTGCCGATGAGATTCCCGGAACCAGACCTTGGCGTGGCCATGGTCTACGGCATGCGGGACAACTGGGAATCCTGGCGCTATGCCGCGGCTCTGGCGGGATCTGAGTACGTCAGCCGCAAGGAGGAGATGCTAGCCGGCAAGCCGGACATCGATCTTCTCGCGGAAACCCGGCTACAGGGATTCCTCGCCCGAGCGACAGAACGCGACCTGCTGGCGAGCGCGCATGACGTGGGCGTTGGTGGACTTGCCGTAGCGGTCAGCGAATCGTGTATTGCGGGTGGCATTGGAGCTTCTGTAGCGGACCAAGGTGAAAGAGACGACATCAATTGGTTCGGCGAGCCGCAATCAACAGTATTGATCTCGTACGTGGTAGAGGAGTGGGAAACGATCCTGAAGCTCGCCGAAGAGACGGGTGTCGGCGTGATGGACATCGGAACAACAGGCGGCTCTCGTCTGAGGATCTCGCCTCACTATGTAACGATTGATCTGAGTCTGGAAGAGGCAGTGGCAGCGTATGAGTCGGGGCTGGGGCGGGCGCTGGAGGGTGTGACTGCGAACGTGTGATGCCCCTTGGGACTAGCCTCCCGGGGTCTTTCTCCTCACTTCGTTTCCACTGTATCTTCCTCTAACCATATGGGCGCATACACGTGGATCTGGATCCTGGCTGGCGCTAACGGTGCGCAGGCTCTGTTGGTTGCATGGCTGCTTCGCGCTGTCGTGCGTAGAATCGCGCTCGCTTGTGTTAAGCGCGTCCGGGACTATTGGGCGGAACACTTCCCTCTGGTACTGCTGGCTTTCGCGGTCGTTTGGGTGATTGCTTCTGTCAGCGCAGGCGTTTTTGTCGCGTTTTGGCCTTTCGGGCAGGATGATGACCAAGGCAAGTATCAGATCATTGGTGCGTTCGTATCGGCTGCGGGCTTCGGCGGTGGCTTTGTGGCTCTGCTTCTCGCGGCCTTCCAGATCCGCGCTGCATTTCCGCGAGCCAGATTGCGACTCTACGCCAGAATCATCGCCTCGCCGACATATGAAGGGGCGATTGCAGTTATTGCACTCGTGGCGGAGAACTCAGGAGACGGAGCTCCCAAGGCGTGGCGTCTTGAGACTGACTTTGGGTCCGTTCGTCTTCCTGGCTTGTTAGACGCTCCACCCGAAGTCGGAATGTGGACTTCTAGTGCGCCTTCACAGTGGGTCTTCCAGACGGACAAACTGGCACTTTTCAGTCGTGGGCCAGAGGAGATTGGTGTCTTCGAGGTAGGACTTACCCCACAAGCGCCATCGTTCAGCATCCAGTATCGGTTTACCACAGAGATATATCGCGAGCGAAGACCATCCACCATCCTCGTGAGGCGCGAAGAGTGGCTCAGCTGAACGTCAGGCGAGTAGCCGACGAACAATCTGTGAGGGCATGAGCGATGACACCGCCGCAGCCTCAACTCCGGGTTCAAGTCGCTCGCCTTCGGCGACCACGTAGATCTCCCGCCCATCCTGCTTGCACTTACCTCCGTCGGCGACATGAATGAAGACATCGACACTGCGAACCCGATGATAACGTGCTGTGGGATAGCGCTGAGAGATGCCGTTCGATGCCGTAGGCAAGGCTGAGCCGTACCAGCGCCGTATCCACTCGGCTTCGTTGTGCACAAGAATTCTGTTCTCATCGTGGGCCACTTGGAAACGCACGAATTGGCCTACGGTGGGAGAGTTGCGTTCCACATACCCATCAACGACGAAGCCGTCAGGGGCATCGTATTGACTCATGGCTCGTCACCCTAGCTATTTGGGATCTAGGGCAGGCCAGATTCCGAGCTTTGCTGTAACAAGGCGTTGGATGTGCCGTGCGTTCGCCGCGTCGAGCTGACCAGGCAATTCACGCTGCTCGTCGGCAATCGCGACGACTTCTCCATCGAGGACGGCAATCCAGTGCGGTCCGTAGTCCGCCAGGAGTTGATCTCGATTCGAGGCGACGAAGTCCTGATCCGCGCTGAACTTGTGTAGTTCGCCCAAGTCCACGCGTCCGCCGTCCGCGTGCTCACCAGGTTCGACTGGTGTTGGTGCGACGGCCACTGCTGTTCTAGATCGCGACTTGCCCACATGACCCCCATCAGCTTGCTCCACCCCGGAGGTTCCAACGGAGAATAGCTTCGCGCTCAGTTGTCGACCCAAGCGCAAAGGTCCACACAAGATGTGAATGCCAGACGAAAGTGGCCCGCTCTTTGCGGGACGTTCGGACTGGGAATCATGCTGAGGGCGCGCGCTGCGGCGAGAGCCTTCCCTGCTCATGTGGGCGGATCCTTCTCCAACTGCCGTTGTTGTACGGCATCTATGTTTCCTCTGTCAAGAGTCATCGTAACATAAGTTAGACGCGCCCCTGTTGCGAAGCTGCGACGGCTGAACTCAGGCGCCTTTCAACTCGACGCTACGGCGGCGGCGCCTTCTATGGCGGCGCTTGCATCGGACGCCAGATACACGACCGACTGACCGAGATCGAGGGGCTGCGGGGGTTGGTGCTGCTTCAAGACGGGGCCGATGGCGGCGTCGAGCTGGGGCGAGGCGATAAGGGCGTTGGCGCGGAGGCCGGCGTCGGCGAGGTCGCGGGTCCAGCCGAGGAGCGCGCGGTTGGCGTCGACGGTCGCGTCACCGGCGAGGAGGACGATGACGGCGGGGTCGGAGCGGAGGCCGGTGATCTTCGCGATGGAGTGGGTGGCGTGCCAGACGAGGATGCTGATGGGGCCCAGCTCGGCGGTGGCGTCCGCAATGGCCTCGGCGACAGTACCCTCGCGGCCGTCGCTGGTGAGGGCGATGCCCTTGCGGCCGAGGGCCCAGAACTCGTTGGCGGTGCTGTTGGCGGCGAACTCGGCCTTCGTGTCCTCGGTGAGGGTCACGACGGCGACATCGGCGCCCGCTTCGGCGAGCGCGATGGCTGCCGCGCGCCCGGCGGGTCGCTCGACGCCGAGGACGAGGGCATTCCGGCCGGCGAGGTCGGCGCGGCCGAGGCCGCTCATGGCAGGCGCTCCGCAGCCATCCAGATGTGGTTGCAGAAGAGGCGGTTGAGCGGCGGGTACTGGCTGAGGGGCCGGAGGAAGCGGAGGAAGTCGAGGAGGGCGAGCTCTGCGTTGAGGCGGCGCGACTGGAAGTAGCCGCCCTTCGACGGCGGCTCCCAGAACTGCGTCGTGCGGACGCCAAAGCCGTGGCGCTCGACATCGGCGCGGAGCTTCGGGGCCGTGTGCTCGTTGATGTGCATCTCGCGCTCGTACTCGTCGTGCGGGAACTCGCGGCCGGTGGGGAGCATCGTGTCGTTGAAGAGGCCGTCGCGGATGCCGAGCCAGCCGCTGATCTTGAGCGCAGCCTGGTTGATGCGGCGGCTGTAGTTCGGGTAGACGACGCCCTCGAAGATCTTGTTGGGCGAGGTGTGCATGACGAGCAGGCCGCCGGGCCGGATCGTGCGATGCAGCTCGTCGAAAGCGGCGCCAAGCTCGTGGGGGTACAGATGCTCCACCACGTCCATCATGAAGACGACATCGAAGAAGCCGTCCTCGAATTGCAGCGCCTTCACGTCCATCTGCCGGACGTGCGTACGGTCGCGGGCGGCGGAGTCGTCGAGGGTGGCGAGGGCCTTCTCGGCGATCTCGACGGCAGCCTGGGCGTAGTCGATGCCCCAGGCGTCGGCGCCACGGAGGGCGGACTGGATCACCAGCTCACCGCGGCCACAGCCCACGTCGAGGATGCGCTTGCCGCGCAGGTCGCCGGCCAGTGAGAGCGCCTTGATAAAGCGCGGGCCTACCTTCCGGCCGTGGCTGACGACGAAGTCCTCATAGCCGTGGCAGTTGGTCAGGTAGTAGTCGTCGGTGTAGACGTCGGGCTCGACGCGTTCGGGCGACTCGACCACGCGGGCTGAAGGCCCGCGCCACGGATCGGGAGACGTGTGGTCAGTCAAGGCACATCACCTCCCGGACTCCACCGATGGTACGGGAGCCGAGCTGACGGTCGGCGAGAAGGGCATCGAGGTAGGGGCGGTCGAAGCCGTGTTGCAGGAGGAACTGCGAGATGCCCGTCGTACGCTCGGGGCGCTCGAGGAGCATGTTGGCGACGAGCTGCCACTCGAGCGGGATCACCGGGACGTGCATCTTGTCGAAGTGGAGGACGCGGACCTTGTCGCTCCAGCGGGACCAGTGGTCCTTCACGTCGATGACGCCGTCGCGGTACTTGATGATGAGGTCTCCCATGACTTCGACCTTCACGCCCTGCACCTCGAAGATACCGAAGTAGCTGGCGTAGGGCTCGCGCACGCTAAAGCCGACGGGGCGGATGGCGGCGCCGATATGGCCGATGGCGCCTTCCATGATGTAGGCGCCCTCCATGGTGGTGGTGATGTCGATGTCGGGCGGGGTGTAGTCGGGGATGCCCTGGAGGACGGAGGCGGTGCTGCCCATGAGGGCCCAGGGCTGCTGGGACTTGAACATCGAGGGAATGATGGCGTGCAGCACTGCGTGGAGTGCGTCGCGCACTTCGCTGGTCATACCGTTGCCGCAGGGGATCGTTACGCCGGGCATGTGAATGGAGTTTACAGTGTTCGGTTATCAGTTCTGGTCGCTGGTCGCTGAGAGCGTCTGTCAACAGATTGAACAGATGGGAACAGATGACGTGGGGTTGGGTGGGCGTGATCGTTATACCTGCCACCATGCGTTGAGCTTGGGGGCGATGCGGCGGGCGTGGGCGCGGGCGGCTTCGGCGACGGCGGGGATGGCCGAGGCGTCCATGAGGTTCTGGCCGGCGGCCTGGGCGGCTTCGTCGAAGGTCACGAGACGGACGTTGGCACCGGCGGCCTCGAGTTGCGCCGTCTCGCGGGCGATCTGCTTCGCCGCGAGGCCGCGGACGCCGGGTGCAGGACTGCGTGGAGTGCGTCGCGCACTTCACCGGTCATACCGTTGCCGCAGGGGATCGTTACGCCGGGCATGTGAATGGAGTTTACAGTGTTCGGTTATCAGTTCTGGTCGCTGGTCGCTGGTCGCTGGTCGCTGGTCGCTGAGAGCGTCTGTCAACAGATTGAACAGATGGGAACAGATGACGTGGGGTTGGGTGGGCGTGATCGTTATACCTGCCACCATGCGTTGAGCTTGGGGGCGATGCGGCGGGCGTGGGCGCGGGCGGCTTCGGCGACGGCGGGGATGGCCGAGGCGTCCATGAGGTTCTGGCCGGCGGCCTGGGCGGCTTCGTCGAAGGTCACGAGACGGACGTTGGCACCGGCGGCCTCGAGTTGCGCCGTCTCGCGGGCGATCTGCTTCGCCGCGAGGCCGCGGACGCCGGGTGCGCCCGCGACGCCGGCGGGGGCGACGATGAGGACGCGGGCGGGGCTCATGCGGAGGGCGATGTCGGCCGAGGTCCACGAGCGGACGCCACCGTCGGTGTAGCGGCGGCCTTCGATCTCGACGGGCGGGAAGAGGCCGGGGACGGCGCAGGAGGCTGCGGTCGCGAGCTGCAGCGGCACGCCGTCGTCCTTCGTGAAGACGCGCTGTTCGCCGGACTCGCAGTCGACGGCACAGATCCACAGCGGCGTGGCGGGCCAAGGCTCGTCGGCGAAGCCAGCGATCCAGTCGTCCTGCGGAGCGGTGGCGGCGCGGAGGGCGAAGGCGCCGACCTGGGCGCAGCGTTCGGGCGTCATCTCGTCGAAGGAGCCCCAGAGGCGGAAGACCTCGGCGACGGCCGAAGCGTCGGGCGGCATGAGGTTGCTGACGGGGCGGCGGGCGCTCTCGTCGGGCGGGGTACGGGGATCGCGGCCGGCGGCGATGGCGGCGCCGACGACGGAGCCGGCGGAGGTGCCGATCACGAGATCGGCGTCACGGAGGTCGAGGCCGTTGTCGAGGAGGCCGGCGAGGATGGCGGTCTCCCAGGCGACGCCGACGGGGCCGCCGCCGCCGAGGACGAGTGCGCGGGTGTTCATTGTGGGTGCTCCCCTCTTCAGATCCGGCGCAGGAAGCGACATCTGATGGTGGTACTAACAGCGCACAGCCGGGGACGGCTGTGCCACATCGGCATCGTCATCCTTTCTTTCGGGAGCGGCGTTGGGGTGCGTGTGGCGGCGTGCGCTGGGGCTCGCCGAGGACGATGACGCTGCAGACGGCGTGGTCGACGAAGCGGGAGGCGAGGCGCTCGCCGAGGTCGTCGAGGGAGAGGGCGGTGGTGACGACGGTGGGGAGGCGGGCGGTGTGGCGGTGGTCGAGGAGCTGGAATAAGCGGTCGCGCACCCAGGCGATCGAGGTCTGGGAGTCGAGGTCGTCGAGGACGAGGAGGGGGGTGTTCTCCATCTCTTCGAACGCCTCGAACGAGCTTGTGGAGTCGTCGCCGAAGCGACGGCGGAGGAACTCGAGCAGCTTGGGGACCTTCATGAAGACGACGGGCTCGCCGCGTGCCTGGCGATAGTTGGCGATGGCAGCGGCGAGATGAGTCTTGCCGGCGCCGTGCGGGCCCATGAGGAGCAGCCAGCCGTCGGGGTGTTCGGCGAAGGCGATGGCCTGGCGGTAGGCGTTCTCGACGTAGCGGCGGTCCTCGGCGGAGAGGTGGGCACCGCGGACGTCGAAGCGCTCGAACGTCATCTCGCGGATGAGCGGGTGGTCGAGCACGTCGAGCGACCGCAGCTCGCCGTGGCGGCGCTGCTCGAGGACGTAGACGCGGGCGGTGGCGGCGTCCATCAGGCGCGTCCGGAGGCGGTCGTCGATCTGGTCGGGCGGGAGGTTGGTGGTGACGATGGTGGGGAGACGGGTGTTGAAGCGGTGGTTGATGAGCTGGAACAGCTTTTCCTGGGCCCAGGGCGTGGCGGACTGCGCGCCGAGGTCGTCGAGCACGAGGACGGGCGCGTTGCGGACGCGCTCGAACAGCTCGTCGTAGCCCATCTCGGCGTTGGGGTCGTACGCCGCGCGGAGGTGGTCGAGCAGGTCGGGCACGACCATGAAGAGCGCGGGCTGGCCACGCTCGACGATGCGATTCACGACGGCGGCGGCGATGTGGGTCTTGCCGCAGCCGCTGGCGCCGGAGAGCACGAGCCAGCCATCGGGCTGCTCGGCGAATGCGCGCGCGTCGTCGACGCAGCGGCGGTAGATCTCCTGCGAACGCGGGTCGGGGCTGCGGCCGCGGGCGATGAGGTTGGCGAAGGTGAGACGGGCGAGGGCGCCTATGTTGCTGTAGCGGAGGAGACGCTCGGCGCGCTCCTGCTCGGTCTGTTCGAGGGCGCAGCGGCAGGGGACGGCGCGGCCGAAGCCGGGGTGGTCGAGCGGGACGCTGGAGCGCACGAAGCGGGCGCCGTGGCAGTGCGGGCAGGCGCCGATGTCGTCGACAGCCATCGCCGGCGCGTCAGGCGACGTTCGAGGCGTGGCATCGTCGCCCGACGGGCGAGGGCGCCCGTCCCCCATATCAGGGTTGGAGGCGCTGCTTGAGGATCTTTCCGTACTTTCCGCGGAAGTAGCGGTCTTCGGCAGGACTTCGCTCAGTCGTCGCATGGTCCGGTCCTTCGATTGCCCAACGTTCAAGGATGCGTGAGACGTAGCGCCAGGAGCGCGCGTTCTGTGCGGCAGCCTCGCGGAAGGCGGCCTCGAGCCACTCCGCGGGATAGAGGCGTTCGGCCTCGGCAAGCTCGTCGGCGATGAGGGGGGAGAGGGTGCCGACGAGGGATTCGTAGAGGGTGAAGATGCTGGAGCGCTGTGGGGAGACATTTTCGGGATGTATGGCATGTCCCAGATCCACGCGCCCTGATTCAACCGCCATCATTCCCCGAATATCCGCGGGTGTATTGAGGAAGTAGAGGAACGTACCTCTCTTGTTGCGCCTACCCACATCTTTGCCTTCGGGATTCGCAACAAGAACTGACTTGAACACGCCCAACTCCACCGCTCGCTCGAGCGACAACTGAATCTCCGACCGCGCATTGTCCAGGACCATCCGGCCACCGCAGACAGAGGCGCTCATTTCTGCCATGGATGTCACAAGCGGCATATCGCTGGCGAGCTCGTCGGCCGAAATGTAGCGGGGGAATCCCCTCTTGCCGAGGGCGGCCTTGATCGCAAATAGCGTGACGATAAGTGAGAACGGCTCATCGGCCATCATCGGCACAACGTCCGAGAAGAAGACGTTGGGAATCGCGGTCGCTTTGGCGCGGGAGGGGAAGCCGGGGAAGGTCATGGGTGGCCTCCGGCGACGAGATCGCGCTGGGACTGCACCTCACCCCCCGGCCCCCTCTCCACGACGTGGAGAGGGGGAGGCGACGGACCGCGGTCGGCGGTGTAGAACCGCGCGGGCTGAAGGCCCGAGCTACGGACATCGCAGGAAGCGGGGAACACACGGGCTGGAAAGCCCGCGCTACGGTCGGTGTGCGGGCTTAAGCGAGCATCGCGCTGGGACTGCACCTCACCCCCCCGCCCCCCCACCACCCCCGCCGGCAGGGGGG
>CAYJMG010000020.1:0-64329 GCA_964371355.1 uncultured Dehalococcoidia bacterium
CCCCGGATCGCTCGTCGATCCCTCTGCCGGTACTATTTCAACACCCTGCTAACTGGGAGCTACATCTAGCCCATCTGTCCACTGTGAACTACGCCTACCAATGCACCCAGACCGGCATGCCGATCTCGGCGAAGGCGAACACCGCCTCGGCCTCGCCGGTGCGGATGCAGCCGTTGCTGACACGCCCGGTCGAGGGGTCGACGACGGCGCCGTTCGCGTCCTTCAGGAACGAGTGGAAGCCGTTGGCCTTGGTTTCGTCGAAGCCCACCCAGTGGCTGATGTAGGTGTCGTACGGGGGATCGTATGCCAGCTCCTCGATCTTGCTGTTCACGTAGAACAGCCCAGTCTGGGTCGATGCGTACTCGCCCGTGTCCACCTGCTCGCCGACGCCCACGGGCGCGATCTCACGCACGACGGTCGCGCCGTCCATCAGGCGCACGACGTATGTTGTCACGTCCACGTTGATCCACCGGCCTTCGGCCGGAGCTGTGCTGCCGTCGGAGGCGCGCGGCGCCGGGGTCTCGGTCGGCGCGACAGCGGGCTCGTCCGCGGGTTCGTCCTCATCGATGGGCACGGGCGTCTCGGTCGCAGCCGGCCCATCGACGGCCGCCGCTGTCGTGGGCGACACGGCGGGCGGCGTCGCCGGCTTGCCGCCGACGGGCGGCGTCCGCGCCGCGCTGGTCGCCGAAGCGAGGGGCTCGATGGTCACGCCGGCCACGCGCGCGTCGGATCCGGACCCGCAGGCCGCGGCGAATGACCACGCGAGGAGCGCGATAGAAACGAGCGTGATGGCCCGGGGCCATGAAGGCGTCGACATCATGGCATGATGACGGCTTTCCCCGAGGGAGGCGAATCTCGCGCGGTGACGGGCCATCGCTCAGTCCACCGAGGCTCGCAGCACCGTCTCGCCGGTGTGCTTCGTAACGTCACCCGCCGGCTCGACGCTGACGGCGAAGCCCTCGATTGGCCCTGTCTCGCCGGGGTCGATCGCGAGGTCCCGGACGATCAGCCGTCCGTTCCCGTCCTCGTCCACGTCGAACCGGCCGCCGACGATCCAGTCGTTCTCGTACACCAGCCACATGCAGTAGCGTTTGCCTTCGGGAAGCGGCGGCAGCGCGCGCGCCACGAGCGCGCCCATCTGCGCCGTGCGGCTCCACACATAGCGGCCTGTCGCGTCGGGCGCCGCTTCCGTGCCGCTCATCGCCAGCCGCACGACGTCGTCCTGCGACACGATCTCGGTGACGGCGTCCGACGCCAGCAGATCCTGGCGCCGCTCCTCCGACATCTGTACGAGCTGTGTGCTGGCGGTGGCGTACTTCTCTGCCTGCTCGGTCGCGCCTGCTTCGACGAGGGTGTTCTCGTCGCGGAGATCGTTGACCTCGATCTGCAGGTACGCGCCCCACGCTACCAGCCCCGCGCCAAGCGTGATCGCAGCGGCGGCCGCCACGGGCCACAGGCGCAACCCGCGCTGCCGTTGCGGCCGTCCGTCGGCGAGCACCGCCGCGCCCGCCAGCACCTTCGCCTTCAGGGACGCGCTGGCGGCCTGCAGCGACACGCCCAGCGCCAGTGACGCCGCGGCCGCGCGCGCGTCCTGCGCCAGCGGGTCGCAGGCGTCGCACGTGGCCATATGACGCTCGAATTCACGCGCTTCGTCCACGTCCAGCGCGCCCAGCGCCCACGCGTCGATGTTCTCCCGGACGCCCTCGCAGTCCATTATCAACGGCCTCGGTTACTCCCCCTGCGCTCTTCCAGCGCAACCCGCATCTTCTGCATGCCCAGCCGGATCCGCGTCTTCACCGTCCCCAGCGGTTGTCCCAGCTTGTTCGCGATCTCCTGCTGTGTCAGCCCGCCGAAGTACGCCAACTGGATCGCCAGCTTCTGCTCGGGCGGCAGCACCTCCATCGCTCCTCGCACCGCCGCGCGCTCGTCAGACAGCACCGTCGCGAGCGCCGGGTCATCGCGGTCGTTGCCGCTGGGCAGCACGTCCTCCTCGTCCTCGGCTGCCGGCAGCGCCTCGTGACGCAGCCGCCGGCCCCTGCTCCGCCGCTCGTCGATCGAGCGGTTGCGTGTGACGCTCATCAGCCACGTCACGAACTTGCCGCGGCTCAGGTCGAACTGCTCCGGCCTGCGCCAGACGCGCAGAAACACGTCCTGCGTGACGTCCTCGGCCACGTACGTGTCGCCGACGACGCGCAGCGAGACGGAGTACACGAGATCCCCGTAACGGTCGTAGAGCGCCTCGAATGCGCCCAGGTCCCGCCGCACCAGGCGGTCCATCAACTCGTCGTCACGGAGGCCCGTGTAGTCCACGCGCTCCATCTCCGATACGTCCCGGCCCGCCCGGGGGATTCGGTGTCCGTGCCGATCTTAGCAGCCGGCCCTTCGGGCGCAGACGCCCGAACCTGGAGTGCCGGGGCCGTGGCGACATTGCTCGGCAGTTTCGGGTTGTTGGCGGTCAGATCCCCTCTTGGTGGCGACATTGCTCGGCAGTTTCGGGTGGTCGGCGGTCGGGTCCCTCCTTGGTGGCGACATTGCTCGGCAGTTTCGGGTGGTCGGCGGTCGGGTCCCTCCTTGGTGGCGACATTGCTCGGCAGTTTCGCCGCAGGCGGGCCGCTTCCCACCGCGTCCTCGGGTGCGGTCCACGCCCGCGGGCCTGGTGCGCCATTCGGGAGCGTAGGGAGATCGGCGCCGGATCTCCAAGCGGGCCAGATCACATTCGAGAAAAAGAAGGCAAGCTGGGGCTTGGAGCGGCGGTCACCGGTGAGGGAGCCATGGCAGACGGCCGGCGTTAGCCGCCGGGCTGGGCGCCGGGCAGGACCGCCTGGATCGTCACGTCGGTCGAGAGGAGGGTCGTCGGATCGTCGCCCGGCCGCCCGAAGGCGATGATCCGGTCGGAGGAGCGCACGTCCTGCAGCCGCACAGTGCCGCCGCCCGCGCGCTTGATCGTCGTCGCCGGGCTGAGCACGATCCGCGTGAACTTCGCGTCGCCCGTCGGCTTGATGTCGATGGTCCGTGCCTGCACGTCCACCGCTCCCACCACCCCCTGCACCTCGATCGCGGCAGTCGGCGTCGGATCCGCCGATGGAGCGGACGCCGACTGCGCCGGCGTGACAGCGGCCGTCTGCGCGGGCTGTGTGCCGGCGACGGTCGGCGGGACGGCTGGCGCTGTGGGCTCGGCGTCGTCGCCGCCCCCGCATGCCGCGGCCATGGCCGGAAGTGTTGCCGCGAGCGCGAGAGCGATCAGCACCAGGCGTGGCGCGCGCTTACTTCTCATCGGGCCGGATAAGCAACACGGGCGCGTGTCCCTGGAGCAGGCGGTCCGCCGTGCTCCCCAGCGCCGCCCGCGCCAGCCCGGCCCGCGCGTGCGTGGTCATCACCACCAGGTCCACCTTCTGCTCGTCGATGAAGTCCAGCAGCCCGTCGGCGATGGCGCCGCGCACGACGAACGCCTCGACCTTCGCGTCCTTGATGAGTTGCTCCTGGCCGCGAAGGTACTCCTTCGCCCCCTTCTCCAGCTCTTCGTCGACCTGCGGCACGTACGCGTCGGGCAGGGTGTACGGGTAGGCCTGCACGGCCCAGCGCACGCCTCGCACCAGGACGACGCTTGCTTCCGTCGCCTTCGCCAGGGCGCCGGCGATCGGTACCGCCTGCTCGGAAAGCTTCGACCCGTCGAGCGGCACCATGATCTTCTTGATTTCCGCGCCGGGCCGCTGTTGTTCCAGCAGCTTCGGCCCGACCGCCAGGACCGGCGCCCGCGACTGTCGCAGCAGCCGCCCCGCGGTGCTGCCATACAGCCAGCGCGAGACCCCCGACCGTCCGTGCGTCGCGATCGCGATCGCGCGCGCTTCCGTCTCCTGCGCCGTCATGAGTATCTCCTCCGCGGCGTCGCCCGGCCGTACGACCACGCGCACTCGGTCCGCGTCGGGCAGCTTCGCCTTCAGGCCGTTCAGGTACTCGGTGAAGTAGCGGTCGGCCGACTCCGTGACCTCCAGCGACAAGGACGGGAACGTCGCCGCCAGGTCCGTGTCGGTGCCCTCCCACACGGTCACCAGGATCAGGTGGGTGTGCAGCTTGCTGGCCAGCGCGCTCGCGTATGGCAGCGCCCCTTCGGCCAGCTCCGAGCCATCCAGCGGGACGAGAATGGGCCCGTGGTCCAGCATCATGCCTCCTCCAACGTCGTGCCGGCCGGAGCGCCCGGCCCGGGTTCATCGCGGCCAGTGTACCGGGGCGCCCTCGCCGCGCCGGGGGTCACACGACACCTTCCTCTGTGCTGTTCGGCCCCACGGCCGGCGCCAGCCGCTCTTCGCGCGACTTGAGCGCGACGCCGGCGGCAGATGGCCGGGTGTCGCCGTGCGCCTCTCCGACGATCTCGAAGCCCAGGTCGCGGATCATCGCGACATCGTCCTCGGGCCGCTGGCCCTTCGCGGTCAGGTAGTCGCCGATGAAGATGGAGTTCGCCACCAGCAGGCCCATGGGCTGCAGCGACCGCAGGTGGTGCTCGCGTCCGCCCGCGATGCGGACCTCCCTGTCGGGGTTCATCAGCCGCATCAGGCTCAGGATCTTCAGGCACCGCGCCGGCGTCAGCGACCAGCGCTCCGCCAGCGGTGTCCCCGGGATGGGGATGAGGAAGTTCACGGGGATCGAGTCGACGCCGATGCGGCGCAGCTCCAGCGCCACCTCCACGATGTCGTCGTCGGTCTCGCCCATGCCGAACAGCGCGCCGCAGCACGGCGACAGCCCCTGCTCCTTCACGACGCCCACCGTCTGGACGCGGTCCGCGTACGTGTGGGTCGAGCAGATGTCGCCGTAGAAGGCCTCGCTGGTGTTCAGGTTGTGGTTGTACGCATCGACGCCCGCCGCGCGCAGCTCGGCCGCTTGCCGGTCCTCCAGCAGCCCCAGGCACGCGCAGATCTCGGTGTCCGGCAGCGCGCCACGCACCTCGCGCACCGCAGCGGCGATGTGTCCGACGTCGGCGTCGCTGGGCCCCCGGCCCGAGGCCACGAGGCACACCCGCCGCGCGCCGAACTCGTGCCCGCGGAGGGCCGCCGTCAGGATGTCCTGGCCCGACAGCAGGTTGTACTTGTCGATCCCGGCCTTCGAGAGCTTGGACTGCGAGCAGTAGTGGCAGTCCTCGGGGCAGATGCCGCTCTTGATGTTCACCAGGAAGTTGACCTTGACCCTGTTGCCGAAGAAGTGACGCCGCAGCCGGTGCGCCGCCGCCACGATCGCGGGCATCTCCGCATCGGGCGCGGCGAGGATGGCCAGGCCGTCGGCGCGGCTGAGGGCGTCGCCTGCCAGCGCCCGTTCCGCCATCGCCATCCAGTCAGCGGTCATAGCGATTCCCAACTGCGCCCGTTGCGCGGGCTTTCGAGCCGGCGCCAGTCTCACAGACGCGCCATGGCGGACGCGTGGCGCCGCCTCGCGCGTAGTGTTCGTGAGTGAGCTAATACCGTCAAGCGGGATCGGGCGGACGTGCGGAAGCCAGCGTCATGCTGGTGGCGGGGTGACGCTGGCTTCCGTCCTGTTGGAGGGGATTAGGTTGGCGGCTCTCCCCGATCACAACATCGGACGCGTCCGCGGGATCCGAACCCCTTTCCGCCCGTTTTCTCCAGGTCCCACGGCCTCGCCCGCAGCCCATCTCCCGAAGCTGATACAATGGCCCGGTTTGGAGTTGGACACAGGCATGGACCCCGCATGAGTGTGTTTTCCAGCCCGGAAGCGCGGGCTGCTGTCCTCAGACACCCCTTCTTCCTGGCCGGACTGTCTGTCGTCGTCCTCCTGGGCCTCATCGCCGGCCTGCTCGTCCTCTTCGATAGCGTCCGCGGCGACAGTGGCGCCGGCGAGCCGACGGTCGTCGTCGCGCCGGCCGGCACCTCGACCGTCGGCCCCGTCAGCAAGACCGCGTCAGCTTCGGGTGTCCTGGGGACGACCAGGGTCGTGACCACTGTGCGCGTCGCCCCCGGCAAGACCTCGCCCGTCCGGGGCACGCTGCCCTCCGGCCGCGACGTCGAGATCGACGCCCGCACGACCGACGCGAACTGGTTCCGCATCGTCTTCCCGCCCGAGTCCGAGCTGCACGGCTGGGTCGACGCTGAGGACCTGGAGATCGCTGGCGACCCCTCCGCGCTGGTCATCGCCACCGCCGAGCCGCCCGTGATCGTCGAGCTTCCCACGGAGCCGCCGGAGGTGCAAACGGCCGTCGCCGAGACGCAGATCGCCCTTGCGAACACGACCGAGACGCCCACGCCCACCGGGACGCCGGGAGCGGAGATCCCGGACCTCGTCGTCGGCACGTCGCCTGTCATCCAGGGTGGCAAGCTGTTCGTCACCGTCGTGAACCAGGGCACCGGCGACGCCACCGGCGACCTCGTCGTCGCCGTGTTCAACGCCGACGGCACCGCGCTCATCGCCGGCGCCACACTGCCGAACTTCACGCTTCCGGCCGGCCGCAGCATCGATGTCGGCACGAACTACGTGATCAACGAGAGCCAGACGCTGCTGCTGATCGTGGATCCGAACGGCACGATCGAGGAATCGGACAACTTCAACAACCGCATCACCGTGGCCATCGCCGTCGGCAACGAGCCCTCGCCGGAGGATCCGTTCGCCACACCCACCGTCGAAGGCGAGCCGTCTCCCGAGGAAGCGCCGCCGATTACCGAGTAGGACGCCCGGACCTGCCGCATAACGCCGCCACGCGCGGGCCATAGCGGCGCCCCGTGGCGGGCCGGTACAATGGGCCAACTCCGCCGAACTATCGTTCGACATCATCAGCGTTAGCGGTGAAGGATCACCGGATGACGACGACCGTTTCCCGGTTGCGATCGGATTTGCGCACCAGCCGCGATGGCCTCTTCGCGGCGATTCGCGGCCTGACCGAAGAGCAGTTCCGCCATGTCCCGCAGGGCGAGACGTGGTGCATCGCCGCGCACCTCGCCCATCTCCTGCGCGTCGAGCGCATCTTCACGGAACGCGTACACGCGGCCCTCGCCGAGGACGAGCCCTTCGTGAAGGGCGGCGCCGCGCTTGGCAACGACGACGACCCGGGGCTGTCACAGCGTCTCGCCGTGCCGCAGATCATCCACGGCATGCTGAACGCACGCCGCGACCTGGAGGTGGCGCTGGACGCCTGCGACGACGCCGTGCTCGACCTCCGGGCCATCCGCCACGAGACTCGTGGCCGCATGACGCTGGAGGCGATGGTCGTCAAGATGGCGCAGCACGAAGACGAGCATCGGCTGGAGATCGCGAAGCTGGTCAAGCAGGCGCCGCCTTCGGCGCGGGTACGTCCGGCGCCCGTGCCTCCGGCAGGCGTAACCATCCCCCTGGCGCGGCGTTCATGAGGATAGGGCTGACATGAGCGCTGTCGATGAGGTCAAGCAGCGTATCGACATCGTCGATCTGGTGTCGCAGCACGTCACCTTGAGGCGGGCAGGCCGCAATTTCGTCGCGCTCTGCCCGTTCCATACCGAGAAGACCCCGTCGTTCCACGTCGACCCCGCCCGCCAGAGCTGGCACTGCTTCGGCGCCTGCTCGACTGGAGGCGACATCTTCGGCTTCATCATGAAGAAGGAAGGCATCGAGTTCCGCGACGCCCTGCGCCTCCTGGCAACGCAGGCCGGCGTGACGCTGGAGACGCGGCGCGAGTCGCAGGAAGACGCCCGGCGGGCCCGCCTGTTCGAGATAAATGAAGCCGCCGCCGCATACTTCCACGCGATGCTGGTGGCCGAGGACGGCCCCCACGCCGCGAAGGCGCAGGTGGCCCGCGACTACCTGGCCGAGCGCCGCATGGCCCCCTCCTCCGTCGAGAAGTTCCACATCGGCTACGCCCCCAACTCCTGGGACGCGCTCACCGCGCACCTGGAGTCCCGCGGCATGACGCCCGCGGAGGCCGTCGCCACCGGGCTCGCCATCGAAGGCGACCGCGGGCCGTACGACCGCTTCCGCCATCGCCTGATGTTCCCCATCCGCGACGACCGCGGCCGGGTCGCCGGGTTCGGCGGGCGCCTGCTGCCCGGCGAAGCGCTCGGGTCCGGCGAGAACCAGCCGAAGTACGTGAATACGTCGCAATCGCAGATCTTCGACAAGGGGGCCATCCTCTATGCGCTCGACCTGGCGAAGGATGCGATCCGCACCGAGCGCAAGGCCGTGATCGTCGAGGGCTACATGGACGTCATCGCCGCGCACGAGCACGGCTACGCCAACGTCGTCGCCTCAATGGGTACCGCGCTCACCGAGCGCCAGGTCACCTTGCTGAAGCGCAACGCACCGGCCATCGTGCTGGCCCTCGACGCTGACAACGCCGGCAGCGAGGCGACGATCCGCAGTGCGTACGAGATCGTGAACAGCAGCCTGCGGCGCAAGCCCGTGCCCAACGCGCGCGGCATCGTGCGGCAGGTCGACTCCATCGATATCGACCTCCGCGTGCTATCGCTGCCCGAAGGGCGCGACCCGGACGAGGTCGTACGCTCCCAGCCGGAGCTGTGGCCGCAGCTTGTGGAGCAGGCGAAGCCCGTGCTCGATCATCTCTTCGACGTCGCCGCAGCGAGCCACGATCTTGCCGACCCGCGGGAGCGCTCCACCGTTGTGGCCGAACTAGCGCCGTTCATCGCCCTCACGGCCGACCGCGTCCTCCAGTCGCACTATCTCCAGCGTCTGTCGCGGCTTTCAAAGGTCGACGAAGCCACGCTGCGTCTCGAGCTGCGCGCTCCCGTGCGCGCGCGCCAGAATCCATCGCAGCAGGGCGATGTCGTGCCCGAAGAGCTGCGGGCTGGCGGTCCGCGTCAAGAAGCTGCATCCCGCGTGCGCGATAACCGTGAAGAGTTTTGTCTGGCCTTGCTTTTCCAGTATCCTGAGCTACGCGCTGAGGCGAGCGGTCTCGACCCCGAACTTTTCAGTCACAGCGAGAACCGCGCACTGTTCGAATCCTGGGTCGGTAGGGCGGATGACGGGGAGTCGTTTGGGCGATCGCTCTCGCCGGATCTGCGGCCACAGTACGAGCGCATTCTCTCCATCGATCTTCCTGCGTACGGTGACGAAACCGTAGTCCGCGCTCTTCGCACGACCGTCTGGGGTATCGAGCAGCATCGCCTTCGCGAGGCGAAGCGCACGCGCGCCGCTGTTGTCGCCGAGAGCGCGGCGACGGGCGGCGCACAGATCGCTGAGCGCGCGCGTGCGGTGCTGGAGGGACGTATCCCGGAAGGCGCCGAGCTGGCCGATGATGAGGCCGACCCCGCCGCGGCCGTCGTCGAGGACATGGAAGCAAGGTCGAGGCTGCACGAACACGAACTGCAGCGGCACAGGCCCCGTACGGCGAGGTAGCCATGAACGACACGCGGCGGGCTCCCACCCCTACTGCCCTCGACGACGAGGCCGCGGAGCCGCGTGACGAGTCGCTTCTCGAGAGCCCCGGCGATGGGTTCGGTGAGGTATACGCGCGTCTCGCCGATTCCGTGACCGTCGCCGGCGCGAACCCGCCCGGCACCCTCTCGCCCGAACTCTGGGCCGAGACTCCCGACGACGAGGAGCTGGAGGAGGAGGACCTCGAGAAGGACGCCGCCGCGCTCGAAGTCCAGGAGGGCGTCGACGACCCGGTCCGCATGTATCTCCGCGAGATCGGCAAGGTGTACCTCCTCTCAGGCGCCGCCGAGAAGAGCCTGGCGCGCAAGATGGAAGAAGCCAAGCATCTGGACGGGATCGAGAAGCAATGGACCGAGGAGCACGGCCGCCTGCCGAGCGGCTACGAGATGCTCTTCACGCTCATCCAGCAGTACACCGACGCGCAGAAGTGCGTGCGCTTCATCAGCAAAGAGATCGGCATTAAGGCCTCACTCATCTCCGACGTTATCCAGAACGAACAGTGGCGCACGACCGTCGATGCCGAGATGGACTTCGTCCTGGCCGATCGGCTGGCCCAGCATATGCGCTTCGCCCAGGAGGAAGCGCAGGGCGCCATCGTCCGTCTATCGATCATCACGCACATCCTGCGCGCCGAGCACATCCAGGCCGTCGCCAAGGAGCTGGGCGCGAAGAACCTGGTGCCGCCGCCCTGGGAGCGCATCAACGGCCACGGCCCGGACGAGCAGGTACTGTGCGACTACTTCGCGCTGCTGAAGCGCGAAGGATTCCAGTCGGAGAAGCAGCTCACGGAGGCTAACCTCCGGCTCGTCGTCAGCGTGGCCAAGAAGTACATCGGGCGCGGCATGTCCCTCCTCGACCTCATCCAGGAGGGCAACATCGGCCTCATCCGCGCCGTCGAGAAGTTCGACTACCGCAAGGGCTTCAAGTTCAGCACCTACGCCACGTGGTGGATCCGGCAGGCCATCACCCGGGCCATCGCCGACCAGGCCCGCACGATCCGGATCCCCGTACATATGGTCGAGACCATCAACAAGCTCGTCCGCACCTCCCGCAGCCTCGTCCAGCAACTCGGCCGCGAACCCACCAGCGAGGAGATTGCCGTCGCGATGACCGATCCCCTCAACGGCCCGCCCATCACCCCGGAGAAGGTCCGCGAGATCATCAAGGTCTCGCAGGAGCCCGTTTCGCTCGAAATGCCTGTCGGCGAGGAGGAGGACAGCCACCTGGGTGACTTCCTGCCCGACGAAGGCGCCCTCGCCCCAGCGGATGCCGCCTCGCAGCAGATGCTCAAAGAGCAGGTGATGGATGTGTTGAACAGCCTCACCACCCGCGAGCGCAAGGTGCTGGAGCTGCGCTTCGGCCTCGAGGACGGCCGCTCGCGCACGCTGGAGGAGGTCGGCCGCGAGTTCCGCGTGACCCGCGAGCGCGTCCGCCAGATCGAAGCCAAGGCGCTCCGCAAGCTGCGCCACCCCTCCCGCAGCAAGAAGCTGAAGGACTACCTCGACTGAGGTCGCCCCGTCAGCTTGTCAGCCCGTCAGCAGGTCAGCGTTGGTGCAGTGCCGCCCGCCGTGGGCGGGCTCTTAGCCAGAGCCCCGAGCCTGAACGGGCAATGCCACTTCGAAGCTCGCACCCTGCCCGCGCACCGAACGGACGCCCACCGTCCCGCCGTGCAGCTCGACGATCCCCTTCGTGATGGCCAGCCCCAGTCCTACGCCGTCCGCCGTCGTGTCGTTGCGGGTCCGCGAACGCTCGCCCCGGTAGAACCGCGTCCACACGTGCGGAAGGTCGTCGTGGTCGATGCCATCTCCGGTGTCGGAGACGTCCACTACGACGCGATCGTCCGCTGGCTTTACAGAGACCGTCACCGAGCCGCCGCGCGGCGTATGCTCTAGCGCGTTGCGCAGCAAGTTAGCGATGGCCCGTTCCAGCCGATCACCGTCCGCCTCCACCGGCAGCGGCTGCGACTCGACTCGGAACTCTATGGCGATGCCAGCACGCTCGGCGCGTGCCCGCATGGCATCCACTACTTCCGACACAACCTCATCCACGGAGATCGACTGGCGCCGCAGCACGATCGCACCAGCATCGATCTGGGCCAGCTCGAAAAGATCATCGATCATCCGGTTCAGGCGCTCCACGTCGCGCCGGATTGTCGCAAAGTAGCGGCGCATCTCAGTCGGCTCGTTCACCACGCCATCTTCAAGGGCGTCCACCATCGCGCGTATGGTCGAAAGCGGTGTCCGAAGGTCATGCGATATGGCGGACGTCAACTCTCGCCGTTCGGCGTCGAGCTGTGCTCGCTCCGCTTCCGCCTCACCCAGCCGGGCGGCCAGCATGTTCAGATCTTGCGCCAGGGCGGCAACCTCGTCCGTCCCATCCACAATGGCGACGATGCCGCGGTCGCCGGAGACGAGGGCGCGGATGCCATCGTTGATGCGTGCGATGCGTGCGGTCGTGGTTGATGCCGCCCAGCCGGCGAACGCGACGGCCACGACCGCCCCGAATGCGGCGGTGGCCAGTACCACCTGCAGGTCGTGATCCGTTGAGATGAACATGAGCCGGGCAAGCACCAGGATGTTCACGACGAGCACTGCGCAGGTAACCAGCGCGACGGCTACGAAACGGCCGATGAGTGTCAGGCCAAAGCGCCGATCGAGCAGCGAGATCACGGCCGCGCCGGCGGCCATGCTCGCCGCACCGGAGACGAACAGATAGAGCCCCAGCTCGATGAGATCTCCCCGGGGCGGGGCCAGCATGGTCTGTGTTATCGCCACCGCGATCGCAGTGGCGATAACGAGCACGCCGAAAGCCACGGCCGTCCACCGGATCATCGGCGTTCTGGCGGCTGGCTCACGGCTCAAAACGATACCCCGCTCCCCACACCGTGCGTACGTACCGTGGCCGCGACGGGTCGGCCTCGATTTTCTCGCGCAGGCGCCGGATATGCACCGTCACGGTGCTCGCATCACCGTCGAAGCCGTCGGACCAGATTGCCGCCAGTAGCTGCTCGCGCGCGAACACCTGTGCCGGATGCAGCGCGAGGTGGTACAGCAGGTCGAACTCCCGCGTGGTCAGCGCGACCGGCTTACCGTCCAGCTCGACGGCCCGGCGCGAACCATCGATCACCATTCCTTCGAACTCCAGACGGCGCGTCGGCGCAATTCGGCCGGACCGGCGCAGCACCGCCCGGACACGCGCGGCTAGCTCTCGCGGGCTGAATGGCTTGCTCACGTAGTCGTCGGCGCCGATGTTCAGGCCGTGGAGCCGATCGCGCTCGTCGCCGCGCGCCGTGAGCATGATGATGGGGACGTCACTTGTCGCGCGGATGCGCTGGCACACCGTCGCGCCGTCCAGACGAGGAAGCATCAGGTCCAGGACGACGAGATCCGCGGGGCTGGAGCGGAACTCCTGGAGGGCCGCCTCCCCGTCGAACGCCAGCCGCACGTCGTGGCCGTCGCGCCGTAGGTAGCGTTCGACCACCTCGGCGACCATCGGCTCATCCTCAACGACGAGAATGTTGCTCATCAGTCCTCGAATCGTATCCCTCAGTTCTTACGTAAGGCTTACGGACGCGGATGTTTCGGCAGTGCTCGCGGCCGTAAGGATTTCGTAAGCACTCCATTCTATGCTGCGCTCCATGAATGCCAGCCAGTCCCTGCGGGAGACCCAAACCGTCGCCAACCCGGTGGCCTCGCGCCTCTGGATATACACGAACTTCGACTGCAACCTCGCCTGCACGTACTGCCTCACGTCCTCGTCGCCCCGGGCCGTGCGGAGGGCGCTCCCAATCGAGGCCTTCCGCCGTCTCATCGATGAGGCGGTCGCCGAAGGCGTCGGTGAGGTGTTCTTGACGGGCGGCGAGCCCTTCCTGCTCCCCGACATCTTCGAGAGGATCGCCTACGCGGCCGAACGGCGGCCGCTCACCATCCTCACGAACGGCATGCTCTTGCGCGGCCGTCGCTTCGAGCAGTTGCTCGAGCTGCGCCGCCTCGCGATCACATTGCAGGTCAGCCTCGACGGTCACGTCGCCGGCATCCACGACAGCTATCGCGGGGCGGGGTCGTGGTCCGCGACCGTCGATGCTGTCCGCAGGCTGCTCGATGCGCAGTTACGGGTCACCATCGGGGCCACGGAGACGCCGGCGAACGCGGCACACATCGACGCGCTCCGAGACTTCGTGCGCGCGCTGGGGATTGATGAGCGCGACTTCTTCTTGCGGCCGCTCACGAAGCGGGGATTCAGCCAGGAGGGCATCGACCTGCTGCCCGCCGAACTCGCGCCCGAGCTGACGGTGACGGCGGAAGGCGTGTTCTGGCATCCGCAGTCCGCGGGCGAGGCGATGCTGCTGTCTCGGCAGATCTTTCCGCTGAGCGAGGCGATCGAACTCATGCAGACGAATCTGGACGTCATGCGCGCCGGTGGCGCCGTAGTGCGTTCGTATCGGTGCGCCTGAAGGGAGTTTGGGATGGCGACGGTTTCCGGTCTGTCAGACGTTGCGCCGTGGCGTGCGAACATCGCGTCATACGGCATCGCGTTCCTGCGAGTAGGCCTCGGCCTCGTGTTTCTCACGAACGGGTTCGCGAAGGCGACCGGTTGGGACGGCATTCACCCATTTCCCGGCTTCCTCATCGACTACGACGGCGCCCGGAACATCCTCTCGTCCGACACGCAGACTCATCCTGTCGGCATCTACAAGGACTTCATCGACAACGTTGTGCTCGACAACTACACCTTCTTCGGCGTCATGCTCACGCTCACCGAGATCAGCATCGGCATCATGCTCGTCACGGGCGCGTTCGCGAACGTCGGCGCCATCATCGGGGCGATGTTCGCGCTGCACCTGAACTTCGCGAACTGGGATCGAGATATCTGGGCCTGGGAGTACGCGGTGGAGTGGATGCCGCTCCTGGCCCTCGTCCTCATCGGATCAGGCCGCCACTTCGGGCTCGACGAAGCATCAGCGAAGCTCGTGCCATCGCCCTTGCGGCGCTGGCCGATCACCGGATAGCAGCGAGGAGAACACGCGAATGACCACGGAAACCAGGGTCGAATACCAGACGGCGCTGCGAAGGGTAATCGAGGACGTCGTCGCGCCGAAGGCGATAGAGATTGATCGTGACGCCTCATTCCCCCGCGACGCCCTCAACGGGCTCGCCCGGGAGGGCGTCCTCGGCCTGATCAGCTCGCCCGACGTAGGCGGACTCGGTCTTGGGCTGGGCGCCGCGGCCGATGTCGTCGAGCAGCTCGCCCGCGAATGCGCTTCGACGGCGATGGTCGTGTGCATGCACTATGCGGCAACCGCCGTCATCGAAGCGCACGGATCGAGGGAAGCGCGCGAGGCAGCGGCGTCCGGCCGCGCCATAGCGACGCTCGCCTTCTCCGAGGCAGGATCGCGGAGCCACTTCTGGGCGCCTGTCAGCACCGCGACGCGTGATGGTGAAAGCGTGCGGCTCGATGGGCAGAAGAGCTGGGTGACCTCCGCCGGCGAGGCCGACCTCTACGTGTGGTCGAGCCGGCCCCTGCAGGTGGACGGCGCCAGCTCCATCTGGCTCGTCCCGGCCAACACGCCGGGCCTCCAGGTGCCGGTCGCGTTCGACGGCCTCGGCCTGCGCGGCAACTGCTCGAGCCCCATCATCGCCGAAGGCGCCGTCGTCCCGCAGTCCGCGATGCTCGGCCCCGATGGCGGGGGCTTCGACGTGATGATGGGCGTCGTGCTGCCCTACTTCCAGCTCATGAACGCCGGCTTCTCCGTCGGGACGATGGAGGCCGCCACCACGAAGGCGGCCGCGCACGTCGGTGGTGTGCGGTTCCAGCATCTCGACCAGACCCTCGCGGATCTGCCGACCATCCGTGCCTACGTCGCCCGTATGCGCACGAAGACGGACATGGCACGCGCCCTCCTGCTCGACGCGGTGAACGCCGCCGAGACGGGGCGCGACGACGCCATGCTCCGGATCCTCGAATCGAAGGCCGCCGCTGGCGAGACGTCGACCGAAGTCACCGACTTGGCGATGCGCGTCTGCGGCGGAGCGGCGTTCCGGAAGGAGGTCGGGGTCGAGCGGCACTTCCGCGACGCGCGCGCTGCGACGGTCATGGCGCCCACAACCGACGTGCTCTACGACTTCATCGGCCGCGCCACCTGCGGGCTGCCGCTGTTCTAGGAGGACCAATCATGCCCGATACGATCCTGCTCGGCGCTGTGGCCTACGACCCGAAGGTCGTGACGATCTGGGACGGCTTCAGGCGTTACCTGACGGCCAGGGGCCTCCCCTTCGATTACATCCTCTTCTCGAACTACGAGCGCCAGGTCGGCGCGCTGCTCGATGGCCACGTCCACGTCGCGTGGAACTCGCCGCTCGCCTGGATCCGCGCGCAACGCCTGGCCAGGTCCCGCGGCGTGCTGGTTTCGACGTTCTGCATGCGCGACACCGACCGCGACAACCGTTCCGTCATCGTCGTGAAGGCCGGCGCCGGGATCGACACCATCGGCCAGTTGCGCGGGAAGACCGTGGCTGTTGGTGCTGGCGACTCGCCCCAGGCCACCCTCATCCCGCTCGACCTCCTGCGTCGCGCTGGCCTGGCGCCGGACGTCGATGTTCGCGTCCAGCGCCACGAGGTGCTTAGCGGGCTGCACGGGGACCACGTCGGCGGCGAACGGGACGCCGCGAGAGCCCTCGCTGAGGGCGGGGCCGACGCCGCGTGCATGCACGAGTGGAACTACCGCGCCTTCATTGGTGACGGGCTCTTCGCCCCTCTCTCGACGTCCATCCTCGCGCGCACGGAACCCTACGATCACTGCAACATGACTGCAGGTCCCGCCGCCACCGCCGAGACTGTCGCCGCCCTGCGCGACGCGTTACTCGCGATGGATCCCGCCGATCCGGAGGTGAAGCGCCTCTTCGACCTCGAGGGCCTCACGCACTGGTGCGACGCTCGCCTCGACGGTTACGCCGCTCTCGACGCCGCGGTCGACGCGCTGGGCGTGTACGACGCGGAAGGCGCGATCCTCCAGCCGGAGTACGCGCGCTGATGCCACAACGAGACTGCATCGTCGTGATGGCCCGCCGCCCGGCAGCCGGCGCCGTGAAGACGCGCCTGGCCGCTTCGCTCGGCGCTCGCCCCGCGGCGGAGCTGTACGAGGCGTTCCTGCTCGATACGCTGGCTGCCTGCGCGGAGGTCGACGCCCGGGTAGCGATCTCCTACGCCCCCGACGATGCGCAGGCCCGGCGATACTTCTCCGCCGCCGCGCCGGACGCGTTGCTCGCTCCCCAGCGCGACGTACCCTTCGGCGAGCGTCTGGCCGATGCGACGGGGTCGGCGTTCCATGCCGGTGCCGGGCGCGTGGCGGTTATCGGTTCCGACATTCCGCATGTACGGCCCCAGTGGATCGCCGGCGCATTCTCCGCGCTCGATGAGGCCGATCTCGCCATCGGCCCGACGCGCGATGGGGGGTACTACCTGCTGGCGCTGCGTTCCGCGGAGCCCCGGCTCTTCGCCGGCATCGACTGGAGCAGCGGGCGGGAGCTTGGCCAGACGATGGCCAGAGCCTCGGAGCTGAAGCTGCAAGTGAGCGTCGTGCCCGAGACGTTCGACGTGGACGTTGCCTCCGACCTCGCTGATCTCGAGTCGCTCATCGCGACGGATGGGCCGCAGCGCTGCCCTCGCACCGCCGCCCGGCTGAACCGCTGGCGAGCCGCCCCGCGCGAGGAAGCCGGGGTGGCGCGATGAAGGCCACCACCGTGGTTTTGGACGACACGACGCATCGCGGCGAGATCGCGCCCGTGCTCCCCGACGAGCTGTATGTCGAGACAACGAACAGGTGCAACCTGAAGTGCCTTACTTGTCCGCAGTCCTGGGGCATGGACGAGCAGCCCGCCGACCTGACCGCTGCGCAGGTCGAGCGTATTCTCGGCCTGTTCCCGGATGTGCGTCGCGTGGTGCTGCACGGCATCGGCGAACCGCTGCTCAACAAGGATCTTCCGTCGATCATTTCTGCGGTGAAACGGCGCGGCGCCTACGCGCTGTTCAACACCAACGGCCTCCTGTTGCGGGGGCGCGTCGCCGAGGCGATCGCGGCGGGCGATCTCGATGAGCTTCGCGTGTCGATCGACGCCGCGACGCCGCAGACGTACCAGCTTGTCCGCGGCGTCGACGGCTTCGGCCGCATCGTCGAGAACCTGCGTCGCTTCGCCGAGCTGAAGCGCGACGCCTGTGGCGGGCCGAAGGTCTCGCTGTGGATTACGGGCATGCGGACGAACGTCGCCGAGTTGCCGCGGCTCGTCGAGACCGCGCATCGCTGCGGCGTCGCGGAGGTGTACCTCCAGCGCCTCGTCTTCTCGGACCGGGGCATGGCGTCGCGGACTGAGTCGCTCTTCGGCCGGGCCGGATCCCCTGAACTCCGCGCGATCCGGGAGGCCGAAGAACTCGCCGCCTCGCTCGGTATCACGCTGCGCGGGTCCGGCGAAGCGGCCGCGAGCCAGTCCGTGGCTTCCGACCGTCTTTCGTACCGGGCCTGCCGGCGGCCCTGGACGCTCATGTACGTGACTGCGAACGGCAACGTGCTTCCCTGCTGCATCGCCCCATTCACCGGCGTGCCATACGGCGAGATCGTCCTCGGTAACGTGTTCACCCAATCACCGGAGAATATATGGAACGGACCACGCTACCGGGCGTGGCGGCGCGGGCTCCTCTCGCACAGTCCGCCCTCCGCCTGCGCCAACTGCGGCAGCGGCTGGAGTCTGTAGGGCTCGGGCGGCTCATCGCAACGCGATGGTGCGAGGCCGCGGCGTACGGCGTCTCGATTGCCGCGGCCTGGATCTTCGCCGGGTTCGCCCTGCGGCGGCATGCCCGGTACGAGAGCACGGCCTACGACTTCGGCTTTTTCGACCAGATCGTCTGGAACACCGCACACGGGCGCTGGTTCGAAACGACGTTCGTCGACTATAACTTCGCCGGCCAGCACTTCGAACCGGTGCTCCTGCTGTTCGCCGGCCTGTACCGGCTCGGCGCCGGCCCCGAGGCACTGCTTGTGGTGCAGTCCGGGCTCGTCGCCGCGGCCGCGGTGCCGCTGTTCTACGCGGCGCGGCGGATGAGCGGGAGCGCGGTCGCGGGCCTGTCGCTCAGCGCCGCATTCCTCCTGCATCCGTCGCTTCATCGCGCCCTGGACTTCGACTTCCATCCCGAGCTGCTTGGCTTCGTCTTCGTCTTCTCGGCGCTGTACTTCCTCGCCTCCGGCCGGCCGCTCGCGAGCCTGTTCGCCGTCGCCCCCGTGATGCTTCTGAAAGAGGACATGGCCGTCGTCACCGCCATGTTCGCCGCGCTCCTGTGGGTGCGCGGACACCGCCGCGAGGCCCTCGCATTGTTCGTCGTGTCGGCCGCGTGGGCCCTGGCGACGGTCTTCGTCGTGATGCCCTACATCCGCGGAGGCGGCAGCGACCTCAACGAGCGTTTCCACTACCTCACCGAGGACACGACGCTCCTCACTGCCGGTCCCATCGCGGCCTGGCGCGGCGGCGCCCAGCTCCTGTCCGAAACGGCCTCATCACTCGGCCAGCTACTCGGCGGGACGGGCGGTATCGCGCTGCTGCATCCGGCCGTCGTGCTCGCCCTGCCTTCCATCGCGCTCAACGGCCTGGCGGACCACGGACCTCAGTCGCGTATCGACCTCCAGTATGCGGCGGCGCCACTGGCCCTCGTGTTCGTGTCGTCGGCGCTGGCGCTCGGCGGGCTCAGGCGGCGTCGGCCGTTGCCACGGCTCGACATAACCATTGGCGGCGAGACGGCGCCCCCGATCGCCGCCAGCTTTGCTGTCGCTGTCGCCGCGGTGATGTTCCTCACCACGAGCCCGTATTCGCCGTTCACGGATCGCCCCGCGCCGTCTCACGAGCATCGCGCCGCAATCGCAGAGGCGCTTCGGCTCGTCCCGGCCGGCGCCAACGTAAGTGCGCAGAACACGCTGGTGCCGCACCTGTCGCGGCGCACTGAGATCTTCGAGTTCCCGGATGTCCGCGAGGACACGGAGTTCGTGATCGTCGACGCCACGCTGCCCATCACCGGCGAGTCCCGCGAGGCCGGCTACGATCGCTGGCTCCCGGAACTCCCGGCGTGGGGGTTCGTCGAGGTGTTCTCGCGCGACGGCGTTCGCGTCTTCTCTCGCGAGGTCCAGGAATGAGTGTCGTTGCCATCCTCCCGGCGCTGAACGAAGAGGAGGGGATCGCCCACGCGGTCGCCGCCATCCCGCGGGGCACGGTGGACGAGATCGTCGTCGTAGACAACGGCAGCACCGATGGCACGCCGGCGAGAGCCGCCGCGGCGGGCGCCCGCGTCGTGAGGGAGCCGCGGCACGGCTACGGCTACGCCTGCCAGGCCGGCGTCAGCGCGGCGCCCGGCGCCCGCGTTTACGTGTTCCTGGACGGAGACGCGAGCGAGGTGACAGAGGCGCTGCCCGATCTCGTCCGTCTCGTGGCGGCCGGCCGCGCTGACCTGGTGCTCGGTGCGCGTGAAGGCGCCGTGGAGCCCGGCGCGATGCCCTGGCAGCAGCGGTTCGGCAACCGCGTCCTCACCACGCTCCTCAACGCGCTGGCGGGTTCCCGGCTGCGCGATCTCCCGTCGCTGAAGGTCGTGGATGGGCCGACGCTGCGGTCGTTCGATCTGCGCGAGACTACGTATGGCTGGACTGCCGAGCTTATCGCGAAGGCGGCGTTCCGCGGCGCACTGATCGAGCAAGTCCCGACAGGCTTGAGGCGCCGCCGCGGCTCATCGAAAGTGGGCGGGAGGCTCGTGCCCAGCCTGCGCGCGGGCTGGACCATCTCGCGCACGATCCTACGCGTCTGGTGGCGGGAGCGGCGCACCCGGGCTCGCGCTCCCGGCCTCGATCGGTAGCGCCACGACGAACCGTGCTCCATCGCCGTCCCTGTTTTCTGCTCGCACCCATCCTCCATGCGCCTCGACGATCTGCCGGACGATGGCGAGGCCGAGACCTGCGCCGCCCGTTGTCCGCGCTCTCGACGGATCGGCCCGGTAGAAGCGGTCGAAGATGTGCGCGAGGTGTTCGTCCGGGATGCCCGGCCCGCTGTCCTCGACCGTCATCGTGGCCCAGCCGTCCTCGACCAGGGTTGAGACGGTGATGGTGCCTCCTGCCGGCGTGTGCGTGAGCGCGTTCTCGACGAGGTTGCGCAGCACCTGGCCCAGCCGTCCACCGTCGGCCGTGGCCGGGACCGGCGCGTCTGAAGCCGCCACCCGCAGCTCTATCTCCGCATCGGCGGCGCGCGCGGATGCCGCGGCCACCGCCCCCGCCGCTACGTCCCGCAGGTCCAGTGGTCCGCGGTGCAGGAGCAGCTCGCCCGCGTCGGCCTGGCTTAGCTGCTCGACATCGCGGACCAGCCGGACCAGCGAGGCCGTCTCTTGCTGCAGGAGCGCCACTACCTGTGGCTCGGGTGCGATCACACCATCGGCGATCGCCTCCAGGTAGCCGCCGAGGTTGTTGAGCGGGGTGCGCAGTTCGTGGGCCACGTCCGATGCCATGCGCCGGCGCAGTTCCACGTTCTGCTCGATCTGGCTCGCCATCGCATTGAAGGCGTGCGCCAGCTCGCTAATCTCGTCGTGCGAGGAGACCCGCACGCGCTGTGACAGGTCACCCGCCTCCATGCGCTGTGCCGCCGCTGTCAGCGCTTCGACCGGGCGCGTGACACCCCTGGAAATGAAGAACGCGGCCCCACACGCCGCCGCCACCGCGAACGCGATCGCGACGGCCATATAGCGGTTCAGGGAGCCGACCGTGTCGGCGCGCTGCTCGTTGATCGCTGGCTCCAGAGCCGCGTCCCCGTATACCTGGAAGCCAACACCCTGTCCGGAAGCGATCTCGAATCGTTGCACGGCCAGCGGGACAGGATCGTATTCGCCCAGGGGGAGTGCTCTGGTGAACGGCTGCGGCCGCCCCGCGTCGTCGACGGGCACGTTCAGGATGAACACGCCGTTGTCGATTACCGTGCCTGCCATGACCTCGGAACCAGGTGCGGGTACACGCGTCACCACGAAGGACTTGCTCAAGGTTGAGTCGTTGTTTCGCCCGATTAGAAAGCCGACGGCAACGAGGGCGATGACAGGCAGCGCCACCATCGCCAGGAGCAGGCGGAACTGTAGGCTATGAAGCATGATGGTCCTCCGCGAAGCGATACCCCACGCCGTACACCGTCTGCACGTACCGCGGCGACTCGGGGTCGTCCTCGATCTTCTTGCGCAGGTTCCGGACGTGCGAGTCGATCGTCCGCTCCAGCCCCTCGTACGCAACGCCGAACGCGCGGTCCAGCAACTGCAGTCGGGTGAAGGCTCGACCAGGGTCGCGCGCCATCGTCAGCAGCAACTGCAGCTCGCGTCGCGTGATAGCCACGGTTGTGCCCCGCAGCCGGACCTCGTGCCGCCGTGCGTCGATCTCCAGCTCATCGAACCGTAGCGTGTCCCCGTCCGATGGCTCTTCCGGCGCGCGCCGCCGCAGGATCGCCCGCACCCGCGCCACCAGCTCGCTGGGGCGGAACGGCTTCGTGACGTAGTCGTCGGCCCCGAGGTCGAGCGCGAGCAGCGTATCCGCCTCCGCCGTCCGCGCCGTCACCATGATGATGGGCACGTCGGATTCAGCGCGCAGGACCCGGCACACGTCGAACCCGTCGACCTCCGGCAGCATCACGTCCAGCACGACCAGCCCGACCGGCTTGCGACGCGCCACGTCGATGCCCTCGCGTCCGTTTGACGCGGTCAGCACCGGATAGCCCTCGCGCTCGAGATACAGCCGGACGAGCGCCGCCGTGTTCGCGTCGTCCTCGATCACAAGTACCGCTGGTTTCATGGCGAGTCCCTCCGCTGACATGGTGCGACCGGACATCACGAAAACCTGTGAAGAACCTGTCAAGGAGTGATGAAAATGCGCCCGTTGGACAGTAAGCCACCGAACTCCTGAGGATCTCCATCGACCCCGCACGGGTTCTCGATGCGTCGCCGGGTACCAAGGAGCATTCGGAACAGCAGACAAATATTGGCGGGATAGACAGGGCGATGCACGAGCACCGGCAGCAGGCGCGGACGTGCGTCGCCAGGAAGGCCAAGCGATGAGTGGGCTTGGGATGGAGCGCGGGCCGCTACCCGCCGCGCGGGAGTTCGATGAGTCGTGGTTCGAAGAGGACAAGGGATCTCGTCGGCGCGGGCGCGTTATGGCGATCGCCGCGTTCGTCCTGATCGCCGCCCTGACGGCGCTCGGGATGTGGAACTGGATCCTGCGCGGGGACGGAGAAGCGGCGGCGACTGAGCAGATCGTCGACGCGACGATCGGGACTATCACGGAGAGCATCGAGACCAGCGGGACGGTGCAATCGCAGTCGCAGACGTCGCTGAATTTCGAGTCGTCCGGAAAAGTCGAGACGCTCAGCGTGGCGCTGGGGCAGCAGGTGAAGAAGGGCGACGTCCTTGCCACGCTCGATGCACCAGCACTCGAAGACGCCGTGCGGCGCGCGGAGATCGGGTTGCTCTCGGCGCAGCTCAAGCTCAACGAGTTGCTGAAGGGGACCGACGCGGCGGAGCTGGCACAGACAGACCAGGGCTACCAGAGCGCGATCGCGTCGTACGAGTCGGCGCAGAAGGAACTGGACGAGCTGCATGCCGGACCGACGTCGGCGGACCTGAGCGCCGCACAACAGCAGGTGTACGACGCGGAGGCGGCGCTCGCCCGTGCGGAGGCGGCGCGTGACACGCTGGACACAGCGGCGGACGACGCCGTCGCTGACGCCGAGGCGACTGTGACGAAGGCCGAGAACGCGCTGGACCAGGCGGAGCAGCAGCTTGACGACGCCGACGACGCGCTGGCCGTCGCGGAGGCGCAGCTGAAGGGCGCCGAGGCCGCGTACTGCCCCGACGCTGATGTGAGCTTCTGCGTGTCCCCGAGCATGCCGCTCTCGTCGTCCGACCAGGCGACGCTGCTGGACGTTGCGGCGGGCGGCGACGCTGAGCGCGGGGCTCTCGCCAACAGCGTGTTGAACGCAAACACAACGTACCGCGAGAGGCTGACGGCGCTTAACGCGGCGGAGGATGCCCTCGACGACGCCGAGAGCGACCTCGACCACGCTGAGGAGGCGCTCGACGACGCGGAGGAAGGTCCGAGCGACGCCGACATCAGGGAAGCCGACGCATCGGTTGGCTCGGCGCAGCTGGCGCTCACCCAGGCACAGGCAGCTCTCACCGATCTACAGGACGGCGCCGACGCTGACGAGACCCGCGCGGCGGAACTTGCGCTAGCCGCCGCCGAGGCCGGGCTGCGCTCCGCGGAGGCGCAGCGCGACGAAGCGCACGACGGTACAGACGCCGACGAGGTCACGGAACAGCGCGGGCAGGTCGACCTGGAGCAGCTCTCACTGGCCGAAGCCAAGCGCGACCTGGAAGATGCCCAGCTCATCGCGCCGTTCGACGGCACCGTCGCCGACGTCAATATCGCCACCGGAGACACGGTGGGAGCGGGCGGCGGCGAGGACGCGGCGATCGTGCTGAACACGCCCGATGCCCTGGTAATTGAGCTGGCGATCAACGAGGCGGATCTCGCGAACGTTGAGGTGGGCCAAACCGGCACCATGACCTTCGATCAACTCGATGGCGTCGGCTTCCCAATCGTGATTGAGGGCATCGGCGGCAACCCGACGACTACGCAGGGCGTCACGACGTACGAAGCGATCGCGTCGATCGACCTGTCTTCGCCGGCGACGGGCGGGCTGAGGCCGGGCGGCGCGTTGCCGCTGGGGCCGGGCGGCGTGTTGCCGGAGGGCTTCACTCCGCCGGCGGGTGCCGACACTCCGGACGAGCTCCCCGAGAGCCCGGAGCAGAACCAGGGGCAGGCGCCCGACGACTTCCAAGCCCGGACGACGGAGAGCGAGGACGACCAGCCGCGCCCCTTGCCAGGGATGACGGGCTCCGTCGAGATCACCGTCGAGGAGGCGAAGGACGTCGTCACCGTCCCGTCCGCCGCGGTGCAGCAGGAGGGTCCGCAGCAGTACGTCGAGGTCGTGGCGGACAACGGCGAGCGCGAGCGTGTCGTCGTGGAGACGGGCCTTTCCGACGGCTCGCGCACCGCCATCCTTGCCGGGCTCGAGGCCGGAGAGAAGGTGGTGGTGCCGACGTCGAGTGCAACGAGCGGCGATCCGTCTACGGGGCCGGGCGGACCCGGAGGGCCGGGCGGGGGCGGGCCCGTCGGCGGGGGCGGTGGAGCGCCGGTCGGGGGGCCTCCGCAATGATCAAGCTCATCGATATCGTCAAGCTCTACCGTGCAGGCTCAGTCATCGTGCCGGCGCTGCGTGGCGTGAACCTCGATATCGAACGCGGCGAGTTCGTCTCAATAATCGGCTCGTCGGGTTCGGGCAAGTCAACGCTGATGAACATCATCGGCTGCCTCGACCGGGCGACGCGCGGCCGGTACGAGCTCGCCGGCCACGACGTGAGCAGGCTCTCGGACGACGAGTTGGCCTTCGTACGGAGCCAGCAGATCGGGTTCGTATTCCAGTCGTTCAACCTGCTTCGCCGCCTGAGCGCGCTGGAGCAGGTCGAGATGCCGCTCACATACCGCAGCGGCAGCGCGCGCGACCACCGTCGTGCCGCGGTCAAGGCGCTGTACGAGGTGGCCCTCGCCGACCGCATGCACCACAAGCCAAATCAGCTCTCGGGCGGCCAGCAGCAGCGCGTCGCCATTGCGCGCGCGCTCGTCGGACAGCCGAGCGTGATCCTGGCGGACGAGCCGACAGGCGCCCTCGACACGAGGACGACGGCCGACGTGATGGAGCTGTTCGTGCGATTGAACCGCGAGCGCGGCATCACCGTGATCTTCGTGACGCACGAACCTGAAGTGGCGGCGTACACCGACCGCGTAATCCAACTCCGCGACGGCTTGGTCGTCAGCGACGCAGCGCCGGCGTCGACGGCGCCGACGCGTCTCGCAGGGGACATGGCTGCGGAACAAACGCAAACGCCAGCGTTGCGGCCGTTCCGCCCGTCGGAGGCGCCGGCATGATCCTGCTGAAGATGATGCGCTCCGCGGTTTCGGAGCTGAACGTCAACAAGTTGCGCACCGGGCTGACCATGCTCGGGATCGTCATTGGTGTCGGCGCCGTGATCGCGCTGATGTCCGTAGGACAGGGCGCAAGCAAGGGCATCGCCGCGGAGGTGAACGCGCTGGGGAGCAACCTGCTGTTCGTGGAGCCGGGCGCGCCAGACGACGAATCGGACGGCGATCAGGGGTTCTCCACGAACTCGTTCCGCGGCGATTTCTCGCTCACAGAGGACGACGTTGAGGCACTGCGCCAGTCGACGGCGCTGCCGAATGTGGAGGCGGTGACCGCCGTTTCGCAGACGCCACTGGAATCACAGATCACCGCCGGCGAGCGCAGCGCCGAAGCGACGATGACGGCTACCGACCAGGAATTCATGACCGTCCGTGACTTCGAGCTGGCGACCGGCTCGTTCATCACCGAACGCGACCTGAGCCGCAAGACGCGGAACGCTGTCCTCGGCTGGCAGACGGCGATCGACCTCTTCGATAGCCCGGAGAGCGCCGTGGGCCAGAAGGTGCGCATCAACTTCGGGCCGTTCTCGATCGACCTCACCGTCATCGGCGTCATGAAGGAACGCGGTGCATCCGGGGAGGGAAACGAGGACGAGCAGATCTTCGTTCCGCTCTCCACTTACCAGGCGCGCGTCCCGTTCGGGCGCAGCCCTACAGGCGAGAGCTCCGTCGACGAGATCATGATCAAAGTCAACAAGTCCGACAACGTCGACAGCAGTGCCGAGCAGGTGCGCGCAGTCCTCCTGTCGCAGCACGACTTCCAGGAGGACTTCACGGTCAAAACGCAGAACGACCTGAAGGAGACGGCGAACAACGTCAGCCGGGTGATGACGATCCTGCTGGGCGCCATCGCCGGCATCTCGCTGGTGGTGGGGGGCATCGGCATCATGAACATCATGCTCGTCTCGGTGACGGAGAGGACTCGCGAGATCGGCATCCGCAAGGCCGTTGGCGCGCGGCGCAACGACATCCTGACGCAGTTCATCGTCGAGACCGTCGTCGTCACGCTGCTCGGCGGCGCCGTCGGCGTGGCCGTCGGCATCGCAACGGCGCTGGGAGTCGACGGTCAGGAGTTCGGCACAGGCTCGGCGATTGGCACGGCCGTCACGCCGATGAGCGTCGGCACAGCGTTCGGCGTATCGGCGCTGATCGGGCTGTTCTTCGGCATCTATCCGGCGTTCCGGGCGTCGCGCCTGGATCCCATCGAAGCACTGCGGACTGAATAGGCACGAGAAGGAGAGGAGCTCCCCTTGAGGACGTCAACGAAGATGCAGACCCACGCGGCGGTCGTAGCCATGATCCTCGCCGCGGCTGGCGTCGTCGGTTGCGGCGGCACCAGCAGCCCTGAGGCTACCGCGACACTAGTTAACCGAATCACGCCGGAAACGGACGGCTCCGGCACCACCATCCGCTCCGCAGACCCCAACTCGACGCCAGCGCCTGACGAACTCGCGCCTACGATCAGCGGCACTCCGCCCGCCGGGGCACCACCCGAAGGTCAGCCGGCCGGGGGCGGGCCCGCGGGTGGGCCCGGCGGTGGGCCCGGCGGTGGGCCCGGCGGTGGGCCCGGCGGCGCGAGTTTCAATACGCCCATCGCGGAGTTCCTCGGCATCACCGAGGACGAGCTGGCGGCGGCGCTGCAGGAAGAGGGTGCCACTCTCGCCTCGGTGGCCGAGGTCTACGGCAAGTCACGCGAGGAGCTGAAGAGGTTCCTCATCGACGATGCCAGAGCCCGAGTGGCCGCTGAGGTAGAGGCTGGCAACCTGACACAGGAGGAGGCGGACGAGCAAATCGCCCGGCTCGAGCGCGATGTCGACAGCATAATTGACAGCTCCCGTGGATCGGGGCCGGCCCGGCCAGCCCCAACTCAGTAGCGCTAGTTTCCTCCCTCCAACGGCAAAGAGCCACCGAAACCTTCGGTGGCTCTTTGCTATCTGCCGTGCTGATGGGTACGTCCGACTCTGCGCGCAGGACCCGGCACATGTCGAACCCGTCGACCTCCGGCAGCATCACGTCCAGCACGACGGCTGCGACGCGCCAGGTCGATGCCCTCCCGTCTGTTTGACGCGCACAGCACCGGATAGCCCTCGCGCTCGAGATACAGCCGGACGAGCGCCGCCGTGTTAGCGTCGTCCTCGATGACGAGCACCGCTGGTTTCGTGCCACGAGCCTCCCCCGACATGGTGTCGCAGCACGTGCCTCGATCCTGTGAAGGGACCTGTGAAGAACCTGTGCAGAACGCCCCGGCCGTCTATATCGCGCGGTTCTCCATCCACCGTGCACAGATCCTGCATACGGAACCCGGTACGAATGAAGGCGTACGAAAAGCAGCCCGAGCAGGAGCCCGAGCAGGAGAAGGTGACGATGCGACTCTGGACACTGGGATGGATCGCGATGGCGGGCGCCGCGCTGGTGCTGGCGGCGTGCGGAAGTGGCGGCGAGGAGGGTGACGGCCCGACGTCGCTGCGCGAGGCCCTCGAAGGACAGTTCGATGAAGACATGTTGGCAAAGCAGCAGGAAGCGATCCGCGACTGCATGGTGGAGCAGGGCTTCGAATACACCCCCGCCGACCCGCGGGGCGGCAACGTTCAGAGGTTCGAGGTTGACATCAACACCAATGATGAAGAGTGGGTGAAAGAGAACGGTTTTGGCATCTCCACCGGCTTCGGTGGCCCCGGCGAAGGGGACCGCGCGCCAGCCGACGACGGCGACGACCCAAACGCTGCCTACCGCGAGTCGCTGAGCCCAGAGCAGCAGGAGGCCTACGACAAGGCCCTGTTCGGCGAGCGGGCGAACGACGACCAGCCCGGCCTCGACAGCAAGAGTGGCGGCGGCGGCGTCATCGTTGGCAGCGTCAACGGCGAGGACGCCATCGGCGGCTGCTTCGGCGAAGCGATTCGCGAGGGCGACCCGTTGCAGGACACCGAGCTCGCTGATGCGCTCGACCAGTTGGGGCAGCAGATCCGCAACGACGAGCGCGTCGTCAAGGCGAACCAGGAGTGGTCGGCGTGCATGGCGGACGGTGGATTCACGTACGAATCTCGAGACGCCGCCATCCGCGACATCTCCTCGCGCTTCAACGAGATCCTCGGCCTCGAAGTCCCGGATGGCGATCGTGGCGGCATCGTGATCGTCCAGGCCGGCGACGATCCAAACGCGACCTACGACCAGGAGGCGCTCGAAGAACTCCGCCAGGAAGAGATCCGCATCGCCACGGCCTCGTTCGAGTGCGCGAAGGACACGATCGCCGAGGTCGAGCCGAAGGTGCGCGAGGAGTACGAGCAGCAGTTCCTCGAAGACCACCCCGAGCTGGCGGGTCAATAGCCATCGCCACCGTGCCCTGACGGACCACATACAAGAGAGCTGACACACATGAAGCGCAACAGGATGATCGGGGTGGTGCTGGCAGGCGTGGTGCTGTCGGGCGTCGTCGGATGGTGCGCCGGTACGAAGGTGCAGTCATCGTCCGACGCGAACTCGTCAACGAACGCGCCGCCCGCCTCCCCGATCACCGCGAAAGTCGAGGAAACCGAACTGTCGTCGGCGGTCGTTGGCCGCGGCACCGTCCGCTACAACGACCCGGTCGCCGTTAACGTTGCGTCGAGCAGCGCCGGTGGGTCCCAGCTCGTCACGCGTGAGCCCGTCGCCGGTACGGAAGTGACCGAGAGTTCCGTGATGATGGAGATCTCCGGCCAGCCCGTCTTCGCGCTCCGGGGCGATCGTCCCATGTATCGCGATATCCGCCCGGGCGACGAGGGCGAGGATGTGCGCCAGCTAGAGGAAGCGTTGCTGCGTCTGGGGTTCGACCCCGGCGCTGTCGATGGCGTGTACGACGGCGCAACGGCTGCCGCGGTCGAAGCCTGGTACGAGGCCGCCAACTACCAGGCCTCCGGCGCGACGGACGACGAGCGCGCCCAGCTGCGAAACGGTCGCGACGCCGTCTCACAGGCCCAGCAGGCCCTTCGCAACGCCGAAAAGAATCTGGAGGACGGCACCGAGCCTCCAACAGAAGTGGAGCTGGCGCAGGCCAGCAACAACGTCGCCGCGGCGGAGGATGGGCTGGCCCAGGCCCGCACCGCGCAAGATCAGGGCGCTGCGCAGGCCGAGGAGAACCTGCGCCAGGCGGAGCGGGCGCTCGATGACGCGCGCGACGCCGCCGACACGAAGCGCGAGCAAGCCGCGCGGGCCGTCGAGATTGCCGAGCTGGCGCTCGAGTCGGCAGGTCAGGCGCTGGAGGACGCACAGAATGAGTCCGAGCTTCCGCCCGACCAGCACGACAAGCAAGTCGCACAGGCGGAGCTGGCTGTGCGCCAGGCGGAGCTGGAACTCGAAGACGCCGAGGACGCGCTCGCTGCCGTCGATGACGAAAGCGAATCGGCGATCGATGACGCCGAGCGCGCGGTGACCGCCGCGCAGTCCGCCGCGACCGCCGCGGCCCAGCAGGACGCGGCCGCCCTGCGCCAGGCCGAGGCCAACCTGTACCTGGCGCAGCTCAGCCTCACCGACCTCCAGACGCCGAAGGACGCGGAAACGCTCGAGGCGGCCGTCGAAGACGCGCGCGCCGACCTCGCCCGGGCGCGTGAAGATCTCGCCGAGCTGGAGGACGAAGTCGGTACGTACGTCCCCGCCTCGAATGTCGTGTTCTTCGCCGAGCTGCCTCTGCGCATCAACTCCGTTGAGGTCGAGCGCGGCGACGCGCTCAGCGGCTCCCCGATGACGGTTAGCGGCTCGCGCCTGGCGGTCGAGACTTCGGTTACCGTAGCCGACGCGCAACTCCTGAAGGCCGGCATGGCCGCACAGCTTGCAGCCTCCGATCTCGACATCGAGCTGGACGGCGAGATCACCTTCGTCGATGAGAAGCCCGGCACGCACGATCTGGACAGCCAGCACGTGTACGTCGAGATCGCCCCGAAGGACGCCCCCGAGAACTTCAAGGACGCCGCCGTGCGCGTGACGATCCCCGTGAAGTCGACGGAGGGCGCCGTGCTCGCCGTGCCCGTGGCCGCCGTGTCGGTGGCCGCCGACGGCTCCGACCGCGTCGAGGTGCTGGAGGAGGACGGCGAGCGCCGCTTCGTCACCGTCGCGACGGGACTCTCCGCCCAGGGCATGGTCGAGGTCACGCCCCTCGAGGGCGACCTGCAGGCGGGCGATCTCGTTATCGTCGGCGCGGACAGCGGGGCGACCGAGTGAGAGCACTCACGAGATGGCGTGGAAGCCCGGCCCCGGCGCACTTCGGCGATCCCTCAGCGCCGCTCCTCGAGCTGGACGAGGTGTCGCGCACGTTCGAGATGGAGCCACCCGTCCACGCCCTCCGCGACGTGACGCTGACGGTCGATAGAGGTGCGTACGTGTCAATAGTCGGCCCCTCCGGCTCGGGAAAGTCGACGCTGCTGAACATCCTGGGCTGCCTGGACCGGCAGACGGGAGGCGTCTATCGGTTCGAGGGGATCGACACAGCCGAGTTGAGCGAGGCCGAGCGGGCCGGTTTGCGCGCCCGCCGCATTGGCTTCGTCTTCCAGTCCTTCCACCTGCTGCCGTACCGCTCGATCGAGGAGAACGTGATGGTGGGAGGGTTGTACGCGCGTGTGCCACGGGCCGAGCGTGCCGCCAACGCGGAGGCCGCCCTCCGTCGCGTCGGACTCGGGCATCGGCTGGGCTTCCTTCCCGGCAGGTTGTCGGGAGGTGAACGCCAGCGGGTGGCGATCGCCCGGGCGATCGCCACCCGGCCGAGCCTGCTCCTGTGCGATGAGCCCACCGGCAACCTCGACACGTCGAACACGGCCGCCATCCTCGATCTGTTCGACGAGTTGCGCGCCGACGGACTGACCATCGTCGTTATCACGCACGACGCGAGCGTGAGCGCGCGCTCGGACCATCGCGCGCGCATCGTTGACGGCACGCTGTTCAGCGAGGACGACGTGCGGGAGGGAGCGGAGGCGCAGCTATGGCGCGGTTGATGGCTCTCGGTACCCGCGGAGCCTCCGCGGCGGCGACGGTCTCCGCCTTGGACTGGCGCGACCTGGTCGACGAGTCCCTCGCGGGTCTCATGGCGAGGCCCGGGCGCTCGCTGCTGACCGTGCTGGGTGTCGTGCTCGGCATCTCCGCCCTCGTGGCGACGCTCGGCCTGTCGCGCACCGCGGGCAGCCAGATCGTCGGCCGCCTCAGCGAACTCGCCGCCACGGAGGTGACAGCCGAGCCCGCCGAATCCGGTGGCCGCGCCGCCGGCTCGCTGCCGTGGGACGCCGAGGAGCGCCTGTCGCGCCTGAACGGTGTCGTCGCCGTGGGAGCGTATGGCGAGGTCGACGTGAGCGGAGCGCTCGTGCGCGCGGTGGCGGTCCGCGACCGCACTCGGCAGACCGAGTTCGCCCTCTCGGTCTATGCCGCGACCCCGGGCCTGCTGGAAGCGATGCGCGGCAGCATGCTGACCGGCCGATTCCTTGACGAAGGCATGTCCCGTCGCGCCGAGCGTGTCGCCGTGCTCGGTGCGGCCGCCGCGCAGCGCCTGGGCATCACGCGCGTCGATAACCAGCCCGCGATCTACATCGGCGATGAGCTGTACGTCGTCGTCGGCATCATCGGCGACATGGAGCGCGAGCCGGAGGCGCTGAACGCCGTGATCATCCCGGTCGGTACGGCCCAGGAGCGCTGGGGCGACACGGCCGTGGGCAAGGTCGTTATCGAGACGCAGTTGGGCGCCGCCCAGCTCATCGCCGGGCAGGCCGCCCTCGCTCTCAGTCCCAATAGTCCGGACACCGTACGTGTAACGGCCCCACCGGAAGCCCGCCGGACGCGCGAGAACGTAGAGAACGACGTGAACTCGCTGTTCCTCGTGCTGGGGTTGGTGTCCCTGATCGTCGGCGCGATCGGCATCGCCAATGTCACCCTGGTCACGGTGCTCGAGCGCGTCGGCGAGATCGGCCTCCGCCGCGCCCTGGGCGCGCGTACGCACCACATCGCGACCCAGTTCCTGGTCGAGAGCACGACGACGGGCGTGATCGGTGGCGTCGTCGGCGCCAGCGCAGGCACGATCATCGTCGTGGCCGTCGCCGTCGCACGCGACTGGACCCCGGTGATGGACATGTGGACGGCGCTCGTGTCGCCCCTGGCCGGCGGCGTGATCGGACTGCTGGCCGGCGCTTATCCCGCGATGCGGGCGGCGTCGATGGAGCCGGTGGAGGCGCTGCGATCGGGAACGTGAGACCCGGCAGCGAGCGCATGGGCGAGGGCGCGCGTCTTCATGTCACACCGTTGCCCTGCTAGAATTCGCCCGCTCGGCCGGCTGTCACCCAAACGAAGGATTCGCGGATGGACTGGCGTTCCCGTTGGGCAGAAAAGCTCGTCTCACCGGAGGACGCCGTCCGCATCGTGAAGTCGGGCGACCGCGTGTTCGCCGGCATGTTCACTGGCACGCCGCCCACGCTCTGCCGCGCCCTCTTCGAACGCCACGACGAGCTGCGTGGCGTCACCATCTTCCACTACATCGCGCCCTTCGTCTGGGCCACGCCCGAAGCGGCGGACGCCTTTCGCGTGCGGACCGTGTTCGCGGGCGCGGCCGACCGTCAGGCCGTGCGTGACGGCCGCGCCGACTACGTCCCTGTCGCTAATTTCCGCCAGAGCTGGATCAAGGAGACGATGGGCGAGGTCAACGTCATGCTCGCCCGCACTTCCCCGCCCGACGAGAACGGCTACATGAGCTTTGGCAGCGCTGTGTGGATCGGCCGCACCGTCGCCGACATCGCCGCGCGCATCATCTGCGAAGTCGACGAGACCTTCATTCGCACCTATGGCGAGAACTTCCTCCACATTTCCGAGGTCGACTACCTGTGCGAGCACGACGCGCGTGACGCCGGCACAGTGTCCGTGCCCGCCCGCAGCGAGGAGAACGCGAATGCCGCCGAGGTCATCTGCACGCTCGTCGCGTCGGAGCTGATACGCGACGGCGACACTCTGCAGCTCGGCCTGGGCGACGTTACCACGGCCATGGCGCTGTATCTCGATGATAAGCACGATCTCGGCATCCAGACCGAACTGATCCCCGGCGGCGTGATCGACCTCGTGAAGAAGGGAGTCGTGACCGGGCGCAAGAAGGAGGTCGCACCCGGAAAGGTCGTGGGGTCCGCCTTCGCGGTGCTGCCACCCGAAGAGCTGCGCTACGCCCACATGAACCCCGCGTTCGAGCTGTGGGACTTCTGCCACACCGACGACATGCGGATCCTGGTGCGGGAGGAGGCCTTCGTAGCGATCAATAACGCCCTCCAGATCGACCTCACCGGCCAGGTGACCGCCGAGACCCTGAACGGCGAGATCTACAGCGGCCCCGGCGGCCAGACGACCTTCGCCGTCGCCGCCTCGGTCTGCGAGGACGGGCGCTCGATCATCGCCCTGCCGTCCAGTTCGACCGTCAACGGCATCCGCCACTCACGCATCCTGCCGGTCCTTCCGCCTGGCTCCGTCGTCACCACGCCCCGCTCCTTCGTCGACTACGTGGTGACCGAGTATGGCATTGCCACCCTGCGGGGGAAGACCCTGCGCGAGCGCGCCGGGGAACTCATCGCAGTGGCCCATCCCGACTTCCAGCCCGGCCTGCGGGCCGAGGCGAAGCGCCGCCTTCACCTGTGAGGAGAGCTTCAGAGAGGGATTCTGAGGCTGGATGGCCCCTCGATTAGCGCCTTCCTGCCGTAGCCGCGAGCGCGTACGATCGCTGTACTTGACCTCACGAGGCGCCATCTGGTGGGCCGGACTGGGGAGCCGTGCATGAGCCGCATCGTCTTCCGCGACGTCAGCAAGCACTTCGGTGAAGTGGTTGCCGTGCGCGATTTCAACCTCGACATCGAGGACAAGGAGTTCCTCGTCCTCCTGGGGCCTTCCGGCTGCGGCAAGTCCACGGCCCTCCGCCTCGTGGCCGGCCTCGAAGAGCCCACCTCCGGCGAGATCCTCATCGGCGACCGTCCCGTCACGGATGTCGAGGCGAAAAACCGCGACCTCGCGATGGTCTTCCAGAGTTACGCCCTGTACCCCCACATGACCGTGCGCAGGAACATCGAGTTCCCGCTGAAGACCCGCAAGATCCCCCGGTACGAGCGCATGAAGCTCGTCACGGAGACCGCGCGCTGGCTTGGACTGGAACCGCTGCTGGAACGGCGCCCCGGCGAGCTGTCAGGAGGCCAGCGCCAGCGCGTTGCGCTCGCCCGCGCCGTGGTGCGCCGGCCCGTCGCCTTCCTCATGGACGAGCCCTTGTCGAACCTCGACGCCAAGCTTCGTGTGAAGACCCGCGCCGAACTCGTCGACCTCCACCAGGAGCTGTCGCGCACCTTCGTGTATGTCACACACGACCAGGTCGAGGCCATGACGATGGCGACGCGCATCGCCATCATGAACGAGGGCGCGCTCCAGCAGGTCGGCCCGCCGCAGGACGTGTACGAGCGTCCCGCCAACACCTTCGTCGCCCAGTTCATCGGCAGCCCGCCAATGAACGTCGTCTCCGGGACGGTTGCTCGCGACGAGACCGGCGTGTGCGCGTGCGTCCCCGGCGGTTCGATCCCCCTCTCACCCGCGGCGGCGGCGACGATCACCGCGAGTGGCCTGCAGAGCCTCCTGGTCGGCGTCCGCCCCGAGCACCTCGTCCTCGATGACGGTCCAGTGAAGGCGACCGTACGCGCCGTCGAGTCGCTGGGCCACGAGCGTCACATCATCTGCGATCTTTCGCCCGAAGAGTTCGCTATCGTGCGGCTTCCATCAGATGTCCCTCCGCCCGCCGCCGGCTCCACCGTGGGCCTCAGCGCGCGCCTCGACCAGGTCCATCTCTTCGATCCCGCCAGCACCGCACGGATTGACTGATGAGTGAGGCGAAGGTCCCGGTAGAACTCATCGCGGCGCCGGCCACCACCACCGGCCGGTTCCACGTGAGGCCGCGCCTGGGGGAAGCCGCGTTCGCGCTCGCCCTGCTCGGCCCGTCCATCGCGCTCTTCGCCACCTTCGCCTTCTACCCGCTCGTGAAGACGTTCTATCTCGGCTTCTTCCGCAGCGACCCCTTCGGGCTCAGCAGCTCGTATGTCGGGTTCGACCAGTACGTGGACGTGTTGGGCTCCGGCCAGTTCCACCGCAGCCTCTGGACCACGGCCCTCTTCGCGATCTTCACCGTGCCGACGGGTCTCGTACTCGGTCTCGGGCTCGCGCTCCTCGCGCACCAGAAGCTGCGCGGCATCATCATCTTCCGCACCATCTTTTCCTCCACCGTCGCTACGTCCGTCGCCGTCGCGTCCGTCATGTGGATCACGCTGCTTAATCCCAGCATCGGGATCATCAACTACGCCCTCAAGGAGTCCGGCTTCGAGGCCGTGAACTGGCTGGGCGACCCCGATTGGGCACTGCCAGCCGTCTCGCTCACCACCGTCTGGCTCAACCTCGGCTTCACGTTCATCGTGATCCTCGCTGGCCTCCAGACCATCCCCGAGGAGCTGCACGAGAGCGCCAAGATGGACGGCGCCGGCTCCGTGTCGCGGCTCTTGAACGTCACGCTCCCGATGCTCTCGCCGACACTCCTCTTCGCCGTCGTCGTGCTCACCATCAACGCCTTCCAGTCATTCGGGCAGATCGACATCCTCACGCAGGGCGGACCGCTCGACCGGACCAACGTGATGGTCTACTCCATCTACACCGAGGGCTTCCGCAACTTCAACGAGGGCGTCGCCGCTGTCCAGGGCGTCGTGCTGTTCCTCATCGTGCTCGTACTCACGCTCGTCCAGTTCCGGTTCCTCGAACGGCGGGTGTTCTATGGCAGCTAGCCCGTCCGCCGCCCGTCGCCCGCGCCGCATCCGCCCGCGCCGCATCCTGACCGAGGCGGTCCAGTACGCCGCGCTCACCATCGCCGCGGCCATCATCCTCACGCCCATCTACATCACGGTGGTGTACTCGCTGCAGCCGGTCGAGGAGATCTTCTCCTACCCGCCGAACCTGCTGGTCACAGACCCCCAGTGGGACACCTACAAACGCGCATTCGAGACCGGCTCGCTGGGCCGCTATCTGGTGAACAGCTTCCTGGTCTCCACCGCCATCACGGCGGGCCAGGTGATCACATCGATCCTTGCCGCGTACGCGTTCGCCTTCCTGCGCTTCCCCTTCCGCAACTCCCTCTTCGTCGTCTTCCTCGCCTCGCTGATGGTGCCGTGGGAGGTGACGATCATCCCGAACTACCAGACCATTTCCACCCTGGGTTGGCTCGACTCTTACCAGGGACTCATCGTGCCCTTCCTCGCCACCGCGTTCGGCACGTTCCTGCTTCGTCAGGCCTTCCTCACGGTCCCGCGCGACCTGCGCGACGCCGCGTCGATGGACGGCTACGGCCACATCGGCTTCATGCTCGAAGTGGTCGTGCCGCTCTCCCGCGCGGCCATCGGTGCCCTCGCCGTCTTTTCCTTCCTGCTCGCGTGGAACCAGTACCTCTGGCCCCTCCTCATCACCAACGACGACGACTACCGCACGGTGCAGATCGGCCTCAAGGCCCTCGTCTCCTCGAACATCGACGAGTTCAACCTCGTGATGGCCGGAACGGTGATCGCCGCCGCGCCCATCCTCACTCTGCTGATCCTCTTCCAGAAGCAACTGATCCGGGGACTCACGTCGGGAGCGATAAAGGGATGATGCTTCGACTCACAGCGGCAACGACACTGCTTACCACCATCCTCCTTGCTGCCTGTAGCGGCGGCGACGGCGGCGGCGGCTTCTCGGAGGACTGCCCCATCGGCCTGGCAGGCAAGGATGGACAGCCCACGCAGATCGTGTTCTGGCACGCCATGACCGCCGCGAATCGGGACACCATCGAAAGCCTGGTCGCCGAGTTCAACGCCTCGCAGGACGCCGTCGAGGTGCAGGCTGTCTTCCAGGGCACGTACGACGAAAATACCACGAAGTACTTCACCGCCCTGCGCGGCGGCGACTTGCCTGACATCATCCAGGTCGAGGACACCAGCGCGCAGCGGTTGATCGACAGCCGCAGCGTCGCTCGCGCCCAGGACTGCGTCGATGCCGAGGGATACGACCTGTCCGACCACGTCGAGCGCGTCGTGGCCTACTACAGCATCAACGGCGAGCTGTGGCCCTGGCCCTTCAACGTGTCCAACCCAGTCCTCTACTACAACAAGATCGCCTTCGAGAAGGCCGGCCTCGATCCCGAGAAGCCGCCCCGCACCCTCGACGAGCTACGCCAGTACTCCCAGCAGCTCGTCGATACCGGCGTCACCCGCCACGGCATCGCCCTCGAACTCGGCGGGTGGTTCTTCGAGCAGTGGCTCGCCAAGTCCGGCGCGCTGTTCGTCGACAACGACAACGGCCGCACCGCCCGTGCCGCCAGCGCCCTCTTTGACAATGACACCGGCCGCGAGCTGTTCCACTGGATCGATGATATGGTCGACGACGGCCTCGCCGTTAACATCGGCCGCAATCCGTCGGGCGCCGATGCGCTTCTCGCCGTCGGCAGTGGCGATGCGGCCATGACGATCGCCACCTCCGCCGCCATGCGGTCCGTCTACGGTGTCCTCGAGAGCGGCCAGTTCCCCGACGTAAAGGTCGGTGTTGGCCCCATGCCGGGCCTCCTCGATCAGGATCTCGGTGGCGTGGAGGTCGGCGGCGGCGCCCTCTTCGTCATCAACCGTTCTCCCGCTGCCGAGCAGGAGGCGGCCCGCATCTTCGCCAAGTGGCTGAACGAGCCGGAGCAGCAGGCGAAGTGGCACGTGGGCAGCGGCTACATCCCTATTCGGAGGTCGGCCGTCGATCTGCCCGCTGTCCAGTCGCTGTGGGCCGAGTCGCCGCAGTTCCGTGTCGCCTACGACCAGCTCCTCGCCGGCGAGACGAACGCCGCCAGCGCCGGCACCGTCCTCGGCCCCTACGACGAAGTCCGCGAAGCCGTCGTGACGGCGCTCGAGGAGATGCTGCTCCAGGGCAAGGATCCGGATGCGGCGATCGCGGACGCTGCCCGGGCGGCCGATGCCGCGATCGAGGAGTACAACGACCGGATTCGTTAGCGGCGTCGTCGCGCCGCCGCGTGGAGGAGATAACATCGTGCGCACTGCACTCGCTGGACTGACAACGCTTCTCGCACTCGCGGCGTTCGGCACTGCCTGCGGCGGCGGTGGCGGTGGTGGCGGGGAGCCGACGGCCGCCTGTCCCATCGGCCTCGTCGACCAGGCCGGAGGCGAGGTCAACATCGACTTCTGGTTCGCGGAGCAGGCCGCAAACCAGGACACGCTCCTCCGAATGGTCGATGAGTTCAACGCCTCCCAGGACAGGATCCACGTCAGCGCCGCATTCCAGGGCAGCTACGACGATGCCACCTCCAAGTATCTCGCCGCCCTCCGCGGCGGCGACCTCCCCGACATCGTCCAGGTCGTCGACTGGGAGACCCAGCGCGTCATCGACAGCCGAAGCGTCGTGAAGGTACAAGACTGCATCGACGAGGAGGACTACGACCTCAGCGACTACCTCCCCCGCGTCGTCGCCTACTGGAGCATCGGCGGAGAGCTGTACTCCTACCCGTTCACCGCCGCCGCCGACGTCCTCTACTACAACGCGCGAGCTTTCGAGAAGGCCGGGCTCGACCCCGCCGTACCGCCGAAGACGCTGGAGGATGTTCGTGCCTACTCCCGCCAGATCGTCGATACCGGTGCCGCCCGTCACGGCATCTCGGTCGAGATGCACTCGTGGTCCGTCGAGAACTGGCTCGCCAGGTTCGACCAGCCGATCGTCGACAACGACAACGGTCGCACCGCTCGCGCGACGCAGGCCGTGTTCGACAGCGACGCCGGGCGCGAACTCTTCACCTGGTTCGACTCCATGGTCGACCAGGGCCTCGCCATGAACGTCGGACGCAACCCCAGCGGCGCTGACACGCTCTTGCCGATCGGCAGCGGCGATGCCGCCATGACCCACGGCAGCTCCGCCGCCATGCGTTCCGTCTACGGCGTCCTCGAGAGTGGCGAGTTCCCCGACGTGAAGATAGCCGTCGCCCCCATGGCCGGCGGCGAGGGCGGCGTCGTGGTCGGGGGCGCTTCGCTGTTCATCGTGAACAAGTCGTCGCCCGTCGAGCAGGAGGCCGCCCGTATCTTCGCCCGCTGGCTCAACGAGCCTGAGCAGCAAGCCGAGTGGCACATCGGCAGCGGCTACATCCCGCTGCGCACCTCGGCGGCGGACCTGCCTGCCATCAAAGACTTCTGGGCACAGAACCCGCAGTTCCGCGTCGCCTACGACGAGTTGTCGGGCGACAACGTCACCGTCGCGAACTCGGGCGCCGTCATCGGGCCGTTTGGTGAAGTGCGGCGGGCGATTGTCGAGGGCCTGGAGTCAATGCTGCTGCAGGGGACGGATCCGGCCACAGCACTGAGTAAGGCGGCGAAGGCCGCGACCGACGCAATCACCAGCTACAACGCGCGGATATCGGACTAGCCCGCGCCCGCTCGCCGCTGCCGTGCGCGGTGGCCTGGCACTTGCGGCGATAGCGAGGATCTCGCGGATCCCTCGCGCCCTAATGGTCGGGGAGCCGTCCTATCGCCGGTTGCCTCGGTTCGTCGGAGGGGGCAAATCCGGGTTCGTCGGTCCTGCCCGCAGCGTACGAAGCTGTTCCCACTTCGCCCGTGACTCCGTCTCCAGCGCCTTGATAGCCGCGCCGTCGTGGTATACCCCGGGCCCCCGAATCGCCCGAACGTGGTCCGCGATACGCCCAATATCATCCAGAAGCCGGCGCTCAGCTTCGTTTGTCACCATGAATGCCTCTACCTGCCTTCGGGAAGTTGGTGCTCTGCCGTGCACGAGATGACGCGTCGAGCTGCGTTGACCGCCCTAATCATAACTCATCGCGCCTCGCGGCCGGTCTCAGCCGCTTCTCCGGCGCCGGCCGAGCTAGCCCAGGAACTCGTACCCGCCCGACACGCCTTCCGGCTTCTGGTCGATGATCACGTTGACACACGCAGGCTTCCCGCTCGCGAACGCCCGCTCGATCGCCGGCGCTATGTCGTCCGGCCGCGTCACGAACTCGCCGTGCCCGCCCAGCGCCTCCACCACCCTGTCATAGCGTGCGTTGTCGCCCAGCCGCGTCGCCACCACACGGTCCTCGCCGTACATCTTCGCCTGCCCGACGATGATCTGGCCCCACTGCCGGTCGTTCCCAACCACCGCCACGACGGGCATGTTGAACCGCACGAACGTATCGAAGTCGAACCCGTTCAGCCCGAACGATCCGTCGCCGTTTACCATCAGCACCCGCTTCCCGGGGTGCACTACGCTCGCCGCCATGCAGAAGCCCGTCCCCACGCCCAGCGTCCCCAGCGGCCCCGGCCCCATGAACTGCGATGGGCGGTTCACCGGCAGCACCTGTGATGCCAGGCCCACGATGTCGCCGCCGTCGCCCACCACCGTCGTCTCGTCGTCCACGAACTTCGCAATCTCGTTGCACAGCCGCAGCGGGTGAATGGGATCCGCATCCGAGTGCAACCAGCGCTGTCGCAGCTCCACCACCTTCGTTTCGCCGTCGCGAAGCTTCGCTATCCACTCGTCGTGTCGGATCGCCGCTGTGCCGATCTCCGACCTGATCGCCTGCAACACGGCGCGCGGGTCGCCCTCGATGCCCACGTCCACGCCGCGATTTCGCCCGATCTCGTTCGGGTCGATGTCCACGGCGATTACCTTCGCCTGCGGCCCCACGCTCTTCCCGTATCGCAGCCGGAAGTCCATCATCGTCCCCGCGAACAGGATCACATCGGCCTCGCCGAACGCCGCCCGCCTGGTGCGCGACATGAACTGCGGGTGCTCCTGGTGCACCATGCCGCGGCCCATGTCGTTCAGGTAGATTGGCGCCTGTACCTTCTCCGCGAGTTCGCGGAACGCCTCCCCCGCGTCCGACCAGTAGATACCCGTCCCGGCCATCACGGCCGGCCGTTCGGCGTTCGCCAGCAGCCCCGCAGCCTGTTTCACCAGCGCCGTATCGCCCGTGGTCCGCCCCTCCGTGCGGTAGTTCACCGGCCACTCGATGCTCTCCTCCTCCACGCGTCCGAACAGGATGTCCGACGGGATCTCGAGAAACACCGGCCCGAACCGCCCCGTCAGTGCCACTCGAAACGCCTGCGCCAGGTAATCCTGGATGCGGTTCGTGAACGGGATCGTCGCCGCCCATTTCGTGATCGGCCGCATCATGTCCACGGTCCCGGGGATCTCCTGCAGTGCACCCATCAGTGACGTGCGCAGCGGCGCCGCCCCGCCGATCACCAGCAGCGGGCTCGCGTTCTGGTACGCCGTCGCCACTGCCGTCACCGTGTCCGTCACGCCCGGACCGGCCGTGACGACGGCCACCCCGCACTTGCGCGTCAGCCTGCTATAGCCCTCCGCCGCGTGCCCCGCCGACTGCTCGTGCCGCGTGTCGATCACCCGGATGCCCTCGTCCAGGCACCCGTCGTAGATGTTCTGGATGTGCCCGCCGGACAGCGTGAAGATCGTGTCGATCCCCTCGCGCTTCAGCATGCGGGCGACGATGTCCCCTCCGTCGATCTGTGCCATGGCGGTTACTCCTTCGGGATCAAGGCGGGATTGTGTGCGGGTAGCGCCCGTCACGGCCTGCGGATAGCGACATAAGGGTCGCGCGATTACGCTCGTTTGAATCTGCCCCGGTCGATTCTAGGCCCTCTCGTCGCTTCGAGCACGGCCGCAGGCTGGCGGCCGGGTCGCCGGCCCCCCGTCCGGCCGCGATCCCCTAGGGGAGCCGTCAAGCTGTTACGCATCGCCGACGATAACTACCCAAGGGGCATTAGGTTTGAGCGAGCTTTTCCGCGACCCGCGGTACCTCCTGCCGCTGGCCATGCTGGTCGGCGTGATCATCATCTCCGCCGCGATGGGCGCTGGCCCCGCTGCCGTGGACTCCGCTGTGCCCGCCGTGCCTGGCATCCCCAGGGCCGGCTCCCCCACACCCACCCCGGATGTTTCGAACGACTACCGCCGTGCCATCGACCTCGGCATCCTCCGCGAGGCGGCCGAATCCTTCCACCGCAAGAACGGCTCGTTCCCGAACACAAACAGCGCTGTCGTCGCGCTCTGCGTCGACGCCGTCGACGCCGGTTGCTCGCTGCGCGAGGCTCGGGGCCTCCCGTCAGGCGACGGCGAGTTCCCCTACTACTACGCGTCCGATGGCGCCACGTACGCCGTCTTCATTGCGCGCGCCGATTTCCTGAGTGACGCCACCGCGTGCTCGGTCACGTTGCCCTCTCATCTGAGAGACTACCCCGTCATGTGCTCGCGGGTGGAGGCGCTGCCATGAACCGCCTCGTCAACGCACGCCTGCTGGCCGCGCTTGCGCCGGCCCTCGCGCTGGGCACGATCGCCGTCGCCCTGGCCGAGAACGTCCAGCCCGCGGACTGGCGGTTTGTGCTGCTCTTCACGGCCGTTGGGGCTGTCGCCTCCGCCTCCTGGCGTGTGGGCGCCGCGGCCCTGGGCGGCACCATCACGCGCGCGCACGGCGTCCCCAACCGGCTCCGTATGGTCGCCCACAGCGAGCGGCGCGGCCCCGGGATCGACCACGACACACTGCTCCACGCCGACTGGTACTTCCGCCTGCGCATCGATGAGGAGATCGCCCGGTCGAACCGCTACGGCCAGCCGTTCACGCTCATCGACATCAGTTCACACTCGGCCGACGCTCTGGAAGCCGTCCGCACGCTAACGCGCGAATCCCTCCGCGACGTCGACTTCGCCGGCGATCTCGGCCAGAAGGTCGCGGTGTGCCTGCCCAACACCAGCCGCAGCGGTGCGTGGACGGTCGTGGCTCGCCTCACCGAGGTGGTGAAGGGCGTGGATATCCGGCTCTCGGAGTTCCCCATCGACGGCGTCACCAGTGCCGCGCTGCTGGGCGAAGGTTCACCAGTGGGCATTCGTGACTTCGCCGCGTGACCGTCACCGGACAGCTCAGGCCACCCCTGACAGCGCCGGCTCCGGGATCGTTACGCTGTAGAGGTCCGATAGCAGCGTGAAGAACGCCACCACAGCGCGTGTGTGCTTCCGGTTCTTCCGGAAGATCAGCGAGATCTGGCGCCGCGGCATCGAGGCGTTGCTGATGCCCACTGCCGCCAGCGTCCCCTGCTCGAACTCACGCTCGGTCGAGACCTTTGGGACCATGGCGACCCCCAGCCCCTCCTCGACCATCTTCTTCGTCGCCTCGATCGTGTCCAGCTCCATCAGCGTGTGGGGCACGATCCCGTGCTGGCGGAACACCCCCTGAATGAGCTGGTTGTAGCTCGACCCCTTGTCGTACAGGATCAGCGGCTCCCGCCCTACGTCCTCGATCGTCGCCTGCCGGTTCCGCGCCAGCCTGTGCCCCGGCGATGCAACCAGCACCAGGTCGTCCTCGTACAGCGGCACCGTCGTGACCTCCGGATGGTGCACCGTGCGCTCAAGCGCGCAGTGCACGTCGTCGTTCAACACCATCTGCAGCACCTGCTCGGAGCGCCCCGTGTGCACGCTCACTTCCACGCCCGGATACGTGGAGCAGTACTTCCGCAGGATCTTCGGCAATACATACGTGCTCACGGTCAGCGCGCTCCCGAGCTTCAGCGCACCGATATCGAGGTTCCGCATCCCCTCGATCGCGTCGCGTCCTTCCTGCAGCGCCTTCAGCGCGCGCCGCGCGTAGGGGAGGAAGGCCGAGCCCATCTCTGTCAGCCGCACGCCACGGCCGTTACGTTCGAACAACGCCTCGCCCAGGTCGCGTTCCAGCGATTGGATCCGCGCCGTGACCGATGGCTGCGTGAGGAACAGTGAGTCAGCCGCCTTGCTGAAGGAACGGTGTTGGGCGACTTGTACAAACGCCTCGATCTGTCCGAGGTCCAAGACGTTGCCCCTGGTGCCGGGCCGCTGGCCCAAAGACGGCGCGGCCCGTTAGTTGGCCCGCCGCGCCGGTATTGATCGCGTCTATGAGGCTCGTAGTGTCGCACCGCACGGCGTCGATTGCAAGAGGGATCACCGGATTCCGGAATCAAACTGGACGACGACCTCGGTTAGCTCCCCGGCCCGCACCTCCACCACCTGATCGGTGGCGCTCGGCGGAGTCGTCGCCGTCACCGGGTGCAGCGCGTATGTGCCTGGCGGGACCTCGACTTCGAACCGGCCGTCGGCCCCCGACCGTACCTCCGCCACCACATCCCCGCCTTCGTCCAGCACCTGTATCGTCGCCTCGTACGGCCGGTCCGGGCACGGGCTCTCCGGCTGCTCCACGGGGCACGTCGGCCCGATTGTCACCAGGCCCTTGATGCCCGACTTCGGTTCGACCGCCGGCGTGCCGGTCGCGCCCGGCGCCACGGTTGCCATCGTCGGCACAGCCGTCGTGCCGGCCGCCGGCGTGCTCGTCCCCAGCGGAGAGACCGCCACCGTCGGTGTGACGACGGCCCCCGTCGGCGTCGCCGTCGCGTCGCTGCCGCCGCATCCGGACGCCGAGACGAGGAACAGTCCCGAGGCGATCACCATCGCGAATCTCATGTACTCCTCCGACGCCGGCGGGCGGTCCGGGGTTCCCGGTAGCCGCAGCCCCATCCTGCCGATAGACTGCCACATCATGGGGCAGGCGCCCTTCGAAGAGTCGATGTGGTGACGCCTGCGAATGTCCAGCTCGGCCCGGGGAGCACGCATGTACAAGACCGACTACTGCGGCGAGCTTCGCGCATCCGACGAGGGCCGGGACGTCGTCCTGGCCGGGTGGGTCCACCGCCGGCGCGATCACGGTGGCCTCATCTTCGTCGATCTCCGCGATAGCCGCGGCCTCGTGCAGGTCGTCTTCCACCCCGAACAGGCCGCAGCCCACGCCGTCGCCTCCGAGGCCCGGGGCGAGTTCGTCCTGCGTGTCACCGGCGCCGTCCAGCACCGCCGCGAGGGCACCGAGAACGCGAAGCTCCCCACCGGCCAGATCGAGGTCCGCGCCTCCGCCGCCGAGGTCCTGAACTCCGCGAAGACCCCGCCCTTCGAGATCAACGACGATGAAGCCGAGCCCGGTGAGATCGTCCGCCAGAAGTACCGCTACCTCGACCTCCGCCGCTCCCGAATGCACCGCAACATGGTCATCCGTCACCAGGTCGTGAAGTACATCCGCGACTTCCTCACCGACCGCAACTTCCTCGAGATCGAGACGCCCGTCCTCGCCAACCCCACGCCCGAGGGCGCCCGCGACTACCTCGTGCCCAGCCGCAACTATCCGGGCAGCTTCTACGCACTCCCGCAGTCACCCCAGCAGTTCAAGCAACTCCTGATGGTTGCCGGCTTCGAACGCTACTTTCAGATCGCCCGCTGCTACCGCGACGAGGACCTCCGCGCCGACCGCCAACCCGAGTTCACCCAGCTCGACCTCGAGATGTCCTTCGTCGAGGCGGAGGACGTCATGGGATTGATGGAGGAACTCTACGCCGGCATCGGTGCGGCCGTCCGTCCCGACCTGAAGCTGCCGGTGCCGTTCCCCCGCCTCACCTACGCCGAGTCCATGCGGCGGTTCGGCACCGACAAGCCCGACCTCCGCTACGGCCTCGAGCTGATCGACTTCACGAATGCCGTGCGTGGCACCGAATTCATCGTCTTTAAGTCAGCCGTAGATAGCGGCGGCGCAGTCGAGGGCATATGCGTCCCGGGGGGCGCCGCGTTCTCCCGCAAGGAGATCGACGCGCTGACCGAGACCGCGAAGGGTCTGGGCGCGAAGGGGCTCGTCTCCCTCGCCTTCACCGCCGACCCCGCGTCCGCCTCCGAAGAAGAGATGCGGTCGCCCGCCCTCAAGCACATCGGCCCGGAGATGGCGCGGTCCCTTGGCAAGATCGCGGGCGCAAATGCCGGCGACCTCGTGCTCATCGTGGCTGGCGCCGGCGGCGTGCCTGCGAAGGAGGCCGGCTCGGCAGCCCGCGTGAAGCCCGCCCTCGACGCCCTTCGGCGCACCCTCGCCACAAAGCTCAAGCTCGCCGACCCCGACACCCTCATGTTCGCCTTCCTCGTCGAGTTCCCCCTGTTCGAGTGGAGCGAGGAGGACGAGCGCTTCGAGGCGATGCACCACATGTTCACCGCGCCCCTCGACGAAGATATCGCCTTGCTGCGGAGCGATCCCGCCAACGCGCGAAGCAAGCACTACGACATCACCTGCAACGGCTGGGAGATCGGCAGCGGCAGCATCCGGATCCACAACCGCGAGATGCAGGAACAGGTGCTGCGCCTCCTCCGCATCAGCGACGAGGACGCCCGCCGCAAGTTCGGCCACATGCTGGAAGCCTTCGAGTACGGCGCGCCTCCTCACGGCGGGTTCGCCCCCGGCATCGACCGCACCGTCGCCCTCTTCGCCCAGGAGTCGGACATCCGCGATGTCATCGCCTTCCCGAAGACGAAGAGCGCGCAGGACCTCATGACGGGCGCTCCCCTGCCCGTCGACTCCACGGCGCTCGACGCCGTCGGGATCCAACTGAAGCCGGATTAGGTAGGGGTTGGCTGTTCGCTCTTTGCAGAGGCCTCTCGTCGCTACGTTCACGCGATATTGCTCGGCAGTTTTCCCTTTCTGGCGAGGTGGCCCACCTCCTGGCGGGGAGTTTGTTTTGTACTTTTGGCTTTCCGGAAACTGGCAGGACATTCCTCGGCTGGTTCCGGTGTTGGACGGGCAGCGCCCGGGTTGGTTTTGAATACTCCGCCCGCGTAGTGACGTTGGATGCGATAGGCGCGTCGGCGACGCGCCCGTACAGGCGTCCGTCAGCCAGGTCGGCGCTGCCAGGCGGGAGTGCATGGGGCGAGCTTAGGGGAGGTCCGGGACGAACTCCAAGCGGGCCAGATCACTTTCGTGAGATTCTCGTCGATCTGAGCGTGACGCCGGCGTGGACGAGCTATCGCACGCGCGTCTCGACGTACCACGCGTTCACGTCCGCGAACCGGCCGCTGACCCCGAACAGGAGGCGCCCTTCGAATCCCCGCGCGCGTGAAGCCCGCACGTACACGGTCGATGGCGCATACAGCGGGATCGAGGGCATCTCCGCGATGAGGTACCCCCCGAACAGTGTGTACAGCTCCTGCCGGCGGGACGTGTCCGTGGTCTGACGCGCCCGTTGCAGGGCGTCGTCGATGCGCCCGTCGCTGAAGCCCGAGAGGTTCAGCCCCGGAGGTCGGATCTGGCTCGTGTGCCAGAACGGGTAGGGGTCCGGGTCCGGCCCCGGATCCACCAGCACCAGCGCCGCCTCGAAATCGCGCGCCAGCAGGTGCTCCTCGAGGAACGTCCCTGCATCGAGTGGCTGCACCGTCGCGTCCACGCCGATCGCCTTCCACTGCCTCGCGATGTTCTCCGCGATGGCCACGCGGCGTGGGTCATCGGCCGTCGAGATCGTGAACGACAGGCGCAGGTTGTCGATGTTCGCGCGGGTGCCGTCCCGCGCCCGGAAGAACCCGGCCAGCTCCAGCTCCGTCGCCGCCGCCCCGGGGTCGAATGGTGGAAGCTCGACATCGGCCGCCGCCCAGGACTCGGGCGGAATACCCGTTGTTGATGGGGCGCCGTCACCCAGCGCCACTTCCGCGATCAGCGTCTCGCGGTTGATCCCCTGGAACAGGGCCCGCCTGACCGGCCGCGTGCTGAACACCGGCAGCTGCGTATTGAGATACAGGACGTAGTGGGGCGCGCCCGGCAGGCTGCTCATGGTCCAGCGCTGGTCGCTTCGAAAGAAGGCGATGTCGTCCTCGGTCGTGCGCTCGTCCAGGACCGCGCCATCGATCGTACCGTCTCGCAGTGCGGCCACCAGTTCGTCCCGCGTTTTGAACGCCCGGAAGGCGAGCCGCGAAATGTGCGGTGGCCCCAGGTAGTACGTGGAGTTCGCCTCCAGCTCGATGTTCCCATCTTCATCGCGCGACGCCGCGCGGTATGGGCCCGCCCCGATCGGCTGCAGGTTGAACGCCGCGTTGTACAGCTGCGCCGCGTCGAGGTCCTGCAGGATGTGGCGGGGCAGGATCCCCGTGGTGAGCCACGCCAGGAACGGCGCGTACGTCTGTTCGAGCTGGAACTCCACGGTCAGCGGGTCGCGCGCCGTTACGACCACGCCCTGCATGAGCTGGCCCAGCGCCGGATCGCCCTTGAACGCCGGGTCGGCGATGGCCCGGTACGTGAAGACAACGTCCTCGGCGTCCACCTCGACGCCGTCGTGCCACTCGATTCCCCGCCGCAGGTGGAAGACGTAGCGCTGGCCGTTGTTCGTGATCTCCCAGCGTTCGGCGAGGTCAGGCTGGGCCGAACCGTCCGGGCCCAGCCTCACCAGTCCACTGAAGATCAGCGACGCCAGGTCTGCGTCTGTGGGATTCGCCTGCGCGTACAGGGGATTGATGCGCTCGGGCGGCCGCAGCACGCCTTCGGTGTACGACCCGCCGCCGGCTGGGACCGCCTCACCCTTCGGATGGTCCAGGGTGAACCACCAGAACAGCGCGAGCGCCACGCCGCCGACGACGAGCGCCCCGAACAGCGGCCATCGCGTCTGCAGAAGCGGCACGGCGGCCTCGGTGGCGTGCTTAGCTGGTGGTCTGCTGTACGGACCAGGCTGAAACGATGAGGAAGACGATCGCGAGCACGATCGTTAGCTGGAACAGCGTTTTCTCGATGCCGCGCCGCGTACGGAAGCTGCCGCTGGAGCTGCCGCCCCCGAAGATGCCCCCGACGTCCGAGCCCTTCGCCTGGAGCAGAATCACCAGCGAGAGCGCGATGGCCACCAGGATCTGCGCGACGTGGACGTAATCGACGAAGTCCATGTAGAAAGCCCCTCCTGCAGGGCCGACGTATTTAACCACAAAACCGGGGCAACGCCCAAATCTGGGCCGCGTTGGTTCGCCGACGTGGCCCGCCTGGGCGGCAGACCAAACGCCGCATGGTCGCGGCGGCGAGCGCCAAGATCGAATTTGCCCAGATTTGTGACTGCCCCTTCGCCGATACTCGTCTCCCAATGCCGATCGGCCCTGCCCTGCAGACGCGCGCCCGGCCCAGACTGGTCGCGATTTCCTCGCCGTTGAACGGTCCGGCGAACTTCCGGGGAAGCGGCGCCGATGCTCAGCCTGTCTCGACTCCTCTGCGGTACGGTGAACGCGGGCGACGCGCTGCGATATGATCGGCGGTCGGCCGACTTACCGCCGCACCTCCTCCACTTTTCTCGGGACAAGCGCCCGGTCGTTGTCTGGAACATTACGCGCCGCTGCAACCTGCATTGCGTCCACTGCTACGCGTCCGCGGCTGATCGCTCCTTCCCCGGGGAACTCTCGACAGAGGAGGGGCTGCGCGTCATTGACGATCTGGCGGCTTTCGGGGTGCCTGTCATCCTCTTCTCGGGCGGCGAGCCCCTGTCCCGTCCCGACGTGTTCACACTGTCCCGGCATGCGCGCAGCCGTGGCCTACGTGCCGTACTGTCCACGAACGGCACGCTGATTACGCCGGCCGTCGCTGGGGAGGTCAAAGAGCAGGGATTTTCGTACGTCGGCGTCAGCCTCGACGGTCTTCCCGAGATCCACGACCGCTTTCGTGGCTTGCGCGGCGCATTCGAGGCCTCGATGGCTGGCATCCGCGCCTGTCGCGAGGCCGGCATGCGCGTCGGCGTGCGGTTCACGATCACGAAGCGCAACCAGCATGAACTCCCGCGCATCCTGGACCTGCTGGAAGCGGAAGAGATCCCTCGCTTTTGCATGTATCACCTGGCGTACAGCGGGCGAGGCGAGCGCATCGCACCCGACGCGCTGACACCCGGCGAGACCCGCGCCGCGCTCGACCTGTTGTGTGACCGCGTGCTCGAATGGCACGCGCGCGGTATCGAGAAGGAAGTGCTCACCGTCGACAACCACGCCGACGCGGCGTACCTGTATCTGAAGATCGCGCAGCATCAACCCGAACGCACCGAAGAGGTGCGCCGCCTGTTGCGCTGGAATGGCGGCAACAGCTCGGGGACCGGCATCGGGTGCATCGATAATCTGGGGAACGTCCACCCCGATCAGTTCTCGTGGCAGCTGACGCTCGGCAATGTACGGGAACGCCCGTTCAGCGAGATCTGGAGCGACACCACCAACCCGCTGCTCGGCGCGCTGCGAAACCGTCGTGATCTGATTCATGGGCGCTGCGCCTGCTGCCGGTTCTTCGACATCTGCAACGGGAACCTGCGCGTGCGCGCTCTGGCCGCGACCGGCGACCTCTGGGCCCCGGATCCTGCCTGCTACCTCACGGATCAGGAGATCAGCGAGATCGGGGCCGGCGAGGCGCCATGACGAATCAGGCTCGCCCTGCCGGCCGCCCCCCGCTCCTCGAAGTGGATTTCGATGTCACACCGTTCACGCTGGCGTGGGAGGTCACCCGCGCCTGCGCGCTGGCGTGCGTCCACTGTCGCGCCGAAGCGACGCCGAAGCGCGACGCGCGCGAGCTGACGACCGAGGAGGCGTTCGGGGTGATCGACCAGATCGTCGAGCTTGGCAGGCCCATCCTCGTGATCACCGGCGGCGACCCGATGATGCGGCCCGACATCTTCGCCATCATCGGCCGTGCCGTCGAGCGCGGCCTGCACGTTGGCTTCTCGCCCAGTGCGACGCGTCTCGTGTCGCGCGAGGCACTCCAGCGGGTGCGCGAAGCTGGCGTGGACATGGTGCACGTCAGCCTCGACGGCTCCTGCCCGGAGGGACACGACGCGTTTCGGCGCGTCGCCGGCTCGTTCGCCCGCACGCTGGAGATCGCGTCGGATGTGGTCGACGCCGGCCTTCCGCTCCAGGTCGGCACCACCGTCAGCCGCCAGAACGTCGATGATCTCCCGAAGATGCTGGATGTGGTGCGCGACCTTGGCGCCACGGTGTGGAACGTCTTCTTCCTCGTGCCGACGGGCAGGGCGCAGCGGGACGCAATGCTCACCGCGGCCGAGCACGAAGAAGTGCTGCAGTGGCTCGCGGCGATGTCGGATGAGGCGCCGTTTCGCGTGCGGACGACCGCCGCCCAGCACTATCGCCGCGTGTTGATCCAGCGCCGGCGCGCGCACGCGGCGCCCGGACAGTCGCCGCCGATCGAGCTTGCCGGCGCGGGATACGCCTTCCGCGAAGGGAGAGCGCCTGCCGAGAAGGGCGTGAACGACGGCAAGGGGTTCTGTTTCATCTCCCATGTGGGCGACGTGTTCCCAAGCGGATTCCTGCAGTTGAGCGCGGGCAACGTCCGCAGGCGGCGCCTCAGCGACATCTACAGGGACGCGCCCCTCTTTCGGGCGCTCCGCGATCCGGATCTTCTGAGCGGGAAATGTGGACGGTGCGAGTTCCGGGGCGTGTGTGGCGGTTCCAGGGCACGGGCCTGGGCCCTCACCGGTGACTATCTCGCGGAAGAACCCTGTTGCGTGTACGACCCGGGCGCGCCCGGTTAGCCGCGCACCGAGCCGGCCACCTGCATACCGAGCCTCCGACCCCTCTGCTCGTACGAGATACGAGGGCAGCTCCGGGCCGTCGCGGCATCCAGCCTGGTCCCTGCGTGTTCCTTCGAGATCGACCTCACATCGCGCGAAGGAGCCGGATGCGCTCGTCTACAGGCGGGTGGGTGCTGAACAGGTTGTTCAGGAACGAGCCGTGCTCCTTCAGCGGATTCTCGATGTACAGATGCGCGGTCGCCTTGTTCGCGACCTCCAGCGGCTCCCTGTCCGCGCTGATCTTCTCGAGCGCACGCGCCAGCGCGTCCGGGTTCCTGCACAGCAGGGCGCCCGACGCGTCGGCCAGGTACTCGCGTTGGCGCGAGATCGCCAGCGAGATGAGCCGGGCCGCGATCGGCGCCAGGATCGCCAGGACGATCGCCACGACCGCCACGATGGCCATCGCCCCGCCCTTGTCCCTGTTTCGCCCGCGCGAGCCGGCCCCGAACCACGCCCAGCGCATCGCGAAGTCCGCCAGCAGCGCGACGATGCCGACCAGCACGACCGTGATCGTCATCACGCGGATATCGTAGTTCCCCACGTGCGACATCTCGTGTGCCATCACGCCCTCGAGTTCGGCCTTGTCGAGCTTGTCCAGCAGCCCACGGGTCGCCGCCACCGACGCGTGCTTCGGGTCGCGCCCCGTGGCAAATGCGTTGGGTGCGCTGTCCTCGATGACGTATACCTTCGGCATCGGCAGCCCGGAGCCGATGCTGAGGTTCTCGACGATGCGATACAGCTCGGGCTCTTCCTCCCTGGTGACCTGGCGCGCGCCGCTCACGCCCAGGGCGATGCTGCTGCTCATGTAGTAGCTGAAGAACGCCCAGGCCAGCAGTCCCGCAAACACGAATGGCAGCACCTGCCACGACCCGCCGAACGCGTACGACAGCGCCGTCGCCAGCGCACCGACGAGCAGCACGAACAGCGCCATCATCAGCCACGTCTCGCGCTTGTTCTTGCCGATGCGGTCGTAGATGAGGACGGGTCCATCCGGGATGCCCGGCAGCGATCCGGCGGTCGTCATGCGGCTAGCTGCTCGGGGCCGGCGGTGTCGCGGGCGGGTTCGCGAAGCTGACGCGCGGGGCCGCCCGTTCGGCCTCCTCGGCCTCGAAGAACTCGGCCGCCTCGAAGTTGAACATGTTCGCGAAGATGACCGTCGGGAAGGTGGCCGTCTTCTCGTTGTAGCTCAGCACGTTCGTGTTGTAGAACTGGCGCGCGTACGCGATCTTTTCCTCGATGTCCGACAGCTCGTTCTGCAGGTCGAGGAAGTTCTGGTTCGCCTTCAGGTCGGGGTAGGCCTCGGCCACGGCGAACAGCGACCGCAGCGTCTGCGTCAGCATGTTGTTCGCTTCGGCCGCCTGGGCGGGCGTCCCCGCCTGCTGCAGCATCGACCGGGCCCGGGTGACGTTCTCCAGGGTGTCCTTCTCGTGCGAGGCGTAGCCCTTCACCGTCTCGACCAGGTTCGGGATCAGGTCCGTCCGCCGCTTGAGCTGCACGTCGATGCCCGACCACGCCTCCTTCACCCGCAGGCGCGCCCGCACCAGGCCGTTGTACATGCCGATGACGATGAAGACGAGCAGGATGACGACGACGGCGATGACGCCGAGGGTGATCCAGAGAGCCACGGTGCGCCTCCGTTCGCTACAGCAGCTTCCGCAATAGCCGCTATCGCAATAGCCGCTATCGCGAGTGTATCACGGCGGTGGGAATGGTCCGGGAACCGGCGATGCGATCTACGGGGCTCCCCGTGGTGCGGGGGAGGGCCGCGATCGCCGAGTATGAACACGGGGGCCGCGAGCAGCCCAGGGCTGGGACCGGTCGGTCTAACCCGAGACGACGCACACGCGCCCCCTTCTTCCTCCTCCACCCGCCCGCCCATGCCCCCGCGCTGTTAGCCGAGGCTCACGCGCCGGCCGCGCGTTGACGGCGGTGCGAGACGGCCGATACGATACGAGTGAACTCCGGGGCGGTTAGCTCAGTTGGCTAGAGCGCTACGTTGACATCGTAGAGGTCACTGGTTCAAGTCCAGTACCGCCCACCATTTCATAACCCTTCCTGCTTTGCCAGTTGGCTGACGCAACCAGCCTGCTTAATTGCCCTCCACGTCGGCTCCCCAGCTAGTAAAGAGTGGGACTGGCACTTTGACCCCCCTTGTCGATTCTCCTGGCTGCTGTATCTGGGCCGAGCGTTCTCCGCCCAAATTGCCCCGTACGTGAAATTCGTTACAATCCGAACCTGAGGCGCCTTTCGGGTCCGCGCCCCCAAACGACCAACGCCTAACGCTTGACGACCACACACATGTACGGAATCGGCCTCCTTCGCGGCATGCTCGCCACCGTCAGGCGGATGGTCATGCCCGTCGCGACCATCGAGTTCCCCGAGGTCACCCGGCCGATGTCGCCGCGCGCCCGGACGAACCTGCTCTGGTTCGACGAGCGCTGCACCGGCTGCAGCACCTGCGCGCAGGCCTGCCCCGACGGCTGCATCCTCGTGGAGACCTCGCCGAACCCCGATGGCACGCTGGAGAAGGTCCGCTACGAGATCGACTTCCGGCTCTGCATGTACTGCGGGCTGTGCGTCGAAGCCTGCCCGTACCAGGCGATCCAGGCGGGCGGCGTGTTCGAGGACGCCGTGTACGAGTTCGACACGATGTACAAGGACAAGCACGCCCTCACGAAGCTGGCGCGCGAGCACCTGCGCCGCAACGACTTCTACTACCCCCACGGCCAGCGCGCCCCCGGCGACATCATCGAGTTGATCGAGGTCGAGGCGAAGCAACAGCCGCAGCCCGTCTCCAAGGCGGAGCGCGTCGTAGGAGCGAGTCTGCGTGGCTAAGCTCATCCTGAACGGCGTCGAGGTCGAGGTCGAGGCGGGCACACCGCTGGTCGAGGCGATCAAGCGCGCGGGCGCGTGGATCTCGAACCTCTGCTACATCGACGGCCTCGCGCCGTACGCCGGCTGCCGGAGCTGCCTCGTCGAGATCGAAGGCGCCCGCGGCCTGCAGCTCGCCTGCACCGCGCGCGTGGCCGACGGCATGGTGGTGAACACCGAGACGCCGCAGGTGAAGCACGAGCGCCAGCAAGTGCTCGCCATCATCAACGCCAATCACAGCGACCGCTGCCTGACCTGCCACCGCCGCGTGAAGTGCATGCCCGGCGACATCTGCCTGCGCGACGATGTCGTGACGCACCGCTGCGTCACCTGCAGCAAGAACTACCGCTGCGAGCTGCAGACGACGAACGAGCTGCTGGACATGGGCTTCGACAACGTCGAGCCCTGGGCCCTGGAGCCCCGCACCTACTACCAGACCGAGCAGCCCGACCCCGATCGCGCGAACCCCTGGTTCGAGTTCGACCCGCAGATGTGCATCCTGTGCACCCGCTGCGTGCGCGCCTGCGACGAGATCCGCCACACGACCGCGATCACGCTCTCCAACAAGGGCTACACCGCGCGCATCGCCTTCGGGGCGGGTGGGGCGATCCACGAATCGAACTGCGACTTCTGCGGCGCCTGCATCGACGTCTGCCCGACGGCGACGTTGATGGAGAAGCCGAACAAATGGATCGCGCGCAGCGAGGACTGGACGAGCACCACCTGCAACTCCTGCTCCGTGGGCTGCACCATCAGCGTCGGCACGCGCTCCGGCCGCGCCGTCATCGTGAAGCCCGACTACGTGAACCCTGTGAGCGCCGACCAGATCTGCGTCCGCGGACGCTTCCACTACGACGCCATTCCCGACAAGCAACGGCTCTCGAAGCACTACGTCCGCCGCGGGCCCGCGGGAACCACCCAGCTTCCCGCGCACTGGGGCGAGCTGATCTCGCACGCGGCCGAGCGGCTGCAGGCCATCATCGGGCAGCACGGGCCGTCGTCGGTCGCCGTGCTCGGCTCGCCGTTCAACACCAACGAAGAGAACTACCTGGCGCAGAAGCTGGCGCGCGAGGTCATCGGCACGCCGCACGTGGACTTCAGCAGCGCCGCGCCCAACCGCGCCGCCGCCCGCGCGGTCGAAGCCGCGTTCGGCACTGAGGGGCTGCCCTCGGACGCGATGGACATCGCACGCAGCGATGTCATCGTCGTCATCGCCGACGACCTGGAGGAGAGCCACAACGTCTTCGCGCTGCGCGTGAAGGACGCCGTCGTCGGCCACCCGGCGGCGCCAAAGTCGGGCAAGTTGCTGCTGATCTCATTGCAGCGCGGTGAGCTGGCCGACTTCGCCGAGCCGTGGGGCGGCGTGTGGCTGCGCCCGCGGCCCGGCGACGAGGCCGCGACCGTCGCCGCGCTCACGAAGACCGAGGTTGGCGCCGAAGTCACCATGCCGTCGCTGCTCGAGGGCGACCATGAGGCCGCCCGCAAGCTGCTGGACATCGCCGCCGACCCGGCGAAGAAGGTCTCGATCATCTACGCCCCGCACCCAGTCGATGCCGGCGCGGCCGCCGCCGGAGCGCAGGCCGCCGCAAACCTCGCGCTGTCATTGCGCGGCGAGAAAGCCGCCGAGTCGCTGTTTGTGCTGCCGACCGAGGCCAACGCCAACGGTGCGCGCGACATGGGCGTCGACCCGGAGCGCGGTCCCGGCGGCGCCGCCGCTCCGCAGACGGGCATGGATTTCGCGGCGATGGTCGACGCTGCCGCCTCAGGCGCGCTCAAGGCGATGGTCGTCGTCGGCGACAACCCGATCATGTTCGCGCCGGGCGCGGCGAGGACGCGCGCGTCGCTCGAGAAGCTGGAGCTGCTGATCGTGATCGACAGCGTGCTCACGGACACCGCGAAGCTGGCGCACTGCCTGTTTGCTGATGTCCCCGCGAACGCCAAGACCGGCACGTTCTCCAACGCCGAGCGCCGCGTGAACCGGCTGCACGCCGCCGTCGACGCCATCGGCGACGCGCGGCCGGCGCTGCTCGCGCTGGCCGATCTCGCGAACGCGCTCAAGGCCGACGCCTTCGCCTACGACCATCCCGACGGTGTGACGGATGAGATCGCCGCGACGGTCCCGGGCTACGAGCCCTTCAGCTCGAAGTTCGACCGCTGGGGCAAGATCCGCGCGGTCGCTCCCGCCCCATCCGTAGGGGCGCAGCCTGCTGCGCCCAACCCTGCCCCGGTCACGCCCACCGCCGCATGCCCGGCCACCCCCGCAGGCCACCTCCTACTCACCGCCGGCCGCACGCTCTACACCAGCCTTGAGGGCGCCGCCCTCCACTCGCCCGACGCCGACAAGCTCCACCGCGAAGAGTTCGTCGAGCTGCACCCTGCCGACATGGCGGCGCTGCGCGTCGACGATGGCGCCGAGGTCACGCTGGTGACCGAGCACGGCGAGCTGACGCTGCGCTGCAAGGCCACCGACCGCCCCGCCGAAGGCGCCGCCTTCGTCCCCTACTACTACGGCGGCGGCGCCGTCTGCGCCCTCCTGCCCCCATCCGGCGCCCCCACCCCGGTGCAGGTCAAAGTCCGCGCGCTGGCGTAGGCACTCCCCTCCGCCCTCGTCGGTTACCAGCTCCCGCCGCCGCCGCTGCTACCACCGCCACCGCCACCGGCTCCACCTCCTCCGCCGGAGAACCCACCACCACCCGAGAACCCGCCTGCGCCAGCTCCACCGCCGTAATGGCCTCCGCCCGTGGACCCCGGATAGCAGCCAAAGGGGGCCGCGCCGTGCCTCAGAGAGGTAGCTCTCGCCACGCCCAGTGTCGAGACGTGGAAGGAGAACATCTCGAGGTTGGCAGCGAAACCTGGCGCATCGAACCGCGGAGCGCCGCGATACCAACGCTTCGTCGCCTCAGCCGTCCTGGAGGACGCGAACACGCGGGACCAGCCTGAGACCGCACCAAAGACGATCGCATATGGCAGGTAGCCGTCGAAGCGATCCGCGGGAGGCAAGCTGGCGCCAGACGCCGTTGATCTCGCTCTAAGATGCTTGCCGAACGCAACGGACCTTCGCAGAAGGTACACACCCCGGCTCGTACGCCCCGTCATCCAGCGCCCTGTGACCGCGATGAGCAGCCCGGCGGCGACGAACGGGAGCCCCACGAGCCCCCACCCGGACGTACCGCCGAGGACAAACGTCCCGACGATGGCGGCGAACGCCACCACGAGGCCGGCGATGAGCGCGCGCGTCCTGACGCGGCTGGGATTCCCGTTGAACCAACCCTGGTCAACGGCATCCTGGTAAAGCGTCTCCTGTGCCGCGCGCAGGCCCAGAATGTAAAGATCGGAGACCAGGTCGAAGGAGAAGCCACTATTGTCGGCGAACATGCCGTCGTAGATGCGGCGTTCGTAGGCCAGGAGATCGTCCGGCTTCTTTTCGGTACGCTCGGCAGTGTAGCTCCGCTCCCCTGAGGGTGTCCGCGACTCGTCGATCACCAGGTAGCCGCGGACCGCGAGGTCCACAATCGTAGCCGTGAGATCCTTCGGGTCGACCCGTTCATCCAGCAGCAGTCCCACTTGCGCCGGGCGCAGTTCGTCAGGCGGGGCTTGTTCCGCGAATGCCGCGCCGGCGTCGATCGGTGACGGCCGCGACGACGTGCCGCGGTAGTAGGCAGTCGTGTACGCGGCGTCCCGCCCACGTCGCCAGCCCAGCAAGGTGATCGCTCCCAGCAGCACGGACCGATCGTGATCGTAGTCGTGACGATGGGTGTGGTAGTCCTGAAGTAGCGGTCAATGAAGCGCTCTGACTCTGCCTCGGGTTCAGAGCTGATGGGCGCGCTCGGCGCCACCGGGATCTGCACCGCGTCACGTCGCACGGCAGCCGACACGATCAAGGCCTCGCCCGCCTGTAGCGGGCGGTCGGCGGTGAGTTCAATCCTGCCCGGCGAAGTCTGGATCGTGCACGGCGCGGCCTCCCCGTCAGGCAGACAGCTCGCGCCGGCAAACACGTCCCCGTTATAGGTCAGCGTCGCCGTCAGCTGTGCGATCGGAACTGGCCACTCGCCGTTGAGATTCCACGCGACGCGCACCATGCCGTCGTCACCATCGGGAAGAAACGTCGGCGATGCGCTATACGCAATCACATATTGATGTGAGCCGGCAATCGTCACATTCGGGTCACCGATGCGAATGCGCACGTAGCCGGGTTCACGCGTGACTTCAAACGGGGTCGTCGTTCCGTCGGCCGTCGCGCCGAGCACTGTTATTGGCGGTACCGCAGCTGCGGGCGGGCTTGCCGCGGCCAGGTCCGGTATGTCGCGAAAGATGCCGTGCCGCTGTTCTCCGAAGTTGGCGACGATCGTCTCGACAACGACGACGCTACCGTCTGCCTGGAGCGCGATGTCCGTGTCGAAGCTCGCGATCTCCCACGGCTCCTGCGCATGCGCGTTCGGCACCGGAACCGCGACGAGCAGCGTGAAGGCGCACAGAACGGCGAGAACTCGTATGCGGTTCACGCCTCCATGATGCAGCAGACGCTTGACCCCTCGCAACCCCTCACCAACTCCCGCCGCCGCCGCCACCCCCGCCGCCGCCCGCCGAGCCCCCGCCTCCGCTACCGCCCCCGCCGCCGGCCCCGCCACCACCCCGCCAGCCAAACCGGAATCCGCTGTGTCCGTAACCAGCCTCCGCCGACACCGCTACAAGCGTGTTGTCCGCCCCATGCGAAACCGCGATCGAGAACGACCGAAGCCCGCTCGATACCGCGTGCGAAGAGAGGGCCCCAAGACTCAAGTTTCCCTGATACCAACCAGAAACCGGGACCGTCTCGATGCCGCCAAACACCGCAGCCCAGCGATCCACACAGCCGAACACGATCGCATAGGGCAAGTATTTTTCGAAGATCTGTGCCTCCTCATAGAAGCGCTGGCGCTCCTTCTCAGCGGTCGTCATGTACAAGCGGAACCCCAGCAATCTACGAAGCAACTCGCTCCCCTGCGCGGTACGTCGTGGCATCCAGCCCGCGGTCAGCGCCAACAGCACACCAGCCACAGCGACGGGAAGCCCCGCAACACCGAACTCGGCCGCGTAACCAAGGACCAGCGATAACGCACTACCGAGAAGCGCGATACCAATACCGGCCCACCGCCACTTGGTGCGAGTTGTGTCCGGATTGGACGCGAACCAGCCTCTCCTCATGGCTTCCGCGAGAATCTGCTCGTACGTCCGGTTGAGCGCCGACTCATAATCCGTCCGCAAGTCAGACAACACGACTTCGTCCCGGTCGCCCATGATGCCCTTGAAGATCGTACGCTCGTACGATGTCAGGTCCTTCGTCGACCTGAGTTTCGTCAGCTGCCAATCGCTTCTCGCCAGAAGTCCGTCCTTGGGAATCTCCGTGATGCGCAGATAGCCCCGCACGGCGAGATCCACGAATGTTGCCGTTATCTCCTTGTTCCCAACTCGCTCGTTCAGGATGAGACCGGCCTCTGCCGGGCTCAGGTTCTGAGGTGGGCCGTACTCCACCACCACGTGGTCCTTGTACAGCACTGGCCGTCTCATCTCGCTCGAGTCTCGGGTGAGGGCGTACATCGTTCTATAGACACTGTCTCGTCCACTGCGCCACCACGCTGTGAGCAGATATGCCAGGCTTAGCGCGCCGATGACCAACGCGATCGCGAGTGTCGTGCTGTCGATCCTGAACGGCTCGGTCGTCGGATGTCTGTCGATCAGTCTCGGTCGAGGGACATTCACCGCGCCCTTCTGCAAGCCGGTGACGATCGTGAGCTGTTCCCCCGGTTGATAGATGCGCGTCGAGACGTATCCGTATGTGCTGGCGTCCCCCATGGTGTTGCAGGGTTCCGTTGAGCCCGACCTTCCCTGGTAGCAGGCCGCGCCACTGATCCCCCCGCCCTCCACCGTCACGATCGTCGTGACTTCGCGCGTCACCACAGGCCAGTTCGCGCCGTTCACATTCCAGTACAGCTCGTCGTGATCCGGGAACGCATTCAGCGCGCCCTTGATGCGGTATCCGATGCGGTAGGTCTGGAGTCCCGTCACTGTCTTGAACGGGTCACCGATCTGGATCCTGACGCCGGTATCGGTAGTCGTCCGCTCGTACTTCAACTCCTTGAAGTTCTCGTCTGACACAGACAGAAGCTGGAAGCGGTACTCGCGGAAGTGTTCGTCGTCATATTCATATCGGAGAGGGATATCACGGAATATCCCGTGGCGTTCGAGGGCCTTCCAGTCGACGTCCAGCGTCTCCATCACCGTGATGTCGCCGCCCTGGTCGATCTTGATGTCCGCATGGAAGCGGTTGATCACCCAGCCTTCCGGCGCTTGCGTAGAGGCAGTCTCGAAGCTCGCTGCCAAACCGCAGATGATTAAGAGAGCGAGGAAGCCCAGGCGCATCACATGCACATGATGCGACCCGGCCGCCCGCCCTCGCAACCCCTCACCAACTCCCTCCGCCGCCGCCACCCCCGCCGCCGCCGGAGGAGCCGCCGCTGAACCCGCTCCCCCCGCTGCTGCCCGGCGTGCTTGTGATCACGCTCGACACCGAGGACGAGAACGACTCCAGGTTGCGTGAGAAGTCCGCGGCCGAGAAGATCGCCGCCCCCGTGTACCACGACTGGACGGACGGCGCGGTGTCGATGTCGCGGAAGGCGCGCGCCCACTTCTCGACGCTGCCGAACACGATCGCGTACGGAAGGTATTCGGCGAAGATGTTGGCCTTCTCGTTGAACTCCTGCCGCCGCTTCTCCGCCGTCTCGATGTACAGCCGGAACCCGAGCGTCCGCCGCAGCGCCTCGCTGCCCGCCGCCGTCCGCTTCGACATCAGCGGCGAGCCCAGGAACACCAGCACGCCCACGAGCACCACCGGGACTGCCGCGACCGCCCACCCCACAAGCCCGAGCACATACACCAGCCCGCCACCCGCCAGCGCGATCACGACGCCCGCGCCCTGCGCCCAGTCGCGCGCGGTATCCGGGTTGCGCGTGAACCACTTGCGGCGCATCGCGTCGGCGTACAGGTCCTTCTGGGCCTCGGCGAGGTCTTTGTAGAACTCGTTCTTCAGGTCGCTGACGTCGACCTCGGTCTCGGAGCCGCTGAACAGACCGGAGAACACCTCCTGCTCGTACGGCAGCAGCTCGTGGTCGGGGTCCTTCTTCTTCGTCAGGCGCCAGTCGGTCTTGCTGAATATCCAGGCCTTGTCCTTCTCCTCGATCGAGAGATACCCGCGCACGGCCAGGTCGACGATCGTCGCCGTCACGTCCTTCGTGTCCGCGCGCTCGTCGAGGATCATGCCCATCTGCGCCGGCCGCAGGTCGTCGGGCGGCGTGTACTCGACGACCACCTGGTCTTTCGAGAGCAGCGGCCGCGTGCCCTCCGCGGGGTCCTGCGTCAGGTAGTACAGCGACCGGTACGTGCGGTCGCGGCCGTGGCGCCACCACACGGCGATGACGGCGGCGATCCCGGCGACGAGCAGCAGGATCGCAACGCTGACCGAGCTGGTGGCGGGCGGAAAGTTCTTCTGCCACCAGTTCTCGGGCTTCGCAATGAGGATCGGTACGGGCTCGGCTACCGCGCCCTTCTCGAATCCGGCGACGATCGTCATCTGTTCGCCGGGCGAGAAGCCGCCGTCGGACGCGAACAGGATCGCCGTCCCGTCGCGGCTGATCGCGCTCGTGCACGGCTCGTCGGAGCCGGTGAATCCCTGGAAGCAGGCGGCGTCGTCCAGGCCCCCGCCCTCGAGTGCGACAGTCGCGGTAACGGCGTCCGTCGGCACGGGCCAGTCGGCGCCGTTCACGTTCCAGTACAGCTCGTCGTGGTCGTCGAAGGCGTTGAGGACGCCGTTCACGCGATACGTGATCACGTACGACTGGCGGCCGCTGATCGTGCGGTCGGGGTCGCCGATCTTGAGCTGCACGTTCGCGCCGTGGCGGCTGCGACTGTACGGCCACGGCTCGCCCGCGGCGTCGGTGACCGACACCACCTCCAGCTCGTAGATCCGGTGGTGCTCGTCGTCGTACGAGTACTCCACGGGGATCTCGCGGAAGATCCCGTGCTTCTCCAGCCCGACGAAGTCGACGTCGATGGTCTCGGTGATGAGCAGCTCGCCATCACGCTCGATCGCTATCAGCGCGGCGAACGACTCGATGGTCCACCCGGTGTCGGATCCCGCCCGCGCCGGCGCAGTCCCAAGCGCGAGCAGTAGTCCCACGACGGCGATAGTGGCGGCGAGGAGCGAGCGCATATGCCCGGAGTATGCGGCAGGCGTGGGGAGTAGGGAATAGGGAGTGGGGAGTGGGGAACAGGGAACAGGGAATAGGGAATAGGGATGGGGGCGAGGGACGAGGGACGGGTCGCCGCGCAAGCAAAAGGAAGGGCGGCCCCGCGAGGCCGCCCACTATTCCCTGTTCCCAACTCCCTATTCCCTCGCTAGCAGAAGCCTTCGGGGTCGAAGCGGCAGGCGTGGGTGGCGATGAAGTCCTCCAGCAGCCCCTCGTCGTACTCGTCGTACTTGAAGTTCAGCACGCGGGTCCACGCGGAGGCGCCGATCGTCCCGATCGGCAGGTCGAGGTCGATCGACATGACGACGCGGTCGTCGTGATTGTCGATACGGTTGTTCGCGAGGTCCTCGATCTGCGTCACCACGTCGAGGCAGGCCTGGTCGTCCTCGGCACAGTTCCAGCCGATGTACACGCCGGCGTGCTCCAGGGTGTGCGCGATCGCGTCGCGGGGGATCTCGACGTCATGCGGGTACACGTCGGGGTCCGGCGGGATGTTGATGATCTTGCCGTCGCCGATGTCGACGTTGCGCTGCACGCCCAGGTGCTCGCCCGAGGCGGGCGGGTTCGCGTTGTGGCAGTCCAGCGGGATCGGCGTGACGCTGGGCGCGTGCGGGGTAGGGCTGTTGATCGAGGTCGGCGTCGCCGTCGGCGGCACGGCGCCCGGCGTCGAGCCGTATGCCAGGCCGCTGCGCGTCTTCGCCAGGTCCGACTGCTCCACGCCCTCGCAGAACGGGAACGTGACGTGGCCGATGAGGCCTTCATCGAAGTGGCCGCGCCCCTGGTCGGCGACGTAGGTGCCCGGCAGGTCGGGGCTGTCGTCCGCCGCCGCCTTCTCCGGCCCGGAGAGCCCACCGCCGCCTCCGCTGTTCGCTTGAAAGATCAGGTAGGCCAGCAGCGCCACCACCAGGATGATGCCCCCGGCGATCGCCAACGGCATCGTCGGCAGCCCCCTGTCCGCCGCCACCCGCTGAGGCGTGCGCCGGTTCGGTGGCGTCCCGCCGCCCTGCTGCTTCCGGTCCTGTCGTCGCTGTTCTCGGCTCATCTACAACGAGTCTCCTCTGCACCGATATGGCGCCCCCTCAGAGCGCCGCGCCATTATGACACGAGATCGCCATTTCGCCAGCGGCGCCACGAGACCACCGCAGCACGGCCCATGGCGCCTAATACCGTGCCTTGGTCCATCACGTCCACTACCGTATCTCGGGTCATCACGCCTACTACCGTAGCGGGGGGGGGGGGGGGCCCGGGGGGGGGGGGGGGGGCGGGCGGGGGGGGGGGGGGGGGGGGGGGCGCCGCGCCGGGGGGGCGT
>CAYJMG010000020.1:64339-71977 GCA_964371355.1 uncultured Dehalococcoidia bacterium
ATCCCGGGCCTTGGCCCATCCCGCCCACTCCCGTATCGGGGGTCATCCCGCCTACACCCGTCGCGCGGGCCTTCAGCCCGCGCGGGTCGTCGGGGGGCAAGCGCTGGCGTAGCGCGGGCCTTCAGCCCGCGCGGCTTGCCCACCCGAACCCCCATCATTGTTCCACCTGTTCAATCTGTTGACACGCCCCCCTGCACCAGCACGCCGTCGGCCAGCAGCGCCTCGATGCGCTCGCGCCCGATGCCCAGCTCCGACAGGCACTCGGCCGTGTGCTCGCCCAGCAGCGGCGACCGGCGCTGCAGGTGCATCGACATCTCGTCCCAGTGCACCAGCGCGCCCGTCTGCCGCACCAGCCCCCACTGCGGGTGCTCGGCGTCCCACCACAGCTCGTTCGCGCACAGGTGCTCGTCGTCGAACATCGCGCTTACGCTCACGCACGTCGCCGCCGGCACGCCCGCCGCCAGCAGCGCCGACAACCACTCCTCGACCGTGCGCGCCGCCAGCAAGCCCTCGATCTGAGCCGCCAGTTCGCCGTGCGTCGCGTGCCCCAGCGCCGGCGCCGGCACGTCGACGCCCGCCGCGCGCGCGAACGCCTCGGCATGCGCGTCCGTCGTGCAGGCCACCATCAGCCAGCCGTCTGACGCGCCGTACACGCGGTACAGCGCGTGGTGCCCGGCGAGGTCACGGCCGCCGGGCATGTCCGGTGGCTCGCCGTCGTAGAACAGCATCTCGCCCGCCTGCATGGTGAGCGCGCTGTGCGCCAGCGACGTCTCGACGCGGTCGCCGGCTCCCGTCCGCTCGCGCGCGTGCAGCGCCGCGACGATGCCGAACGCCGCCGTCAGCGCGGTCCCGTAGTCGCACACCGGCATCTGCAGGTACACAGGCTCGCCGCCGGGCTCACCCTGCGCACGCATGACGCCGCCGCGCGACTGCATCATCGGGTCGAACCCCGGCAGGTGCGACAGCGGCCCCGACGGCCCGTAGCCGGTCACCGACGACCAGATCAGCCGCGGGTTCCGCGCCGAGAGCAGCTCCCACGTGAATCCCATGCGGTCCATCACGCCGTGCCGGAAGTTGTCGTGCAGCACGTCCGCCCCGTCGATCAGCTCCAGCAGCAGCTCGCGCCCCTCCGGCCGCTTCAGGTCGATGCACACCGAGCGCTTGCCGCGGTTCGACCCCAGGAACGCCAGTCCCGACGACCGCCACCCGTCCCCGTCCGGCGGCTCGACCTTGATCACGCGCGCCCCGAAGTCCGCCAGCATCATCGACGCGCTCGCCCCCGCGATGAACCCGCTGAGGTCGATCACCGTGATCCCCTGCAGTGGGTGTAGGATGTTGGAAGCGGGATGCGGGACGCGGGACGCGGGATCCGATGCCGGGTGTTCGATGTTGGACCCGTCAGCAATATCGCGCTGGTCGCCGGTCGAACCCCATATCTGATCTATCTGTTCAATCTGTTGATACGTCCCCCGCACCCGTCCCGGCGAATTCCGCAGTACCATGGGCAGCCCCATCTGCAGCGTGCGGCCCAGCGACGGTTCGTCGATCTCCACCATCATGCCGTTCTCGGCGACGTGCGGGTCGCGCGCCCACTCCTCGCGCGAGAGCACCGGCGCGCGCGGCACGTCGGCCTCCTCGAGGATCCGCAGCCACTCGTCGCGCGGCTTCGACAGGAACGCCTCCGACACACGCCGCGCCAGCTCCCGCCGGTCGTCCATGTTCGCGATCCCCATCGGCGCGCCGCGGAAGCGCTCGTCGACCAGGCAGTCGTCGAGCCCGAGCGCGATCGCGAGCTTCGCCCAGAACGGCGGGGTGAGCGCGCCGCAGAACAGCCACTGACCGTCGCTGCCCTGCACCAGCCGGTACGTCGGGATTGGCCCGCGCGGGTCCTGCTGTCCCGCCAGCCGCATCACGCTGGGCGCCCGCAGCCAAGCGATCGTCTCCATCGCGAACGTCGCCGCGATCTGCGACAGCTCGAACCGGTCGCCCCGTTGCGTTTGCGTCCGCGCGTACAACGACGCCGCCACCGACAGCGCGCCCACGATCCCCTGCCCGTACCCCGCCACCGGCATGTTCACCAGCACCGGCCGCGGCTCGTACCGGTACTGCGCGTCGCACACCGCCGAGACCGCCTGCACCAGCGCCTCATCGGCCGGTAACCCCGCCCACCGCCCCCGCGACCCATACGCCGACAAATACCCGATCACCAGCCCCGGACATCTCTCCCAAACCGCCTCGCCCGAGAACCCCAGCCGGTGGTCCTCCCCCACCCCCCAGTCATAAAGAAACACATCCGCCCGCTCGAGCAGGCGCCAGAGATCGCCGCGCCCGGCTTCGGACTCGACGTCGAGGGCGACGGAGCGCTTGCCGCGGTCGAGCACGCGAAAGCCGGCCCACGCGTGCGCCTCCGCGCCCGGCGGGATGACCCGCACGACGTCAGCCCCCTGCTCGGAGAGCATCCATGCGGCCATGGCGGGTCCGATGGTGGCGGAAACTTCGACCACGCGCACGCCGTCGAATGCGGAGGCAGATTCAGTCATGCGCCATGTGATACCCGCGTTGTGACCGATGGGCAAGACAGTAGCGGCGGAGCTTCAGATCCGCTCACATGCCCAACTGTGCTCGAAGGGGGTTGACATCTGCCGGTGCTTTGCCGATACTGACGTCGGAGGCTTTGGCGACCATTGGTCGGCATTGCCTTTTTTCATTCTCCCTCCTGCTCGCTCTTTGGTCGCAGATCGTCGATGTAGGCGAAGCTCCAAGTCCGCGGACTTGTCTGCGCGGCATAGTGACGCAGGTTGACAATCCTCTGGCCCATGACCTCGAGTTCGGGCCGTCCCGGCCTGCTCATCTTGATGAAGCGAACGTTCCACGAAATCACATATGCAGCGAGATCAGCGATCCGCACGCCTGTGGTGAGATCGCTGTGAACGAAGAACGGCTCTGGCACGATTCGACCCGCTCTTGTTCGGCCTTTCCATGTGTCGCGAAAGTACGCCGACATCTGACCGACCAAGATGTGAGCCTGCGACTTCTCCAATTCATCGAAGACAACTAGGCCGCGCTGGTGGCTGACCTGTTCGTCCACGAAATAGAAGAAACGCTCGAACAAATAGGCGTAGTCCTTGCGCAGGAGTGTCCCTGCGGGCCGAGGAGCATCCCGGTCGACGATGCTGGCAAACAGCCGTACCCCATGCAGAGCGCAGAGCTCAAGGATTCGGAGGACGAAGGCAATCTTCGCTTGCGCGAGCGCGGAAATTTCCGCGCGCGTCGCGTGAGGTCCATCCATCAGCGCCCTCGATGCCATTTGCGCCCTCTGTGGGTTCGACAATGAGGACGCCCACGCGGCCTGTCGGAAGACCTTCGGCTTGAGAAGCTTGCGCGCCTTCAACTCCTCTATGTCGTTCGAGAACGAAACGCCGAAATATTCGAGTTCCGCATCCTGAATCGCACAGACGAGGTTCCAGAGCTGATCGTCCCCAATCGCGGCACCAGCCAGGACTTCGTACGGCGAGGCGCGGTGATCCTGGCCACTCTCGTCTATGAACAGTAGGTAGGCCATCAACGCATCCCCTCGTCGTTCTCTCGGCTACTCAATTCGACCCGGGAAAGAGGGCGCAGGACCAAACGCCCTTCATCCGGCTGGCGCCATTTGGGAGCCCCATCGCGGGCTGGCTCAGTGAGGAGGCCATTCCCGAAACGGACGCTACGTTGTGTAGCCCGGGAAGACCCCGGGCGTCGGCTGACCGGGGTTGCGTTCATAGACGCCGAGTTCGTCACGTGCTCCGTACAGTTACAGAGTGGACGCGTCATGTCCAATGATGTGCTTATCAGCCAGCATCATCGCCGAAGCGGGGGCCTCACGGCCGACCAATATAGGACGAGCACGCCCTTACCCTACCACCGGCACCGTGAGCTGCCCGTAGGGCAGCACGCACACCGACTTCCCGCCCGCCGCCAGCTCCCCCACCACCGCATCCAGATCCCCCGCCCACCGCAGGTGCGCCGACTCCGCTGTCGCGCGGTCCATCGATGAGTGCACCCACACGTCGCAACGCGCCTGCACCATCGCCTGCACCTGCACCTGCCACTGGTCGTGCACGGTCGCGTGACCCGGCCGTCCGAATCGGTCCAGCAGCGCCGCCGGCGACCGCTCGCTCCGCATGAGGTCGACGTACTCCGGCCCGCCCACCCCCTCCCGGCACTCCGCGACCAGCACGATCGAACCGCCCGGCGCGCACGCCTGCGCCGCCACCGACATCGCCTTCACCGACTGGTACAGATTCAGGTCGGCCGGGTACCCCATGTTCGTCACCACCACCACGTCGAAGGCGTGTGGGATCGGCCGCAGCGCCTGCCGCGCCGCCTGCGCGATCGCCGCGTCGTGCGCCGCCGCCAGCTCGCCCGCGAACACGCCCGTCACGCGCTTCCGCTCGTCCAGCGTCACGTTCACGACGAACGACGGCGACGTCGTCAGCGCCACGTCGCGCATCTGCTCGAAGATCGGGTTGCCGTGCGTCACGCACCACGTCGACTTCGGGTGGCCGACCATGCGCGCGTCGTGGTTCGCCATGATGTCGGCCGCCCCCGCGATCGCCGGCAGCACCGCTTTCCCCCCGCCCGAGTACCCGGCGAACAGGTGCGGCTCCACGAACCCGGTCAGGATGCGCAGGTCGGCGTTCAGGTACTCGCGGTTCAGGTGCACGCCGACGGTGCGCGGACCCGTCGCGTGGAACACCAGCGACGATGCGTCGCGCGCGTCGTGGTCAACGACGCGGTACTGCGACAGGATCGCGTCGCCCAGGAAGCGCCGCCGCTCGTCGTCACGCGACGGCCGGTGCAGCCCCGTGCCGACGAGGATCACGATGTCCTCGCGCCGCACGCCCGCCTGCTCCAGCGTTTCGAGCACCGGCGGCAGGATCAGCGCGTTCGGCACCGGCCGCGTGACGTCGCTCACGACGACGCACGCCTTATCGCCCGCGCGCGCCATCCGCGACAGCGCCCCTCGCCCGATCGGCGCCGCGATCGCCTCCCGCACTGCGGCGTCCACGTCGTCGATCGCCGGCACAACCTCCGGCATCAGCACCGTAGCGTCGTCCGGCACCGCAACAGCGATCGCGCCCTCGCCGTAAGGCAGTTGTACCTTCACATCACGAGTGTACAGTTCAGGCCGGGCTTGACGGATCGAGCAGCGCCCGGCGGTGGGAGCTAGAATGCCGAAAGTCAGAGATGCGATCGGACTGGTCGAACGGGACGGCTGGCGGCTGGTGACGATACGTGGGAGTCACCGCCAATTCAAGCACCCGACAAAGGACGGTAAGGTGACGATCGCGGGCCACCCCAGCAAGGATGTACCCCCAGGCCTGTGGGCGAGCATCATGCGACAGGCTGGTATCGAAAGGCGGGGACAATGAAGTACGTCGTCGTATTCGAAAAGGCGCCGAACAACTGGGGGGCCTTCGTCCCAGACCTTCCAGGCTGCGTGGCGGCAGCAGACACGCGGGAAGAGACGGAGCAACTCATCAAAGAGGCCATCGAGTTTCACCTCGAGGGCATGGCCGCGGACGACGACCCCATCCCGGAGCCCACCTCCTACGCGAAAGAGATCGACGTCGCCCTCCCCGCCAAGCTCGCGAAGAAGGCCGGCTGACTCCCGCCCGTCATTGCCTTGAAAGTCCCAGTAGCGGCGGAGCTTCTCGCAGCGTCGCCAGAGGAGACAGCTCCGCTCAGTGCCTCAAGCGCCACGGATGCTCGACTTTCACCCTCTTGTGTGCGACCCGCGAGCCTGCCATGGACGATTCCGAGCGTAGCGAGGAATCTTGCAGTGACATCAACGTCCCCCGCATGCGCCAGCTCACCTCTGACACACTGACGCACTGACGCACTGAGACACTGACGCACTGACGCACTGACGCACTGACGCACTGACGCACTGACCCACTGACCCACTGACCCACTGACCCACTGACCCACTACCCGTCCCGCTCCCACTCCCACCGATCATCCCCCCGCCGCACCGACCGCAGGTGATTGATCTCCCCCGCGTGATACCCGTCATGGTGGATCAGCCGCGTGATGATCCAGCGCGTCGGCATCGTCCCGCCCCAGTTCACCGGCCGGTCCCGCAACAGCTCCCCGTCGTCGCCCAGCGCGTCGACGTTGCGCAGCAGCCGCAGGTGCGACTCCCGCAGCCACGCCACCAGCCGCTCCGGCGACGGCCCGCCGCCACCCGCCGGCGACTGCGCCTCCCCGAACAGCGGGTCCATCCACGTCAGCGACGCATCCCCAAACGCGTGGTTGTCGTACATCACCTTCGACGACGCCACGTGGCCGACGATCGCCGCGATCGACCGCGCGCCGCCCTGCGGCACGTACGGCCAGTCGTCGTCGCGCAGATCCTTCAGGTTCGAGAACAGCGTGTCGAACGCCTGCCCCATCTCCCAGATCACGTAGTCGAGTACATCGCGTGACAAATTAGAACCTAAGACCTGGAGCCTGGAACCTCGCGCGCCTACCCCTCATCTCGGGTGCTCGGCGGCGCCTCATCCTGCGTCTTCAAGAACCCCGGCGGCTGCGTCGCACGCACCACCGAAGACCCAATCTCCTCGATCACCGCGAAGTCCCCCTCCTCCATCGGCGCGAGCTGGCCCCGGCGGTACTGCTCGAACAGCTCGAACAGCTGCTTCTTGTGCGGACGCTTCTTCCCGATCGGGCACTTCGCCCAGTCCTCCAGCGACTCGTCGCAGTAGCCCCAGCGCCGGTCGCCGCACTTCGGCTGGATGTACTTCGCCAGGTCCGGGAACGTCCGGTGGATCTCCGCCCGCATCTGCGACGCCACCTGCCGGAACTCCCACTGCGCCCGCGTGCACAGCCGCAGGTCGCAGATGTGCAACAGCTCCAGGAAGTTCACCGTCACCTTGAAGTTCGTGTTCGCCGCGTTCGGCACCAGGAACCGCGCGTCCTCCGCCGGGATCCCCGCGTCGATCATCTCCTGGTACAGCTCTCCAAGACGGTCGAACGCCTCCTCCATCTTCTCCGCCATGCCCGCGCGCTTCACCGTCTCCGGCACCGTGTACGGGAACTCGCCCTTCTTGAACGCGACGTAGCGCTGCGACTGCTGCTCGAAGCTGATGCCGACGTGGTGCCGCACGAACTGGTGGCTGAACGCCCGCGACACCCCCGAGATCCCGAACTCGAACCACACCTGCTCCAGCGGCGACGCGTGCCCCGTCTCCAGCCGCTTCTCGATGAACTCCTCCATCTCCGCGCGGCTGATCTTCTCGCTGGCGATGCGGTCCGCGATCTGCTGCGGCGTCAGCGCCGAGTACGCCACCCGGTACGCCAGGTACAGCGACCGCGTCGGGTCGGAAGTGTGGTCGAGCAGCCGGACGTTGATAGCCATAGCGCGCCCAGTGTATCGCCGCGCGCCGGGAAGTGAGACGTGAGAGGTGAGATACGGGACGCGGGATGCGGGATACGGGATGCGGGATACGAGACTCCGCCCAAAGTCGCGGCAGGACGACTCCAGTTATGGTGTGGCCGGAGGCTGGAGGAACTCGCCTGGATGACGTAATGTACTGAGACACTGACGCACTGACGCACTGACGCACTGACGCACTGACGCACTGACGCACTGAC
>CAYJMG010000021.1:0-71286 GCA_964371355.1 uncultured Dehalococcoidia bacterium
AGCTGGCTGATGCAGCGTGCCGAAGTGCTCGCCTACTGCCAGGCGCGCGCCGCCGCGGGCGGCGCCGGGGGGCGGGTCGGGGGGGGGGAGAACCCCCGGCGCAGGTCGTACGCCACGGTAAGTCGAACGTAGAGAGAGCCGCGACTTGAGTCGCGGCTCTCATCTCATTCGTTCGTGCTGCTCGGTGTTCCTTCGCGGATCACCCGATGCGCCCCAGCGCCTCGCGCTCGACCAGCCGGTACACCTCCGCCAGCGCCATGCCCCGCGCCTCCGCCAGTCGCCGGCAGGCTTCGTACTCCGGGGCTACCCGCGGCGCCTCCCCCGGCAGGCGCTTCACCTTCACCGCTGCCGGGCCCAGGCTGCTCTCGAACTCCAGGATTTCACGCGCGGCCTCGTGGCGGCGCACGGCGCTGACGCGCACGCCCAGCGTCGACGTCTCGCGCAGCAGGGTCGCCGCGATCGCGTCCTCGCGCTCGGGGGGGCATAGGGCCGACAGCAGCACGCCCGGCCGGTTCTTCTTCATCTGCACCGACTGCAGCCAGACGTCGGCGGCGCCAGCGGCGAACAGCTTCTGCTGCACGTACTCGTACAGCTCCGGGTTCATGTCGTCGATGTTCGTCTCGACCAGCAGCATCGCGGGCGCGCTCTTGCTCGCTTCCCCGACCCACAACCGCAGCGCGTTCGGCCAGCCCTCCGGGTCGCGTCCCCCCGCGCCGTACGCCACGCGCTCGACGTACATCGCCGGGCGTTCGAAACTCGCCAGCGTCGTCGCGATCGCCGCGCCCGTCGGCGTCACCATCTCCATCGGCCGGTCGCCTGAGCCCGCCGCCATGGGCGCCTTCGCAATCGCCATCAGCTCCAGCGTCGCCGGGGCAGGCACTGGCAGCTCGCCGTGCGCGGTCCGCACCGCGCCGGCGCCAGCGGGCAGGGGCGAGCAGTACAGGCGCTCGATGCCGAGCAGCCGCAGGCCGGCCACCGCCCCGCACACGTCGACGATTGCGTCGAGCGCACCGACCTCGTGGAAGTCGATCTGATCGGGCGTCGTGCCGTGGACGCGGCCTTCCGCGTCGGCAAGGCGCCGGAACACGCCCGCCGCCCGCTCGCGGTCGTCCTCGGGCAGCGACGAGCGTTCGATGATGGCCAGCACGTCCGGCAGCTTGCGGTGCGGCTGCGGCTGCTCCGCCAGCTCGACGTGCGCCAGCGTCGCCGCGATGCCCCCGCGGGTCACGCGCTCGGCGTGCAGTGACCAGCCGCCCACGCCCAGCCCCCGCAGCTCGCCTGAGAGCGTCGTCGCGTCCACGCCGGCGTCGATCAGCGCTCCAAGCAGCATGTCGCCGCTGATGCCCGAGAAGCAGTCCAGGTACGCCACGCGCGCCATCGGCCCTCCCGCCACATCGTACAAGAGCGGCGAAAACGGGTAACAGCTAAGAGCTGGCAGCTAGGCGCTCACTGCGAACGATTCCAGGAAGGCGTCGAAGATCGGCTGGTACTGCGCACGCTGGCCCGTCGGTACCGTCATCGTGAGGATCCAGTCGCACTTCCCGGCCGAGAACAGCACGTCCTGCTTGTCCAGCGGCGGCGTGCCCTGCTCGTTCTGCGATTGGAAGGCGTACGTCAGCACCGTGGCGTCGATCCCGGCCACCCTGCGCTGCGTCGTGACGATGTCCTTGTTCAGCCCGATGCGCGCGGTCTTCGTCGCCTCGAACGTGATGTGCTGGGCCGACGAACTCGGCGTCGCGATGATGCAGTTGATGGTGATGTTCGCCTGCACCGTGGCGCCGGCCGTCAGCGGCTCGAAGATCACGTCCGCGCTGGCGTCGGCCGTCTGGATCAGGTTGATGCGCACGTTCCAGCCTTCCGGGAAGGTCGCCGTGTACCCCTTGCTGGCCGAAGAGTCGATCTGGTTGCCGGTGATGGCCGGCGTCGGGAAGGGCGTCACGTTCGCCGTGACCCCGGTCCTCGCGATGGTCGTGATGCCCGGCGTCGGCATCGTGGTGCCGCCGTCGTCGTCGCAGGCAGCGGTCGCCAGCAGCGCCGCGGACATGGCTATCGGGACGATCCAGCGGTTGAACGGCATCGACGTCTCCGTATGCTGACTGGTGAGGGTGCGGCGCATCATAGCACCGCCCCACGCAACGCCGCCAAGCACCGTCAAGCCCAAGACGCGATTGTCCGCAGCGCCCGGCTAGTGGAAACTGCTCTGGAACAGTCACCCGTTACCGTCACCCGTACGGCCAGTCACCCGTACGGCCAGGTCTTAGACCTGTCCTCAGAAGTAGCGGCGAGGACGGCCTCACCGGGAGCAACATGCGACAATTCATCGACGAACGCGACGCGCGACGCCTGCTGGGCGGCGGCCCCGTCGTCCTGCTTACCACGGCCTGGCACGGCAACTGGAACGTCATGCCCGCGGCCTTCGTCACCCCGCTCAGCATCGACCCGCCGCTCGTCGGCGTCGCCGTCCATCCCGCGCGCCACACCCACGACATGATCCGCTTCAGCGAGGAGTTTGCTCTGAACATCCCCACACGCGAGCTGCTGCACCACTGCCAGTACCTGGGCAGCGTGTCCGGCTCCGAACTCAACAAGCTCGAGCTGACGAAGCTTCCCACGTTCCGCGCCCGCAAGGTCGATGCGCCATTGCTCGAAGGCTGCGTCGGCTGGATCGAGTGCGGCGTCCACGACGCCTACCGCATCGGCGACCACACGCTCTTCGTGGGGAAGGTGGCTGCGGCCTCGGCGGAGAAGGACGCGTTCGACGAGACCTGGCTGCTGGCCGACCCGGAGGAGCGCCCGTTGCACTACCTCGGCGTGAACCGCTACGCCGTCCTCGGCGAGCCGCTCGAGGCGCGCATCCCCGCCCCTGCCGACATCAAGCGCGACGTCGAGGCCGGCGCTGCCCAGCTCGCGGATGAGGACGAGCTGGCCCGCCGGCGTGAGGAGCACGAACGCCGGGCCGAAGACGATCAACGCGGCGGTTGACTGTCTCAGGACCCTGCCGGCCGCCCCCTGGCACGCTCGCTCTTAACGAGGATGCCATCCGCGAGATCCTGCAGGAGGGCGGCCGCCCGCCGCACCGACAGGCCGGAGCGCGTAGTCAGGTGGTCGAACGAACGAAAGCTGGATAACAGCCAGATCGTATCGATCGCCTGCTTGTGCGAGACGCCCTCGCGCAGCTTGCGCTGGTCCTCCAGCCGCTTCGCAAGCCAGACCAGCATTTCGCGGCGCCGGAAGTCGTACTGGTCCACCGCCCTCGCGGCCTCCGGATCGACGGCCGCCAGCCCGATGACGTTGCGAAAGAACACGTCGTCGTGCGCCCAGAACTTGCACACCTCGCCGATGTACATCCGCATGCCGGCGACCGCATCCGCGTGCTCGCCCGCCTTGCGCATGCGCTGGGACCCCGGCGCGTGCTCGAGCACGAAGTCGATCGTCGCCTCCAGCAGGCCGAACTTGGACTTGAATTGATAGTAGACCGTCGCGCGGGCCACACCCGCTTTGCGCGCGACGTCGTCGAGGCTGGCGCGATGGAAGCCGGCCTCGGAGAACACTTCCCGGGCGGCGGCGATGACTCTCTCGCGCGTCTCCTCGACGCTCGCTTCGCGCCGGCCGAGCCTGTACGGGCGGGGGCTCAACGGCCAACCTCCATGCTGCTCTCGTCGCTGTATTTCCTCTAGCATACGCGGCGCGCCGCTCAGAGAGATCCCGGCCCGAAGACGAATCCGCGCTTTGTAATCCTGCCCGATCGGGGCCATGCTAGACTGGATCTGCACCCTGGAGGGCGCGCGCGTTTGATCTTCCTCCACAGCGATCTCATCGGCGACGACAACACGCTGTTCCTCACGCTCGTCGCGGCGACGCTGTTCGCCCTGCTCATCGGTGTGGGCTTCCACGAGTTTTGCCACGCCTTCATCGCCCACAGCCTCGGCGACCCCACGCCTTCCCGGCAGGGGCGCGTAACGCTGAATCCGCTCGCGCACCTCGATCCCTTCGGCACCCTCATGATGCTCTTCGTCGGCTTCGGCTGGGGCAAGCCGGTTCCGTTCAATCCGTACGGCCTTCGCACTAGCCCCAAGATGGCCACCCTGCTGGTCTCAGCGGCCGGCCCGCTCTCGAACTTCCTCGCGGCCTTCCTTCTGGCCCTCCCCATCAAGCTCGAAATGGTGCCGTACATCAACCCGTTCACGACCAGGATTCTGGGCGTGAACACCGGCGAGGAGTACCTCGGGCTGTTCCTCAGCGCCGCCGTCTACCTCAGCATCATTCTTGGCGTCTTCAATTTGATCCCGCTGGAGCCGCTGGACGGCTTCAAGGTCGCCCTGGGTTTGTTGCCGGAGCCGCTGGCCCAAGAGTTCGCCAAGCTTCGCCAGTTCGGGCTCGGCCCCTTCCTGCTGCTGCTCTTCGGCATCCCGTTCATCACCAGCTACCTGGGCGAGACTTATTACCCCTTGGCCGACATCATGGGGCCGACCGCGCGCTGGCTGCTCCGCGCGTTCACCGGCATCGGCTGATGCTGTCCCGCGCGTGGCACCGCATCCGCCAGCTCTTCGGCGCCCTGTGGCCGCGGGTGACGGCCGCGCAACGGGCCGATGCCTACCGCTGCCTCACGCCCGCCGAGCGGGCGCTCTTCGAGACCATGACTCTGCGTGACCAGGAGCACGGTATCGTCGTGCTCGGGCGCGTCCGGCGCGCCACCGCCGGCGACGACCCGCAGCTCTTTGCGGCTGCGCTGCTCCACGACTGTGGAAAGGGACATGTGACCCTCTGGCAACGGGTGGCGTACGTCATCCTGCACGCGCTCGCACCCGGCCTCGCTGGCCGCGCGTCGAGCCAGCTCGGAGCCGGCTGGCGTCGCGCCTTCTGGCGGCTGCGGTACCATCCCGATATCGGCGCGCGACTCGCGGCGGACGCGGGCGCGGATCCGGACGTCGTGCGGCTCATCCGCGGCCAGGATGCGCCGTCCTCGGACCCCCGCCTCGCACTGCTGCAGGCGGCCGACGACGCCTGAGCCGCCGTACGGGCGCCGACGATGGCGTAGGGGCGGTTCTGCGTGGGCGCCCGAATGGTGCAGGCGCGATCCTGCGTGGCCGCCCGCAACAGAAAGAGAATCGCGTGGAGAAAGTAGCCATCATCGGTCTCGGCCTCATCGGCGGTTCCATCGGCCTCGCTCTGAAGCGCGCCGGCCTCAAGGACGTCCGGATCGCCGGCAACGCCCGCACCCGCGACACGCTCCAGCGTGCAAAGCGTCTCGGCGCTATCGACGAGGACTGCGCGACCCCCGCCGAGGCCGCGAAGGACGCGCGCCTCGTCATCATCGCCTGCCCCATCCTCGCCATGAAGCCCGTGCTCGAGGAGATCGCCCCGGTCCTCGCCGAAGGCGCCGTCGTGACCGATGCCGGCAGCACGAAGGCCAACGTCATGCGCTGGGCGAAGGAGACACTGCCCGCACACGCCTTCTTCGTCGGCGGCCACCCCATGGCCGGCAAGGAGACCTCCGGCATCGACGCCGCCGACCCCGACCTCTTCCGCGAGAAGACCTGGGTCGTCGTGCCGTCCGTCGACGCGCCGGAGCCGGCCGTGCAGACCGTGCTGGCCCTCGCGCAGGCCTGCGGCGCCAGCGCCGTCTTCATGGACGCCGACGAGCACGATAGCTACGTCGCCGCGATCAGCCACCTGCCGCTCACCCTCGCCTCGGCCCTCTTCTCCGTCGCCTTCTGCAGCGCCGCCTGGCCCGAGCTTGCCGGCCTCGCCAGCAGCGGCTTCCGCGACACCACCCGCCTCGCTTCCGGCTCCCCCGAGATGGCCCACGACATCGTCATGACGAACCGCGAGAACCTCCTGCACTGGATCGACCGCTTCCAGGACGAACTGACCCGCTTCCGCGCCATGATCGCCTCCGGCGAAAGCCAGAAGGTGCTGGAGGCCTTCGGCAAACCCCAGATCGAGCGCGACAACTACGTGCTCAACGGTCCGCCCCGCCGCGAGACCGCCGGCCCCGAGATCGAGAGTGCCAGCCTGAGCGACTTCCTCCTCGGTTCCAAGATCTCCGGCTACTTAAAGAAGCAGCAAGAGATGATCCGTGAGATGGAGGCGCGCGAGAAGCGGCGATGAGCGAACGCATCATCCGGCCGGCAAAGAAGCTGCGCGGCACGATCGCCGTGCCGGGCGACAAGTCGATCTCGCACCGCGCCGCGATACTGAACGCGCTCGCGAACGGCGAGGCCGCCGTGCACAACTTCCTGCCCGGCGAAGACTGTCTCTCGACCCTCAGCGCGCTCCGCGCCCTCGGCGTCCAGGCCGTGCTCGACGAGAGCGGCGAGACGCCGGTGCTGCGGATCCGCGGCGTGGGCCTGCGCGGCCTGCGTGAGGCCGCCGACGTGCTCGACTGTGGCAACTCCGGCACCACTATGCGGCTCCTGTCCGGAGTCCTCGCCGGCCAGCCGTTCCTCTCCGTCCTCACCGGCGACCAGTCCCTGCGCTCCCGTCCCATGGCCCGCGTGATCGAGCCCCTCCACCGCATGGGGGCCCAGATCAGCAGCCGCGAGGGTCGCCTCGCCCCGCTCGTCATCCGCGGCGCCCGCCTGCGCGGCATCCGCTATCGGCTGCCTGTCGCCAGCGCCCAGGTGAAGTCCTGCGTGCTGCTCGCCGGACTCTTCGCCGAAGGCGAGACAGTCGTCGAGGAGCCCGAGCCCACCCGCGACCACACCGAGCGCATGCTCGACGCCATGGGTGCCCGCATAGGCCGCGAGGGGCCCGCCGTGCGGCTCACCCCGGGCGACCCGCTGCGGCCGCTCTCGATGCGCGTCCCCAACGACCTCTCGGCCGCCGCCTTCTGGATGGTCGCCGCCGCCGTCCATCCCGATGCCGAGGTGCGCCTCACCGGCGTCGGCGTGAACCCCACCCGCACCGGCATCATCGACGCCCTCCAGCGCATGGGCGCCGACCTCGCGCTCGAAGAGGAGCGCGTCGTCGGCGGCGAGCCTGTCGCCGATATTGTCGTCCTCTCATCGGAGCTCCAGGGCACGACGGTCGAGGGCGAGATGGTCGCGCGCCTCATCGACGAGGTCCCCGTGCTCGCCGTCGCCGCGGCTTTCGCCCACGGTGCCACCGAGATCCGTGATGCCCGCGACCTGCGCGTGAAGGAATCGGACCGCATCGCAACCACGGCATCGCAGTTGCGCGCGCTCGGCGCCACCGTGACCGAACGCGACGACGGCATGACGGTCGAGGGCTCCGGCGGTCTGCGCGGCGGCGAGGTCGAGTCGTTCGCCGACCACCGGCTGGCCATGGCGATGGCCGTCGCCGGGCTCGCTGGCTCGGGCGAGGTCCGCCTGCATGGTGCGGAGGCCGTGGCGGTCTCCTACCCCGCCTTCTGGGCCGACCTCGAGAAGCTGGCGCAATGACTGTGTCCGGCGGGCGCCCCCCGCTGCTCGTCGTCCTCTCCGGCCCGTCCGGCGTCGGCAAGGACAGCATCCTCGACGAACTCAAGCGCCGCGGCCACGACTTCCACCGCGTCGTCACCTGCACCACCCGCCCTCCCCGCGAAGGCGAGCGCGACGGCGTCGACTACAACTTCGTCTCCGACGGCCAGTTCGACCGCCTCATCGCGACCGGCGGCCTCCTCGAGCACGCCGTCGTCTATGGCCACCGCTCTGGCGTCCCGAAGCAGCAGGTGCTCGACGCCCTCGCCCGCGGCCTCGACGTCTACGTGCGCACCGACGTCCAGGGCGCCGCCAGCATCAAGCGCCTGATGCCCGGCGCCGTGCTCGTCTTCGTTGCGCCCACGTCGCTGGACGAGCTGGAGGTGCGCATCCGCGCCCGCAACTCCGACGATGAGGAGCGCATCCAGCGCCGCCTCCGCACCGCCAGGTCCGAGATGGCGCGCCAGGACGAGTTTGAGCACGTCATCGTGAACGAGCCCGGCCAGCTCGACCGCACAGTCGACCTCCTCGAGGCCGTGCTCGCCCGCACCCGCCCCGCCTGACGCCCCTCGCGAAACTGGCTACGGCACGCCGAAGCAGTACAAGTGAATACCGGCGTTCGCCGACGCGAGAGTGGCGCTATCCAGCCTCCAGCATCCGCATCTGCTAGGCGGACTGCCGCGTGATCGTCAGCGGCCCGTACTCCGCGATCACGCCCTGCCCGTGGCACGAGACCGACTTCCCGTCCCGGATGTCCTTCTCGGTCATGATGCCCAGCGCCGCGATCATCGACTCCATCCTCGGAACGTTCGACTCGCGGTTCACCAGCTCGCCCTCGACGTAGAACAGCAACTCGGCCGTCCCCTGGTCGTAGCTGATTCGATAGCGGTGCGTCTGCTTCTCGCCCTTGGGCAGAGGCCGCTCGTTGAACAGGCCGAAGTACTTCTGACCCTCACCCTCGGGCGCCGCCGCCCCTGGGAACGGCAGGCGGGCGTACACCGTCGCGTAGCGCTCGTTCGACTGGAAGAAGTCGATGGCCAGCCCCTGTGACAGGTCCAGCAGATTGAAGGACACGTAGCCGTCGTAGAAGTCGTCCGGCACGCCGTTCACCTTCTCGCAGCGCAGGTCCAGCTCGAACGAGATCGCGCCGCCCGGCGGTACCGCGAACGCCTCCTTCGAGAAGTACATGTGGTGCGCGTTGTCGAAGAACTGCACGGTGTCGTGCGTGCGCGTCAACGGTACTGCACCCACCCGCAGCTTCCCGTTCTGCACCAACACGACAGCGTTCGGCTCGCGGAACTCCCACCCCGGGAATCCCCCGATCACCCACTTGGTCTCCGGCTTCAGGATGTCGGCGAAGTCGCCATACACCACCGTCTCGACGCCTCGCTCCACCTCGGTCGTCATCGTCCTCGCTCCAGGCTCGTGTAGGTGTTCTCGGTGTCCGCAGTGAGGCTACCGCGCCGCCCCGGCGACCCGCACCCCACGCAATGCGTCCCGCGCATACCCAACAACCACCAGGTCCGCGCCGCAGCCGTTTCCGCTCTCTGTCCTCTGTCCCCTACTCGTCATCCTCTTCATCCCCGTCGCCCGCGGTCGGCCTCGGGACGAGCGGCGTCGGCCGGTCATCGTCACGCCGACGCATGCGCGGCGGCAATGCGTCGATCGTCTTCCGCAGCCGCTCGATGTCGTCCGCGCGGTCGGCCGCCACGACCACGACGTTCGTGTCGCGGAGCGCTTGCAGCTCCGGCGTGGAGATGTCACCCCTAACCCGCGCCCACAGCGGCTTGCGCGTCATCGCGAAGATGCGGCGCAGCTCCATTTGCCGCCGCACCGTCAGCGACCCCTCGATCGCCCCCACGTCGATCGCGTCGAGCTGAAACGCCTCCAGCGTGCGTACGTCGTTGTCCTCCAGGTCCTTCGGCAGCGTGAGGACGTAACCGGCCTTCTCGTCCTGCAGCGCGGTGGCCGTCGCCTGGTTCGGGTCGAACACGACGAAGTCGAAGCCGCCTTCGCGGTAGCTCTTGGCTTCGTCGTCGGTCTTGCCCGCGATGGCCGCCCCCGCGATCGTCCCCGAAAGCTCCCGCGCCGCATCCGGCCGGGCCCCCGCTACGACGACGGTGTCGGCGCCGCGGCGCGCCATCTCCGCCGCGTCCTTCGCATCCTTTGCGACGCCCGCCAGGACCATCGTCGGCTCCTTCGCGGCCTTCGCGGCCCCAAACCCCAGGACCGCCGTCGAAAGGCGCGTGACGTTCTTGATCTTCTCTGCCAGCTTGCTCAATCTCGTTCTCCTGTCCGTTTCGGACAGGGTACCGGCGCTTCAAACCCCGTGGAAGCACCGAGGCGATCTACTAGCAGCTATGAGCTATCGGCCAACAACTCCGCCTAGCGGTAAACGCGGACGGGAGCGTGGCTGAAACGCTCCCGTCCGCGGGCCGCTACTGACCGGAAGACCAGACAGGGCTGTGGCCATCCGTGATCAGCGTGGGATATCCGCCGGCGGTGTCGCCGATGAAGATGTGTCCGCTGGCCGAAAAGGCGACGAGTGTCCGGGGCCCGCCGCTCGGCCTTCCCGCGTAGCCGGCCGGGATCAGCGTTGACGCGCCGGTGACGCCATCGAACGACCAGATGCCGTTCGTCCCCGCCGTCCCCATGTCATGCGGGAAGATGATGCGCGAGCCATCGCCCGTCCACCCCAGCTCCAGTACGCCGCCGCACTTGCCGCCGCCGGCGTACGCGTCGACAGGAGGCGTCGGCATGCGTGCGACGGCCGTGTCCGCGAACAGGTCGAACGACTCGTATTGCGATGTGCCGCTCTCTCCGTCCGACACGTAGTGCAGCGTCGCCAGCAGATTGCTTCGGGGCGACCAGGTGAGTCCGGAGAAGCCTTCGTTGTCGCCCCGCTGGACGCGCGCAACCTCGTTGCCGGCGCTGTCGAGTATCAGTTGCGCCGAGTCCGTTGTCCCGGTCACCTCATCGTACTTCCAGTACGACAGGAGGATCAGCGAGCCGTCGTAGTTGAACGCCGGAAGCCCCGACAGGCTGGCGCCCGCCCAGAACGCCTCGTCCCCCAGGACCCGCAGCTCGCCGGTCGCGACGTCCAGTACCGACGGTATCCCCTGGTACCCCTCCATGCTCGGCCCGGACCCCTGCTGCAGCACCGCGAGCGCTGCACCGTCGGTGGACCAGCTCTTGCCCATCACTCCGTCGACGGAGACGCGGACATTGCCCTCCAGGTCGATGATCCGCAGCTCGTTGGTCGGCCGGTCCGTCCGGTAGTCCGGAATGTTAAGGACGAGAAGCGTGCCGTCGGGCGACCACGCGAGATCCCTCGGCGTTACGTTGAAGCCCGCGCTGTCCTTCCCGGCCGCCATCAGCTCCCGCTGTTCGCTCCCGTCAGGACGCATGACCCACAGGGCCCCGTCGTTCCGGAAGAACGCGATCCGGCCGCCGGTCTCGCCGTACTGCGGCGCGTTCGCGGCGGTCAGATCGGCATCGCCCTCTGGCGCCAGGAACTCCTCGGTCACCCAGCCGGCTCCCGCCAGGTGCCACCACCAGAGCCCATCAGCTTCTTGGGCGTCCCCGGTAACCATCCCGCGGAATCCGTCGGGGAGGCACATCACCACGCTGGCGTACTCGTTCGTGACCGAGGGCTGCCGCCGCGCGTTGAGGCAGTCACCCGCCCCCGCGTTCACGCGCACCCACAAGCCCGCATGGAATCCGCCGTGCTCCTTGATTGCGGGAGTGGCCGTGGGGAACAGGTCCACGTAAGCCGTCGCTGTTGCCGCCTCAGAGACCGCCGTCGCCGTCCATTGCTCGCCGATCGACGGCGTCGCCGTCTCGGTAGCCGTCGTCGTCTGCGTGAGCGTTGCATCTTCCGGGGTGGGGGTCAGCTCCTGCTGCCCCGTGAAGGCGTACACGCCCAGCCCAACCGCCACCGGGGCAATCGCGACGAGACCGAACGGATAGCGGCGCGCTGGCATGGCTTATTCCTCCTGCCTCGATTCTCGCGCGGACAGGATCGCCTCACCATGATGCGGCGCTGACATCGCCCTGATAGTTGAGTCCCAGAGTGTCCCGGAGAGCGTCCGCGCGCGGCCCGGTTAGCGGCTCGCCGCCGGCGCGGCCGCGGGCGCCGCCTCCTCGTGCAGGTTCGCCGGCTCCCGCACAGAAAGCGCCACCAGCGCCGAAACCGCCACCAGCATCCCCCCGATGATGGGGAATCCCGCGTGGATGCCGAGCTGGTCGGCAGTGATGCCCCCCAGCAGTGGCGCGATGGCAAAGCTCAGCGCCTGCGCGCTGCCCACCAGGCCGAACGCCGACCCCTGTTTGCCCTCGGGCGCGTTAGCGCCGATCAGTGCGTTCACCATCGGGATCATCGCCCCGCTGAAGATCCCCACCACCGCCATCAGCGCCATGAGCGGTAACAACGAGTCGGCGAACGCCACCAGCGCGTACGCCGCGCCCGCCCCGATCGTCGCCAGCACCAGCGCGTTCTTGTACCCCGTCCGGGTCGCGATCCGCCCCGACCCCACGGCGGCCAGCGCGCTCGTCAGCGCGATGGCGGCGAAGACCAACCCCGTGTTCGATCGCACCCGCTCGTCCGAGAACGACTCCACGAGCAGCGGCACGACGGGCCTGACGAACACGGCCGCCGAACTCACGAGGAACATCACGGTGATGAGCGCCAGCATCGTCGGGACGTTCATCACCGTCCGCAGATTGCCGAAATACGAGGACCGCTTTTCGGGCTCCGGCCGGTGGAAATCCTCCTTCACAAAGAACCAGCACAGTGCGAAGGAAACCACGTACATCAACCCGCCCAGCGTGAACGTCATCCGGAATCCCACCGCCTCGGCCATGTAGCCGCCCAACACCGGCCCCACCGTCTGCGACGTGAACACCGCCATCTGGACAAGACCCAGCGCGTAGGCCAGGCGCTTCGGCGGCGTCCCCGCCGCCACCAGGGCCGTGGCCGCGGGGATCGTCCCCACGAACAGCCCCTGCAGCGCCCGCAGCGCGATGAACTGCCAGAGCGTCTGCACCGCGGCTTGCAGCGTGATAGTGATCATCGCTCCCGCGTACGCACGCAGAAGCAGGGGCTTCCGGCCGAAGCGGTCCGCCAGCGAACCCCAGAAGGGCGATGAGATGAAGAGCATTGCGCCCGTGGCCGCCGACGCGACGCCGGTCCAGTACGCCTGGTCGCCCGCCTTCTCGTATCCCAGGTCGCCGATGAAGAATGGGACGAAGGGAAAGATCAGGTTTGCCCCTGCCAGGGCGAGGAACTGCCCCACCCAGACGGCATAGAGGTTCTTCTCCCAGGTTTCGAGCTTCACACGCAGGGCCCCGAGACAACGACACGACGCGCCGGGCGGCGCGTTGCGCCGAGTATAACGAGCCGTGATGTCACGCAGAACGAAGAGCCCGCGCTGGCGCGGGCTCCGTCTGTACTGCCCGTATGTACCGCTGCTACGCCGCGATCTTCCCGTGCTTCTTCTCGGATTCCTCGTTCGTCTCCGCCAGGATGCGCTCCCGCATCCGCGCCACCGCGTCCGCCGTCGGCGCGTCCTGCGCCCGGCGTCGCGCCGGCGCCAGCGCCTCGGCGAGCCAGCGCTCGGCCGATGCGTCTTCGAGGTCGGTGAGGTTGATCGGCATGGTCGGTGTCGTCATGGTCTCCAGCCCTTCGCTTTCAGAATCGGCGTCGCCCGCCGGATCTGTGGCGGTGCTGGCACCCAGAACGCCCACTGCGCGTCTGGGGCATGCAAGGCCGCCAGAGTCCATAACGCGCCCCACACCGAAACGTTACAGCCCGCCGCGACAACTTCCGAGAGATTCACCACCCCTCACGCCGCGCGCGGTGCGGGGGCCCTCCCTCGCGTAGTCCGTATGCGAGGCACCACACCGCCTGATGCCTGCACTTGCCCCGCGTCGATCCCCTCCCACCAAAGCAGCCGTTCCACCAGCCCGGGGTCGATCCGTTCGCTCCCTCCGCCCCCACCCCGTCCCCCACCGTGTCCAAAGTACAGCTCGGCGATCGCCGCCTCTTCAGTCATCAGCCCGCGCAAAGGCCCGCGCCCGTTGCCGCCGTCCCCCAATAGCCGCACCATCACCTCACAGAGTCCCAGCATCACCACCTCCACGCCGCATAGATCCCGGTCCGCTGACACCCTAAACCGCCGTACGCCGCGCCCCGTTAACACGCGGCGAAGGATGCGTTAAGGGATCCGGAGGCCAGGTGTTACGGAACTGTTGTGGAATTTGCGGTTTACCGCTGGTTAACACTTCTCTAGCAGGTCGTTCACACACCGGGTCTATCGTGAAAACGCGGGCGGACCGTTTGCACGTCTAATTTCAGGCGTAGGGTGTGACTATCTTTGAGGCAGGGAGTGAGCAAGCGGTCCGCCCGCTTGCTCTTTCTCTATAATGGCCCGGACGATACTCACGGGGGGTTCAGGCGCTTCCATCGACCAGCCCCCCGGTTCCGCAGAAGGCGGCGCACATGCCGGGCACCATCCTCGTCGTCGACGATGAGAAGAACATCGTCCAGCTTGCACGCCTTTACCTCAATAACGAAGGGTTCCGCGTCGAATCCGCCCACGACGGAAAACAGGCCCTCGAGAAAGCCAAGTCCCTTCGCCCGGATCTGATTGTCCTGGACATCATGATGCCCGAAATGGATGGACTCACTGTCTGCAAAGAACTCCGTAAGACCAGCAACGTCCCCGTCATCATCCTCACCGCCCGCGGCGACGACATCGACCGCATCGTCGGCCTCGAGATCGGCGCCGACGACTACATGGCCAAACCCTTCAACCCACGCGAACTCGTCGCCCGCGTGAAGGCCGTCCTCCGCCGGTCCCAGGGCGAGCGCGAGGTGCCGGAGGTCGTCGAGGCCGGCCCCCTCCGCATCGATATCGCCAGCCGCGAGACGACCCTCGACGGCCACGCCCTCCAGCTCCGCGCGAAGGAGTTCGACCTCCTCACCGCCTTCGCACAGCACAAGGGCACCGTCCTCGATCGCGAGCGCCTGCTCCGCATGGTCTGGGGCACCGATTACTACGGCGATTCCCGCACGATCGACGTGCACGTGGCCTGGCTGCGCGACAAGCTCGGCGATTCGGCGGTGAAGATCCAGACCGTCTGGGGCGTCGGGTACAAGTTGGTGGTCGAAAATGCTGGGGAGTCTCCGAGCTAGGCTCATCGTCTCGTTTGCGCTCGTCGTCGGCCTCGCCGTCTTCCTCGCCGGCGCCGGGGCCCTGCTGCTCCTGCGCGACAACCAGGAGGAGGACGCTCGCGCACGCTACGGCCGCCTCAGCGAGCCCCTCACGCTCGGCATTACCGCGCTGGCCGCCGATAGCTCTCGCAGCCTCAACGATATCGAGGGCTTCATCGACGACCGCTCGCGCGAGTACGGCGCCCGCATCCTGCTCCTCGATGGCGACCAGGTCGTCGTCCACGACACCGAGGGCGGCGAGCTGGAAGGCCGCTACGTCCTCTCCTTCGAGAGCACCGAGGTCCGTTCCGACGAGTCGCGCGGGCTCCGCTACAAGTGGGCCTCCTTCGACAGCGGAGCCGATGACCTCACCCTGTTTGCGTCCGAGGTCGATCCCGGCGACACCCGCTTCGCCCCCCCTGAGTACCAGGCGCTCATCGCCATACCCAAGGACAAACTCGCGTCGGCGTGGTTCGAACTCGTGCCCTCCCTCGCGCTGGCCGGTGCCATCGCCCTGTCGGTCTCGTGGGTCGTCTCGTTCTTCATCTCCCGGTCGATCTCCGGGCCGCTCGCCCGCATCACCCAGGCGTCGAAGCAGATGGCGCAGGGTCAATACGACGTCTACATCCCCATCAAGGGACAGGACGAGGTCGGCCGCCTCTCCGAGGCCTTCAACCAGATGGCCAAAGAGGTCAGTAACTCCCAGCGCACCATGAAGGATCTGCTGGCCAACGTCTCCCACGAACTCAAGACGCCACTCACCTCCATCCAGGGCTTTTCCCAGGCCATCCTGGATGGCGTCGTCACCCAGGACGAAGACGTCAAGGAGTACAGCCGCCTTGTCTACGAGGAGGCCCAGCGGATGCGCGGCCTCGTCGACGACCTGCTCCTCCTCTCGCAGATCGAGTCCGGGCAGGTGTCGATGGATCACAGGCGCATCAACCTCGAGCAGCTCCTCACGCACACCATGGAGCGCTTCCAGTGGGCCATCCGCGATGCCGGCATCCAGTCCGGCGTCGCCCTCGAGCACCTGCCCGACGTCATTGGCGATGCCCGTCGTCTCGAGCAGGTGTTCTCGAACCTGCTCCAGAACGCGGTCCGTCATACCCCGCCCGGCGGTGTCATCACCATCAACGCCAAAGTGCTCGCCGGCGGACACGTCAGCATCTCCGTCCACAACACCGGCTCCCACATCCCGGCCGAGGACCTGGCCCGGGTATTCGAGCGCTTCTTCCAGGTCGACCGCGCCCGCACCCGCAAGGGCGGGAGCAGCGGCCTCGGCCTGTCGATCGTCAAGGAGATCGTGGAGGCCCACGGCGGCACCGTGCGCGCCGTCAGCAGCGAAGAGCGCGGTACCGAGTTCATCGTCGTGCTGCCCAACCCCCGCAGCGCCGAGGCCCGCAGCGCCCGCCGCCCCGCCTCGCAAGAGAAACCCCGGCGAAAGACCCCCGCCCGTACCGACGAGCCCGTCGTCGAGCGCCCCGTCCCCAGTCCATAGTCCCCTGTCCCCTAGTCCCTACTCCCTATAACCTCACCGCGTGCATGCCATCATCCTCGCTGGCGGCGCCGGCACGCGGTTGCGCCCGCTGACCTACGCTCGCCGCAAGGAGCTTGTCCCCGTCGTGAACCGGCCGCTCCTCGAGTACCGCCTGCTCAATCTCAAGCAGCACGGCGTGCTCGATGTCGTCGTGGCGTGTTCGCAGGGGATGCGCGAGGTCGAGGACCACTTCGGCGACGGCGCGTCGCTCGGCCTGCGCATCCGCTACAGCTACGAGGATCGGCCGCTCGGGTCCGGGAGAGCGGTGAAGGAGGCGGCCCGCGAGCACGGCGCGTCGGGGACGCTTATCGTCTGCAACGGCGACATCATCACTAACGTCGATCTTACGGCGATGATGGCGCGCCATCGCGAGACCGGCGCCACCCTCAGCATGTCGCTCGCCCCCGTGCACGACCCCTGGACCTACGGCGTCGCCGAGGTCGACGACGACCTGCGGATCCGCAGCTTCGTCGAGAAGCCGCCCCAGGGTCAGGAGCCCAGCAACCTCATCAACGCCGGCACCTGGCTCTGGGAGCCCGCGATACTCGACCGCATCCCCGATGACGACTCCGCCGTCCGCGACGGCTTCTCGGAGCGTGTGCTTTTCCCCGGCGTTATCGCCGCCGGCCTGCGGGTGCAGGGCTTCACCGAGGATCTCTGGGTCGACGTCGGGTCACCCGAGCGCTACCTGCTGGCCACGCGCCTACTGCTCGAACGCATGACGCGCGAGGCCGGCGCGGAGGTGTTGGGGCGCGGGGACGCTCGCATCGGAGACGGAGTCACCTTCGAGGGCATGGTGGCCCTCGGTCCGGGCGCGCATATCGGACGCGGCGCGCGCGTCACCGGTCCCAGCGTCATCGGCCGCGGCGCGATCGTCGGCGCCGGCTCGGTCATCGAGGCGAGCGCGCTGTGGGAGGAGGTCCTTGTTGGCGAGAACGCCCGCATCTCCGGCAGCATCATCGGCGCATTCGCCGGCGTCGGCGACCGCGCAGTCGTGACGGACGCGGTGCTCGCGAACGGCGCGGAGGTGCCCGAGGACCGCACCCTCGATCCCGGCGCCCGCCTCATGCCCAACGAACGCGCCTGACCTCATTCCCGTTCGGCCAGGGTGACCGGGTCGCCGGGAAGCGTGAAGCCGTGCAGCGCGAAGATCCAGACCACCGCCATCCGGGCTGTCGGGTGGTCTTCGACGATATATCGAATGATGAACGGAAATCGACCGTCGTAGTAAGAATAGAACTGCTGCTGAACCCGCGTGTTGACCCAAATGAGGTCGCCGTCGCGGCGCGGATAGGGATCGTTCTGGAGTGCTGCGCGCGCTACGTCGAAGCTGTCGCGCTCATCCCGAGGAAGCTGGTCCAGCGCGTCTTCGACGCTTGAGATCATCCAGACGGCGTAATAGGTCATCCCTGTCCACGGCCCCGCACAACTCCGCGTCGAGCTCTGCTACTTCCTGTAAGGCCTTCTTTGTCTCGGGGTCGTCTGGATCCCAGTTGGCGTGAGCAAACTCCAGCTGTTCGCGAGTGTAACCCTTCGCCTTCAGCGACACCTCAAGCTGCGCTCTCAGTTCGTCCACCTGACTCGTCGCCCGCGCCACCTCTTCACCCGTCTTCCGGCGGTGCAGGATCGAGTCGAACAGCGATGATACTCGGCCCACGTCAAGCCTCCGCGACTCATAGTATCGGCTCCGCGCCGCCCCTCGCTACGCCACCGGCCCAGAGCTACGTGGGCGCTGCCATCTCCCCGGCCTTCACCAGCTCCCATGCCCTCGCCTTGCAGCGCTCCACGAACTCCGTCTTCCGGTCGGTATACCCGATGTTCGTGTCGCTGGATGGCGTCAGGTTCGCGTTGAACTGCGCCGCCAGCTCGCGCTTCAGGGCGGCGTAAGCGGCCGCTTCCTCCGGGAAGGCGCGCAGGTAGTTCCGGAACATCAGGTGCTCCCGCCAGAAGTCGCTGCCGTGCTCGACCATGTGCATGTGGAACGCGCGCTGGCCGTCGCGGTCCTTGCGGAAGTAGCGCCGGAACGGCATCCCGGGGCCCGAGGATGTGTCGCGCTCGAACTCCGGCACGTACTGCCAGCCGATCGATGCCAGCGGCGCGATGAGCGCGGACGCGTCGTCCAGCGACCGGAGGCCCGGCATCATGTCGATGATGGGCTTCGCCGCCAGGCCCGGCACTGCCGTGCTGCCCATGTGCTCGATGCGCGTGAAGGCGTCGCGGGCGCATGTGGTGTAGATCAGGTCGCGCTCGGCGGCGAAGCGCTCGGGCCATGCGGGATCGTAGTCTGCAATGACGATCTGCTTGCCGAGATGAGACGCGGCCATAGGGGACGGAGTATATCAGCCGGTTCCAGCGGCTGATGCCGCCTCGAGCACACGCAGCGACAGCTCGATGCCCAGCGGCAGGGCCGCCTCGTCGAAGTCGAACCTTGGGTGATGATGCGGGTACACACGGTCGGCATGCGGCGGCGCCGCGCCCAGCAGGAAGTACGTGCCCGGCGCTTCCTGTAGAAAGTACGACATGTCGTCGGCGCCGGTTGCGCGCGCCGTGCCGACGTGGTCCGGCCCGACCAGCGCCGCCGCTTCGCCCTCGACCAGCGCCGCGCATGCGGGGTCGTTCACAACGGCGGGCAGCGTCGAGTTGTCGAACTGGTACTCCGCACCCCACGCCGACGTCACGCCGGCCAGCAGCTCGTCCATCCGCTTCAGCACGCGCGCCAGCACCTTCGGCTCGAACGTCCGGATCGTACCCGTGAACATCACCTCGTTCGGGATGATGTTGCCGCGCACACCGCCTTCGATCCGGCCCACCGTCACCACGGCGGTCTCAGCCGGGTCGACCGACCGGCTCACGACCGTCTGCAGCGCCACGATCGCGTGCGCCGAGACGACGATCGGGTCGACGGTCTGGTGCGGGGCCGACGCGTGGCCGCCGCGGCCGCGGATGATGATGCGGAAGTGCGTGGCGGCGGCGAAGATCGCGCCGGGCGACACCAGCACGACGCCGGTTGGGCTACTGGCCCAGATGTGCAGCCCGAACGCGCGGTCGACGGGCGGCTCGCTCATCACGCCAGCATCGATCATGCGCTTTGCGCCGCCAACGCGCTCTTCGGCGGGCTGGAAGGCGAACCGCACGGTGCCCCCGAGCTGGTCGCGCGATTCCTGGAGCAGGCGAGCCAGTGCGAGGGCGATGGCGGCGTGGCCGTCGTGCGCGCACGCGTGCATAGCGCCGTTCTTCGATGCGAACGGCAGGCCCGTGTCCTCCGTCAGCGGCAGCCCGTCGATGTCGGCGCGCCACAGCAGGTTCGGCCCCGGCCGCGCGCCGCGCACGATCGCTGTCACGCCGGTGTCGGCGATGGCGCGCACGTCGTCGAGGCCAAGCGACCGCAGGCGTTCCGTGATCACCTTCTGCGTGCGGTGCTCCTCGGTCGATAGCTCCGCGTGCTCGTGCAGGTCGCGCCGGGTGGCGATGGCCTCGTCAAGGACGGCGGCGACTTCGGGGCGGACGCCTGTTGGTGTCATCGGCCGAAGGATACAGCGTGTGAGCGTGTCGGCCAGCTAGCCGGTCAGCTTGTCAGCCAATCAGCCAGTCAGCGGGGCGGCCGCCACCTTCGTGAGGTACTGGCGCTGTGGGGATGGCCCGCGCGGGCTGAAAGCCCGCGCTGCGGTGGTTGGCGAAGCTTGGCGCTGACGGGCTGACGGGCTGACGGGCTGACCGGCTGACGGGCTGGTGGGCTGACGGGCTGACACACTGACGCGCCTACGCCGCTGCGGGCTCCTCGAGCTCGTGGCCCGTGGACGCCGCGTACCAGTCGAGGAGAGCGTCGGTGAAGTCGTCGGAGTGGAAGAGGTCGAAGGAGATGTGCATGTGCTTGTCGGGGAGGTCGGGGTCGTAGCACATGCGCACGCGGTACTTCCCGATCTGCTTCACCTTCAGCAGCTTGGCGTGCGGCCACGTCTGTCGCCCGCCCGTGCCGAAGTACGTCATGCCGTCCTCGTCCAGCACGACGTCCGCCCGGAGCCACGCTCGAAGCAGGTACATCGCCACGGCCGACGCTGTCAGCGCACCCGCGATGATCCACGCCGTCCGCGACCACCCGTCGACGATCGGCGAGATGGCGAGCAAGAGCGCAAAGACCGGCAGCGCCGTCAGCGGCACGAACTTCTGCCAGAAGAAGATGCGGAAGACGCGTCGTCCCGGGTCCATGTCTGAGTATCGGCCGGCCCGGAGTACCGGAGGAGGCGCCTGCTAGGATGGGTGGTGGTTAGTGCAACCCCTTACTCCCTAACTCCTGGGCCCTGACACACCATGATCAAGGCAATCTTCTACGACGCCGGGCACACGCTCGTTCGCCCTCGCCCCGAGATCGACGAGGTGTGGGACTTCCTCGCCCACCAGCTAGGCATCACGATCGCTGAGGAGCACCGGGGCCCATTCCCCGACGTGGCTGCCTTCTTCTACTCACGCCTGGGCGAAGATGGGCTGGGCTCCTACTCGTCGGACGCCCGCGCCCGCGCGTTCTGGACCGAGTACTACGTGTACTCACTCCGCGCCGCCGCCCGCGACCTCCCTCGCGAGGAGGTCGAGTCCGCGGGTGGCGCCCTCTTCGACTGGTACGCCGACCCCGCCCAGTGGCAGCCCTTCCCCGAGGTCATCGAGGCCCTGGAGCAGGCCCGCGCGCGCGGCTTTGTCCAGGGCGTCGTCTCCGACTGGGGCAGCGACCTGCTGCCGATCCTGCACGCGCACGAGCTGACCCGGCTGATGGACTTCGTCGTCGCCTCCGCGGTCGTGGGCTCGTCGAAGCCCCACCGCGACATCTTCCTGTACGCCTTGGGCCGCGCCGGCATGCGGGCGGAGGAGACCGTATACGTCGGCGATTCGTATCTCGCCGACGTGCTCGGCTCCCGCGCGGCCGGCCTGCACCCTGTGCTCATCGACCGCGATGGTACCGCCCCCAGGGTCGACGCCCCGATCGTGCGGGCCCTGACCGAGGTCGTCGACATCGTCGACGCGATCGACGCGGGCCGCGCCGCCCCCGCCGCAAGGTGATGCCGGCTCATTCTTCTGGTGCGTGGCCGCCGGTGCATTCCTCGTGCCCCGCGCAGGCAGCGACGGGGAGCCGCGGATACTTCGGGTAACCCGCGTCATCGCGGGAGCGGTCGCACAGGACGAACGCAGACCCCCGCGCGGAGGTCACCTGCCGCGCGTGGATGCAGGAGGAGCACAGGCCCGCCGCCGGCGGGCGCACGTAGGCGCCGGTCATGCGGTCAGGATCCCGTGAATCCGGGCTTGCGTTTCTCGAGGAACGCGCGCACGCCCTCGGCCCGGTCCGCTGTCGTCTGCAGGATCACAGTCAGGTCGGTCTCGTAGCGCAGCGCCTGCTCGAGCGGCATCTCGAGCCCCTGCCGGATCGCCTCCTTCGCGTAGCGCACCGCGATCGGCCCCTGCGCGGCGATCGAGGCAGCGAGCACTTGCGCCCGCCCCCGCACCTGGCCCGCAGCCACGACCTCGTTCACCAGCCCGCAGGCGAGTGCCGACGGCGCATCGAGCTGCTCGCCGAGCAGGATCATCGATGTGGCGCGGCCGCGGCCGACGAGGCGCGGAAGCCGCTGGGTACCGCCGAGCGATGGCGTTTCGCCTGCAGGGACCTGCGTCATCGCGAACGATGCCGTCTCGGCGGCGACTCGCACGTCGCACGCGAGCGCCAGCTCCAGCCCAGCGCCGAGCGCGTCGCCCTCGATGCAGGCGATGACGGGCTGCGCCATCAGTTCGAGCGAGCGGAAGGGCAGGCTGCCTTCGAGCGCGGTGGACTCGCCGGGAGTCCAGCCGGTGCAGAAGGCCTCGTGCGCGGACGTGAGCAGCGCGACCATGATGGCGTCGTCGTCGGAGATGGCGGCCGCGGCGCGGTCGATCTCGTCGAACGTCGCGGCGTCGAGGATCGGTCGCAGCAAGTGGATTTCGGCGAGCGGGCCGCGGGTGGTGACGTCGAGGTGCTGGTAGGTCACGGCGGGATCGTAACACTACCGGGCATCGACTACGAACGGCCGGTCTCGACGAACTCCCGCGCTACCGTCGGGAACACGATCAGCATGCGGCACGGCGCCGTGCCGTGGTTCAGGAGCCGGTGTGGCGCGTGGCGGGGCACCACGAACGCATCGCCCGCTCGCAGGACCGTGGAATGGTCGCCCAGGGTGTGGACGATCTCGCCTTCCAGCACGTACACGAACTCCTCGCAGTTCGGGTGCGTGTGCTCGGCGTTGCTGCCGCCCGGCTCGAACACGGCCACCGCAACCGACATCTCCGCGCTGGCTCCCCCGCCGTCGGCGATCCACTCGATCGCCCCGAACGAGCGCGGCGTGGCGCGTACTCCCAGGGAGCGTCGCAGTTGCGCGTCGATGTCCAGAGCGCTCACGTCTACTCCTGCGCTACGCCGAACGCCGCAGCATGCGGCCGGGGCGGGCGTCTGTCTGGCGGCCGTCCTCGACGGCGAACTCGCCGTTCACGATGACGTGCGTGATGCCGGGCGGGTACTGGCGCGGATCCTCGTACGTGGCGATGTCCGCGATCGTATCCGGATCGAAGACGACGAGATCGGCGAACCGGCCGGGCTCGAGGACGCCGCGATCCGCGAGGCGGTGCTTCTTTGCGGGCAGCGACGTCATCTTGCGGACGGCCTCCTCGAGCGTGAGGACGCCTTCCTCGCGCACGTAGCGCTGGATAATGCGGGGCATGGTGCCGTACAGGCGCGGGTGAGGCTTGCCCCCGGTCGGGAGGCCGTCGGAGCCGACCATACAGTGATCGTCCTCGACGACCCGCCGCACGTCGGCCTCGTCCATGATGAACATGATCACGCTGGGCGTGTTCTCTTCGTCCGCCAGCACCTTCTGCACCGCCTCCCCGACCGGCAGGTCCAGCTCTGCGGCAATGTCGTCGATGTACTTCCCCTCGTACTTCTCCTTGTTGTACTTCACGCTCGCGACGATGGCCTTCACGTGCTCGAAGGTAGCGTTGCGGCCGATGCGCCACATGGCGGCCAGCGACGACGACGACGCGATGTAAGGGTAGACGTCGATCGTCACGTCGACGCCGCGGGCTCGGGCGGCCGCGATGAATGGCAGCGTCTGCTTCGTGAGACCGAAGGCGCCCGGCCCGGCCGACTTGTGGTGCGAGATCTCGACGCCGCAGCCCGCGCGCTCGCCGACCTCGATCGCCTCGGCGACGGCGTCCATCACGTGGTCGCCCTCGTTGCGGATGTGGCTGGTGTAGATCCCGCCGTGCTTCGCGGCGACCTTCGCCAGCTCGACCAGTTCATCGGTCTTCGTGAAGGCGCCGGGCGGGTAGATCAGGCCCGTCGACATGCCGATGGCGCCCGCCTGCATCGCGTCGTCGACGAGGCGGCGCATCTCGTCCAATTCGGCGGCGGTGGGGTCGCGGCGCTCCATGCCCATGACGTTCAGTCGCACGACGCCGTGCGGCACGTAGGCGGCGACGTTGCACGCGGGCCGGGCATCGTCGACGGCACGGAAGTAGTCGGCGGTGGAGGACCAGGGAAGCTCGATGTCCCCGAGGATGCCGCTGAAGTTCGCGGCGTAGGCGGCGCGGAACTGGTCGTTGGCGGGTGCGACGCCAGCGCCGCAGTTGCCGACGACATCGGTGGTGACGCCCTGCATGATCTTGAAGTCGACGCGGGGATCGCGGACGACGGCCGCATCGTCGTGGGCGTGCACGTCGACGAAGCCGGGCGCCACGGCCATGCCGCCGGCGTCGATCTCGCGCGCGGCCGTGCCGCTTACGTCGCCGACGGCCTCGATGCGGTCGCCGCGGACGGCGACGGCGCCGTCACGTGCGGGCGCGCCGGTGCCGTCGATGATGTGTGCGTTGCGGATGATGAGGTCGTAGTCGGGCATGCCCTACTCCTCCCTCATGTCCACCGGGCGGCCAAGGCGCGCGGACTCGTAGATGGCGTCGACGACGGCGTGGGCCTGGACCGCGACCTCAAAGTCGAGCCAGCTCTGGCGGTCCTCGCTCACGGCCTTGAGGAATGTATAGTCCTCGAGCAAGTACGACTGCCCCAGGTCGTGCTCGATGACCCGGTCCTTCAGCCGCTCGTCCTCGATGGGCAGGCCCTCCGCGAAGCGGCGGACGATCTCCTTCGAGTCGATGTCGCGGCGTCCGTGGTCGGTGTTCGTCTCGCAGCGGATGGAACCTGCGTAGTCGTCGTCCTCCCACGAGTACTGCGCGTTCTCGCAGATCACGTGCATGCGCCGGCTGGAGCCGCGATGCAGGACGTTGTGCCAGACCGAGACGTGGTTGACGATGGCGCCGCTCTCGAACTCGAGCATGGCGCTGCTGACGTCCTCCACGCCTTCCTTCTCGAAGTAGTGGCGCGTGACGCCGTGGACCCGGCGCACCTTGCCGAAGTAAGACAGCAGCACGTCGATGTCGTGGATGGCATGCTCGAGCAGCGTCCCCGCGCCCACCTTCGTGACATCCGCCCGCCAGGTGCTCTGGTAGTGGCCCTGGATGGGGAAGAACTGGTCGTCGATCATCACGCACGTCATGGGGCGGCCTGAGGCCTCGTCGTGGATGAGCTGACGCGTCATCCAGATCACCGGCGAGAAGCGCATCACGAGGCCGACCTGGTGTGTGATGCCGGCGGCCCGGGCGGCGTCGCGCATGAGCGCGGCGTCGCCGGCGTTGAAGGCGAGCGGCTTCTCGCAAAACAGCGCCTTGCCGGCGGCGGCCACTTTCCGCGTGAGTTCGAGGTGGTCGACGGTGGGCGTGCAGACGTAGATGGTGTTGATCTCGGGCGAGGCGATCAGCTCGTCCGCGCTCTCGGTGACGATGCGTGCGCCGGACGCCCGGGCGAAACGCTCGCGCCGCTCCGGATCAGCCTCGGCGACGCCGACCAGTTCGCCGTCGATGAGTTCGTGCTTGAGGCAGTAGTGCACGGCCATGCCATGCACCGTGCCCATGACGCCCCCGCCGATGATGCCCACCTGTGGCCGCATGTCGCCTCCGGACTGGCAGGCTACCCGCTTGCCCGCGTAGGAGATAGCTTCGAAACAAGCTCGTCATTTGACCACCCGGAGTGACGGGCGCATCATAGACCCGGCCCGTTGGAGGGCCGCCGTCGACTGGAGGGTTCTGGAGGGAACTTATGCTACGCACACCCCGCACACGCACGCTGTTATTGCTGGCCGGCGCGCTGGCCACGGCCGCTTTCGCCGTCGCCTGCGGCGATGATGACGATGGCGGCGGCGATGACGCCACGCCCACGACGGCCGCGGCCACGACGCCCGCGCCGTCGGGTACGTCGGCGACCGGCGCCATCGACATCTCCGGCGTCGAAGAGCTGTCCGATGGCACCCTGGATATCGGCTCGGACATCGCCTACGCCCCGATCGAGTTCCTGGACGAGACCACCAACGAGCCGGTCGGCCTCGACATCGACATCGCGAACGCGCTGGCTGCAGCGCTCGGTGTCGAGGCGAAGTTCAACAATGGCGCGTTCGACGGGCTCCTGGGCGCACTCGATGCGGAACGGTACGACGTCATCATGTCAGCGATGACGGCCAGCGAAGAGCGCAAGGAGCAGGTGGACTTCGTCGAGTACTTCAACGCCGGCTCCGGCATCATCGTCGCGAGCGGGAATCCCAAGGGCGTGACGACAGCCGACGACCTCTGCGGCCTGAAGGTCGCGGTGCAGGAGGGGACGGTGCAGGTCGACTTCCTCGTCGGCCCCGAGGGCGAGCCCGGCGGGCAGGACCAGAAGTGCAAAGACGCGGGCAAGGACGGCATCGAGGTGCTGAAGTTCCCGACCGACCCGGAGGCAGTGCAGGCGCTCCTCTCGGGGCAGGCCGACGCGGAGATGGCCGACTTCCCGGTCGCGGCGTACTCGGCATCGCAGAACGAAGGCGAGATCGAGTTGATCCCCAACTACCAGATCGACCCGGCGCCGTACGGCATCGCGGTGCGGAAGAGCAGCACCGGGCTCAGCGGGGTGTTGCAGGAAGCGTTCGACGCGATCGTCGCGGACGGCACGTACGACGAGATCCTCACGAAGTGGAACCTGGAGGCTGGAAAGCTCGACTGACCTGCAACAACGTATCGGACGCGGAGCCCTCGGAAGTCCGGGGGCTCCGTGCTAGTCCCCATGGATGATCTCCTGCTGGCGCCCGCGCTCCTGGCCGCGAAGTTCGACTTCGGCACGGTGCGCGAGTACCTGTTCAGGGACATCGTCATCTGGTCGGCGTGGCGGACCCTCTACCTTTCGGCGCTGGCCCAGGTCATCGGCGTGGCGATCGGAGTGGTGGTGGCGGTGCCGCGCCACCTGCGGACGCCGGGGCTCAGCCAGCTAGCCGGTATCTACGTGTGGTTCTTCCGTGGCACGCCGCTGCTCCTGCAGATCTTCTTCTGGTTCAACGCACTGCCCCTCTACGCTCCCGACGATGCGGGCTGGTGGATCTTCCAGTACCACAGAGACTGGTTGCTGCTCTCGTCCCGCGATGCCGCGCTTGTCGCCCTCGCTGTCAACGAAGGCGCCTACATGGCCGAGATCGTGCGTGCCGGGATCGAGTCGATCGAGTCAGGGCAGATGGACGCGGCGAAGTCGCTGGGCATGCGAAATCTGCAGGCCATGCGGCTGGTGATCCTGCCCCAGGCCTTCCGGGTGATCGTGCCGCCGACCGGGAACGAGTTCAACGCCATGCTGAAGAACTCTTCGCTGGCGTCGGTGATCGCCTTTAACGAGCTGCTGTTCACGTCGCGCGGCGTGTACGCGCGGAACTACCAGGTGCTGGAGCTGCTGGTTGTGGCCAGCTTCTGGTACCTGCTGTTTACCACCGTGTGGACGGTGATCCAGGATGAGATCGAGTGCCGGATGCGGCCCGACATGCGGCGGACCGGGCTGCTGACGCGCGTGCGCTCGGCCGTGACCCATCCGCCGCGCATGTTCGGTGGCGACGTGGGAGGTGGCCGGTGACGGACAGCGCCGCCGGGCCGATGGTGAGCATCCAGGACGTCCACAAGCGCTTCGGACGCCTCGAAGTCCTCAAGGGCGTGACGTTCGATGTCTCCCGAGGCGAGGTGATCGTGATCTTGGGGCCCAGTGGTTCGGGGAAGAGCACGCTTCTGCGGCTGCTGGCGCATTTGGACAGGATGGACAGCGGGCGGATCTATGTCGACGGCCGGCTCGTCGGTTACGAGGAGCGCGGCGGTAAGCTGCGCGAATCCTCCGACCGGGCGGCGTCGCGAGCGCGTGCGGATGTGGCGATGGTGTTCCAGCGGTTCAACCTGTTCCCGCACCTCACCGCCCTGGGCAACGTCACCTGCGCCCCCGTCCATGTGCGTGGGCTCGCACGCAAGATAGCCGTCGAGCGCGGGAAGGAGCTGTTGCATATGGTGGGCCTGGCCGAGAAGCTGGACGCTTATCCGTCTCAGCTCTCGGGCGGGCAGCAGCAGCGCGTTGCGATCGCACGGGCGCTGGCGATGAACCCGAAGGTGATGCTGTTCGACGAAGCGACGTCCGCGCTGGACCCGGAGCTGGTGGGCGAGGTGCTCGAGGTGATGAAGCAGCTCGCCCGCGGCGGCATGACGATGCTCGTCGTCACGCACGAGATGGGGTTCGCACGCGAGGCCGCCGACCGGGTGATGCTGATGGACGACGGCGTGGTGGTGGAGTCGAACACGCCGGCCGACTTCTTCGACCATCCAAGACACGAACGGACAAAGTCCTTCCTATCAAAGATCCTGTGAAGGGACGAGCCAGGGGCAACGGCAAAGGGCACGGTTGGCCCGCACGCGTCTGCAGCGGCCCCCCTTGACATCGCCGCTCGTCAAATTTCGGGACGTTGACGTGCAGCTATCGATTGCGGTTGCGAGTATTTGTACGCTCATCTCGTGCGGATCGAGGTGGCCCTTACACCGAAGCTCCTGCGTCAGCCGCACCGGTATGCGGCCGGTGTCGTCGACGTGCTGCGCGCGTCGACCTCGCTCGTGGCGATGCACGAGAACGGGCTGTTGCGCTCGATCGTCAGCGAGAACATTCACCAGGCGCGCCAGCTCTCGCGCGCCAACTTCTCATTGCTGTGTGGTGAGGTGAAGGCGGTTCCGCCCGCCGGCTTCGACTACGGCAACTCACCGTCCGAGTTCGCGGGCCTGTCGTTCAAGGGTAAGTCCGCCGTGATCATGACCACCAACGGTACCCGGGCGATCGCCGCCGCCGCCGCGGCTCCCTTCGTGGCGATCGCGGCGCTCACGAACCGGGCGGCCGTTGCGCGCCGCCTCCTCGACGAGGCGCAGCGCCGCGCGCTCGATATCGCCATCGTCTGCGCCGGCGCCGACCGTGGCGCAACGTTCGCGCTCGAGGACACGGCCGTTGCCGGCGCTGTCGTCGAAGCCGCGCATGACGCGGACGGCGGTCTCCACCTCACCGACTCGGCCTGGGCGGCGCTGCACCTGTGGCGATGGTACCGGGGCGACGCCATGCGGGCCTTCCGCCAGTCGCGGCATGGGCGTGGCCTGCTCGATCTCGGGTTCGAGGCTGATCTCCGGTACGCGGCGCGCGCGGACGTCTCAACGGCGGTGCCGGCGCTCTCCATCGAGCACGGGCTCCGCGTGCTGCGTTCGCGTCCCCCACGCACGAAGACGCCGAGTTCGTAGGAAAAGCAGGAGGCGCGCCCCCAAAGGGGCGCCCCCGTCCGCTACCTGCTATTCCCGGCTTCCTACGCCTTTTCCTTCGCTGGCCACTGGTTGGCCAGCGCGCCCGTCACGTCGGACATCTTCGCGTCGAGTTCATCGGTCGTCCAGACGTGGCCCCCCTCTGCGGTGATCTTCGTCGTGATCTCGGGGAGGCTGTACAGACCGATCAAGGGCCCGCTCACCATGAAGTCGCGGCCGTTGACGTTACTCGCGGCGTCGGTGCAAAGCCAGGCGACGAACGGCCCGATCGCGTCGGGGTTATTCGCCTTGCCGAACGCCTCGAGCGCCTGGAAGCCGGCCATGCCGGCGGCGCCGCCCTTCTGCGCTGCCTCGCGCATCTCGTCGCTGATGACGAGGCGGGTCCCCGCGCGCGGCCGGATCGCGTTGCTGCGCACGCCGTAGCCGCCCATGTCTCGCGCCAGCGTGCGAGAGAGGCCGACGATGCCTTCCTTCGCCGCGGCGTAGTTGGCCTGCCCGCGGTTGCCCAGCCCCGACTCGGACGCCGTGTGGACGAAGACGCCGCTGCGCTGCTGGCGGAACACGACGGCGGCGTGCTTGCTGAGGTTGAAGTGGCCCTTCAGGTGCACCGCCAGGACGATGTCCCACTCCTCCTCGGTCATGTTGAAGACCATCTTGTCGCGGAGGATGCCTGCGTTGTTGACCACGATGTCGAGCCGGCCGAAGGCGTCGAGTGCCTGCTGCACCATGCGGTCGCCCGCCGCGAAGTCGGCCACGTTGTCGTAGTTGGCGACTGCGTCGCTGCCCATCTTCTTGACTTCGGATACCACCTCATCGGCTGGGCCGCGCTCGCCGCCGGTGCCGGCCGCCGTGCCGCCGAAGTCGTTCACGACGACCCGCGCGCCTTCCGACGCCAGCGCCAGGCACTCGCCGCGCCCGATGCCGCGCCCGCCGCCCGTGACGATCGCGACCTTTCCCTCCAGCCGGTTACCCATGGTGAAGCCTCCTTGTGGCCAATGTTGCTGAAGGCCCGTGTAGAACGGGCCGATCCCTTCGTTTTCCGCAGTCCCGAACCCCGTTTCGGACAGCGATCGGCAATGTACGGGAGGCCCCACGTATGGGCAACAGTCGGCAGATGCGCTGAAGGCGCGGCCGTCGCCCCCGCGACGCTTTGCGCGCGGGCCGGATCAGCCATCAAGGCTTCCGCAGATGTGTGTCGATCCGCCTCGCCGAGCGGGACCAACATCGGGTCACAGGGTCAGCGTGTGTCTAGGAAGCGGCGGCGCCCTGAGGCTGCACCATAATCTCGCGGAAGGCCTGTTGCGCAGCCGGTGGACCGTCGCAGGAAAGGGTGGGGAGCAGGCGGGCGCGCCCCTCGCCACGAGCGTTGAGGAAAGCGACCAGCGCTTCGGGCGTCGCGGTGATCGTGAGATCCGCGCCCGCGATCTCCTCTTGTCGAGACTCCCACCGCCCTTTCTGAAAGGCGAGTACGACGGGCGCGCGGCCATCGAAGCGGAACAGCCAGGTCAGCGGGCCGGCGGGCTTGTTGTCGCGCCGCCGGTTCAAGAATACGGCCGCCGCCTGCAGGACCATCTCCGGAAACACGGGCTCGCCCGGCAGCGGCGGCCGCATCGCGTACTCGATGCCCCAGACCGCCAGCGACTCCAACACTGGCGCCAGGTCGCGGCCTTTCTGCGTGAGGCGGTACCAGACCTCGCGCCGCCCCTCGACGCTGTCGCGCTCGATGATGCCCTCGGCCTCCAGCTCGCGCAGACGGGCCGAGAGCCACTTCGGGGTGATGCCCCCCATGTAGCGGAGGAGGTCGGTGAACCGCTGTGGGCCGCGCAGCAGGTCGCGCACGACGAGCAGGGACCACTTCTCGCCGATTACCTCGAGCGATCGGGCGATCACGCAGAAATGCCCGTATTCCCTGGTCCTTGCCATGCCTGCCTCTTGACAGTTAGACTTTCTTGAAGATAGTATCTTCGAGAAACAGTTTACCACGCGGGAGGCCCGCATGTCATCCCCAACCAGCCGCTTCCGCACCCCGCTTGCCGTCTTCGCCGTTGCCGCGGGCCTCTTCATGGGCCTGCTGGACCTGTCCATTGTGACCATCGTCATCCCGGAAATTGGCCGCGACCTGGACGCCAGCTTCACGCAGATGTCGTGGGTGGTGAACGCGTACGTCCTCGTAACCGCCGCCGCCATCATCCCGGCGGGCAGGCTCGGCGACGGCATCGGCCGGAAGCGCGTGTTCGCGGCGGGCATGGCGCTGTTCGCGGTCGCTTCCCTGCTCTGCGGCATCGCCCCGGCCGCGGGTTGGCTCATCGCCTTTCGCGCGCTGCAGGGTCTCGGCGGCGCCGCCATGGTTACGCTGTCGCTCGCCCTGCTCTCCCAGATCCTGCCAGAGGAGAAGCGGCAGCTCGGGTACATGCTGTGGAGCGCGACGGGCGGGCTCGCGCTGGCCGCCGGCCCCTCACTGGGCGGTGTCCTGACCGAGTTCTCGACCTGGCGGTGGGTCTTCATCGTCAACGTGCCGATCGCGGCCCTCGCCCTTCCCCTCGTCATTCTCAACGCCGCCGAACAGCGCTCCGGGCGTGCGGTCGCAGCGCGGTTCGACTGGGCGGGGCTGGTGACCGTCGTCGGCGGCCTCGCGGCGCTGTCTCTTGGACTGCTGCAGGGGCAGCAGTGGGGCTGGACGTCGGCTCGCATCCTCACACTGTTGTCTGCCGCGGGCGTCCTGCTGGCCGGGTTCTTCGTCATCGAGTCGGCTGTGCGCGTGCCGATGGTCCCGCTGCGGTACTTCCGCAACCCGCGGTTCGCCGCCGCCTGCGCCGGCTGGTTCGGTGCGATGTTCGCCTTCATCTCGGTCTTCTTCTTCCTGCCGGTGTACCTGGAGGTCGTGCGCGAATACTCCGTGCTCAAGGCGTCGCTCGCACTCTCGCCGGGGCCGTTCATGGCGTTTCTGCTTGCGCCCGTCGCCATGGTCGCCGCGCGCCGGCTGGGACCGGCGGTGGTGTGCTGCATGGGCATCGCGGTGGTCGGCGGCTCGGTGCTGCTGACCTCGCGCATCGGCGCCGACTGGTCGTACACGCAGATCATCCTGCTGGCCCTGCTTACGGGCGTCGGGTTCGGGCTTGCCGTGCCGACGCTGACGCAGTTGGCCATGGACGCCCTGGACGCGGACGAGGTCGGGGTCGGCGCGGCGATCTTCAACACCGTGCGCCAGGTGGCCGGCGTGGTCGCACTGTCGACCCTCGGCGCGGCGTTGCAGGAGCGCATGATCTCGTCCTTCTCCAGCGCCCTCAGTACGAGCGCCTTGCCCCAAGGGATCCGTCCTGCCGTCCAGACGGAGTTCGAGCGGCGGGCGACGCAACGCGCCGGCCTATCGGCGGGCGAACTGCCTGCAGACCTGGCCGCCGAGATCCAGCGCCTCGCGTCGGTCGCGCTCGTCGATGGACTGGAGTTGGTCTACGTGATCGCGGGGGCTCTGTGCCTTGCGATGCTGGCCGGGGCGGTCGCGCTGCTCACACGCGCTCCGGCGGTACGGACCGTGAGCGTACCGGCGGTCGAACCGGCACAAGCCGAGCCCGCGTCCTGAACAGGAAGATGATCAGCACGGCACGAGCAGGAGGTACCAGAGATGACGGACTTCACTGGAGTTACGCTGCAGGATCAGTACAACGTGATCGTTGCTGAGAGGGAGCGACGCATCGCCGGCGACGCCTGGCGGCGGCGCTGGATGCGGCTCAACACGCGCGACGCCTCGTCCGTCTGCTGTGCCGAAGGCGCGGAGGCGGCCCGGTGCGCCGGGCCGGTCTCTCGGCCCTCGTCCGTCGCCTTGCCGTGACGCTTGGGGTTGACGCTCGCGCGGCCGCACCAGCGCTAGCCTTCGAGGCTGCTGACCCAGAGCAGCATCGCGGCGATGGCGCGGTATGGTCGCCAGGCTTCGGCCAGTATCTCGAGGTCCTGCTGACGTAAGGGGCTGCTCGCGCCAGTCAGCCGGGCCGCGGCACGACGCAGACCAAGATCGCCCGCGGGGAATGCGTCCTGCTGTCCCGCCGCGACGAGTGCGATCATTTGCGCCGTCCAGGGCCCGACGCCCGGCACCGCCCGCAACGTGCCTTCGATTTCATCAAGCGGCGTGGCCGCGTCGATCCGAAGCTGCCCATCGGCGCCGGCACGCGCGAAGGCACGGATGCTCTCCGCGCGAGCGCCGGGCAGCCCGATGTCGCGAAGGCGTTGCATACTCGCGCCGGCGATGCGCTCGGGAGAAGGGAACGTGTGCGTGAGTCGCATCGAGCCCAGACCTGCCACCGGCTCGCCGAACGCCGCCACGAGGCGTCCCGCCAGCGTCGTGGCGCCCGCGACGGACACCTGCTGGCCCAGCATGATGCGCACCGAGGTCTCGAACGGATCCCAGGCGCCCGGCGTCCTTAACCCCGCATACCTGCGCACAAGGGGCCGCAGCAGGCGATCCCGCGCGAGGGGTGTCGCGGCGGCGGGTGTGCGGTCCAGACCAAAGAGGCGTCGGCAACGCTCGACCTCGTCCAGCAACGACACCAGGGCCGGCAGATGGGCCACCACCACGAGGTGCGCGCCATCGCCCGCGTCCGAAACCTCGATCACGCCCGGGTTGCCGGCCGTTGATATCGTGCGCCGGTACACACCGTCCGCGATCGCCTCGACGCCGGGGATCGCGCGCGGTGCCCTGTGGGACAGCAGCGCGGGGAAGGCCAGGGGGCCGGCGTATGGGACCCGCAACGGGAGGCCGCCGTCAACGACGAGCCGGTCGGCGTCCCTTCGCTTCGCTCGCAGCTCGACGGGTGTGAAGCGGAAGAACGATGACATCACGCGGTTCATCTGGCGGACGCTGGCGAAACCGGAAGCGTACGCCACGTCGACGATCCGCAGGTCGGTTTCGTCCAGTAGTCTCCGGGCGAAGTGCGCGCGGCGCGACCGGGCGACGAACGATGGAGTCGCGCCGATGCGCTCGTGGAAGATGCGGCGAAGATGCCGGCCCGTCAGACCGAGGCGTTGCGCGAGCGCGTCCTCCGAGCCGGCGTCGAGCACACCTTGCGCGATGAGCGAGAGCCCGCGCCCCACCACGCCGTCGCCATCGGTGAGTGGCGGGAGGCGGTCGGGGCGGCAGCGCAGGCAAGGCCGGTAGCCGGCCGCCTCCGCCGCCACGCCCGAGGCGAACGGCTGACAGTTGCGCTCAAGAGGCCGGGCCGTGCACTCGGCGCGGCAGTAGATGCCGGTGGTGCGGACCGCGTTTACGGCGAAGCTCATGGGTGTATCTTCGCTCGTGTGGGGTCGCGGTTCCAGACATATTCGGACATCCGGCCAACGTGTCCGGATTCGTCCAGCCGGAGGCCGCCCGCGATGCAATGATGGACACCGATGGCCGCCACGCAGGGTGCGCGACCACAGGGCACAAAACCGCCTCGGGAAACAGGAGGAACACATGGCGACGATCCGCAAAGAAGTCATTATCGACGCGCCGCCCGACCAGGTGTGGGACGCGATGCGCGACTACGGCGCCGTGCACCAGCGCGTTGTCCCGGGGTTCGTGGTGGATGCGCAAATCGACGGCCAGGACCGCGTCGTCACGTTCGGCAACGGCATGGTCGCGCGCGAGACACTCATCACGCTCGACGACCATACCCGTCGCCTGGCGTACAGCGCGTCGGGCGGCCGGCTCACCCATCACAACGCCTCGAATCAAATCTTCGACGATGGTCACGGTCGGGCGCGTTTCGTGTGGATCGCGGACGTGCTGCCCGACGAGGTGGCCGCTGTCATCGACGGCATGATGGAGGAGGGCGCGCGCGTGGCGAAGCAAACGCTCGAGTGTGCGGTCGCCGCGGCGGTGGCAGGGTCATGAGCGCGGCCATTGGCGTGGGCGCGCCGTCGGACCTGGTTGTGTCCCGCGTGGTCACGCCGATCGGCGAAGCGGTGGTCGCTGTCGACGATGGCGGCATCCTGCGCGCCTTCGACTTTACCGAGCACGAGGGGCGGATGCGTAAGCGGCTGCAGGCGCACTACGGCGGGGCCTTGGCGGCGCGCGATGGCCGCGTGCCCGCAGTGCTTGGTGACCGGATCGATGCCTACTTCAGCGGCGACCTCGCCCAGCTCGACGCCATCGAGTGCGCGACCGGTGGGACGGACTTCCAGCGCCGCGTGTGGGCCGCGCTTCGCGAAATCCCGGTCGGGCAGACCACCAGCTACGGCGCACTCGCGGCGCGCATCGGGTCACCCCGGGCCGTCCGGGCGGTCGGGCTCGCAAACGGCGCCAACCCGATCGGCGTGGTAGTGCCGTGCCACCGCGTGATCGGCGCCAACGGTCATCTCACCGGGTACGGTGGCGGCCTCGACCGCAAGCGCTGGCTGCTGCGGCACGAGGGCGTGCTACTCGACTGAGGCGCCCCCGGGCGGGTTCCGCGTGCGTTGCGCATCATCACACGGAGTTACCCTGCCGTCGCATGGACGTGCGCTTCGCCGACCCCTGGCTCCTCGCGCTGCTGGCGGTACTGCCGTTCCTCGCCGGCGGGGCGCTGCTGTTCCGCCGCGAACGGCCTGTGGTCACCATCGGCGCCATCGCGCCGGCGGACGCGGCGCCCCCCACCTGGCGTGTGCGGCTGGAGCCGTGGCTGCTGGCCGTGCGGCTGCTCGCGGTAGCGGCGCTGATCGTCGCTTTGGCGCGCCCACAGCGCAGCGAGGCAGCGACGGAAACGCAGGGCGAAGGCATCGACATCGTCCTCGCGTACGACGTCTCATCCAGCATGACCGAGCTGTTCGCCGCCGGTGAAACGAAGCAGGCGGCCGCCCGGGAGGTTCTGACCAGCTTCGTCGAAGGTCGCATGAACGACCAGGTCGGACTGGTCGCGTTCTCGGGTAACGCGCTGACCCTCAGCCCCATGACGACCGACTACGCCGCGCTCGCCGAAGGGGTCGTCCTCGCCCCGACGCTGCGCCTGGACAACAACAGCACCGCGATCGGCACAGCCATCGGCGAATCGGTCAACGTCCTGCGAGACTCGGAGAGCAAGAGCCGAATCGTCATTGTCATGACGGACGGTGAAAGCAACGCCGGCACCATCACCCCACTGGAGGCGGCGCGCCTCGCGCAGCGCCTCGGCATCCGCGTCTACACGATCGGCGTTGTGTCGCGGGGGCTCGGCCGGGCGACGTCCACACTGAATATCGACGAGACCGCACTCCGGGAGATCGCCAGCGTCACCGGCGCGACATATAACCGCGCGGAGGATCCCGCCGCGCTCGCGCGGATCTACGACGAGATCGACCGGCTCGAGAAGTCTCGGTTCGAAGCGGTCGTTGCGACGCACTACTTCGAGCTGGCCCCGTGGCTGCTGGCCATCGCCGTTCTGGGCCTCGCCTCCGAGCTGTTGCTGCGCACCACCCTGTTCCGGAGGCTGGCATGACCTTCGGCCTGCCGTGGCTCCTGCTGCTCTTGGCCGCCGTGCCGCTCGCCGCGGTTGCGGTCGCTCGCTGGCTGACGTGGCGCCGTCGCGCGCGCGGCAGGTTCGGCGGCATCGGCGCAGAAGGTCCGGGTGCCCGCATGGCGCTGCTGCTCTCCCCCTCACTGCTGCTCGCCGCGCTGGTACTCGCCGCGATGGCGGCGGCGCGCCCGCAGTTCGGCCGCGATGAATCACAGGTAGAGGAGCGCGGCATCGACCTCGCGATCGTCCTCGATGTCTCTACATCCATGCTCTCGGACGACGCGGATCCCTCGCGCCTCGCACGCGCGCAGGCGGAGATCGACGCGCTGCTGGGCGACCTGCGGGGCGACCGCGTGGGGTTGGTCGTGTTCGCGCGCCAGCCGCTGTTGCGCTCGCCGCTCACCACCGACCTGGCGGCGCTGCGCGGCCTCGTTCAGGGTGTCGACAACGAGCGCGGCCTCCTCGAACCCGGCTCCGACCTCGGCGCTGCGATGGGCGCGGCCGCGAAGCTGCTGGCCGGTGGCGAAGCGAAGTCGAAGGTGATGCTCGTGATCTCCGATGGCGAGGATCACGGTGACGGCGTGGTCGCTGCCGTGGCCTCCGCCCGGTCGCAGGGCATCCGCATCTATACCGCCGGTGTTGGCTCCCGCGAAGGCGCCGCCGTCGTGGACCCGGACCCCATGACCGGCGTGCTGGTCCCCCGCGTCGATGGCGAGGGCCGTCCCATCCTCACCCTGCTCGACGAGGACGCGCTGATGCTCATCGCCCGCAGCGGCGCCGGCGAGTACGTCGCGCTCGATGGCGACGGTCATGCGCTGGCCGCCCTCTCGTCCACCTTCGACGCCCTCGCTGACACGCTGTTCGGCGAGCGGGACACGACGCGCCCGGTCGAGCGGTTCCAGTTGTTCGCCGCCATCGCGCTGCTGCTCGCCGAGGCCGAGTTGCTGCTCGGGGCGTTCGGCCGCCGCCGCTCGACGCCGGGCCTGATCGCGAAACTCGGACTCGTGGCCGGTCCGGCCGTCTTCCTCGCCGCACTGTGCGGGACGTCGGCGGCCGATATCAACAACGACGCCAACGATGCCTACGAGCGGGGAGACTACGCCGCGGCCCTCGATCTGTACCGCACGGCGCAGGCCCGCGATGCTCGCCCGGAGCTGCACTACAACGCCGGCAACACTCTCGACCAGCTCGCCCGCTACGAGGAGGCGATCGACGAGACGCTGCAAGCCTGTGGCACTGCCGCCCTCGGCTGTGCACCCGGCGAATGTGAGTCGCCGTCGCCCTCGGCGACTGCCACGGGCGCGGCGTCATCGCCTCGCGCGTGTGACCTGTATCGCTGCGATCCCGCGGCCGAGTTGAGACCGGACGGACGGATCCGCTGCGTGCTCGCCAACAACCTCAACTACGCGCTGGGCAACCACTACGCGGCCGCGGCCCGGCTGCGTGACGCGCTCGACGCCTACCGGCGCGCGCTGCTCGCCGATGCCACCGACGGCGACGCGCGTCACAACCTCGAGGTGGTCACCCGCCGCCTGACGCCGTCGCCAACCATGACGCCCACGCCAGCTCCCGGCACGCCAATCGTGACCACGACGCCCGGCGAGACGGGCGCGGCCGGAGGCCCAGGCGAGGAGGGCGGGACTTCGACGCCCGCCAACGGCGATGCCCTGCAGCCCGCCACTCCCGACCCCGATGCAGACCCGGCCGACCCCCGGGACCTGACGCGAGAGGAACTCCAGCGCGCCCTGGAGGAGGCGCTCGCCGGCCAGGACCGCGAGTACACGGAGGAGGAGGCGCTGCGCATCCTCGACCTGCTCAACGAGGAGAACCGCCGCAGCATCGAGGACACCACCTCCGATGTCACACGGCCCGGCCCGCCCGACTACTGACCTCGCGTACCGACGTGGTTCGTATCGCCCCGCGGGCGTACGATTCGCCCACGGGCGTCCCGCCGGCCGCCCGCGTGTTGACAGGAGTGCCCGATGCCGCAGGTCAAGGTCGCCACGCTCAACCTCTTCAACCGCATGGGCCAGTGGGGACATCGTGCACCGCTGGTCATCGACCAGCTCGAGGGGCTCCTCCCGGACGTGATCGGCCTGCAGGAGGTCGACATGGTGTTGGATCAGGGGATGTGGATCAGCAAGCAGATCAACACCCGCCTGCCCGGCCGGGCCCACTACCGCATCAAGCACGCCGTGAACCCGGGACAGCGCGCCTCGTTCCACGGCATCGCCACGATGTCACGCGTGGGGTTCGAGGAGCACGAGATCCTCGACCTGATGACGCACGAACGGAACGCACAGCGCTTCGTGTTCCGCTGCGGCGACCGGCCGTTCTTCCTCATCAACACGCACCTGCACTGGCCGCCGGAGGCGACGCAGGACCGCGTCGACCAGCTCGAGTACCTGCTGGCGTGGCATGCACGGGACGCGCGCGGTTATCCGCTCGTCATCCTCGGCGACTTCAACGCCTACGCCGACCCCCCGGAGCCCGCGACCCTGCTCATGAAGTCGCGGTTCCGCAGCGCGCTCGAAGCCGCGAACGGCAGCGAGCCCGAAAAGACGTGGACAACGCCCGTGAACACGTATGACACGTCGCCGCACGGGACGTTGGATTACATCTTCCTCTCACCGGAGTGGCGCGTCGTCGAGGCGGGGCTCGCCTTCGACAAGCCCGACCCGCATGACCCCAACAACTACCCCTCGGACCACCTGGGCCTGTACGCGGTACTGGAGTTGTGACGGAGGACCGAGGATCTAGAACCAAGAACCTAACCCATGACCGACGACTGGGGCTGACCATGGACTTCAAAGAGATCACGTACGACAAGAGCGACGGCGTCGCGACGATCACGTTGAACCGCCCCGAACGCATGAACGCCTTCACGGACGTCATGCTGCGAGAGTGGGCGCAGGCGCTCGAAGACGCGCGGCTCGACGGCGACGTGCGCGCCGTGATCGTGACCGGCGCGGGCCGCGGTTTCTGCGCAGGCGCCGACCTGCGCGGCGGCACCGTGCTGGGACAGGGTGCTGGATCACAGCCGCCCTCGGCTGTGGGTAATGCGGCGCAGCCGCCCTCGGCTGTGAGCAGTGGCCCACCCTCCGCCGCAGACCGCCGCAACTGGCTGCGCGACGGCGTACACTACGTCCCCCGCGCCGTTCAGCTCCTCGACAAGCCGTACATCGCCGCCGTGAACGGGGCCGCGGTGGGCGCAGGCATGGACATGGCGTCGATGGCGGACATGCGCATCGTGTCCGAGCACGCGAAGTTCGCCATGTCGTACGTGAAGGTGGGCCTGGTCCCGGGCGATGGCGGCTGCTACCTGCTGCCCCGTATCGTCGGCGTCGCGAAGGCCCTGGAACTCATCTGGACCGGCGACTTCGTCGACGCGGAGGAGGCGGTCCGCATCGGCTACGCGTCGCGCGTCGTCCCCGCTGGCGACCTGATCGACGTTACGCGCGACTTCGCGCTGCGGTTGGCGAAGGGCCCGGCCGTCGCGATGCAGCTCGCCAAGCGCCTCGTCTACCGCGGACTTACCACGGACTGGCAAGAGGCGTTCGAGCAAGCCGGCACGGCCATGGCGATCGCGCAGTCGACGGAGGATGCGCGCGAGGGCCCGCGGGCGTTCGTGGAGAACCGCCCGCCGGACTTCAAGGGGCGCTGATGCCACGGCCAGGCCGGGCGCTGCTGTCATGGTCCAGCGGCAAAGACAGCGCGTGGGCGCTGCACCTGTTGCGGCAACAGGGTGACGTCGAGGTCGTCGGGCTCCTCACGACGACTAACGACGAGTACGAGCGCGTGGCCATGCACGGCGTGCGACGCGAGCTGCTGCGGGCTCAAGCGGAGGCGGCCGGGCTGCCGCTGTGGGACGTGCCGCTGCCGAATCCCTGCAGCAACGAGCAGTATGAGGCGGCCATGTCCGTCGCCATGCGCCGCGCCGTAGATGAGGGCATCGTCGCCATCGCGTTCGGCGACCTGTTCCTCGAAGACATTCGCCGCTACCGCGAGGAGAAGCTGGCGCCGACCGGACTCACCCCGCTGTTCCCCGTGTGGGGCATCCCGACGGCCCAGCTCGCGCGCGAGATGCTGGCGGCGGGCGTGGTCGCGCACATCAGCTGCGTCGACCCACGCCAGATCCCGGGCTCGCTCGCCGGCCGGCGGTGGGACGCATCGCTCATCGCGGAGCTGCCACCGGGCGCGGACCCCTGCGGCGAGAACGGCGAGTTCCACACCTTCGTGTCAGCCGGCCCGACGTTCGTGCACCCGATCGACGTGCGCGTCGGGGAGGTCGTCGAGCGCGACGGCTTCGTCTTCGCGGATATCGTGAGAGCGAGCAGCTGACGACCCGGCCACGGACTACGAACTACGAACTGCCCTAATACCACGACGCCTCGATGATCAGTCCGGCGTGGTGGGCGAGGACGCGCAGGATGCCCCGGTCCTCCTCCGTGAAGGGCTTGCCGTTCTTGCGGTCGGTGACGTACAGCGCGCCGCGCACTCGGCCGGAGGCGATGATCGGCACACCAAGCAGCGCCTTCATCTCCGGGTGCTTCGGAGGAAAGCCGAAGGCCTTCGCGTGCTGCGTGACATCGTCGATGTGGATCGGGAGCCCGTCTTGACGCATCGAGCCGAGCGGGCCGTGCCCCTGCGGCGGGCCCTTGAGGGCGGCAAGCGCTCCGTCGTCCATACCGCTGACCATGAACCCCTCGACGTAGTCGGTCTCACCCGTCACCGCCAGCGCTCCGTAGGTGCCGTCGGTCATCTCCCGCGCCACGTCCACCACGTGCTGCAGCGCGTCCGTCGGCGTGCGCGGCGAATGCTTCCGGTTTCGCTCGGCGAGCTTGCGTAGCGCCCGGTACTCGGGGTCGCGCTCGAACAGCGAACGCCGCCGGCCACCGAGGGCCTCCTCGATGGAGCCAGCAAGCTGCCGTTGCAAGTCCAGGGTCATGCGTGCAGGATATCGATCCGGCGCGCGCCGAGGGAGTCACTTTCGACGCGCTGTCCCGTGCGGAGTGCCGCGCCTAGAATAGCCGCACGATGAAGCTTGCCCTCAACGGCGCCACAATCATGCCTTCGCCGCTCGATGCTGATGTGGAGATCGCGGCCGAGTGCGGGTATCGGGCGCTGGAAGTGTGGGCCGGCAAGATCGACGCCTACACAAAGGAACGCCCGCTCGAACAGCTCGCGCACAAGCTGCGGACCCTCCGCATCGAGCCCTGGTGCATCAACTCGATCGAGGACATCACATTCCGCGACGCCTTTGGGCGCAGGGCTGTGCTGGCGCAGCTCTCGCGCACGTGCGCCGTCGCCCGTGCCATCGGCGCGCCCAGCATCGTTGTCGTGCCCGGCCGCCGCGACGACGGGTTCGACCGGCGGGAGTCGATTAGCGACGCCGTCGACGTGCTGCGGGCGATGTCCGACGTCGCGGAGGAGATCGGGCTGGCGTTCGAGTTCCTCGGCAAGCCCGGCTGCTCCGTCCCCACGCTCGATATGGCGACAGAAATCGTCCAAGCGGTCGACCGGCCGAACGTCGGCCTTGTGATCGACACCTTTCATTTCTACGCCGGCGGGAGCCGCCTCGAGGACATCGCACGCGTGCCGCTCGAGAAACTCCTCGTCGTGCACCTGAACGGCTGCGAGGACCTTCCGCGCGGCGAACTCACCGATGCGCACCGGCTGTACCCGGGCGACGGAGTCATCCCGATCGGCGCGATTCTGCGGCAGTTGCGCGACCTGGGTTACGACGGCGTATGCTCAATCGAGATCTTCCGGCCCGAATACTGGCACCAGGATCCGCGCGAAGTCGCGCGCACCGCCCGCGCGAAAGCTGCGGACGCGCTGAAGAAAGCGGGGGTTACCATCGATGGCTGACTACGTGACGATCCGCCGCTGGGCCTGCAAGGCCGGGAAGGACGAGGCCGAGATCCTCGCATTCGCGAACAACAGCATCGTCGGCGCCTGGCGCAAGATCCCCGGCTGCCTCTCGCTGAACTTCCTCCGCGTCCATGACGGCGTCTCGTATCTCGCCGTCACCTACTGGGAATCGAAGGATCACTGCGACCGCTGGGCCGGGCCCCAGGGCCAGCAGTGGCGCGACGAGCATCGCGCCGTGCTCGAGCGCTGGCTCGACTTGATGGCGTTCCAGGACGAGCTGGAGACGGACCTCCTGGTGGTCGGCTGATGGCGGTGATGCGTATCGGCTTCGTCGGCGCCGGGTTCATCGCCGGCGTGCACGCTGGCATACTCGCTCGTGATCCCCGCGCCGCCGTCACCCACGTGTGCGACCCCGACCCGCAACGCGCGGACCTCTTCGCACTTCGTCATGGGGCCGCAGCCGTTTCGTCGCTCGACGATCTGCTCGCTTCGGTCGACGCCGTGTACATCTGCAGCCCGAATGCGTATCACGCCGAGGCGGCGGTGCTGGCGCTGGACGCCGGGCTGCACGTGTTCTCCGAGAAGCCGATGGCTACGTCGCTCGAAGACGGGGCGCGGGTGCTGGATGCCGCACGGCGGTCACGGGGTGTCTATCAGGCGGGGTTCAACCGCCGGCTCGCTCCTTTGTATCTCGAACTGAAGGCGCACGTCGATGGCGCCGATCGTCCGCCCGCTTCCGCGCTGCTGAAGATGAACAGAGGCGAGCTGCAGCGGCCGGCCTGGACAGGCGATCCCGCCGTCTCTGGCGGCTACATGTACGAGACACCCGTGCATATGCTCGACCTGGTGCGCCACCTCTTCGGCGATCCCGTCGAGATCGTGGTGCGCGCCCGCGCCGTTGTGTACGACCAGCTCGACGACTTCTCGATGCTGTTCACCTTCGCTACGGGCATGAGCGCGGTGTTCGCGTCGTCCGCGCACGCGACGTGGCTCTTCCCGTTCGAGCGCCTCGAGGTGTACGGCGATCACACCGCTGCCGTTACCGAGGAGATGGAACGCATCACCATCTCGGATGGTGTCGGCGCGCCGGCGCGCGTGATCGACCTCGCCCAGCTCCCGTTCGAGGAACGCTGGGGGTACGTCGCCGAGGACGCGCGCTTTCTTGACGCCGTCAGTGGTATGGCGCCGCCCGCGGTCACGGCGGAGGATGCGTTCGCGACGACCGCCTTGGTCGCCGCCTGCTACGAACGCGCGAACGAGGCCCGCCCTCAAGCGACCGACCGGTGAGCATACGGCTGGTTACTGATCAGACCGCAGTCCAGTAACACTCTCGTTCCGAAAAACCGTGCCAGTGACGCAACTGCTTTACGAATTCCGCACGATAGCGCGCGAAACCCATTGACAGCTTCGACACGCGGAATTAATATGTTCTCGAAATCACAATCGCGCTGCACTTGGTGGGCGGCGCGATTCGGGAGCCCGCCTGGCGGGCCCCGAAAAGCCGAATCCGTCTCTGGCGGAACGGGGGAACCAGCGCCCGCAGCCTGCGGGCAGGGGTGAATCGCGCGGCGACCCGGCCTTTCCGGCGCGCCGACGCGTAGGACAGCCTTTCAGTCCGAACCCGACAGCTAACCTCGTAGGCATCCGAAGGGCGGCTTGATTCAGGACCGGGAGCTGAATGTGCCTCTGCGCGCCAGAGGCAGACGCCCGCCAGGGCGCTGGAAGGACATGCCTTCATGAACACCAACCTCCCCCGCACCTGCCCCCGCTGCCGTGGTTCCATGATTATCGAGCGCGATTGGTATGGGGCCTACGGCACCTGCCTCTGCTGTGGATACGTCCACGAGGCAGTGACCGCACCACCCATCGACCTCCTCGAAGAGGAGGAAGGCCACCCCCGACAACGCCGCCGCCAGCCCTCACACGGCAAGCTGCGGCTCTAATTTTGTCCGGGGCCTGACCTTCTCCTGGCGCGCCAACCGCCTGTCTGGTCGTCATCGCCGTCTAACGCTGCTTTCCGCATCAGGCGTGTTCCGGACGTGAAAAGAAGCGCGGCCACACCGCGCTTCGCCTTCCCACACACCCCGGGCCCGTTCGCCTATACAGCCGCGGGCACTTCCTCGGCCGCTTCCAGCTCCGCCAGGTCCGGCTCCGTGTTCGCCATCGTCCAGCCCACCCAGAACATCAGCGCACTGATGGCTCCGACCGCGCCCAGCACTGGCAGGGCGATGGCAAGGTAGCTCCGCCGCAGCGTGCCGACGAACATGAACAGCCCCTGTGTCGCCGCCACGATCATGAGTATGGTGCCCAGTTGCTTTGAACGGCCCATCGCGACCCTCCTGTCAGGCGCTCATCTGCTTGCGCAGGTCCGGCGGCAGCAGATTCGGGATGCTGTCCTCGATCGGGTAGCGCTCGTTGCACTTCGCACAGAACAGCGAGCCCCGGATGATCTCATCATCCTTCTCTTCGTCGACCGTCAGCGTCAGTTCGCCCTTGCACATCGGGCAGGCCAGGATCTCCATCAGGTCTTTGCGCATCGCTGGTCATCTTCCTCTCTCGTTGCCCCACAGCATACCGCCGCCGCGCACGCAGCCGGAAGCAGTCGCGCGGTGCTCTTTCATCACCGACACGTCCCCCGCCTCCGACGGGTGCGCGGTCGCCCCGAATTGACTTCCCATAAGCCCGTTCCTATAATCTTGTGCGCTGTCGAACAGCTTCCGCTGTACGCTTCGCCCGCCCTCTCGCCAGAGGTCGCGGGCGCTTTACTTTGAATGTGGCCGCGGGCTGCGGCCGCGCATGTGGCTGGTTGGAGGCCTTGTGAGGGATTACGAACTGGTTGTCGTCATGAGCCCGGAGATTGCCGAGGAAGATGTGCCCGCCGCGCTCGAGCGCGTCTCCGGCGCCGTCACCAGCCGCGGCGGTGAGATCGTGGAGACGCGGCCCTGGGGCAGGCGCCGTCTCGCGTATTCCATCAACCGCCACACTGAAGGCAACTACGTCATCTCGCAGATCCGGCTCGATCCCGGCCGCGCCCACGAGCTGGAAGGCCACTTCAACATCTCAGAGGAGATCCTCCGCCACCTGCTGGTGCGCAAGGACGAGGATTAGGATCCGGGCGGTACCCGCGGAGCACGAGAGGGACATCACATGGCGGGTCTCAACAAAGTCATGCTGATTGGCAACGTCGGCAGGGATCCCGAGATGCGGTATACGGCGAATGGCAAGGCCGTCACGACCTTCTCCGTTGCCTGCAACCGCGTGCACAACACGCCCGAGGGTGAGCGCAAGGAAGAGACCGACTGGTTCGATATCGTCGCGTGGGACAAGCTGGCCGAGTTGTGCAGCCAGTTCCTGCAGAAGGGCCGCCAGGCGTACGTCGAGGGCCGCCTGCAGACCCGCTCGTGGGAGGGCCAGGACGGCGTCAAACGCTACAAGACCGAGGTCGTGGCCAACACCGTCCTCTTCCTGGGCAGTGGACCCGGTGGTGGCGCCGCCCGGATGGACCGCTTCGATGACACCAGCACCCCGGGCGGCCCGCCCGTCGACCCCGATGACCTTCCGTTCGAATAGTGCAGACACGCCCGCGCGCGCGGGCCCACAGGAGGAACGCGTTTGACCGAGGACAACGAAAACGACATCAAGGCTCCGGCGGCGCCCCAAGCGCAGGCGCCAGCGCCGCCCCAGGCTCCCTCGGAGGGTGCCCGGACCGAGGAGCGACCGGCAGGCCCGCCCCGGCGCGGCGGCGGTGGCGGCGGCCGGGGGCGCGGCGGTGGCCGCCGTAAGGTCTGCGCATTCTGCGTCGACAAGATCGACCACATCGACTACAAGGAGCCCCACAAGCTCCGCCGCTTCGTCTCCGAGCGCGGCAAGATCGAGCCGCGCCGCAAGACCGGCACCTGTGCGCGTCATCAGCGCAAGCTCACCCTCGCCATCAAGCGCGCGCGTCATCTCGCCCTGCTGCCGTACACGGCGGACCACTCGTTCACCTAGCCGTGATGCTACGAACGTGTCTGGCAAGGCGTGAACGATGCATCGCCGGGAGGCCGGCGATGGGCCCGCCAGGGCTCCAGGTGGTGATCGATGACGAGTGAAGGCAAGTCCCGGCGGCCCCCGCAGCCGCCTGTCGCCCCCGGTAAGAGCGCGAAGGCATCAGGGCGGTCGCGGCACGGCGGCGGGCGCCTGAACCTCGACTCCGAACAGTCGGCCCGCCTGCTCCTCATCGGCGGCGTCGGGCTCATCGTCCTGCTGGCGCTCGGTTTCGTCGCCTTCGGGTGGTACTGGACGGAAAAGCGCCCGTTGGGTCGCACGGTCTTGCAGGTCGACCAGTACAAGGTCTCGTACGCGGCGATGAAGCGCCGCATGAACTACGAGCTTTTCATCAACACGTCATTCCAGCGCGATCCGACCGGATTGCCGACGGCCTCCTACGACAACCTGGTCAACGAGCTGACGAAGATCGCCCGTGCCGGCGCGCTGGGTGTCGGCCTCGACGAGGCCACGTTCGACGGGAAACTGCGCGGCCGTATCGGCGTCTCCGCCGACGCCGACCAGCGCGCCTTTCAGGACGCGCTTCGCAGGCAGCTCGATGCCACCGGCCTCACCGAGGGCGAATATCGGCGGCTGGTGCTCGCGGATGCGCTGGAGACCGCGATCAAAGACAAGTTCACCGCCGAACAGTCACCCACCGTCCTGCAGGCGAAGGTCGAGGTGATCTCGGCGCCTACGCTGGAGGACGCGCAGAAGGCGATCGAACGCATCAACGCTGGAGAGGCGTTCGCCGACGTCGCGAAATCCGTGTCCCAGGAGACCGACGTACAGACCACCGGCGGTGTGCACGAGTACACGCCCGAGGGCAACTTCAACGACGCCTACAACGACTTCGCCTTCGCCGCTGAGATCGGCCAGCTCAGCGGTCCGCTAACCTCCACGGTCAGCGCGACGACGCACTACGTCGTGCGGGTGATCGAACGTTCCGATCAGCTCGTCCGCGACGACCAGAAGCCGGGCCTGGCGCAGTCGAAATACGACGACTGGCTCACCACCACGAAGGACGAGATGGAGTCCTCGGGCGCGCTCGTCAACAAGTGGGATGAGGACGCGCAGCGCGAAGCGCTCGCCGACGTCTATCAAGACGCGTTGCCTCGCCTCATCGAGCAGGACCAGCAGCGGCAGGAACAACTCGAACAACAGCAGCAGGCCCAGCTCACCGCCGTTGCCCAGCTCACGGCCAGCCCCGCCGCGTCGACGCCGGCGCCCGAAGGCACGCCGGCAGCGGGTACGACGCCCCCGGCCGAAGCCACGGCGCCTGCCGAGAGCACGACCGTGGCCGCGAGCACGCCGGCGCCATGAGCGGCGCGCGCGGCCCCATCGGCATCGGCCTGCTGGGTCTGGGCGTCGTGGGCAGCGGCGTCGCCCGCATCCTCCACGAAAAGGCCGACGTCTATGCGCGCCAGATCGGCGTCCCGCTCGAACTGCGTCGAGTCCTTGTGCGCGACCCGAAGAAAGAACGCCACTTCCCGGTCAGCCCTTCGCTCGTTACCACGGACGCATCGGAGATCCTGCAGGATCCCGCGATCAAGATGGTGATCGAAGTCATGGGCGCCGAGCAGCCTGCGTACGATTACCTGCGCGCCGCCCTCGAGGCCGGCAAGTTCGTCGTCACCGCCAATAAAGAAGTCATGGCGAAGCACGGCGGTGACCTGCTCCGCCTGGCCCGCGCGCACAACGTCGACCTGCTTTACGAGGCCAGCGTTGGCGGCGGCATCCCCATCATCGCGCCCTTGAAGCGCGACCTGCTGGCGAACGACATCCTCAGCGTCACCGCCATCATCAACGGCACCACGAACTACATCCTGTCGTCGATGGGAAAGGGTGGGGGCTCGTTCGCCGAAGCCCTCGCCGAGGCACAGCGCCTGGGTTACGCCGAGCCCGACCCCACGAATGACGTCGAGGCGATCGATGCGGCGTACAAGCTGGCGATTCTGGCCAGCCTCTCCTTTCACGTCGATGTCCGTCCCGGCGACGTGTATCGCGAAGGCATTACGAAGCTGGCCGCCCGCGACTTCGCCTACGCCCGCGAACTCGGGTACGCGATTAAGCTGCTGGCCATGGCCCGCCGCAGCGGTGACAGCATCGAGCTGCGCGTCCATCCATGCCTGGTGGCCCACGAGCAGCTCCTGGCGAACGTCGATGGCGTCTTGAACGCAGTGGAGATCGAAGGCGACCTCATGTCACGCGTCCTTTTTCAGGGCCCCGGCGCCGGCTCCCTGCCGACGACCTCCGCCGTCGTGGCGGACGCGCTCGACGCCGCCGTCAGCATCAGCAACAACGTCTACTGGCCGCACTCGTTCCGCCGCGAAGCCGACGTCAAGCCGCTGCCAATCGAGCGCACCGAATCGCGGTACTATCTTCGCGTTGGCGTCGCCGACGAACCGGGCGTCCTGGCACGCGTCGCCGGAAAGCTGGCCGACCACAAGATCAGCATCGCGTCCGTCATCCAGAAGGAAGTCGACGGACAGGCCGAGGCGGAGATCGTAATCATGACGCACGATGCCGTCGAAGCGGCCATGCGCCGCGCGCTCGATGAGATTCGCAAACTCACCGGCGTCGTGGAAGTGGAGCAGGTGATCCGGGTGCGGCCATGACCATGAGCGACCCCCAGCACGATTCGCAGGCGCCCACAAACACACTGGGCTGGGTGCAGGACCAGGTGATGGCCCTCAAGACCCAGCTGGGGCGCTTCACCCAGCAGGGCGATCAGCTCCAGGCCGCGGTCCTCGATATCAACGAGAAGCTCCGCGACAACGAGGCCCGCGTCCGCGAAATCACCGCCCGCACGCTGGGCCTGCCCTCCATGGCCGAGCAGCTCCGCCAGCTCTCCGGCCTGCTCGACCGCATCCAGGACGCAGAGGTCCTCATCGACACCAAGTTCGAGGTGCTGGAGCGCACCACCGCCGAGGAGCGAGCCCGCGACCAGTCGGAGAAAAACGACCTCTACCGGCGGCTCCAGGACGTCGAGCGCCGCACAGAGAGCCTCCTCGAACGCCAGTCCGCCCTCGACGACTCGACCCGCCGCTTCCAGGAGGAGTTCTCCCGGCACAACCTTCAGTACCAGGGAATCAACCAGCGGCTCGAGACGGTCGAGACGAAGGCCGGGCGCAACGTCGACGCCGTTATCCGGCTCGAGCAGCAACAGGCTGAGATGGAGCAGTCGGTGCGCGCGCTCCGCCGCGAGGACGACGTGCTGGCCGAGCGAGCACGCCTGGCCCACGAGGTCGCCTCGCGGATCGAAACTGACCTGCACACGATGCAGGAAGAGTTGCGCGTCCTGCCGCTGCTGACCGAGCGCGTCGAGCTGCTGCGCGCCGAGCGCCAGCGCCTGGAAGACCGCACCTCCCACCTCGAAGAGACGTTCGCCCACGCGGAGACACGCCTCGAGCGTGAGGAGGACTTCACGACCCACGTCGATGCCCGCATGAAGGCCTACGACAGCCGCATCGACCACGTGCACACGCTGACGCTGGACTTCCGCCGTACGATGACCGAGCAACTCCTGAAGCTGAACCAGATGATCGAACGGATGAAGCGGCGCGAGGTGGAAGAGCTGGAGCGGCAGACGAAGGAATTGCGCGGCCAGCAGAGTCAGTTGAAGACCGAGGACGAATGACCGCCGACTCGCCCCTCCGTGCCCCCGACGCGGCGCCGCTCCGCGGCGTCCTTCATCGCTACGCCGAGCACCTGCCCATCACCGCCAGGACACCGCTCATTACCCTGGGTGAGGGCGAGACGCCCCTTGTCCGCTCCCAGGCCCTCGAGCGCGAAACGGGGTGCGACGCGCTCTACTTCAAGCTCGAGAGCTGTAACCCCACCGGCTCGTTCAAGGACCGCGGCATGGTCGTTGCCGTCGCCAAGGCGATGGAAGAGGGCGCCCAGGCCATCATGTGCGCCTCCACCGGTAACACCAGCGCCGCCGCCGCGGCCTATGCCGGGCGCTATGGCCTGAAGTGCTACGTGATCGTGCCCGACGGCAAGATCGCGCGCGGAAAGCTCGCCCAGAGCGTGGTCCACGGCGCCGAGATCATCGCCGTTGATGGGAACTTCGATGTCGCCCTCCGCATGGCGCGCGAGATTACCGCCAAGCACCCGATCGCGCTGGTGAACTCCGTCAACCCGCACCGCATCGAGGGCCAGAAGACGGCGTCGTTCGAGATCGCCGACGCGCTCGGCGACGCACCCAGCGTCCTTGCACTGCCCGTGGGGAACGCCGGCAACATCACCGCCTACTGGCGCGGGTTCGTCGAGTACCACCGGCTGGAGCGCACGTCCGGACGGCCGCGCATGCTGGGATTCCAGGCCGCCGGCGCCGCCCCGCTCGTCCACGGCGCACCCGTGGCGGCGCCCCAGACGGTCGCGTCCGCCATTCGCATCGGCAACCCAGCGTCGTGGAAGACCGCGATCGCCGCCCGCGATGAGTCCGGCGGCACCATTGAGGCCGTGACCGACGACGAGATCCTGGCCGCCTACGCGCGCCTCGCGCGGGAAGAGGGCATCTTCTGCGAGCCTGCATCGGCGGCGTGCGTGGCCGGCGTCCTCAAGAAGTCCGCGGGCGGCCGCAGCTTCGCCGGCCAGACCATCGTGTGCATCATCACCGGCAGCGGCCTCAAGGATCCCGAGACGGCGCTTGCCCACGAGCCCGAAATCCACCGCGTCCCCGCCGACTTGGCCGCCATCGAACGCGAGATGGGCTGGGCGTAAGCGGTCACATCGCGCTGAGCAGCGGTTCGACGGGAGCCGCCGGCATCGTCGCGGCGGGCATCGGCGCCGGGACAGGCGGGGCCGCCAGCGCTTCATGGATGCTGCTGAGATCTTGCTTCGTCTCAACCCTCGTGCTCAGCTCGGCCTCGATGCGGTCGATGGCGCCGATGACCGTGCTGTGGTCCCGGTTCCCGAACAGCCGCTGGATCTCCGCGATGGTCTTCTTCGCGTCGTGCCGCAGCACGTACATCGCGAGGTGCCGCGCGTACGACACGTCGCGGCTGCGGCTGCGCCCCGTCAGGTCCGCGCGGCTCGTCGTCGTGCGAGCACACACCGCCGCGATCACGTCGTCGGCCGATGGCAGTGCCGCCCCCTGCGCATCCTGGCCCGCGCTCGCGGCCGTGCTAAACACGGACAGCGCTCGCTCGACGATCTCCGGTGTCGCCTGTCCGCCCACCAGCGGGATGTGCGCCAGCACGCGGTTCAGGTAGCCCTCCAGCTCGCGCACCGTGGGACAGCAGCGCTGGGCAATCTGCTCCAGCGCGGCATCCGGCAGCCGCAGCGCGGAGTGCCGCGCCTTTGCCCGCAGGATCGCCAGCCGCGTCGCGAACGACGGCCGCTGCAGGTCCGCCTGCAGTCCCATCATCAGCCGCGTCCGGAGCGCCTCCGTCAGCCCGCCAAGCTGCGAGGGCAGGCGGTCGCACGTCACCACCACCTGCTTCCCGGCGGCGTGCAGGTCATTGAACGTGTGGAAGAACTCCTCCTGGAACCCCGGGCGCGTCTCGAAGAACTGCACGTCGTCCAGAAGCAGCACGTCGCAGTGCCGGTATCGGCGCCGGAAGCCCTCGAACGACTTGTGCTGCGCCGCCCCGCCGAACTCCGTCCCGAATCGCTCCGCTGTCGCGTAGACGACGGTCAGTCCCGCCGTGTGCGCCGCGTGCCCGATGGCATTCAGCAGATGGGTCTTCCCCAACCCCGGCCCGCCGAAGATCACCAGCGGGCTTTGGCGGCCGGGCGCGCCCACCACCGCCTGCGCCGCCGCGTGCGCCAGCTCGTTCTCCTCGCCCACCACGAACGTGTCGAACGTGAGCGCCGGATGCAGTGCGGGCGCCGCGGGCCGACGGCGCAGGAAGTCGGGGACGGCGTCCTTGCCGTCGAGCGCAGGAGAGCCCTCGGTGTCCATAGTCGGCCCCGGGTCGTCCTCGGCCCGGACGACCTCGAACGCGACGCCCACCGGCCGCCCGATCACGCGGGCGAGCGCCTGGAGGACAACCTTCCTCATGCGGACTTCCAGCCACTCGGTCTTGAAGTCACTGTTGGCCCCGACGACGAACGTCTCGTCATCGAATCGCAGGCCGACCGTGTCGCGCAGCCACGTGTCGAAGTTCGGCTTGTTAACCGAGACCTGGAGCTGGCCCAGCGCGGCCGCCCAGGTCGTCGCTGCGTCGTTGTCCTTCATTGTCGTGCCGCCAGGTGCCTGTGCTCTGTGCGTGTGTGGCCGGCGTATGTGCATCCTGCAACAGGCAACACGAATCCCTCCCGACGCCGCGTGCGGTCCCGGCATGCGTTGAACAACGGTGAACGGATTACTGAAGCGCTCCCAGGATCGAAGTCCCTGCCAGTGTCTCGGGTCCTGCTGCGGTGATTGTCTGTGCCCTCCGCAGTGCGACGCTTCCGGATGTCGTCCGCGTCGCGCGGGCCGCTGTGAAACCCTGGGAACAGGGCGCATCATACGCGTGGGCCGGGAGCGGGTCAAGGTGCTTATGACGATTGGTGGGGCGTTTTTCGCGCGACTTTGCACCCCTTTTCTGAGCGCGTGATCGCGGCGGCGCGATCACGACCAAAGATGTCATCTGCGCGCGACGATAACGCTTGCTTTCCGTGCGTTATTGTTGTCAGTAGCGCTGTCCATCGTCTCATGATGTGATATTCAGTGGAGTGCTAACGTATCGATGTCGACGCACACCGTCACCGCAAAGGACCAGCCCTCACCCCTCCGACGGCTCGCCGCCATCATTGAATCGCGCCGGATCTACCGCGACGTCTTCGAGATCGGCCTCGTCTCGCTAGCGTTCCTGTTGTACTTCATCGTCCGCGGTCTGGTCGTCGATCGCCACGACGACGCCTATGCCAACGCCCGCGACATCATCGATCTCGAGCGCACGCTCGGCATCTTCTGGGAACCCCGTCTGCAAGAGTGGGTGCTCGAACGCCACTTCTTCGTCAGCGTCTTCAACTTCATTTACTTCTGGCTCGATTTCCCGCTCATCGTCGCCGTCGGCCTCTGGATGTACTTCACCCACCGCCACGAGTACACCGTTGCGCGCGACTCGTTGTTGTTGTCTGGCGCCCTCGCCCTCGTTCTGTACAACCTCTATCCCGTCATGCCGCCGCGCCTCCTCCCGACCGGCGAGTTCGTCGGCACGATCGAGAAGTACAACGACCTCAGCTACCAGGCCCAGTCCCTGAAGGCGTTCGTGAACCCATACGCCGCACTCCCCAGCCTGCACTACGGCTGGGCCATGGTCATCGGCGGGGCAATGGTCGTGACCATGCGAAACCCGCTACTGCGCGCCTTCGGCGTGGCGCTCCCGTGGCTCCAGATGGCCGCCATCGTCTTCACCGCGAACCACTACATCATCGACGCCTTGGCCGGGCTGGTTGTGTGCCTGGCGGGTGTCCTGCTCGCGCTGGTCGCGCAGGCCTGGCTATACCCGTGGATTCGCCGCCGCTTCGGACCCCCGACCGTGTTAGCCTGAACCTATGGAGCGCCGAGTCTACTTCGACCACGCCGCCACCACCGCCTGCGACGAACGCGTGGTCACCGCCATGCTGCCTTACCTCACCTCCGCCTGGGGAAACCCGTCGTCCATCTACGCCGAGGCCAGGGAGGCCCGGAAGGGGCTCGATGGCGCCCGGCGCACGGTGGCCGAGATCCTCGCCGCGAAGCCCAACGAGATCGTCTTCACCAGCGGCGGCACCGAGGCCGACAACCTGGCCCTGCGTGGCGTGGCCGAGGCGGCGCGCGCGCGCGGCAGCGGCAACCACATCATCACGACCGCCATCGAGCACCACGCTGTGCTTCACGAGTGCGACGCGCTGGCGAAGGACGGATTTCGTGTCACCTACCTGCCCGTGGACGGCCAGGGCTTCGTCGATCTCGGCGCCCTGCGTGCCTCCCTCGACGACAACACGATCCTCGTGAGCGTGATGTACGCCAACAACGAAGTCGGGACCGTCCAGCCCGTCGCCGAGGTCTCGCGCATCGTGAAGGAGCGCAACTCCCGCATCATGGTGCACACCGATGCCGTACAGGCCGCCGGCTCGCTCGACCTGGGTGTCGACCGGCTCGGTGTTGATCTCCTTTCGATCGCCGCGCACAAGATCTATGGGCCGAAGGGCTCCGGCGTGTTGTACGTGCGCCAGCGGACGCCGTTTGCGCCCCAGACTGTCGGTGGCTCGCAGGAACGCGACCGCCGCGCGGGGACCGAGAACGTCGCCGGATCGGTCGGCCTTGCCTCCGCGCTGCGCCTCGCGCACGACGAACGCGCGGCTCGGAACGAGCACGTCACCGGGTTGCGCGACCGGCTGCTCGACGAGGTGCCGCGCCGCGTGCCCGGCACGATCATCACCGGCCCCCGCGACCGCGCCCGGCGCCTCCCGAACAGCGCCAGCTTCGCCTTCCGCCATCTCGAGGGAGAGGCGGTGCTGATGCAACTCGACCTGCAGGGCATTGCCGCCAGCAGCGGATCCGCCTGCACGACCGCATCGCTCGAGCCCTCGCACGTGCTCGTGGCGATGGGCGTGTCGGAGGAGTACCTGCGCGGCTCGCTGCGGCTCACGCTGGGCGTCGACAACACGATGGACGACGTAGAGTACCTGCTGGGGGTGCTGCCGCCCGCCGTCGAGCGCATCCGCGGCCTGCAACCCGTCGCCGGGCGCCGTGCCGATTGAGTATCACGCCCGCGAGGTGAAGCGATGCCAGACCCCAATCCCCGCCCGCAACCCGCAAAGCGCCCGAAGACGGACGACGAGATCCGCGCCGAGGCCCAGCGCCTCATGCGCGATCCCGCGATGAAGGACCTGATCCGCCGTGCCCGCGAGTCTCGGGCTCGCGGCAAGAGTATCCGGCTTGATGACGTCCTCAAGAAGCTGAACGCCCGCGACGCGGACTAACTCCTCAGTTCAACACACCGAAGCCCGTCGTCTTCTGCCGCAGGTGCGCCACAAGCCGCCCGTGCATCTCCGGCAGCGCCTCGCCGATGAGCGCCAGCTCCATCCGCAGCCGTGCCTCCGGATCCAGCTCCTCCAGCCACTGCTGCTTCGCCTCTGGCGGCACGTCGCAGCGCGCGGCGATGTAGTCGGCGGCGGCACCGGGCTCGTCCGGCAGGTACACCTGCCGCACCCACTGGTCGCCGATGGCGAAGTACGTCTTCAGGTAGTCGTCGAACATCTGCCGCGCCCGCGGCATCGCCTCGTACGCGCCGTCCCCGCCGGGCTCCTGCTCCAGCGGCGCCACCTCGCCCCGCAGGTATGGCTGCGTCGTGTTAATGCTCACGATGCGGAAGCGTTGCTCGCCGATCGTGAAGAGGTTCATGCGCCCGTCGTCCAGGTACTCCACCTGGATGATGCGCGCCGTACAGCCCACGTCATACGGCACCGCGCCGCCGCCTACCTCCTCGCCCGACTTGATCAGCGCCACCCCGAACGGCGCATCCTCCTCGATGCACTCGCGGATCATCAGCTTGTAGCGCTCCTCGAAGATGTGGAGCGGCATCCGCATGCCGGGAAACAGGACCGAGTTGAGAGGGAAAAGACGCAGATCCATGGCTCGCCAGTTGATGGGGACTAGGGTCGAGGGTCAGGGTAGCGGATTCTCCGTGGCTCCCGGCGCAGTTCGTGGCGAACAGGCTGCCGCCCTTCGAGATGGACCAACGGTTAGGCTGGAGCATGAGGTACGCAAAGCTGGTGCCCGAGCTGACGTGCTCGGACTTCGAAAGCAGTGTCCGCTTTTACACAGAGGTGCTGGGGTTCGCCGTACTGTACGACCGTCCGGAGGAGCGCTTCGCGATGCTCCATCGGGAAGGGGCGCAGGTGATGATCGAGCAGCCGGTGGGGCGCGCCTGGGTGGCAGGAGAGCTGGTGAGGCCGTACGGGCGGGGCGTGAACTTCGAGATCGAGTGCACGGATGTGGACGGGCTCTATGGGCGGGTGCAGGCGGCGGGCGCCGCGGTGTTTCTCGAGATGGAGGAGAGGTGGTACCGGCGCGACGATGTAGAGGTCGGGAACCGCCAGTTCATCGTCCAGGACCCTGATGGTTACCTGCTTCGTTTTGCGCAGGATCTGGGCGACCAACCGGCACGACTCGGCCCCTAGGTTGCGCATCGGAGACGATCTGCCCGGCGGCTCTTGACCCACGACGCGCCCCGGGTGGATACTTGCGATCGCCTCTCCGGGCGGCCGCTGGCGGTGGTGGCCCTCCGTATTGGCCGTGCAGCATGTGGATGCGAACACCTGCGGGCGCCGGAAAGCGTCCGAGCACGGCGCCTGAGCCGGCATCTCATCTCCCTCTGCACGCGGCACATTGTTCGTTCACAAGGAGGCCGCTTTGGCAGACGCACCCACCGCGGAAAAACAACAGAAACCCATCGTCCCGTTTCTGAAGATCCCGTCCGACCCCGCTGAGAAGCCCTACCTGCAGGGCAGCCGCTGCAAGAAGTGCGGCGCCGCCTACCTCGGCTCCCGCATGGCCTGCAGCAAGTGCTTCTCCACCGACCCCATGGAGGACATCAAGCTCAGCGACCGCGGCGAGCTCCACGTCTTCTCCATCGTCCACCAGTCCGTGCCTGGCATCCCGACGCCCTACGTCGCGGCAATCGTCGACCTGCCGGAAGGCGTCAGCGTCCGCTGCAACATTAGTGGTGTCGAGCCCGACCCCAGGAACCTGAAGTTCGGCATGCCGGTGCAGTTCGTCGCCGAGAAAATCCGCACGGACCGCGAAGGCAACGACGTGATCGCCTTCAGCTTCAAGCCCGCCTGAGCGCGGCGCCCACGCGGGCTGAAGGCCCGCGCTGCGTGACGTGAATAGCACGCCGGGCCGGAGCGCGCGGCGGACGACCATTGAGAGGGAAGGACTATGAGAGACGTAGCTGTTATCGGCGTCGCGATGATCAAGTTCGGACGCTACCCCGAGAAGACCGTGCCGGAGCTGGCAGCGCAGGCCGCCATCCTCGCCCTGAAGGACGCCGGCATCGAGATGAACCAGGTCGAGCTGGTCGCCAGCGGCAACCTGTACCAGTCGAACGCCATGGTCGGCCAGCGCATCCTCCAAATCATCGGCCAGACCGGCGTCCCCGTCATCAACGTCGCCAACGCTTGCGCCACCGGCTCCACGGCCTTCCGCGAGGCGTACATGTCGGTGGCCAGCGGCGCCTACGACGTCACCATGGCCATCGGCAGCGAGCAGATGGGCAAGATGGGCCTCCTGGGCGCCGGTGCTGCCGGCGGCGACCCCGCCTACAGCACCGAGGGCGTCCTGGGCTCCGGCCTCATGCCCGCCGTGTTTGGCATGGCCGGCGTCGAGCACATGCGCAAGTACGGGACCACCCAAGAGCAGTTCGCGAAGGTCTCCGTGAAGAACCACAAGCACTCCATGCACAACCCCTACTCCCAGTACCAGACCGAGGTCGGGCTCGAGGAGGTGCTGAACGCGCGCGTGGTCTCCTGGCCCAACACGCTGTACATGTGCTGCCCGACCGGCGATGGTGCCGCCGCCGCGATCCTCTGCAGCATGGAGAAGGCCCGCCAGTTCACCACCAAGCCCATCCGCGTCGCGGCGTCGGTGCTGACCTCCGACCCGTGGACCCAGCGCGACCTGACCATGCCCGACATCAACACGCTGACCCGCAACGCGGCGAAGGAGGCGTACGAGAAGGCCGGCATCGGCCCGCAGGATCTCGACCTCATCGAGCTGCACGACTGCTTCGCCACCGCCGAGCTGCTGCACTACGAGAACCTCGGCATCTGCGGCGAAGGCGAGGCCGGCCGCATGGTCGACGAAGGCGCCACCTCCATCGGCGGGAAGATCCCGGTGAACGCCAGCGGCGGCCTGCTCTCGAAGGGCCACCCGCTGGGCGCGACCGGCGTCGCCAACGTGTGCGAGGTCGTCTGGCACCTGCGCGGCGAGGCTGGCAACCGCCAGGTCGAGGGCGCGAAGGTGGGCATGGCCCACGTCATCGGCCTCGGCTCGGCCTGCACGCTCCAGGTCCTGGAAAAGGTCTAGTCTTCACAGTCACAGTGGACAGCGCACAGAGGGCCGCCTTTGGGCGGCCCTCCCTCATGTGCCCTGCGGCTTGCCCTGCAGGTCGAAGCGGAGCCATTCGGCGCCCGTGATGCGGGTGTCGGGGATGAGGCAGAGGTTGGTGGCCGTGATCGTCCACGCGTAGTCGCGCCGGCCCAGGAACTCCATCACGCGCGGCACGTCGGCCGGCGGTATGCGCCCGGATGCGACGGCGATGTGCGGAAGCCACGTCTCCGCCTCGTACGCGGCGCGCGGGTTGACGGCCACCGGCTGCGCGGCGTGGTGGATGACGTGGTGCACGTCGTCCAGCGCCTCCGTGCGCGTCACGTGCAGGTACAGCACGGACTGCCGCCCCTCGGCGAGGGCTCTCTCCGTGAGGGCCCCCTCGCCGGGCGCTCTCTCGGCGGGCGCTCCTTCGGTGATGCCCATGCCGTGTGTCTCGATGCGGAAGGGCGTGCCGCGGGCGGCGATGCGCGCCAGCACGCCTTCGATGCCCTGTGCGTAGTCCTCGGCGACATGGAAGGTGACGTAGGGGCGCACGGCGCCCGCGAGCCCCCCCAGCCCGAACAGCGCCTTCAGCTCGCCCCAGATGTTGGCGACCTGGTCGCGCCATGGCTCGTCGATAGCGGTGACAATGGCTTTCATCGGTAGTCGTTGGCCGGCAGGCGTTGGTCGTTAGCCGTTTGGGTGTTGCTCGGTCGTCAGCTGCAGTTTGCGCGATCACACGGGCTCAGGACACTTGTCCAAACCACGAGCCAGGCGCCACCACCTACTAACGCCTAACGCCTAACGACTAAAGCCCAGCCCCGCGGTCCGCAGGCTGATATACCGGCTCCCTCCGATGATGACGTGGTCGTGCAGCTCGATGTCGAGCAGCGCACCGGCTTCGACGAGGCCCTTGGTCATCATGATGTCGCTGGCGGACGGTGTCGGGTCGCCCGATGGGTGGTTGTGCACGAGCACCACGGCCGAAGCGTTCGCACGGATGGCGTCGCGCAGCAACTCGCCGTGGCGGACGGGCGTCGTGTGCACGCTGCCACGATAGACCTCGGTCCACCCCATCAGCCGCAGACGCGTGTCTAGCTGGTACACGCGCACCGCCTCTTGCTTCAGCAGCGACATCTCCTGCAGGACCAGGTCGGCGATGTCCTCCGGGTTCTGCAGCCGCGGCCGCGACTCCGCCGAGAGGCTGGCCGCGCGGATGCCGAGCGTGACCGCGGCCAGCAGCTCGGACGCCTTCGCCGGGCCCAGGCCGGGCGTGGCGCACAGCTCGGCGTGCGAGGCCTGCGCGAGCCCCGCCACGCTGCCGAACCGGATGAGCAGCTCCTGCGCCAGCGCCACGGCGCTCTTCCCGCGCGCCCCCGTGCGCAGCAGGATCGCGACAAGCTCCGCGTTCGAGAGCGCGGCGGGCCCGAAGTCGCGGAGCCGTTCGCGCGGCCGCTCGGCCGCGGGTAAATCGTGGATGAGGGTCACACGGCCAGTCATGAGGCCGTGATCCTATCAGAACAAGTGTTCGCTGTCTAGCCAGCTCGTCAGCCGGTCGGCTTTGTCAGCGCGTCAGTGCGCCAGCCGGTGAGCTTGTGAGCTTGTTAGCTGCATGAACCGGCTGGCTCCGCCCTTGTGATCCTCGCAGCGCGGGCTTTCAGCCCGCGCGGTGCTGCTCGCGGTGGAATTGCTCGGCAGAAAAGGCTTTTGGGGCGCTCGTTTCTGGCCAGGACCCGTTCCGGAAATTGCTGAACAGATCTCGGCTGTGGGAGCACAGCCGGTCCCCTGTGGCGAATCTGATCGAGGGACGGCTGTACCACACGACATTGCTCGGCAGTTTTCGGGTTGTGGGGGCTCGGCCGGTCTCGTGGGGCGACTCTGATCGACGGGCGGCTGGCCACGCGACATTGCTCGGCAGTTTTCGGTTTTCTGCCGCCGGGTCCTGGTCTGCGGTCATCGCGACGCCTTTCAAATTGTCAAGGAACCGGATTCGATTCGGGCCGGCGAATTTTAGATTCGGTTGTTCGGCGGTTTTCGTGTCCTGGGCGCCGGTGCTGGCGGTGGCGGGCAATGTCCACGGCCAGCACTCGGCGTGGGGGCGATGGTAGAGGGGCCGGAAGGCGATCTCCAAGCGCGCCAGATCACTTTGGTGAAAAAGTTGGTGAGGGTCTTACGCCCGGGGCTGTCCCTCCTGGGCACGACGGCACGACGTGCGGTGAGGCGGCGGGCTTCCGGCGGAGCTGTCTCGCGCGGCGACTCTGCGAGAAGCTCCGCGGCTACTTCGCGGTGGCGACGGCACCGCGCCGGTCATCCGGTGGGGCGTCGCGGGATCGCGGTGTTCTGACGGGCGATCTCCGCACGCGGGCAGCACCGCGCGGGCGGTAACCCCGCCCTGGCGGGGTTAACCCCGGGAACCCGGAGCGGGGGCAGGGAACCACCGGAAGCACGCGCTGCGGGATCGACGGAGGTGCTAACGACCTAACAAGCTCACCGGCTCACGCACTGAGACACTGAGACACTGAGACACTGAGACACTGAGACACTGAGACACTGACGCGCTGACACACTGACACCCTACACCCGGATCGTCTTCATGTCGTCCGCAATGAGGATGCCGGCCTCGGTGATGGTGGGCGGCGCTTCGCCGGCGCCGATGTGCGTCAGCACGAAGCGCGTACCGGGCGAGATCGTGCGGCGCAGCTCGAGGATGTTGCTGGGGGTGAGGTGGATGGGGCCGCAGGTCTCGTTCCAGCACGAGCATTCGGCCACGAACACGTCGGCGCCGTCGGCCAGCGGCACCAGCGCGTCGCACATCGCGCTGTCGCCGGTGTAGGCCAGCGTGGAGCCGCCGATGTCGACCCGAAAGCCGAAGGACTCGAGGTCGGGCACGTGGCGCACCTTGTAAGCGGTGAACGCGCAGTCGCCGCACGACCCGGACCGGCCGTCCTTCACCTCCACGAACGTCAGGTCGTAGCCGCGCGACTGCTTGCGATACACGTTGGCGAACGCGAGGTTCGTCGAGGCCTCGACGCGCTTCTGGATGCCGGGCGGGCCGACGATCGTCAGCGGCTTGTTGCGGGGGGCGCGCTCGGCGTAGTCGAGCAGCAGGAACGGCAGGCCGAAGTAGTGGTCGCCGTGGAAGTGGCTGATGAAGATGACCTCGATGTCGCGGATGTCCTTGCCCAGCCTGTTCATGTGGGGCAGCAGCGTGGGCGGCGCGTCGAACAGGTAGCGGTCGTTGACCAGGAAGGCGCTCCAGTATCGCGTCGGAGCGAACGCGTTGCCCGTGCCGAGGAAGGTCAGGTCCAGTGTCATAGCGGGCGGTGGACCGCGGGCCGTGGAGGGTGGACGGTGGACACGGGACAGGGGACCGCCGCTCGGACCACGGCGCGGGAAGAGTCCGGGGGCTGCCGGTGGGACGGACGAGATGCTGCGCTGCCCTCAGCACGACGTGGCGACCGACGACTGTTGACTGGCGACCGGCGTTTGTCCACTGACGGAAGTTATAGCAGGGTTGGCGGCTGGAGGTTAGAGGCGGAAGTCGGGGCGTTGGGGTTCGTGGTCGGATGCTGGAAGCCGCGCAGTGTCGCCGCCACATCGCCCCGCGATACTCGCGAAGCGCGGGCCAGCGCGTCCGCAGGGGCGCCGCCTGCCGCGCCCTCCCCCGGTCGATCATCGCCGTCTCGATTCCGGGGGCATCGCGCGGCCGCGGATAGGCGGGACGGCCCGGAAGGGGGGCCGGGCCGTCCCCAGTCCGCGGGCGAGGGCGCCCGCGCTCCATTCCTGTGTACGCCCACGTAGGCGCGCTGCCGCGGCTACGGCGTGCCCGTCGGCGTTGGCGTGTCGGTGGGCGCGGGGGTGGGCGTCGATGTCGCCGTCGTCGTGCCCGGCGTCGCCGTCGAGCCTTCGACCTCGATGTTGTCGCTGACGACCGGGTCGGTCGGCGTATTGTCCTCCAGGCCGTCGACCCAGACGTCCACGTGGTCCAGCGTGGCGTCTTCGGGCACGTCGACGGTCACCGAGAAGGTGTCGTTCTCGTCCTCGTCCAGGTCGTTGACCGTCGTGTCCTTGCCGGTGACGACGATGTCGCCGTCGTCGTTGTAGACGACCACGCATGCGGCCGGCTCCTCCAGCGTGTCGTCATCGTCGTTGGTGATCGTGCCCTCGACGGTCAGCGACTCGCCCGTCAGCATGGCGCCGAGCGCGGTGAAGGACACGTCGCCCGGGACGGTGTCGCCCACCTCGAAGCCGGGGTCCTCGGAGAAGTTGGCGAGGCGCGCGAGGGCGAAGTCGGTCTCGCCCGCGGCCTGGCTGCTGGCGGCCGAGAAGAAGTCCGACGCGCCGTCCTGCAGCGACCGCAGGCACCCGTCGACGGTCGTCGTCTGGACGACGCTGTTGTTGCCATCCTCCAGGAAGGCGACGCGGATCCGGTGGTGCAGGATGTTCACGCCGCTGTCGTTCTGGATCTCGCCCGCGAAGGTGTCGTGTTCGCCGATGAGGTTGAAGGACTCGTTGGTGATGATGCAGGTCTGGGCCATGGCGGCCAGTCCGGCGGCCGCGAGCACGCCGAGCGGCAGTAGTCGCTTCATGCTGCGCTGCATTGCGCCTCCTCCTCACTGTGGTGGCAGGGTGTGAGGTCAGCGTACGGGAGGGTGCTAACGGTCGCCTTGCGGATGCCACGGGCGGAAGTTGCAGCACCGCATCAGTCACCAGCGTGTAAAAGGAAGGGCCGCCCATTTCGGGCGGCCCCTCCTACACTCACTCTTTCGTGCGCAGCCGAGCTAGCTGGTCACGATCGCGGTGCTGGTGTCGGATGTCAGCCCCGCGCTCGATGCTGTGATCGTGTTCGTGCCTGCGAGGCTGATCTCGCAGCTCGCAAACGTTGCGACTCCAGCGACTGCGGCAAGCGGGTTGGTTGTGCAGCTCAACGCACCCGGGCCCGCGCCGCCAATAGTCAGCGTGATCGACGCGACGCTGGTGGTCACGGTGTTCCCGCCAGCGTCCTGCACGGTCACGACTGGTTGCTGCGCGAAGTCGGTAGCCGCTGTAGCCACGGCGCTTGGCTCCGTCGTGAACGTCAGCTTCGCGGCAGGTCCGACAGTGATGTCGAAGGTGCTGCTGGTGGCCGTGGTGAGGCCCGACGCCGTCGCCTTGAGCTTGTAGTCGTCACCGTCGAGGTTGATGCTGCAATCCTCGAAGGTAGCGACGCCGTTCACCGCGGCGACGGACGGGTCGTCACAGGTGAGGACGCCGGCCGCGTCACCGCCGCTGTCGTAGGCGAGGGTGATCGTGTCATCGGCGCTGACGACGGTGTTCCCTTCGTCGTCGACGATCTTCACCTTCACGTCGCTCGCGAAGTCCACGCCGCCGGTGGAATCCTGCGGCTGGACGCTGAACGCCAGGTCCTCGGCATCGCCCACTTCGGTGACGCCGTTCGCGGTGTCGGACTCGGGCTTGGTGGGCACGCCGCCCTCCAGGCCGTCCACGTGCACGTCGACCTCATCGACCTCGGTCGTGCTGTCGGGGACGGTGAACGTCAGGGTGAAGGAGTACTCGTCGTCCTCTTCAAGGTCGCCGGAGCCGCTGTCGCGGAAGACCTTCACGACGTTGCCGGAGGTGTCGCGGACGACGATGCAGACGACGGGGTCGTCCAGGTCGTCGCCGTCTTCATTCTTGATTGTGCCGACGACCGTCAGCTCCTCGCCCTCGCGGGTGATCGAGGTGATCGTGATCGTGACGTCACCGGTCTCTGGCGAACCGGCCTTCAGCGTGCTGTCGAAGGCGATGCGCGAGAGCGCGACGTCGGTCGACGAAGGGCTGAGGGTGCTGGTGGCCGAGAAGAAGTCGGACTTGCCGTTCAGGAGCGTGCGGAGGCAGCCCGGCACGGTCTTGGTCTCGACGACCTGGCCGCTGCCATTGAGGAAGGCCACGACGAAGTTGTGCTGCAGGAAGTCGGCGCCGGAGTCGTTCTTCAGTTCGGCGCCGTAGGTGTCGTGGCCGTCGAACTCCACGTAGTTGACGCGAATGATGGTGCACGTGCCGGCGAACGCGGCCAACGCCGCGAAGGCCAGCACGCCAAGGGCTAACCACTTTTTCACTGCTCTTCTCCTCCTTGTTCCGGAGCTGGATGCTGGTCCCGGGCGGGATTGGCCAGATGCGTCTCCGGTAGAACTACCGAACTGGTCTCGGGGTTAACCCCCATCTGAAAAAAGCCTCGCAAACGCGCCCGCACCGATTAGCTCCTCGCCCCGGCGAATCGCTTGATATCGATGAGTGCGCGTTCGTGCTGTCCCTCGCCGATCTTCACCCCGTCCTCGTTGAAGACCTCTACGTCGAAGAGGTAGCGGCGGCCGTTGATCTCCCGCAGCCGTACCTTCGCCGTGACCTGCTTGCCGATGGCCGTGGGGGCGAGATGCTTCACATCGACCCGGAACCCGACCGACTGTTCGCCGGGCTCGACGTAGCGTGTGATCAGGCGGACGCAGGTGCCCTCGATCACTGACACCATCGAGGGGGTGGAGAACATGGATGGGACGTCCGGCCCCAGGTGGGTGATCCCCATGTCCGGCGTCGTGGTGATAGTCATCTCATCCGCGATGCCGGGCTCGAAGCCAGACTTCAATGGGCGTCTCCTTTCCGTCCCCGTCGGCACGAATCCTAGCACATCTGATATGGACGACGGATGCAGAAGTATTGTTCCGTCGCCACGTCTGCTGCCGATTCTAGAGTCGGGTGCGCGGGGTGTAGTCTGCACAGTGGCCCTGCCCGCCGGCCCCAAGACCACCGCCTCGCCGCCTGTGGGCGGGCGCCTGGAGGGCCGTCATGAGGGCCGCCATCGACATTAATTTAGGGTGTGCTAAGATAGCCGCCGGAGCGCCATGGCGATGATTCGGCCGAAGATTCGGGTCGAGCCTCTGGCCGCCGAGTACGAGGCGGGCCCCGGGGAGACGGTCATGGGGGCGGCGCAGGCCCGCGGCTACTACTGGCCCACCACCTGTGGGGGCGAAGGGCGCTGCACCACCTGCGCGTGCGAGGTGCTGGAGGGCGCGGCGCTGCTCTCGCCGATGGGCCGCGCGGAGCGGGCTTCGCTGGTGGAGGAGCGTGGCGAGCGGGTGGTGGAGACGAACGTGCGGCTGGCGTGCCAGGCCCACGTGACCGGCGCGGGCCGGGTGGTAGTGCGGAAGCCGGGTGTCCGTCCGCCGGAATCGTGAGAGGGAATGTGGCACAGACCGGCTGTGCATCAAGCGGCGCCAGGGAGGCGCCACACAACGGGAGCGGGCGATGGCCTACATAATCACGGAACCCTGCATCGGTACCAAGGACGCCTCCTGCGTCGACGTCTGCCCCGTTGACTGCATCTATACCCGCGAGGAAGACCCGCAGTACTACATTGACCCCGACACCTGCATCGACTGCGCCGCGTGCGAGACGGCGTGCCCGGTGAACGCGATCTACCACGAGGACGACGTGCCGGGCGAGTGGAAGCAGTACATCGAGATCAACAAGAACTTCTTCCGGGACGTCCCGTCGAGCGAGCGGACGTTTCGTCCGCGCACGGAGCGGACGGCCGGGTGAGGTTGTAGGTCCGAGGTCGTAGGTTGTAGGTTCTTTGGTATGACCATCGAGAGTAAGCCAGATCTGCGGGAGTTCAGGAGCGCAAAGCGGTTCTTTGAACGGCACTTCGCCGAGCTGCGCCGTCAGTATCGCGGCGAGTACATCGCGATCCTTGGCGGGAGCGTCATACATCACGACGCGGACCTCGGCAGCATGGCAAGCTGGGTGCGGAGGAACGTCCCTGGGAAGCCTGTCTTCCAGCCGTTCGTGGGGAACGCGTCCTCCACCACGCTGCACTCTCCGGGTGGTCGGCTGGACGCGGACTCTCACGCACGGTCTCGATGAGACGCTTGTATCGCCGGGGCCTTCAATTCAGGCCGGTCATGGCGCTGGAAGTGGAGATCTCACCACCCGGAGAGCCCGATCGAGTCGAGCGTCTGTGGGCTATGCTCGACACGGGAGCCGACCTGTGCGCCATCCCGCGCAGTCTCATTGGCTTGTTCGACCTCCAGCCCGCGGATGAACTACCCATCGCCGACGGTTGGGTCGTTCGACGTCCGTGCGAATGGCACGGCGCAGCAATTTGCCATCCTTGGGCTCGACATTCTCAACAAGCTTGTACTGACGGGGAACGGCCCGGAGGGCTGGTTCGAGCTGGAGAACCCGAACTCGAAAGGCTCGTAGTAGTCGGCTGGCTCCTCGCGCTCGAGGGCGCGCCATCGTTGATCAGCGCTGTCTATCCGTGATCGATCGGCGATCAGACCTGTCTATGGTGGCTGTAAACTGGCCACCGGCCCCTGTACTCTAGGCTCGGTGGGCGGGAGTGATGGAGGGCAGGCGCGCCGTGTCCCGGCTACCGCATCTTCCGCTGACACCGCTGCTGGTGTGCGCGGCCGTGCTCACGGTCACGTACGTCAGCTTCACGACGTGGCGGTACGTCGCACACAACTATCGCCTCCACGACGACGAGACGCAGCTCCGCCAGGACATCGCCGAGCTGAACCGCGAGCACGCGCAGCTCGTGGCGGTGCGCGACTACCTGAAGTCGGATGAGTACGTCGAGTATGTGGCGCGGAACACGCTGGGGCTGGTGCGCCCGGGGGAGACGCTCGTCATCGTGTCGAGCAGCGCCCCGCCGCCACTCCCCACGCCCACACCCACGGCCGGCGCGGGTGGCGCCCGGACGCCGGAGCCGTGGTGGCGGCAGCTCTTTGTTGATGGCGGCCCTTGAGCCTGCGTACCCGGACCGTGGTGTGGCCGTCTACCGTGTGCCTTGCTGTAGGCGTGTAGGCCGGCGCGCGGCGACTACTGCGCCGTGAACTCCACCGACTTGTCGTTGACGCGCACGGTGTAGGGGGTGCCGGCCGTGAAGTCACTGCCGAGATCGACGGTGGATTCGTGCGTACCGTAGATCGCCGTGCAGGCGACGTTGGGGTCGTCGGGCATCGTGTTCGTGACGTGGACGGTGATCTCGGTCCCGCTGCGCCCGGTGATCTCGGCCTGCTCGAACAGCGCGCACCCCGACGGTAGGCCGGAGACGATGTGCACGGCGTACTGGGGCGGGAAGCTCTCGCGCACGATGATGTCGAGCCCGTCGATGGGGGCGTCGACGATCTTGCGGCCGGGCGTGGTGGATGGGTTGGGAGTCGTCGCGGGCTCTGACGTCGCTGTGCGGGCGGGCGGCTGGGTAGCGGCCGGTGAAGTGCCCGCAGGCGCCGTGGACGTGGCGCCTGGCGTGGTGTCGTCGTCGGTGCCACAGGCGGCGCCCACGGCGGCGATGGCGAGCAGCGGGATGAGGGCAAGCAGCGCGAGTTTCATGTCGGCCTCCACTCAGGATAGACGGCACGGGCCGGCTTCTGGTTCCCGCGCGGCAGGGAGTAGGAGGCAGGGAGTGGGGAAGAGTAGGCTGTGGGAGAAGCAGGGGAGGAAGAGAGAGCTGCGGTGGACGCGATCGGACTGACGGAGCTGGAGTCGCGCGTGCTGGCGTTCGCGGGCGAACGGACGCCGTCGCTGGCTGGCGGGCGAGCGCTGATCGCGGTGTCGGGGGGCGCGGATTCCGTCGCGACGGCGGCCCTGCTGTGCGAAGCGGGGGTGCTCGCCGCCGGGCGCTCGGCGGTCGCGCACTTCGACCACCGGCTGCGGGGCGACGAGGCGGCCGCGCTGGACCGCGCCGCGGTCGAGGCGCTGTGCGCGCGCTACGGATTCGCGCTGGTGACGGGCGCGTGGGAGTCGCCGCGGCCGGGCGAGGCGGCGGCGCGCGAGGCGCGGTACGCCTTCCTGATCGAGACGGCTGGACGCCTGGGGCTGCCGGCGATCGTCACGGGCCACACGTCCGACGACCAGGCGGAGACCGTGCTGATGCACACGCTGCGCGGGGCCGGGCTGCACGGCCTGCGGGGGATGGCGGCGGAGCGAGAGGTGCGAAGTCCGACGTCGGACGCGAGGACGGTCATTGCGCGCCCGATGTTGTGCGTGTCGCGGAGCGAGACGCGCGCGTTCTGCGGTGTGCGCGGGCTCGCGTTCGCGGACGACGTAACGAACGCCGACACGGGGCTGCTGAGGAATCGCGTGCGGCTCGAAGTGCTGCCGGCCCTCGAGCGTGCCAAGCCGGGCGCGGCGGCGGCGCTGCTGCGTGCGGCGGGCGAAGCGCGGGAGGCCGTGTCGGCGTTGGAGGCGATCGCTGCCCGCGCGATCGTCGCTGGGGACGATGACGCCGTGACGTTATCGCGCGCGACGCTGCAGTCGATGCCGCCGGCCGTCGTGCCGTATGCGTGCCGGCTGGCGGTCGAGCGGCTGCTGGGCGACGCACGCGAGTTGGACCGGCGGCACTACGCCGTGCTCGCCGGCGCTGCCTTCGCGCGGACGGGCACCGTGTTCGAGCTGCCGCGCGGTCTCGAAGCGACGGTGGACGCGGACGCGGTGGTGCTGTCAGTGGGCCCGCCGGCTGTTGCCGCTATCCCATCTCGGTTCGAGGCGCCGCTGCCGTTCGACGGAGTGGCCGGCGCGTGGCGGCTGCGCGTCGTGCGCGCGGCGGGCGATGCGCCGGACGTTGTGCTTGCCCCGGAGTCCGCGGTCGTGCGCGGGCGGCATCCGGGCGACCGCATCCGGCTGCCGGGCGGCCGCAAGAAGCTGCAGGATCTGCTGGTCGACCTGAAGGTGCCGCGCCGCCAGCGCGAAGAGCTGCCGATCATCGCCGTGGGGGCCGAGGTGCTGTGGACGCCGTTCGCGACGGCGGCGGCCTGCCAGGAGGGGCGCGGGCGCTGGCGCGTGGTCGCCGCCCGCACCGACGGCCGCTCCGAGCGCTGATCGCTCGTTACTCGGCCGGACGTACCTTCGCGATGGTGACCGGCACGATGGATCCCACCTCCGTCACGACCTCGAGGTCCTGGTCGAGGCTGAGCGCGCAGTCCGTGATCTCGAACATCTGCCGCGAGTCGACGACGTAGTCGATGCCCGTCTCGCGAAGGTAATCCCGCGTGCGGCAGTCGCGCAGCGCCTCGAACGCGTCGCGGTTCATCACGCCGTCGATGTTGGTCACCGGGCGGTCGGAGAAGTACGCCGGTATGCCGGCGTTGTACGCCGCGATCCGCGCATCGGGCGGTGTGTTCGCGTTGATCCAGGCGGCGGCCTCCAGCGCGTCGGTCTGCCACGGGTGCTCGTACCAGAGGCCGTCGAAGTTCGATGGGCGGAACTGGCGCAGCAACGCAAGCGCTAGCACGAGGTAGAGGCCCACGTACAGGGCCACCGACGGGATCTCGCGCCGCGCCTCGCCCGTTTGGTGCGCCCTTCGGCCCAGCCACGAACGCGCGTCGTCCAGCAACCCCTCGAGGTAATGCGCAGCGAGCCCGATCGCGATCGCCACGGCGAGGCCGAACGGTGCGTAATACCAGAATGCGACGTACCACCGGACGCCGGAAGAGAGTGCGATCATCGCGACAGGTCCGGTCAATGGCAACATCGCGAGCCCCGCCGCGCGCAGGCTCTCGGCGCGCCTGCTCGCCGGGACTGCGATCACGATGAGCGCCGCCACGACCGCGCCAATCCAGAACGGCGTTGTTGAGTGCGGCAGCGGCACCAGGAGCTGCCCCGGCACGCCGTCCATGAAGGTCTCCCGAACCAGGCGCGATCCGTGCATGACGTTCGCAGAGAGCGTGTCGTCATGGTCCTGGAGGTAGAGTTCGCGAAAGACGTAGCCGCCGGCGACCGCGCTGTCCTGCACGACGCTGCCTGTCGCAATAAAGGACCAGATCAGCCACGGGGCGACGGCAGCGACGGCCACGCCTGCCGTCAGCAGCGGCGCACGCCACCTCCGCGACGACGTCTCGCGTATGGCCAATGCGGCCAGCACGGCGGGCATCGTGAAGGCCGTGTCCGTACGCGCGAGCATCATGAGTCCGGCGAGGCCGCCGAGGATCGCGTACTTGCGCAGCGGCCGCGGCGAGGGCGACTGCCACACGTCGATGAACGCGAGCGAGAACAGCGCGATCGTACAGAGGGCGAGCGACGACTCGAGGCCGTTCACCCCGTACTTCACGATCGTCGGATGCACGGCGAAGACGCCCGCGGCCAGCAGCGCTGCCCGCGGGTTGTGCACCAGGCGGTCCACGATCGCGAACACCAGCAAGGTCGTGATCGCGCCCAGGACCGCGCCGATGGTGAGCGCGAGGTGGACGGCGAGGTCGCGGTCGTCGATCGCGAAGACCGGCAGCGTGATAAACAGCCACAGCGGATGGAAGCCCGTCGTGATGGTCTCACCGTCGAGCGTCGCGCCCTGGCCGCGCATGATGTTGCGGGCGATCTCAAAGTAATAGAAGGAGTCGTCGGGCACCGTGCGCGCGACGAGCCGCGGCATGCCCTCCCAGGCCTTGACCAGCCGCAGGTAGAGCGCGAGCGAGGCGACGCCGGCAAGGGCCGCGTACACCCAGAGCGCTCGTGCGAACTCGAGGGCGCGTCGCGGGGAAGTCTCGATGTGATCTCCGCCTGTTTCACGGGCTGGAAAAGGCGCCGCCGGCGTGCCCTTCATGGTAGGGATGAGGATACTCGGCCATCGGAGTCGCGGCGAAGCGGCGGCGAATCTGGCGTGTTCTTGACTTGGTGTCAGGGTGACGCTATTCTACTGAAGGTTGACGACGACATAGGGGTCCTGCGAGACCCGGGTGTCCGGTGGCCCGCCTCGGCGGGTCGTTTCTTCGAACCGGACGGGCGGACAGAAGAGCCCACACTCCTGCCGACGGCGGGGACGCTGAGCTAACCTGACGCAGCAGCTTTTCAAGTCAACAAGTACGGCCGGGTGTGGCCAGTACGTGCGAACGCGTCGCGTTTGACACGCACAAAGGGCCACGCTAGGATCGTGCGCCGTGCCGTCCGCGCAGGAGCGGATGGGGCACGGGCACCTTAACAAGTGGATAGTGGTAAGAAGATGTGCGGGCGAGGACACTCGTCGAATTTGAACCCGTCTTCGGATGGGTTGGAATTGTCGGAGAGTTTGATCCTGGCTCAGGATAAACGCTGGCGGCGTGCCTTAT
>CAYJMG010000022.1:0-63094 GCA_964371355.1 uncultured Dehalococcoidia bacterium
ACCGACGACCGACGACCGACGACCGACGACCGACGACCGACGACCAACGACTAACGACTAACGACTAACGACCAACGACTAACGACTAACGACTAACCACTACCCCCGAGGTGCACCATGACCATGGATGCGACGAAGACACGGCCCGGAGGCGCCGACCGCTACGACCCGCAGGCGATCGAGCGGAAGTGGCAGGCGAAGTGGGAGGCCGACCAGCTCTATCGCACGCCCGACGATGCCGCCGCCTCGGGCGGACGGCCGAAGTGGTACGCGCTCACAATGCTGCCGTACACGTCGGGCGACCTGCACATTGGCCACTGGTTCGCGATGTCGCCCTCGGACGCGGCCGCGCGCTACAAGCGCATGACCGGCTACAACGTGCTCTTCCCCATGGGCTTCGACGCCTTCGGCCTGCCCGCCGAGAACGCCGCCATCAAGAATGGCACACACCCGGCCGAGTGGACGTTCGCGAACATCGAACACATGCGTGGCCAACTCAAGCTCATGGGCGCGATGTTCGATTGGTCGCGCGAAGTCGTCACAGCCTCGCCCGACTACTACAGGTGGACGCAGTGGTGGTTCCTGCAGCTCCTGAAGCACGACCTCGCCTACCGGAAGAAGGCGGCGGTCTGGTGGTGCCCGAAGGACCAGACCGTGCTGGCCAACGAGCAGGTGGTCGACGGCAAGTGCGAGCGCTGCGAGACCGTCGTCGCCAAGCGCGACCTGGAACAGTGGTTCTTCCGCATCACGAAGTACGCCGAGGAGCTGCTGGACTTTGGAGAGCTGCAGTGGACCGACCAGGTCATGTCCATGCAGCGCAACTGGATCGGCCGCAGCGAGGGCGCGCACCTGACCTTCGGCCTCGACGTGCCCGGCGTGGACACGAAGGAGATCACCGTCTTCACCACGCGCCCGGACACTGTCTTCGGCGTCAGCTTCTTCGTGCTGGCGCCGGAGCACCCGCTCGTCGAGCAGATCACGACGCCCGAGCAGCGGGCCGCCGTGCAGGCGTACGTCGACGCCGCGCGTAAGGAGTCCGAGATCGACCGCCTGAGCACGGAGCGCGAGAAGACGGGCGTCTTCACGGGCGCCTACGTCACGAACAAGTTCAACGGCAAGCCCGTGCCGGTCTGGATTGCCGATTACGTGCTGGCGACGTACGGCACGGGCGCGGTGATGGGCGTTCCCGGCCACGACCAGCGCGACTTCGACTTCGCCCTCAAATACGGTTTTCCGATCCTCCCGGTGATCGACCGCCCGGACGGTCTCACGAAGTCGTTCGCCATGCAGGGCACAATGGACGAGGGATTTACGGACGCGCTGCGAGCCGCCGCCATCCCCTTCACCGAGAAGGCCGGCCACGTCTTCGTGACGATGTCGCGTGAACAGGCCGGCCGCTACGTTGAGATCGCCGGCGCGCACGTGCGGCCCGGCTCGTGGAACGAAGTCGTCGGCGGGCGCTGGACGTTTGTCTTCGATGACGGCCCTGTGGAGTGGGACTCGTTCGACGCCGAGGAGCGCATCCTGGCGCGCTGCAAAGAGCTGGCGCCGGTCGTCCGCGAGCGCAGGACGCTCATGGAGATGCTGTACGGGCTGGAGTTCTATCGGGACGCGCTGTTCCACCATGACTACGGCACGATGATCCATTCCGGCCCGCTCGACGGCACGCCGGACGAAGTCGCGGTCTCGACCGCCATCGAGTACGCGGAGGAGCACGGGTACGGCACGGGCGCCGTCACCTACCGCCTGCGCGACTGGTTGATCTCGCGACAGCGCATGTGGGGCGCGCCGATCCCCGTCATCTACTGCGACGAACACGGCGCGGTGGCGGTGCCGGAGCAAGATCTGCCCGTGCTGCTGCCCGACGACGCGGAGTTCCGCCCGACCGGCGAATCGCCGTTGACGTACCACGAGGGCTTCCTGAACACGACCTGCCCCACGTGCGGCAAGCCGGCCAAGCGCGAGACCGACACGATGGACACGTTCATGTGCTCGTCGTGGTACCAGATGCGCTACATCGACCCCCACAACGCCGAGCGTCCCTTCAGCCGCGAGATGGCGCGCAAGTGGCTGCCCGTCGACCAGTACACGGGCGGCGCCGAGCACGCGGTGATGCACCTGCTGTACACGCGCTTCTTCACGAAAGCCGCGCGCGACATGGGTATCGTCGAGCACGGCGAGCCGATGGTGAGGCTCTTCAACCAGGGCCAGATCCTGGGCCCCGACGGCCAACGCATGAGCAAGTCGCGCGGCAACGTCGTCGCGCCCGACAGCCAGGTCGAGCGCTGGGGCGCCGATACGTTCCGCGCGTACCTGATGTTCCTGGGCCCGTGGGATCAGGGCGGCCCGTACGACGCCAGCGGCATCACCGGCATCTATCGCTGGCTGAACCGCGCCTGGAACGCCGTCACCGCACACATGCCCGTCGGGGCGCAACCTGCCGCGCCCGAAACGCGCGCCTTGCGCCGCTGGACGCACAAGACCATCAAGAAGGTCACCGAGGACATCGAGGACTTCCACTTCAACACGATGATCGCAGCGATGATGGAGTTCACGAACGAGCTGGTGCGCCTGCGCGAGTCCGGGCAAGAGGTCGACGGCGACGCCTGGCGCGAGGCGGTCGAGTCGCTGGCGCTGCTGCTGGCCCCACCCTGCCCGCACATCGCCGAGGAGCTATGGCAGCGGCTGGGTAAGCCGTACAGCGTGCACACGCAGCCGTGGCCGAAGTACGACGAGTCGTTGGCCCGCGCCGACGAGGTAGAGGTGGCGGTGCAAGTGAACGGCAAGGTCCGCGACCGCCTGCTGCTCCCACTCGACGCGCCCGAGGACGTCGCTCGCGCCCGCGCCCTCGAGAGCGCCAGCATCTCCACGCACGTCGCCGACAAGGAGATTGTGCGCGTAATCTACGTCCCCAACCGCCTGCTGAATATCGTCGTCAAGGGGTAACGGTTGTGGGCGTTTTGTGCTTGACCGATCGCTCGCTAGTGGCGTATCCTAGCGCCATTCCCCCCGCCAGCGCAGATCGAATTTCGGCAGCGAGGATCAGGATCCGTCTTGGTGATGACCGCTATGTTGGCTAAGAGGCTCAGGGTGTTGTCGGCGGCGATGTGCGTTCTGGCAGTCGCGTTTGGCCTGGCGGGCCGGTCGTCCGCAACGCCAACAACGCAGCGGGTCAGCACCGGAATGGGTGGCGTCAACGCCAACGGCGACAGCCTAGTTGGGGACTTCTCGGCAAACGGAAGATTCGTGGCATTCTCGTCGACCGCTTCAAACCTGGTATCCAATGACACGAATGTAGGCACGGCGACAAACCACTGTGGTCTAGATGCGAACTGTTCCGACGTCTTCCTGTATGACCTGATGCTCGGCATGACCGAGCGAGCCAGTCTCGCCTGGGATGGAGCTCAGGCGAACAGCTACAGTTCCGGCGGATCGATTAGCTCGGATGCCCGGTATGTGGCATTCACTTCGCTGGCAACCAATCTCGTTCCCGGTGACACCAATGGGCTCTGCCCGCACTCGGGCGCGAACTTCCCTCTGTGCTCGGACGTATTCGTTCGCGATCGCCAACTCGGCACGACGTCCCGAGTAAGTGTGTCCAGCGCAGGTGAGCAGGGGAATGATGATGGTTTTGGCGGTGCGATAACGGACGACGGTCGTTACGTGTTATTCAATTCTTGGGCATCGAACCTTGTGCCGAATGATACAAACAACACTGTCGACGCTTTTGTCCACGATCGCGCGACGGGGATCACGGAACGAGTCAGCCTAGCCACAGACGGCTCTGAGGTGGGCGGGGGTACGTATGGCAGTGACTTCAGCGCTGACGGTCGCTTTGTCGTAATGAGTTCGTTGGGAAACATGGTGCCGGAAGACACAAACGGTACCATCGACGTCTATGTTCGTGATCGCCAGATAGGCACGACGATACGCGCAAGTCTGTCTCACGAAGGACAACAACTCGATCGTGGTGGACTCAATGGCCAGGTGAGTGACGATGGCAAGGCAATCGCATTTGAATCTGAATCGGCCGAGGTAGTTCCCGGCTTGCTGAATGAACTCGTTCGGGTGTACGTGCGTGATTTCAATGCACAGACGACCGAACTGATCAGCAGCGCGCCGGATGGTAATCAAGAAGAGGGTGCATCCTTTGGGGCTGCCATAAGCGCCGACGGTCGAATGGTGTCGTTTGCCTCCGACGCACCGAATCTGGTAACGCCCGCTCTTCAGACCATTGAGCTCCAAGTCTACGCGCGGGACCGTCTCGCCCGCTCGACGCGAATCCTCAGCGTTTCGCCAACGGGTGAGCCAGCCAACGGGTACGCCAACGGCACCGCGATCAGTAAAGATGGCGCTCTTGTTGGATTCTTCTCGCCAGCATCTAATCTCGTTGAAGGAGATACTGGGGCCGTAGATATCTTCGTTAGTGCTCCTGAGTTCCCTCCAGTTGCCCCCGGGGTCTCCAAGGTGCCCGAGGGCAACGCCGCGAACGCCGACCCGAATGTCCCGAAGGCGAACCTCTGGCTGTGCGCACAGCCGGCGGCCTGCGCGGGGCCGGGCGAGGGGAGCCTGCGGGTGGTCGAGCGGGCGGAGAACGTGCACACGGGGGATGAGAATGCGGACACGATCGAGGACGGGCTGGGGGCGTACGAGTTCACCGTCGAGTACGACAACTTCGTGATCGCCTCGGTCAACCCCTGCGACCTGGTGTTCGGGCCGGGAGGCGCGGGCAGTAGCCGCGGGCCGGTGGACGAACTCGACAGCTCCGACAACCCGGACTGCCAGCCCGACCCCGAGGCGCTGAACAACGGCTCCTGCACGATGAGCATCATCCTGGAGAACCTGGTGCACTTCGGCTGCGTGACGGGCGGGCAGAGTCCGGGGCCGACGGGGGACTTCGACCTGGCGAGCCTGGACCTGGTCCCCCACGAGGACCTGGCGAACGACCTCTTCCCCGGGAACAACAACGGGGTGCTGACGGTGGTGAAGGACAACGGGTGCGAGCTGGTGGACGTCTTCGGGCACCCGGCGACGGGCTCCGTGAACGGCGGGCTGACGCCGGAGTGCGGGGACCTGGCGGTGACGGTGCGGATCCTGGAGGGCGACCTGGACCTGGACTGCGACGTGGACGTGACGGACGCGCAGGCGATCGCGGGGCACTACGGGGCGTTCTTCGGTGGGCTTTTGTACCAGAAGTGGCTGGACCTGGAGCCGGAGCTGCACGACCTGGACATCGACATCAAGGACATCCAGAAGGTGTTCGGGCGGGTGGGGTCGACGTGCCAGGCGCCGGTGCCCGCGCAGCCCCCGCTCGACCCGCCCGTGCCCTTCGGCTGATAGCATCAGCACCCGTGTGGGTCCGGTGCGTCATCGCCGGCCCAACGCACCGCGCGGGCTGTACAGCCCGCGCTGTGTGGACACGGATATCACCCGCGCGCGTCCCGCTACTTGCGTTCGGCGAGGAGGACGGGGATGACGCGCTGGGTCTTCGTCTGGTATTCCGCGTACGGCGGGTAGGCGGCGACGGCGCGCGACCACCACTGGTCGCGCTCTTCGCCCGAAAGCTCGCGGACCTTCACTGCCATCGGCTCCGGACCGTCCTGAATGGTAACGGCGTCGGGGTCGGATTTCAGGTTGAAGAACCAGACCGGGTGCTTCGGCGCGCCGCCCATCGACGCGACCAGTGCGTAGGCGCCCTCGTGCTCCACGCGCATCACCGGCGTCTTGCGGACCTTGCCGCTCTTGTTGCCGCGCGTGGTGATGATGATGATGGGCAGCCCGGTGTCGAGCAGCGTGTTCGCCTCACGCCCGCCGGTCCGCTCGTAGGTCTCGACCTGCTTCCGCACCCACTCCCACGGGCTTGCTTCGTATTGCCCCTCCAGGATGGCCATCGTCGTCTCCCTCGTGCACTCATCTGCTCGTTGATGCTACATGGTGACGCGCGGCGGGCTTTCATTCCACCCGGGGCGGCTTGAACTGGGTGCCGATGAAGCGGTCCCACGCGCGATCCGGCAGGACGCGGCGCAGCGACATCACCATGCGCGCCTGCGCGGTCACGGTGTAGCGGGTGCGCGGGTGCTTCGAGGTCGCGGCGTGCTCGATGACCTTCGCGACCGCCTCCGGCCCGGCGAGCTTGCCCGCATATGCGGCAGTGACACGGTCGGCGCGGTCGCGGTTGAACTGCGCGTATGGAGAGCCCTCGCCGCCGCCGGCCATCGCTCCCAGAGAGGTCTCTTCGTAAGACGTCCTGATCGCGCCGGGCTCGATCACTGCTACGTCGACGCCGAACGGGCGCAACTCGAAACGCATGGCCTCGCTGATCGCCTCGACCGCCCACTTCGTGGCGTGGTAGAAGCCGCCGCCGGGAAAGACCACCTTGCCGCCGACGGAGCTGACGTTGATCACGCGGCCCCACCGCTGCGCGCGCATGCCGGGGAGGACGAGCTGGGTCAGCCGCACGAGGCCGAAGACGTTTGTCTCGAACTGGCGGCGCACGGCATCCAGCGGCACTTCCTCGATCGGCCCGTCCTGCGCGTAGCCGGCGTTGTTCACCAGCACGCCGACGGCGCCTTCCGCCTGCTCGACTGCGTGCACGGCAGCCTGCATCGAGCCTTCATCCCTAACATCGAGCGCGAGCGTCCTGCAGCCTTTGCTCACGAGGTCCGCGATGGACTCGAGCCTGCGGGCCGTCGCGTACACGGTGTGGCCACGCGACGCGAGGCGCTCTGCCGTCGCGCGCCCGATGCCGGTCGAGCAGCCGGTGATGAGTATCGCCCTCGAGACCCTGCTGGTGTCGTCCATGAACGCCTCCTGCGGAACTGCCAGCGGCACGCGGGGCCGCCGCTACGGCGGGTCAGTCCCACCAGTCAAGCGTCTTGCGCATCGCCGCCTCGAAACCCTCGAAGTCGAGCTGCTTGCGCACGGCGGCGATCATCTGCGCGTCGGCGCCGACTGTGTAGCGGAGCTTCGGGGCCTCGTCGTGCACCGCAGCGCGGATCGTGCGCGCGACGTCCGCGGGATCCTGCCGGACGCCATCGGGCGCTCGCATCCGTTCGAACGCGCGCTCGAAGCCCTGTGCGCCCGCGTGGTATGGCGACGATTCGTTGAAGCTGGCGGCCATGAAGGCGTTACTGCCGAACTCGGTAGGGAAGGCCCCGGGCTCGATGAGCACGACGCGGACGCCGAACGGCTTCACCTCGTAGTGCATCGCTTCGCTGATCGCCTCGACGGCGTGCTTGGTTGCGGAGTAGTAGCCGGCGTACGGCGCGGCCACGATGCCGCCGATCGACGAGAGGTTCACGATCGTGCCGCCGCCACGCTGGCGCATGCGGGGCAGCACCCTGCGGATCACCCGCAGCGTCCCGAAGACGTTCGTCTCGAATTGGCGCCGGACCTCGTCCTCTGTTGCTTCCTCGATGGGGGAGCGCAGCTCCATCGCCGCGTTGTTCACCAGCACGTCGATCGGCCCGGCGTCCGCCTCCGCCTGGTCGACGGCGCTCGCGATGGTCGAGTCGTCGAGCAGGTCGAGCCGCAGGAGCGAGATCTGCAGGTTCTCCTTCGCGGCGGCGTCTTTCAGGGCTGTCGCTTTGTCGAGGTTGCGCATCGTGGCGAAAACGCGGTCGCCCTTCCGCGCGAACTCGAGCGCCGTGAGCAGCCCGAAGCCACTGCTGCATCCGGTAATGAGTACGTTGGACACGAGTGTGAGCCTTTCAGTCTGTCAGCCGGGCAGCCTGTCAGCGCGCCGGCCAGTCGATGGGTGGATCGCAGGAGCAGAAACGACGAACGAACCTTGAACCTACATGCTGCTAATCTGCGGGATCACGTCGCGGCCGACGGTCTCGATCGACGTGATGTTCTCGGCGCCGAGCAGCACGCCCAGGCAGGCCTGCACGCCCACCTCGGCGTACTCACCCAGCGCCTGCACCACCTGGGCCGGTGAGCTGCCCTCGCCGAAGCCCATCGGCCGGATGATGGTCTTCTCGATCTCGTCGTAGTTGCGGCCTACGGCGTCGCAGTGCTCCCGCAGGACCGCCAGCTTGTGGGCGACGGCCGCGGGCGACTCGGCGAAGAGGTTGCAGGCGTCGGCGTACTTCGCCACCAGCCGCAGCGTCTTCTTCTCGCCGCTGCCGCCGATGAGGATGGGCGGGTGCGGCTGGCTGATCGGCATCGGGACGTTCAGCGTCTCGGCGAGCTGATAGTGCTTGTCCTCGAACGGGGCCACCTCGCCGGACCACATCTGCTTCACGATGCGCAACGCCTCCTCCAGCCGTTGGAAGCGCTCCTTCAGCGGCGGAAATGGCACGCCGAGGCCGAGGTGCTCGCGCTCGAACCAGGCGCAGCCGATGCCGAGGTACGCGCGTCCGCCGGACAGCACGTCGAGCGTCGACACCTGCTTCGCGAGGATGCCCGGGTGCCTGTACGTGACGCCCGTGACCAACGCGCCCAGCCGCGCGCGCCTGGTCTGGCCCGCGATGTATCCGAGCGTCGTGTATGCCTCCAGCATGTCCCACTCGGCGGGCCCGGCCATGGGGATCTGGAAGTAGTGGTCCATCACCCAGATCGAGTCGTAGCCGGCGTCTTCCGCCGTGCGTACGATCTCGCCGAGCTTGCTCGCCATCTCGGGCGGGCCGCCGGGCCAGGTGAAGTAGGGGAGTTGCAGTCCGAGTTTCATGCGGTGTCTCTCCTGGTGACTGGTCGCTAGTCGCCGATCGCTGGTCGCCGGCGATTAATCGTTGGCCGGGCTTTGCGTCTTCAGTGCGGACCACATCATCTCTTCCGTCTGCCGCACGGCGGCTTCGTCGTAACGCAGGCCGTCGGGACCGGCCCTCCTCACGAGGCCGGTGAATGCGCCCATCACAAGGGCGAGCAGCGTGCCAGGCTCGACGTCGCGGATCGCGCCGGAAGCCTGCGAGGCATGCACGAACGCCGTGGTCTGCGCGTCGATCTCCGCCGCCAGCGCGCGGCTCTCGTCGTCGAGGTAGGCGGCGTGATGGTGCGTCTCGATGAAGGCAACCGCGCGCGGGTGATCGACGGCGAAACGCCAGAGCCCGCGCCAGATGAGGCCGAACTGGTCGCGGACGCTGCCGCCGGCGGTGACGGCGTCGACCAGCGTGCGCTGCATCTCGCCCTTCCAGCGGCGGTACAGCGCGTTGACCAGCGCCTCTTTCGAGGGGAAGTAGCGGTAGATGGTGCCCGCGGCGACGCCTGCCCCTTCGGCGACGAGCGGCACCGGCGTGCCGTCGAAGGTGCGCTGGGCGAAGAGGGTGAGGGCGGCATCGAGGATTGCCTCGCGCTTGTCGGGCTCGGCGGTGATCTGGGTGGCGGCCGGGACGGCGGTCATGGAATGAATGTTCATTCATTTCAGCGCGGAAGTCAAGGGGCTTCCGCCGGGCCTGGCGCCAGTGGCGCCGGCACTGTTCGGCGCGAGGTCAGGCGCGCGGCTTCAGGGCCCGCGTGGCGTAGTAGCCGGGCATGTACTTCGCCGTGATCGAGGCGTGGTGCGGCGCCTCGGCGAATGCCGTGAGCACGAACCCCGCCGCCAGCTGCCCGCCGATCTGGTCCGTCAGCGTGTGGCTGTACTCCAGGGGCCCGTCCCCCACGAGGCGCGCACGCTCCTCCGCCGTCATGTGCGTGAGGTCGCTGTACGGCAGTGTGTGCCGGACGACGAGTTCGCCCCTGACGTCCTCGGCCTCGCGATCGAACACGAACAGATCGGGGTTCATGAAGCCGGCCAGCAGCGTCCCTCCCGGCCGGAGCACACGAAAACACTCGCGCCATACGGGCGGCAATTCGGGGCAGAACAGGTTGGAGACGGGGTTGAACACCAGGTCGAACGACTCGCTGCCGAACGCCGACAGGTCGCGCATGTCGCCCTGCACCGTCACGACATCGAGGCCGTCGCGGTCAACCACCATGCGGTCCTGCTCGAGCTGCTTCGGCGAGTTGTCGAACACGGTGACGTTCGCGCCCGCCGCCGCCAGGATCGGCGCCTGCTGGCCGCCACCGGACGCGAGGCACAGCACGTCGAGGCCGCTCAGCTCCGCCGGGAACCAGTCACGCGGCACCGGCTCGTAGCCGATGAGCACGATCGACCAATCGCCGTTGCGGGCGCGCGCGATGTCCTCGGATGACACGGGCCGGGTCCATTCGTTGCCGTCTGCGACCTGCTTGTCCCAGGCCTCGCGGTTGTGTGCGACGGGATCGAAACCCGGCGAGGTCACAGGGACTTCGCGAATTGCACCAGCTCGCCGACGACTTCGTACCGGCCGAACGACGGCACGAGGTACGCGCCGTCGCACATCGGACGGCACTGCTCCAGCAGCTCGCGGGCCTGCGCCAGGCCCTCCGCGACGCCGTTCTCGCCCGCCCGGCGCATCCGGTCGCGCACGTCCTCGGGCACGAAGACGCCGGCGAGTTCGTTGTGGATGAACTCGGTGTGCTTGTGACTCTGCAGTGGCATGACGCCGATGAGCACGGGGATCTCGATGGGGCCGAGGCGCTCGAGGAACGACTCCAGGCTGGCGGCGTCGTAGAACTGCTGGGTCATCAGGCAGTCGGCGCCGGCGTCGATCTTGCGCCGCACGCGGTCCAGTTCCAGCTCGACATTGTCAGCCGTCGGGTTGGCGGCGCACGCGACGAAGAAGTCGGTCCCCTTGCCGATACTGTTGCCGGCCCAGTCGGTGCCGCTGTTCAGCATCTTGATGATGCGGATGAAGCCGATGGAGTCGACGTCCCACACGCCGGTCGCGCGGGCGTACTCCCCACCCGACGGCGGGTCGCCGGTGAGGGCGATGACGTTGCGAAGGCCGAGCGCGTGCGCGCCCAGCAGGTCGGACTGGATCGCCATCAGGTTGCGGTCGCGGGTGGTGAAATGGATGATCGTCTCGATCCCCACGCGCTGCTGCATCAGCACCGCCAGCGCGATCGCGCTCATGCGCACGCGGGCCATCGGGCTGTCGCCGATGTTGATCGCGTCGGCGCCGGCCGCCTTGAGAGCCGTCGCGCCTTCCAGCGCCTTCCGCGGGTTCAGCCCACGTGGCGGGTCCAGTTCGACGCTCACCGCGAACTCGCCGTCCTTCAGCTTCTCACGCAAGCTGCGCGGCCGGTCATCCTCCGCGGTCGGGGCCGGCGCGCCAACCGCCGGGCTGCTCACGGTGATGATCGAACCGACTTTCGGCTGGCCCCTCCGGTTCCACTCGCGCTCCAGCATGTCGCGCATCGCGGCAGTGTGTTCGGGCGTCGTGCCGCAGCAACCGCCGACGATGTTCGCGCCGGCCTGCACCAGCCGCTTCGTGTACTCGGCAAAGTACTCGGGCGTCGCGCGGTACACCAGGCGGTTGTCGACGTATTTTGGCAGCCCCGCGTTCGGCACCGCCGAAAGCCTGATCGACGACGACGCGGCCATCTGCTCGATGACCTCCAGCGCGTTGTGTGGCCCCAGGCTGCAGTTGATGCCCGCGACGTCGGCGCCCAGCGCGCCGGCGACGTTCGCGACTTCGTCGGGTGGCTCGCCGCCCAGGGTGCGGTTGTCGCGCTGGAAAGTGCACTGTGCCACGACGGGCAGGTCGCTGCAGTCCTTCACTGCCGCGATCGCCTCACGAAGCTCGGCCAGGTCGGGGAACGTCTCGAGGATGATGAGGTCGACGCCGCCTTCCAGCAGCCCCTCGACCTGCTCCCGGATCGCGCCACGCACTTCGTCCGGCCGGATGTCGCCGACCGTGGCCAGCATGCGTCCGGTGGGTCCGACGGCGCCCGCGATGAACCCGGGCCAGCCGTGGATCTCCCGCGCGTCGCGGGCCAGCCGCGCCGCCCTGAAGTTGATGTCGCGGACCTTCGTTTCGAGCCCGTGCTTCACCAGCCGGTAGCGGTTTGCGCCAAAGGTATCCGTCTGGATGATGTCGGCGCCGGCGGCGATGTAGTCCTCGTGGATGCGGCGCACGATGTCCGGTTGATCGAGCACGAGCGCCTCGATGCACGCGTGCTGGGGCACGCCGCGGGCGAACAGCAGCGTGCCCATGGCGCCATCGCTGAGCAATACGCGATCCTCGAGTGCGGCCAGGAAGGGGCTCTTCATTGTCCGGCCAGTATATCGGCCTGCAATCAAGCGCCCGCCTCAGGGTTGGCCCGACGATCAGCGCATCAGTGCGTCGGTCGGTGATCGCTCTACGCTGGGCGCGGCCCGAATCGACGCCGTCTCCTCCCGGCCGATGAGGTCTTCGACGCGCACGAGGTCATGCTCCGGCCGCAGCGCGCGCTCGGCCCGCCACGCCAGCATGATGACCAGGAGAGCCAGCATGCCGCCACCCAGCGCGTCCGTGAACCAGTGCGCCCCCGCGTACATCGGGGCGAGAAACCCCGCGGCGATCGTCGCGACGCAGGCGACGCGGACGGAGAGCGACAGCAACGGTGGCAGTACGCGTCCGGCCAGCCAGAAGACAAGCCCGTACGCCAGCACCTCGCCGAAGACGTGGCCGCTGGGGAATCCACCCGGGCTGGGATAGATGCGCGGGAGGAACAGGCCGTCGAAGGCCGCGCGCATCGCCTGATACTGCCCCTCCGGCCGCTGGACGGAGGCACTGACGACTCCCGGCGCCAGTTGCGTGAGCCCGGCCGCAACGACGATGGCGGCTGCGAGGAACCGGCGGCGCGCCGCGAGCACGCACACGAGGCCGGTGAACACGAGCGCCAACACGAGGACATCGCCGGCATGGTTCGCGCGCTGGAAGAACCCATCAGCCCAGTCGTAACGGTACAGATCCTGTACGCCGAAGGTGATCGCGCGGTCCCCGGGCAGGTAGTACTCGCGCGAGGTCCAGACGGTCAGCACGCCGAATGCGGCCGCGAGCGACAGCACGGCCAGCCAGAACGCGGCCTCGGCGATGAAGGATCGAACACGCATGGGGCAAGTATCGAGATGCGACAGGCGGCGTGCAATCGGACCGGACGCGAGAGCGTCAAGTTGGCGGTGATATGATGAGGTGTTTACATGCGCCGGGAGGGACGCCGCCATCGACACACATCGCCTGCGAGACCTGCTGGCCGCGGTGGCAGACGGCAGGACGGACATCGACGCCGCCCTGGCCGAGCTGCGCCACCTGCCGTACGAGGATCTGGGCTTCGCGAAGGTCGACCATCATCGTGGCCTGCGCGACTGGATGCCCGAAGTCGTGCTTGGCGAGGGCAAAACGCCGGAGCAGATCGTCTCCATCGCCCGCGCGCTGCTGGAGAAAGCTGACCGCCTGCTGGTGACGCGCCTGCGGCCCGATGCCGCCCGCGAGCTGACGACCGCCGTTCCCGATGCCAGGCACCACGAACTCGCGCGCTGTGTCACCGTCGAGCGCACGGCGATGCCGAAGCACCCCGGAGTCGCGGTGCTGTGCGCGGGCACCGCCGACTTGCCGGTCGCCGAGGAAGCGGCCCTCACGGCGGAGATGGCGGGCTGTGCCGTCGAGCGCATGTATGACGTCGGGGTGGCCGGAATCCACCGCCTGCTGGACCAGGTGCCGGTATTGCAGAAGCAGCGCGCGCTGGTCGCCGTGGCCGGCATGGAGGGTGCGCTGCCCAGCGTCGTGTCGGGGTTGGTGAACGCGCCGGTGATCGCGGTGCCCACGTCCGTGGGGTACGGAGCCAGCTTCAACGGACTGGCGCCGTTGCTGGCGATGCTGAACGCGTGTGCGGCGGGCGTCGCCGTCGTGAACATCGACAACGGGTTCGGCGCCGGGTACATGGCCGCGAGCATCAACCGCATCGCCCTGGCCGAACGCAAGGACTGACGCACGGTCCTGGCGCTATACTGGAAGCACCATGGTCACCGCACGCAAGCCCGCTCACCGCGCCAAGAAGGCGCCTGCGAAACGCACGGCCAAGAAGCCGTTTGACGCGTTCGCCTACATCGCCGAGGCGGGCAAGAGGATTCCGAAGGAGGAGCTCGATCGGCTTCCGCGCGACCTGGCGGAGAACTTCGACCACTATCACGACGGCGCCCCCAAGCAACATTAAGTGCGGGTTTTGTTCGTCGACTCCGCGTTTTACATCGCTGTCTTGAATCCGCGCGATCGCTTCTATACCGCGGCCACGGCAATCCGCCTCGCGTTTGCCCGCCAGTCTGATGAGTTGTTCGTCACCACGGAGTCCGTCCTTGTCGAAGTGCTGACGCGCTTGTCGAAGGCAGGCCCACATATGCGAGCCGCGGCGGCGGATTTCATCGAGCGGTTGTGGGACGATCCGAGACTGACGATCCTGCCCCAGGAATCGGCGCTCTTCTTCGCGGGCCTGGACCTTTATCGCCGCAGGCTCGACAAGAACTACAGCATGACCGACTGCATGTCGATGGTCGTCTGCCGCCAGCGCGGCATCACCGACGTCCTCACTGCCGACCACGACTTCGAGCAAGAAGGGTTCACGGTCCTGCTGAAGCGCGGGCGCTGAACTGAGTACGCTGGCGACTGCTTAACACCGCCAATGGTGATCTTCTGAATCTACACCGCCGGTCCGCGGCTGCTGCGCGCCGACTGCCGCCCCAGCTCGGTAGCGGGCGGTGCGCCGTCGATGTACTCCCGTACGATGGCCTGCCAGGGCCCGCGCGCGTGCAGGCTGCCCAGCAATCCCGCAAGCCCGAAGTTGATGCGCGTCAGGAACACCATGCCCGCGGGCACGTTGCAATGCTGGTTGATGCGCCCGCCGATGCCGGTGGTCTGCGTGTTGTGGCCGACCATCTCCGCCGCCAGCTCCGGCGTGAACGTCGCTTCGGGCTCCAGGATCGGCGCCCAGTACCAGCGCATGTGGTCCCACAGCTCCTCCGTCGAGAACGGCGCGTCCGGCTGGAGGATGCCCGCGTCCTCCACCGCCGTGCGCCACTCATCGAGTTCGTGCGCGATGACGGCGCGGAGGATTCGGATGAATTTCTCGATCATGTCCGGGTTGAACTCCACGACGCAGCCGTTCGACAAACGCGGCGCGCCCGTCGTCGCAAAGCAGGTAGTTGCCCGGATGCGGGTCGCCGTTGAAGAGGCTGTGCCGATAGATCGAGCCGAAGCAGTACCGGAAAATGATCTCGGCGATGCGGTCGCGGTCGGGTTGGGGCAGCGCGAGTGTGTCGGAAAAGGGCCGGCCCTCGACCAGCTCCTGGGTCAGCACGTGCGGCGTCGTCAGCTCGTGGTACACCCGCGGTACGCGGATGAACGCGTGGCCGTCGAAGCGCTCGTGGAAGCGCTGCTGCCAATGCGCCTCGCGGACGTAGTCCAGCTCGCCCAGGATGCCGTCTTTCAGGTCGCGCACGATCGACCCCGCATCAAGGCCGCGGGACAGCACGCCCATCATCGAGATCAGCATGCCCGCGTTTGCGAGGTCGTGCGCGATGGCCTCCCGCACGCCCGGATATTGCACCTTCACAGCCACCCGCGTGTGGTCGCGCAGCGTCGCGCGGTGCACCTGGCCGATCGACGCCGCGGCCAGCGGCTCGTGCTCGAAGCGGCGGAACAGTTTCTCCGGAGGCAGCCCGAACTCGCGCTCGATGACATCGTGGACCAGCTCGTACGCCATCGGCGGCGCGTTCGCCTGCAGCGTCGCGAGCTGCGCGCGTGCCTCTTCGGGGAGCGTACCGGACATGAGAGACAGGATCTGGCCGAACTTCATGAAGGCGCCCTTCATGTCGCCCATTGTCCGCGTGACATCCTCCGCCGTACGCAGGACGAACTCCTCGCGCTTGCGCCGCCTGCGCTCGCCCCAGGCCGCGTATGTCCCCGCCCAGCGCACGGCCGCGCGCCCCGCGAGGCGTACGGGCCCGAACGAGCGCGTGATGCGCCCGCCGCGCACGTGCCGGTTGTGTGTGGTCACGCGTTCATTCTGACAGAGCGCGGGCGCAGGATCAGGCCAGCGCCCGCTTGAGGGCCGACGCGGCCGAGCGGGGCTGCACGCGCTCCAGGCGCACCGCATCGCAGCCCACCCACTCCGCCGCCTGGCGCAGCGCCGCCGCCATGTCCTCGACCGCCGACGGATCGCGCAGCGCGACGTTGCGCGCGACCAACGTCTTGCCCTCGCGCGCCGGGTCGACGTGCCCGGCGATACGGCCATCGGCGAGCAGCGGCATCGTGAAGTAGCCGTGGATCCGTTGGTCCTTCGGAATGTACGGCTCGAACGGCATGTCGTAGTTGAACAGTCGGAACGTGCGAGCGCGCAGCGGCCCGTTGCCAACGCGCGGCTCGGCCCACACCAACGAGTCGAACGGCGAGATGAGCGTCGTGCGATAGGCCTTCGCGGGGCGGGTCTTCAGCGCGTCGGCGTGCGCGAACGCCGGCTCGTCCCAACCCTCGACCTGCACCTGCATGAGCCCGCTGGAGGCCATCGCGTCGTCGAAGAGACGCTTCCGGTCGAGCCCGCGGCCCACGTACGATGTGAGCAGCATGTAGTAGTTGGCGATGTCGCGCGCCGTGCCGACGCCGAGCGCTCGCGCCGCCTGGCCGCCGAGATGCGCGTACGACTCCTCGGCGGTGGGCTGGCGCGTCAGCAGGCCGGCAGGGATGGCGCGCTCGGGAAGGTCGTACACACGCTTCCATCCGCGCCGCATCGTGCAGACGGCGTCGCCACGCGCACACATCAACTCCAGCACCTGCTTCGCTTCGGACCAGTTCCACCACCCCGCCACCTTCCTCGCACCGCCGGCATCGGTCGTGGTGATGGGACCGTCGCGCAGGCGCGCACGGACGTCGGCGAGGACGGGTGACCCCGCTAGCGATGGCCAGCGATGGCCGAGGTGCTGGCGGCGGAACGCGAACCAGGGATAGTCCTCAATCGGGATGATGCAGTTCGCGTGGGCGATGTACTCGAACGCGGCCGCAGGATCCGCCCAGTACGCGGCCTCGACGGTCGCGCGCGGCACCGGCCCCAGTCGCGCATAGGCGACGAGCTCGTGGGAGCGCGCCAGTACCGAGATCGTGTCGAGCTGGACGGCGCCGGTGCGCCGTAGTATGTCGCCGGCGGTCTTCGGACGATCGGGGGTGAGCGCGAGGCCCTGCGCGCGGAGGACGATGTCCCGCGCGTCGTCGATGGCGAGCTGCGTCGTCGACCTTCGTGGAGTGGTGCGCGGCATCCGCGAAGTATAGTGGCGTGCCAACACCTGTGTGCCGCGCGAGACGCTTCGGCGGGCGACACTGGTGACACAACCTGTCAGCAGATCCGGGGACTCAGCCGAAGGGCACGGGCGGGTCGAGCGGCGGCTGCGCGGGCACCGGCGCCTGGCACGTCGACCCCACCCGCCCGAACACCTTCTGGATGTCCTTGATGTCGATGTCCAGGTCGTGCAGCTCCGGCTCCAGGTCCAGCCACTTCTGGTACAAAAGCCCACCGAAGAACGCCCCGTAGTGCCCCGCGATCGCCTGCGCGTCCGTCACGTCCACGTCGCAGTCCAGGTCCAGGTCGCCTTCCAGGATGCGCACCGTCACCGCCAGGTCTCCGCACTCGGGCGTCAGCCCGCCGTTCACGCTCCCGGTCGCCGGATGTCCGAAGACGTCCACCAGCTCGCACCCGTTGTCCTTCACCACTGTCAGCACTCCGTTGTTGTTCCCGGGGAAGAGGTCGTTCGCCAGGTCCTCGTGCGGTACCAGCTCCAGGCTCGCCAGGTCGAAGTCCCCCGTCGGCCCCGGACTCCGCCCGCCCGTCACGCAGCCGAAGTGCACCAGGTTCTCCAGGATCAGGCTCATCACGCAGGAGCCGTTGTTCAGCGCGCCCGGGTCGGGCTGGCAGTCCGGGTTGTCGGAGCTGTCGAGTTCGTCCACCGGCCCGCGGCTACTGCCCGCGCCTCCCGGCCCGAACACCAGGTCGCAGGGGTTGACCGAGGCGATCACGAAGTTGTCGTACTCGACGGTGAACTCGTACGCCCCCAGCCCGTCCTCGATGGTGTCGTTGTCCTGGTCCCCCGTGTGCACGTCCTCCGCCCGCTCGACCACCCGCAGGCTCCCCTCGCCCGGCCCCGCGCACGGCGCCGGCTGTGCGCACAGCCAGAGGTTCGCCTTCGGGACATTGGGGTCGGTGTTGGCGGCGTTGCCCTCCGGCACCTTCCACACGCTCGGCGGCGGGGTTGGCGTGCTGGTCTGCACCGTGCTCGTGAAGGTGGGCGTGATGGTCGCGCACCCATCGCCGACGGGCGCAGTGTCCGTCGGGCACGGTGTCGGCGTGATCGTGCCCGTCGGCGTCGGCGTGGCCGTAGATGCCTCGAAGAGGCTAATGGTCGCGCCGGTGCATGTGCCCGACCGGATCACGACCGGATTACAACTGATGAGCTCGTCGACCGAATCATTGAAGACGTTCACATCCTCCAAGCCGAGCGAGACGCTGCCGGCGGTGGCGGTGGGCGGCACCGTGTAGGTGAGGCGGGCCAGACGCAAGGCACCCGAGGCGGCGATGACGGGTGCATCTAATGGATTGACGCACGAAATAAGCGACTGGTAGCCATTCGCGCCGTTGGAGTCCTGGTCCTCCGCCACGGGACCACAGTCCCAGCTCGTGCCGCTCAAGCCCTCCGCGCTCTCACCCGCGTCCAGAAAGTTTGGGTTGCAGTTCAGCTTCGGCGCCGTGCACGCGGGTGGCGCCGCAGCGGCGAGCCTTGTCGCGTCGGGGTCGTCCAACGTCCAGTTGAACGCCGCCACCGTGGCGGAAGGCCCGCTGTTGGCCAGCACGACATCGACCTGCGTGCTCGCCCAGCCCAAGGGAATGAAGCACAAGGACTGAACGCCCGCCGCGTTCACGTCACAGTCGATCGCCATTGTGAAGTTGGGCGGCGGCGGCGTTAGTGGCGTTCCCGTCGGGGTTGGCGGTGTTCCCGTCGGCGTCGGCATCAGCGAATTTGAGAACGCGTATCCGGTGTCTACTCCCTCAAACGATGCCATGTAGATGCCGCTGAATCCAAGGACTACCGACTCACCGGGATCGACGCAGACCGTTGGCCAGACTACCTGAAATTGCACCAGGTAGATGGGAACCTGAGGAAGCATGATCGTGCCAGGCGCGTATCCGTACAGGGAACTGGTTGCGCTGACAGTTGGCGCAGCGCAGCCAAGGGCATCTACGTCTATCGTCGGCCCAGAAGGGTAGAAGGCAACGAAAGCACTACCCTCGAGCTTGTCCGCTATGAACACCTCTCCATTCGTTGCCGTCATGGTTGTCCAGGAGGCAGAGGCGCGGCTGTCTGGCCGGAACGCGAAGGTGGCGCCGGCAGAAACGGCCATGATGGCCAGCACAAAGCACAACAGGACCCGGCGCATGGGCGGCCTTTCAGGCGGGGAGTGCGCCTAGATTACGCCGGTTGCGAGGAAGCGTCAATGGCTACGCAGCCCGATCTTCGGCCGTGGCCCGCTACACGCCGATGAGATTCCGGCCTTCGGCCAGCACCTTCGGCACCAGCGCCTCGTCGCCGACGACCTCGGTGTAGATGCGCACCAGCGGCTCCGTGCCGCTGAAGCGCATCAGCAACCAGCCGCGGTCGCCCAGGGTGAAGCGGAAGCCGTCCGTCGTGTCACGCGCGGTCACTTTAACGCCCGCGACGGCGTCGGGCCGCGCATCTTCCGCCTTCTTCCATATCCTGTCGCGGTCTTCCTCGCGCAGCGCCACGTCGATGCGGTCGTAGTAGTGGGGGCCCACCTTCGCGTACAGCTCCGCCAGCAGCTCGCTGGGCCGCTTGCCGGTGCGCGCCATGAAGTCGAGCATGTACAGTCCCGCCAGCACGCCGTCACGCTCCGGCACGTGGCCGCGGAAGCCGTAGCCGCCGCTCTCCTCCCCGCCGATCAGCGCGTCCGATTCCATCATCTTCGGGCCCAGGAACTTGAAGCCCACCTGTGTCTCGTACACGGGCACGCCGTAGGCCTCGCCCAGCCGCTGCGCCATCGCCGTCGTCGTGATCGACTTCACGATTGGCCCGCGTTCGCCCCGCGCCTCCAGCATGTAGTAGCACAGCAGACCGAATACCTGGAGCTGGTTGATGAACACGCCCTTCTCGTCGGCAATGCCCACGCGATCGGCGTCGCCGTCGTTCGCGATGCCGACGTCGAACGGCTGCGCGCGCATCGCCGCTTCCATGTCACCCAGGTTGCGCGAGATCGGCTCCGGCGCGTGCATGCCGGGGAAGATCGGGTTGCGGAAGCCGTGCAATTCCGTGACCGTCGTCGGCCCGCCGTCGAGCAGCTCGTTGAAGTACCCGGCGCCTGTCCCGTACATCGCGTCGTAGCAGATGCGCAGGCCCGCCGCCTTCAGCCGGTCGAGGTCGACCAGCCGCGCGAGCTGCGCCAGGTACGGCGGCCGCGGGTCGAAGACCTCGACCAGCCCGCGCTCCTTCGCGTCGCCGATCTCCATCACTGGGATGTTGCGGCCGACGAGCGAGGGAAGCGGCGCCTCCAGCTCGGCGACGACCTCCGGCGAGGCGCTGCCGCCGTACTCAGGCTTGTACTTGAAGCCGTTCCACTGCCACGGATTGTGACTGGCCGTGATCACGACGCCGCCGCCCGCCTTGCGGTCGATGATGCTGTAGCTGACGACGGGCGTCGGGCACAACGCGCTGCTCAGCGCGACCTTGATCCCCTGCGCGGCGACGACCTCGGCCACCGCCTCCGCGAAGTTCTCGGACGCGTACCGTGCGTCGTACCCGACGACCATGCCGCGGTCCGCGAGGTTGTGCTGCTTCAGGTACATCGCCGCGCTGGCCGCGCACGCACGCACGTTGTCGAACGTATAGTCCTCGGCGATAATCGCGCGCCAGCCGTCGGTGCCGAACTTGATGAACGTGGGCGGGCGCAGCTCGTTGGTCACGGGCGGATTGGCCTCTGGGGTCACGTGGGGTTCACCTCCGAAGGTAGACCGCGCTGGTGCGCGACACAATCGGGCGAATGTTAACAGTCGTGGCGGGTTTGGCCACGCCGACGTGGCGGACTTGGCCAACGCCGACGTGGCGGGTTTGGCCACGCCGACGTGGCGGACTTGGCCAACGCCGGCGCTGCTGGCGGAGACTGGACAGGAATCCGTGGATCGGGGAACAGGCCAAGGACGGAGGGGAAAGCGGGAGGCATACGGAGTGGCGTCCTGCCTCTCCGTATGCCGGGGGACGGGCGTGCGATGCGAGGCGGGGTTGCTACCGCATCGGCACGTCGCGGCGTTCGTCGGGGTCGATCATGTGATGCTCGCGACGGAAGGCGTTCGCTGTGACGGCCAGGATCAATCCGGCAACGAGCCACACGATGCCATCCTGGAACGGGTTGGTCGCGTCCTCATTCACGTACGAGAACGCCACCAACATGCCGATCGCCCCGCTGGTGATGGCGAGCGTGCTCAGGATGAACGCCAGGCTGTTGCCGATCCACGCGTCCAGATCCTTCATCAGGCGCGAACCGCTGCCGGTGTGCATCTCTCGATACTCGGCTCTGTTCACGCTGCACCTCCTCTCCCGTCCCTACCTCCACCCTAGATCGGAAACCGTGCAGCCGGCGTTGCAGTTCAACCCTCACCGCTGCCGATCGGGCATATGCACGAGTGACGGAACACACGGGCGGCCAGGCGCGACTCAGCTCAACGAGAACATCTCGATCGGCCGGATAAGGCCCTCGCGCTTCGCTGGCGGCTTGCCCTGCGCTGCCAGGCGCAGGTCGAAGCGGCTCAGGCAGTCCTCGGCGTTCTGGTTCTGCACGCCGCACACGTTGCACGGCTGCTTGTGACAGTCGGGCGTCGTCTCCCGCTTCTGCGTGCGCATCCACTCCGCCCGCAGGTACGACTCCGTCACGCCGATGTTGATATGCGACCACGGGAACGAGCCGAAGAGTTCGGACTCGCGATAGGCATAGAACTCGGGGTCGAGGCCACTTTCGTCGAAGGCCCGCAGCCAGCGCGGCCAGTCGTAGTGCTCGTGCCAGGCGTCGAAGCGCGAGCCCATCTGCCACGCGCGATGGATCGCCTTGCCCAGCCGCCGATCGCCGCGGGACATGACCGCCTCCAGCAGCGAGTGCTCGGGGTCCTCCCACGTGAACTGCACGCCGGCCTTCTTCAGCGCGTCGCGGAGGTACAACTGCCGCTCGCGCAGCACGTCGGGCCGCGCCTGCGCCGCCCACTGGAACGGCGTGTGCGCCTTCGGGATGAAGTTCGACGTCGAAACCCGCACGCGCGCCCGGCCGCCGTGGTACCCGCGCCCGATCTCCCGTACCCGCTTCGCCAGCGTGACGATGCCCTCGATGTCCTCGTGCGTCTCGGTCGGCTGACCCACCATGAAGTACATCTTTACGTTCGTCCAGCCCTGCGCGAACGCATTGTCGACCGCCGTGTACAGGTCGGCGTCCGTCACGATCTTGTTGACCGTCATCCGAAGCCGCTCGGTCCCCGCCTCGGGCGCGAACGTGATGTTGTGCTTCCCGCGCGACGCCACCAGCTCGCTGATCCGCACCGAGAAGCTGTCGACCCGCATCGACGGCAGCGCGATCGTCAGCGTGTCGCCGAACTCGCGCCGCACCCCTTCGACGATCTCGACGATCCGCGAGTGGTCCGTCGTGCTCAGCGACATGAGCGACAGCTCGTCATACCCCGTGTTCGCCCGCAGTTCTCGCGCCGCCGCGACCACCTCCTCCGGAGATCGCTCGAGGCGCGGCCGGTAGATCATGCCGGCCTGGCAGAAGCGGCAGCCCTGCGTACACCCGCGCTGGATCTCGATCGCCATGCGGTCGTGCACCGTCTGCAGGTACGGGACGATCGGGTTCGTCAACGGTGGTGGGAGCTGCTGCACGAAACGCTTGGTCACCCTCTTCGGCAGCCAGTCTTCGACGGGGTCGACTGCCTTGATGCTGCCGTCCTCGTTGTACGAAGGCTGCCAGAACCGCGGCACGTACACGCCCCAGATCTTCTGCATCCGCCGCAGCATCTCCTCGCGCGTCCCGCCACCCTGTCGCTTCCACTCCCGCACGAACTCGACGACGTCCCCGATCGTCTCCTCGCCGTCGCCCAGGCAGAACGCGTCCACGAAGTCCGCCAGCGCGTCGGGGTTCAGCGCGCCGGAACCGCCGCAGATCACGAGCGGGTACCGTTCGTCGCGCTCCGCCGCCAGCACCGGCAGCCCCGCCAGGTCCAGCATGTTCAGGATGTTGGTGTACGTGCCCTCGTACGACAGTGAGAAGCCGACCACATCGAAGTCCCGCACACGGTGGCGCGACTCCAGCGACCACAGCGGGATGCCCTCGGCCCGCATGATCGCCTCCAGGTCCGACCATGGCGCGAAGACGCGCTCGGCCAGCATGCCGTCGCGGCGGTTCACGATGTCATACAGGATGCCGATCCCCATGTTCGACATCCCGATGTCGTACAGGTCGGGGTAGGCGAAGGCCACACGCACGTCGGCGGCATCCCAGTCCTTCACGACCGAGTTCCATTCGCCGCCGGTGTAGCGGGCCGGCTTCTGCACGCGCGGGAAGACGGCCTCGAGGCCGCGGACGGTTGTCATGCGATCAGGGTAGCAGGCGGAGCAGCGCCAATCCCGCGCCTACGTCGTTGCCCGCACAGCCGCCACGGCCGTGTCCTCGGCATCGAAGTCGAGGTAGTTGGCGTTCAGCTTCTCCGGCGGGTGCTCCCGCTCCCACTCGATCGCCCGCCGCATGCCGTCCTCCGTCGCGACTGCGTTTGTGTACCCGAGTTCGCTGCGGATGCGGGAGTCATCGACGACCATGCTCTGGGCGAAGTTCACCGGCTGGCGCAGGTGCGCTGGCATCAGCTCCGCCGGCACTTCGACGATCTCGCCTCCCCAGCCCGCGATGCGCGCGCACGTCTCCAGCCACCCTCGCTGCGTCAGCGGCGGATCGACCGGCGCGTTGTACGCCCGACCCACGGCGCGCTCGTCCGTGGCCACCAGCGCGATCGCCCGCGCCACGTTCCCGACGTACCCGCGCGACCAGCGCCAGCTCGCCGCGTCCTGCTGCACGAGGATGCACGGCCGCCCGGCCTCGAACCGCCGCACCTCCATGAACAGCCGCCGCTGGTAGTCGCCCTCCCCGTGCACCGCCGGCAGCCGGATCACCGTTCCGGGGAGGTCCGGCTCCGACAGGAACGCATGCTCGACCGGGATCTTGTCGTACTCGTCCATCCGGCCGTCGCTGCGCTCGCCACGGTAGGGATACAGCTTCTCACGCAGCGGCGACTCCTCGGTCAGAGGCAGCGGCTCCAGCGGACCAGGCTCGCTCCCGTGCATGCGCCCGTACGCCCTGTACACGTCCACGCTGCTGACGACCACGGCCCGCCTCGCGACACCACGCATCACCTCAACGATAGCCCGCGCGTCCCGCTCGAACATGCATGCCATGTCGAGCACGACGCCGGGGCCGAAGCGCCGGAAGTCCTTGGCGAACTCCTCGATCCGCGCCCGGTCCCCGTGGATGTGCGTGACGCTGTCAGCCTCGGCGTGCTCCGTCTCGCCGCGATGAAACACGGCGACCTCATGCCCGCCCGCCAGCAGATCCGCGACCACGCGCGGCCCGATGAAGTTCGTCCCGCCGATGACCAGCACGCGCATTGTCCGCAGTGTATGGATCGGCGCGGGGAATTACCCTACCCGGCCCGCCGCGACCAGAAGGTGAAGTCCGAGGCCGGGAGGCGCTACGCCACTGGCCCTCGAGGAGCTTGTGCGGGTGCCGGCCGTCGACGTTGCCCGGGGGCGACGCGTGCACGTTAGAACCCGACAGACCCCCGGCCGCCTTAGCACCGTCGGCGCAGGCGCCGGATCGCGATCATGACATCATCCCAGTCCACCCGCCCGTCGCCGTCGATGTCGTGCCTGGCCGAGTGGCTGCCCAGGTGTCGGACGATCGCCAGGACATCGCGGACATCCACGCGCCCGTTCCCGTTCACGTCGGCGCAGCGGCGGTGAGGGGCCGGCGTCGCCGTGGCCGGTACCGCGGTCCTCGTCGCGACCACCGTCCGGGTCGGAGCGACCGTCCGCGTCACGACCGCCGTGGCCGTCGCGGCCGGCGCCGGCGTGTTCGTCGCCGTCGCCACGACGGTAGAAGTCGCGCTTGGTGGCACTGGGGTGTTCGTCGGGGTGTTGGTGAACGTCGCGCTCGGCTGCACGGGTGTGCTGGTCAGCGTGCTGGTGAAGGTCGCGCTCGCCGGTACCGGTGTACTCGTCGCCGTGCTGGTGAAGGTCGCGCTCGGTGGCACGGGCGTGTTCGTCGGTGTGCTGGTGAAGGTCGCGCTCGGCGGCACAGGCGTGCTCGTCGCCGTGCTGGTGAAGGTCGCGCTCGGCGGCACAGGCGTGCTCGTCGGCGTGTTCGTGAACGTCGCCGTCGGTGGCGCCGGTGTACTCGTCGCCGTGCTGGTGAAGGTCGCACTCGGCGGCACAGCCGTGTTTGTCGGCGTGTTCGTGAAGGTCGCCGTCGGTTGTGGCGTGTCCGTCGACGTCGGCGGTACCACGGTGTCCGTCGGCGTCGCCGTGGGCAGCGTGCCCGGCGGCAACACCGGAGAGGTCAGGCCGAAGCTGCCTGGCGCGCCCAGCGTGCCCGACTGGCCGTGCCCGCTCTGGTCCACAACCTCGATATTCCCGCCGTTATCGACGAACTGTCCGGGGTTGAAGTTGTACAGCAACAGCGTGTTGCCGTCATTCGCGAAGTCACCGGTCGGCGCCGAGAAGCTGTTGCCTGAGTACCGCGCGATGTCCGAGATGCGGATCGTGTCCATGTACCCGCGGAAGCTGTCGTGAACCAGGCCGCCCCGGACGATCGCGCCTATGAACGGTAAGCCCTCGCCGTCGCCGATGTCGCCGGAGGCGGGCTGGGATCCGACCAGCGCGCCATCGACGTACATCCGCTGCTGGCTGTTCGACGAGTCCTGCACGAAGGCGAAGTGGTGCCACGTGTCCTCAGCCAGCGCCAGGCCCTGAACATCGAGTAAACCCGCCGTCGCGTAGTTGAATCCGATTGCGCCGGTGGTGCCGGCGTAGAGCAACTTGTCCTCGGCGAATTCCGTCAGTTCGTTGAAGATCCGCCCGGCGCTATAGCTGCCCGTGGGGAAGTAGAGTTGCACCTCGTAGGTGGCGTTTTGTCCGAGCACGGTCTGGCCGTTCACGCGAATCGAGTCCGACCTATCATCGAAGTGCACCGCGCCCGTCGGTACGTCGGCCGACGCCGTGCCTGGCCCGAACTGTCCCGCCGCTAACGCGATGGCCGCGACCAGCGCGGCCAGCATCAGCGCGAGCGGGCCGGCTGTTGCACGCCGAACTGCGGTCTCCCGAAGGTTCTCCGGTTTCATCATGTTTCCCCGTGGTGGTCGCGCGATCAGGTTGGCGCCAACTATCGTGCGGCGACCTCGCGCGCGGGGAAACAGAGAACCGGATACATTTTGTAACCTCCGCCCGCGGGGTTGCACCGCCCAGGTGCGAAACCAGCGCCCGAAGTTGACAGGACCCCGTCCTGGCAGAACGGCGTTCTTGGAGCAATGCAGGGCGCACGAGCGAAAGGGACGGGCGATGACCGCCGTACAGGCCGGTTCAGGCTTCGAGGAACTTGCGGGGGTGGCGGCCGTCGACGTTGCCGAGGAATGGCGGGTGTACGTTGTACCCCAACAGCTCCTGCAGGCGGGGCTCCAGCGTCCGAACCACCGCCTTCGGCACGCCGATCACATGGTTCTCCTGGGGTCGCAGCCACGACGCGCAGTACTCCAGGATGACGCCCAGCCGCGGCCGGTCGGTCGTGTTCTCGCCCCCGCCGTGGTACAGGCTCCCCCGAAAGAACATCACCGAGCCTGCCGGCATCGTCGCGTACGCCAGCGGGTCGCTATCGGCCGGACGCCGGTCTGTCCACTGGTGGCTGCCGGCGATGGCGCGCGTGGCGCCGTTCTCCTTCGTGAACGGATCGAGCGGCCACATCGTGTTCATCACCACTTCCTGGTGCGGGCGCGGCATCGGGTACACGGCGTCGTCAGTGTGCAGCACCTGCGCGGTCTCGCCCGGGCCGATGCAGATGCCCACGGGCGCACTGAGCTGATAGTGGCCCAGCACCTGGTCCAGGACACCCAGGATCAGGGGATGCGTCGCGGGTCCGTCGAAGGCACGCGTTTTCGCGAAGATGTTGTAGATACGCTGTGTCTTGAACCCCTCGAAGTCGTTGCGGCCCGTCGGCGTCGACTTCAGCACGCCGATGAGGTCATCGCGCTTCTGCTGTACCTCGTCGGGCGAGAGCACGCCTTCCACGACGGCGAACCCATCGCGGTCCAGCGCGGCAACGACATCGGGGATGGTGGCTGTGGCAGCCTGCAGGTGCGGCATGGCGTTGATTATCGCACCTTCCGCGCGTGACTCAACCCCGGCGCGCGTAACGACGAGAGCGAGGTTTCCCTCGCCCTCGTCCCTGTTCCGAATGGTCCGCTAGTAGCGGCGACCGCCGCCGCCCCCACCGCCACGGCCCGCGCTGGGGCTGCGCTGCTGGAAGCAGTCGCGGCAGTACACGGGGCGGTCGCCCCGCGGCTGGAACGGCACCTCGGTCTCGCGGCCGCAGTTCGCGCACGTCGCCGGGTACATCTGGCGCGGGCCCGACGAGTAGCCGCCACCCCCGCCCCCGCCACCACCGCCGCCGTAGCCGCCGTCATCGCGCGAACTCTTGCGGGCGCGCCGGCAGTCCGGGCACCGCTTCGGCTCGTTGCTGAAGCCGCGGGACGCGTGGAATTCCTGCTCGCCGGCCGTGAAGATAAACTCCGCGCCGCAGTCGATGCAGTTCAGGGTCTTATCGGCAAATGCCACCTGACGACCTCCAGTGAACGTTTCCTTGTCGTCAGGGCGGGCGAAGCAGCTTCGGGCATCGCGGCGGACTTGGACGGGAAACTGACTATCTTGTCCGGCTACGTTAACAGGATCGGCCCTATCGGATCAATAGGTTGTTAAGTGGTTCTCAAAAGGAACCCCTGAGTCCGCGCCCGGGAATCGGCGTGGCCCGCACCTGAAGCTACCCGCCGGCCCCAGCGCCCTTGCCCGCCTCCCCTCAGTCCCCACCTCACGTCCCGGCTCTAGCGTCTCACATCCCACGTCTCGCGTCCCCGCCTCTCGCCTCTCACCTCTCGACCGCGTGTCCCTCGAAGAACTCCCAGATCAGGTCCGTCGCGTTGATGGTGTGCGTCGTGGGCCCCAGCCGCGCGACGTCGATGCTCCCCGGCCAGGTGTGCCCGCCCCCCTGCACGGTGTACAGCAGCACCGCCGCGAAGCCCGCACACTCGCTGTACGCCGTCACCAGTACATCGTCCGCTATGCGCTTCGTCGCCGGCACGGGGTTGCACGCGTCCTGCTCCGCCCACTGCCGCGCCGACTCCTCAGCCGCGACGACCGGAAGTTGCATGCCGCACTGCGACGTGCCTCCCTCGTACGGCACGCACATGTCCTCGGTGCCACGGAACGTAATGATGGGGATCGAGACGCCCGGCGCGCACGTGCGCGGGCTCGCCGTCGCACCCACCTCCGCAATCGCCGCGACCCGGCCCGGCAGCGCGCACGCGATCGACGTGGAGATCGCGGCGCCGTTCGACATGCCGGCCAGGTACACGCGCGAAGCGTCGATGCACAGCTCCGCCTCCAGCTTGTCGAGCAGGTCCGCGACGAATGCGGACTCCTCGACGTCGCCCAGCCCGGGGAAGGTCCAGCGTTGCGGCTCCCCCGTGCCGTTCCCCGAAACCGTGAAGAACCCGGCAGCGTCCCCCTTCGCCGGGAAGCCTGAGTAGATCGCCTGCTCCCGCGCGTTCGACCCGAACCCGTGGAAGTTCAACACCAGCGGCAGCGCCCTCGTCCCGTCGTACGACGGCGGCACGTGCAGGATGTATGTCCGCTCCAGCCCGCCCGACATGACGCTGCCATCGGTATCGCCCGCCGCGTGCGGCCGTGCCGGCGTGCAAGCGCCGCCGGGCGGCGTCGGCACCGGGCGCACCGTGAGCGCCGGCTCGGGATCCGGCGTTTCGCTCGGTGTCCCCGCTCTCGCGGCCGCGCTCGCCGTCGCCGCGGCCACTGCGGTACCCGTCGGAAAGAACGCTGTCGGCGCCGACCGTGGCGTAGTGCCAGCACCGGGCGTCTCGCACTCGTCGATGCAGATGACGGTCCGGCCCGGCGTCGCGCTCCCGGCACCATCGCCACCACAACCCGCGCCGAGCAGGACGAGGATCACAAGCGTCATCGAGAGCGTGGCCCGTGCGCGCGACCCCATCACGACCACAGGTCCGGATGCCGCTGCTGGTGTCGCGCCTGCAACTCTTCCACCAGCTTCTTGTATCCCGCAGTGAACAGATCCGGCGTCGTCATGATCACCGCGTCTTCGTTGTTGTCCGTGTAGTAGCGCTTGCGCAGGCCCATCCGGTTGAACGCGTACTTCTCGTACATCTGCTGCGCACCTTCGTTCGACGCGCGCACCTCCAGCGTCACCACCTCCTGATCCATATCCGTCGCCAGGCCGATCGCCGCGATCAGCAGCCGCTCGCCGACACCCTCACGCCGGTGCTCCTCGCGCACGGCGATCGTCACGATGTGCGCCTCGTCCACCATCAACCAGATGCCGACGAAGCCCAGGAGGAATTCGCTAGAGGCCGCCGGCTCCGGCGCGCCCAGCGCCCGCCGCACCGACGCCCACAGGCCCGCTGCCTGCGACACGACGACGGCGCCCGGCTCGTCGCGGACCTCCGCCAGCACGAGATAGCGGGCGATCTTGTTCGTCAGCTCGCGCCTGTACGCGGTCTGCGGCCACGAGCTGGGAAACGACTCCCGCTCGATATCCAGCACCTGCGGGATGTCCGCCTCGGCCATCGGACGCAGGCGGGTACGAATAGCGGTCCGCATTGCCACGGAAGTGTAACAGCGGGAACGCGCACTCACTCCGGCAGCGAAGGCCGCTCGACCTCCGCGTACACGTGGCGGTACCAGGCGTAGTGCTCCATCACGAGGCGCACGTACAGGTTCGTCTCGGGGAACTCCAGGTCCTCGACGAACAGGTCGGCGTCGTCTGTCCCCGAGATCTCCAGCGCATCACTGGCGGCGCCGGGCCCGCCGTTGTACGCCGCCAACGCCTGATACAGGTTGCCGTCGAACGCCGAGAGCTGCCCGGCGAGGAAGTGCGCGCCGTATCGCAGGCTCGTCTTCGGCCGGAACAGGTGCGCGGCCGTGTACGCCGCATCACCAAGCTCCGCCGCGATCCCCTCGCCAGTCGACGGCACGATCTGCGTCAGCCCCACGGCGCCGGCCGTCGACCCGGCGTCCGGGTCGTACAGGCTCTCCTGCCGCATCAACGCCATCAACACCAACGGGTCCGCCTCCTGGTCCTCCGCCGCTTCCCGCACCAGGTCCTCGAACGCGGGCGGGTAGGCCAGGCGCATCAGCTCGTCGGGCGGTGTCGCCCCTTCGGGCAGTAGTGCGACCAGCGTCACCGCGGCCCGGGCCGTGAAGCTCGTGTCGCCGTCCTCGTAAAACCGGCGCGTCACCGCCAGCAGCCGGTGCGGGTCATGCGCCGCGTCCTCGACGATGTCGCTGCGCAGGCCGTCGGCCAGCGTGCGCAGCGCTACCGACTCGAGCCCGTCCGCGATCGCCCAGCGCCCATCGGCCTCCAGATCCACGGGCGTGGCCGTCGGTTCCGGCGTCGCGGTGGTCGCTGCCGTGACAGCCGGCGTCAGCGCATCCGCGATCGCGTCCCAGTCAGGCTCGTCCTCCTTAAGGTCGAAGTCCGGCTTCTTCTCCTTCTCGATGTTCTCACCCAGCAGCACTTCAGCCCGCAGCGCGTAGTAGTCACCCCGCGCCTCCGGATCCTCGACCAGCTCGCGCAGGACCGCATCGGCCGTGTCGTCGCCAACAGCCCGCATCGCCTTGCCGCGCCAGAAGCGTGCGCGGAAGCCCTCGACACCCTCCGAGCCAGTCAGCGCCTCCCACGCCGAAGCCGCCGCAGCGTGGTCGCCCGCCCTGTACGACGCCAACCCGCGGCGGAACTCCGCTTCGGCCGCCCAATCGGACGCGGCATAGTCCCGGGCGATCACCGTGTACACCAGCAACGCCTCCCCGAATTGTCCCGCGTTCTCCAGCAGCCGTCCGCGCCACCACAGCGAGTCCGCCGCCAGCGGTGACGCCGGGTCCAGCTCGTACGCCTGCTGGTAGTGCACGATCGCCGCCGCGTCATCGTCCGCACGCTCGTCCAGCGCGCCGAGATAGTACGACGCTTCCGCCGCACGGTCGGCGGCCGCCACCGCCGCCTCGAACGAGGCGCGCGCCGCTTCGTTCTCGAACGCGCGATAGGCCACAAGCCCGCGCAGGTAGTCGCTGACCGGTACGGCCGCCGCATCGAGCGCCGCCACCAGCTCGCCGCCGCTCGCAGGCACGACCGCAATCGCGCGCAGGTAGTCGTCGACCCATGTCGGATCCCCCAGGACCTGCTTGATCGCGCCCCGCCCCGCCAGTGCCGTCGCCACGTCGCCGCCCTCCGCCTCCACCCGGTCATACCACGACAGCGCGTCCGCGCTCAGTCCGGCCGATTCGTACGCGCGCGCCATGCTCAACGTGAAGGATCCGCGCAGCTCGGCGACGGATGCGTCTCCCAGCACGCCCGCCGCGACGGCTTCGGCCTCCGCGCCGCGGCCCAGCCCGGCCAGCAGCTTCGCGCGCTCGATGTTCGCGTAGCTGGCCAGCACTCCGCCCGCCAGCACGTAGCGGCTGTACAGGTCCAGCGCCGGCTGCGGCTCACCCAGGTCGTCGAGCGTTGACGCCAGCAGATACTGCGCCAGGCTGCCTTCCGCCGCCGCCCCCGCATCGACGGAGTAGGCTTCCAGCGCACCGCGGGCCTCGGTCACCCGGTCCGCCCGCAACAGGAGCTGCGCCTGCGACACCAGCGCCTCCAGCCGCTCCTCGCCCGATGCCGACGCCGCGATCTGCCCGTACACGTCCGCGGCCGCGCCGAAGTCGCCCTCGTAACGCAGCCGCTCGGCCAGCGTTGGATCTGCTGGAGGCGGCGTGGGCGTCGATGACGGCAGGGGACTGCCGGAAACGACGATCGGCGTAGGTGTTGCGGTGGTGCCGTCTCCTCTATCACAACCGATCGCAGCGATCGCGGCACACGCGGACGCGGCGCAACACAACAGCACGGCTCGGTGATGGCGAGGACGCATCGAAGACCGTTCCAGTGAGCAAGGGAGCGCTTTGACAGGCTTCGGAAACGAATGGTACCTTCCGATCGAAACGCCCCGCAATCAACAACACTGGCATGAACCTGCTACGGCTTACTATCGTTGACCCCAACGGCGCTATCAGTTTCGTCACGCACGGCGAAGCGCTCCCTGCCCTCATGCGCTCCTGCGCCACCAATCCGAAGGCGATGTACGATCTGCTCGAGCGCACCGAGCCCTACTACACCGGCCTGCTCGAACGCGTGGCGAACGGCCTGGTGATGTTCGACGAGCGCAACACGAAGGACAACTACGCCTTCATTCACCGCGCGCTGGCGCTGGCCCCTCCCGACGAGACGCCCGTCTTCCGCGTCGTCGACGACGTCACGCGCGAAGCCAGCCTCCGGCCCGTGAAGGCCGGGTGCGTCGTCATCAACCTGACCGCGCGCCGCGTCATCACGCTGCAGAATGGCTACATCGCCATCACCCGCAACGGCCGCGGCGAGATCTTCGACGGCGAACGCCTCACCGGCGCCACCTTCGTCTACCGCCTCCCCCAGACCTGGTCTCTGGTGCCGTAGGCAACTCCGTGCTCTTGCTGTTTGCTGTGTGATCCACCAACTCTCCCCGCAGCGCGCGGCTGCGCTACCCTGCTCTCCGTGAATCCCGCATCCCACCACCCCTGTTGGGCCGAGATCGACCTCGACGCCATCGCCCACAACGTGCGCCTGCTCGCCGATCGCGCCGCCCCCGCTCGCCTTTACGCCATCGTGAAAGCCAATGCCTACGGCCACGGCGCCGTCCCCGTCGCGAGCGCCGCCCTCGAAGCCGGCGCCGCCGGCCTCGGCGTCGTCTGCGTCGACGAGGGCGAGGAGTTGCGCCTGGGCGGCATCGATGCGCCTGTCCTGGTGCTCGGCTACACCGGACCCCCGGAGGCAGAGCGCATCGTCGACCTGCGCCTCACGCCCGTCGTCGGTTCGATGCGCGTCGCCCTCGCCCTCTCCGCCGCGGCCGAAGCTCGCGCCGTCACACAGCCCATCCACATCGAGCTGGAGAGCGGCCTCAACCGCCACGGCCTCCCGCCCGACCAGCTCGTCCCCTTCGCCGAGCGCGTCCGCGCGCTACCGGGCATCGAGGTCGAAGGGCTGTTCACGCACTTCGCGGCCGCCGAGGAAGGCGACGCCGCCTTCACCCGCGCCCAGCATGACGCGCTCATGGAGGCATCGGCCCGCCTGCCCTGGATCCCCTTCCGCCACTGCGCCGCGTCCGCCAGCCTCCTCAACGCGCCGGACACGCGCCTCGACATCGTCCGCGCGGGGCTCGCCGTCTACGGCTGCGAGCCCTCGCCCGGCATCGCCGGCGACCTCAACCTGCGGCCGGCGCTCTCGCTGAAGGCGCGCGTCGCCCGCGTGATAGACGTCGACCCCGGCGGCACGGTCGGATACGGCCGCACCTGGACGGCCGCCCGCCCTTCGAAGATCGCGCTCATCATGTGCGGCTACGCCGACGGCTATCGCCGCGCACTCTCGAACAAAGCGTCCGTCTTGGTCCGCGGCATCCGCGCGCCGATCGCCGGCCGCATCGCCATGGACATGTGCATGGCCGACGTCACGGACATCGCCGGCGTGGCCGAAGGCGACGAGGCGGTCCTCATCGGCGAGCAGACCGATGCCTGCATCGACGCCGGCGAGCTTGCCGAGCTGGCCGCCACGATCTCGTGGGAGATCCTCGCCGGCATCGGCGCACGCGTACCCCGCCTCTACCTGCGGGGCGGCGAAATCGTCGCCACCACCGACCTCAACCACCGCGTCCCTGCGCCCGTACCGGCCGCTCGCGCCCGATAGCCGCCCACGCTAGGATCAGTCCGGAGAACCTATGGCGAACCACGCCCCCAACGTCTTCACCTACCCGCGGCAGGAGCCTGGTACCCAGGGCCACCTCGACCTGGTCGAGCCCCTCCAGTCGCTCCCGCGCGATGTCGCCGCCGAGCTGAAGGGCCTCTACGCGCCACAACTCACCTTCCGCGACCAGGATGGCGGCTGGTGCATCCAGGAGGTCCTGGGGCACCTGGCGGACGCCGCCGAGGTCTACCACAAGCGCATCTACATGATGTCGACGCAGACCGACCCCATCCTCGAGCCCTACGACCCCGACGCCTTCGCCCGCGACCATGCCTACCTCGAGCGTCCGGCCGCCGAGCTGCTCGACAAGCTCCGTCACTGGCGGGCCGAGACGGTGCAGCTCCTGACGACGCTCGTAAACTGGAACTGGGCCCGCACCGGCCGCCACCTGGAGGTCGGTCGCCTAAGCATCCGCCAGATCGTCGAGCACATGATCGAGCACGAAGCCGGCCACCTGGCGACGATCCGCGCCCTTCGTGCCGCCGCCCCGAAGCCCAACGCGTAGCGAAGCGCCACAACAGCCACCGACGATGTGGCACCGCCGCCCCCGGCTGTGCCGGTAGTGAGAGTTCGTTTCCCGCAGCGCGGGCTTTCAGCCCGCGCGTTCGGACTCGCAAAGAACGCTGTATTATTCAGCTGCTCCGTGCTAGTCCCTAACGCCCCCGCCGCACGATGCGCCGCACCGTATCCGGCGACACCACCAGCAACGCCACCACCGCCGCCAGCAGGATCAGCATCACGCCCGCCGCAATTCGCATCACCAGATCCAGACCGCCGGCGCCGCCGCTGAACCCGTTGTAGATCATCACCACCGCCAGCAACCCCGTCACCAGCGCCAGCACGAACCCGCTCGCACGCGCCGTCGGCGACGGCATGGGCTGCACGTTCGCCTGCTGCACCTCTCGCGCTACCTGCGCTCGCACCTCCGCGCGCTCGATGTCGGGAGGAGCGACGCCGGCGCCGACCGGCCTGCGCCGTTCCCGGTCGCGCTCCCGCTTCTTCTTCCGCCCCTTTTGCTCTGGCATCGCTACTCCGCCGGACCCAGCGCCAGCCCGATCAGCCGGTACGTCAGCTTCGCCGCGAGCTGCGCGCACGACGGTGGCCCCAGCGACGGCGACAGCTCCGTCACGTCGAACCCCACGATGCGCTTCCGCTTCGCCACCGCGATCAGCAGCTCGCTCACCTCGTCCCAGTGCAGCCCGCCTGGCTCCGGCGTCCCCACCGCCGACATCTCCGACGGGTCGAAGTTGTCCAGGTCGATCGTGATGTACACGTCGTCGTCCAGCCGCGACACCACGTCGTCCGCGCCCGCCGCCCGTAGCTCGTGCGGCGAGTAGAACGCCAGCCCCTCCTCGCGGATGAACGCCGCGTCCTCGACCGAGGCGCTGCGCAGCCCCACCTGCGTCACCGGCGCCACGTCGAGCGCCCGCCGCAGCGTGCACGCGTGGTTGAATCGCGAGTCCAGGTACTCATCGCGCAGGTCGCTGTGCGCGTCGAACGCCAGCACGCACAGCCCGGGGATCCGCTTCGCGTGCGCCCGCACCGAACCCGCCGCCACGGTGTGCTCGCCACCCAGCGTCACTACGAACTTGCCCGCGTCCAGCAGCTCGCCCACCACGTCCTCGATGCGCGTGCACATCGCCTCCGGCGAGCCCGTGTGCGGCGCCAGCTCAGGCAGCGTGTGGATGCCGTGCTTCCACGGCTCGATTCCCAGCCCGACGTCGTACAACTCCATGTCCGCCGACGCCTCGACAATCGCCCGCGGTCCGTCGCGCGTGCCTGCTCGCGCTGTCACCGTGCTGTCGTACGGCACCGGCAGCACCACCACCCGCGACCCCTCGAACGAAGAGTGCTCCGCCTCCAGGGAGGCAAAGTTCACCGGCGGATAGAATCGTTCGTCACTCACGACCGCAGGGTATAGGTTCTGTCTTCCCGGCTCTAGCCATCCGCTGTGCCTCGAGCACGCACCGGGCACGACAAAGCCCGCCATCGCCGGGCCCAACCCCACGTGCCTTGTCGTCCGCGGTCCCTTGTCCCTCTGCAGCCCTAGCGCTTCGGTCCCGTCGAACCCCGCAGCCGTGGGTCCAGGATGTCGCGCAGCGTATCCCCCAGCAGGTTGAACCCGAGCACGACAATAGAGATCACCAACCCCGGGAAGATCACCAGGTGTGGATACTCGTTCGCGCGATCGCGGCCGGCGGCCAGGTCGATGCCCCAGCCGGGCGTCCCCTGTTCCACGCCCAGCCCCAGGAACGACAGTGTCGCTTCAGCGATGATCGCGAGCGCGAACACACTGCTCGCTCCCACCAGAATGAAGGGCATGATGTTCGGGACCACATAGCGCCGCAGGATGTGCCACTCGGATGCGCCGATCGATCGGGCGCCCAGGACGTACTCCTTGTTCTTCTCCACCAGCGCCACGGCGCGAAGCAGCCGCGAACCGCCGAAGAATGCCGAGATCGCGATCACGATAATGACGGCCTTCAACCCCGGCCCAACGGCCGCTATCACGGTCAACAGGATGGGCAATTGGGGGAACGCTGCCCACGCTTCACCTGAGCGCTGGATCGCGTAGTCAACCCACCGCCCGAAGTAACCGCTGATGATCCCCAGCGCGGTCCCAGGCAGGAACCCCAGGACGAAGACCCATGCACCGAACTGAAGCGAAAGCTGCGCCCCAACCATCAACCTGCTGAAGATGTCCTGGCCGAACTGCGTCGTCCCAAACGGGTGCGCCATCGAAGACGTCTCGAACCGTGCCTGTGTGTCGAACCCGCGAGGATCGTACGGCGCGATCGATGGGCCGATGAACCCCACCACCAGGAACATGAACACGATGACGAGCCCCAGCAGACCGGCAGGGTTCTGCAACCACGGCCGGCTGATCCGCACCAGGAACGGCTTCTCCCGCGGGAGTTCCCACGCTTCCTGTTGGGCGACCGCGATGCTGGAACTGGCGATCGTGACCATCAGCTGTATCTCACCCGAGGATCGATGAACCCGTACGAAAGGTCGACGGCCAGGTTCACGATCACCACAACGAACGCCGTGTACACACACAGGAACTGCACCACGGGAAGATCCCGGATAAATGCCGCCGAAAAGAACCACTCACCCAGCCCCTGGATGCTCAGCACGCGCTCGACAATGATCGAGCCGCCAAACACCGCGATGAACGCTGTCCCCAGCGCCGTGACGATCGGCGTGCCGGCGTTCCGCAGTGCGTGGGAAAGGATCACCGTGTGACGGCGAAGCCCCTTCGCACTCGCCGTCCGGACATAGTCGCTCCTCAGTACTTCCAGCATCGTCGTGCGCGTCAGTCGCATCAGACCGGCCGAACCGGCGAGGCCGATCAGCAGCGCGGGTGGAAGAAAGAGCTTGAGGTTGTGCACGGGGTCTTCATAGATCGGCACGTAGCCGCCGACTGGCATCGAATAGTTCCAGAGATACAGCGGGATGATGATCAACAACGTCAGGAGAAAATACTCGGGGATCGACGACAGCCCTACGGCGCCAAACCTGACGCCATAGTCAAGCGGCCCATTGCGAAACATCGCGGACAGGATCCCGAAGCCGACGCCGAACACGGCTCCGAAGAACAGGCTCATCGTTACGATCTGGAAACTGGGAGGGAACCGCCGGGCGAACTCGTCCTTGATCGGCTTCTCACTCCGGAACTCGTTGCCGAAGTCTCCCCGCACGAGTTCGCCGAGCCAGACACCGTACTGTTGCCACACGGGGTCATTCAGACCCCAATCCTCGCGGATGCGATCGAGCTGCTCTTCCGTCGCTCCCTGGCCCGCGATCGCCGCGGCCGGATCCTGCCCCGGGAGGCCCCGCAACAAGAAGAACACGATCGCCGACACACCGAACAGGATGATCGGGAGCCATGCCAGCCGCCGGAGTGCATAGCGCGTCATACGCGGATCCTACGCCTCCTGGCGCCGGGCTTCGTCGTCAAGCCATGTCGTCCGGTTGAACAGGCCATACGAGCCACGCCCCGTAATCGAACCCTTCACGTAATCGTACCGCCCGCCGAAGTTGATCGCCGAAAGCACGTTGAACATGGGCGCAGACTTGCGCATGATCACCCTCTGCGCCTCGAGCACTTTCTCCACGCGCGCCTCTTCGTCCAGCTCCTGGGCTGCCGCCAGCACCGCCGCGTCGACTTCCGCATCCTGGTAGTCCATGAAGTTCGCCGGCCGGCCCGAGCTCGTGTCCGCGCCCATGTAGAACCGCAGCGGCAGGTCAACGTCCTCGTACGGCAAGTGGAGGAAGCACGTCATCTGGAACTCGTGCTGGTTCAGCGTCTGCGTGAACCACTTCACCAGGTCCTCCTGCGTCAGCTTCACCTTCACGCCTCCACGGCCCAGCTGTTCCTTCAGCACCTGCGCAAGCTGGGAGTCTACGGGCCGGTTCGAGTGCTTCATCTCGTACTCGCGGTCGAAATCGAATCCCGCCGCCTCCAGCAGTTGCTTGGCTCCCGCCACGTCGGTGGTCCAGTACTCGACGAGATCGGGGTCGTTCTCGGGCAACAGGTATCGTTTGTGGGCGGGCGGGATGGGCGCCGCCTTCAAACCGTCGCCCTCTTCAATAAGGAGGATGGCCTCGTCCCTGTCGATGAGCTTGTTGAACGCGCGGCGCACGCGGTCGTCGTCGAACGGCGGCTCCATGTGCAGCATCATGTTCAGGTAGTCGCGCGACAGGTCGCTGCCGGTCACGATCTTCGGACCAAGTTCGGCGATCGTGTCTTCCATTTGCTTCCGGCTCGTGAACCCGGCCGTGTCGGTCTCGCCAGCACGGAAGGCCGCGTATCCTGCGTTGTCGTCAGTAATGAACACGAAGTCGACGCCGTTCAGATAGGGCTGGCCGGTGATGTCTTTCCCATTCTGATACGTCCGGAACTGCTGGAACTTGCGGAACTTGATGTTCGCCCCGTTGTCGTGGCTCTGCAGCACCCAGTGACCGGATCCGATCGCGTCCTTCAGCAGAAAATCTTCGTTGCCGTGCAGGATCTCCTTCGGCATGATCGAGGTGAAGATCGGCGATCCGGCATTCGTCGACGTGAACACCCACGCCCACGGAAAACGCTGCGTAATACGCAGCGTCTTTTCGTCCGTCGCAACGATGTCTTCCATGACGTCTTGGAGCCAGCTATAGCCGATCGGCGGCTCTTCGCGGAAGCGCTTGAAGCTCTCCACGACGTCTTCTGCCGTCACGGCGCGTCCGTTCGCCGGCGACTTGTCGTGGAACACGGCGTCGCCGATCGTGACGATGAGTTCCAGCCCCTGGTCATCTGGCTGCTCGATCTTCGTCGCCAGGAACATCTCCGTGACACCTGTATCCGTCGGCACGTACCACAGGTGGTCAAAGACGGTGAACCCCAGCGTCAGACCCTGCGCCAGCGGCAGGATGCCCGCACCGAAAACGTTCATGCTGGGCAGAGCGCCGCCCTGCCGGACGCGCAGGATCCCGCCGGGCTTCCCCGGGCCGTCCTGATACCCGTCCTGCGGGACGTTCGTCGGATCCACGACCGGGTCGTTGCTGTTCGTCTTCTGGTCGCTCTTGCAACCCACCAGCGCGACAGCACCCAGCGCCGCCCCACTCGCCACCGCACCCGAGAGCACCCGGCGGCGCGTCACCCGCTGACGCCCCCAGTAGCGAAGCCCCAGATCCTGCTCGCTCATTCGTCGCGCCTCCTGCCTCTCACCACGTCAGTCCCCACCGCGGGGGTTCACTGAATGGTGTTCATTGTGCTTGCGCCCTGCCCCACTGTCAACAGTACGGAACAACCATTTGAAGAGTTGCACAGCCGGCAACGTCAACTCCGCCCGCGGACGTAAAAACATGAAGTCAGCAGGGGTTTACAAATGAAAGCGCGTGTAGCGATCTCGCGCGATCCCGGTACCAGGCAGAAACGGCGAGACGGCTGAAACACATGTGACCGCGCGGGGCTAGTGGTGGCCGCTGTCCGCCGGCCGCGTGTACGCCGTCAGCCCCAGCCTTCGCCTCAGCAGGTATGCGCCCGTCCCCGCGACGAACACAGCCCCCAGCACGATCCCCAGCACGGTGAGCTGCACCGCTACCGTGTCATCGTTCTCCGACGGGAGTTCTTCGCTTTGTGCGGCAGCGGCCGGCGCCGGCGCTCCCTCGACCAGGTCCGCGGCCTCCGCCGCCCGCCACGGGGCCACGGCTATGAACGTCAACACCAGCGCGATCAGCAACATTCTCATCGCCCGGCATAGTACCCGCGCCTGCTCGTTGAGGCTACACCCCCGCGTCGGCCGACGGGGCCACGCCGCCCGGCATCTCGTGCACCGACACAACGTTCAGCGTGCGCGGAAAATGGACGACCTTGATGTACATCCCTTCCTTTACAAGCTCGTAGTCCAGAGGTTGCACCTTGAAGATCGCCCGCCCGATCTGCACGTAGAAGCTCTGCCACACCACGACCAGGTCGGCGCGCTGCCACTTCCGCAGCACCGCCCCCTCTGTCTCCGCCAGCGGCGACCCCACGTCGCGGGCGTGCTGCCACACCTGGTACGCCAGCAGCAGCCCCACCAGCGCGACGAACGACACGGTCACGTACCCCACGCCATGCACGCCCGTCCGCACGGCATATCCCACCACCAGCGCGTCGACCACGAGCAGGGCCGTATAGGTCGCCAGGCTGCGGAGAAGGGAGGCGCGGGCGGCGGGTTCCGGATCAGCCACGTTCACTCGGGAAGGGGAGGCAACAGGATCGTCTCGCCCACGCTCAGCTCGGCGGTTTCCAGCGTCCAGCCGTTCAGGTTCGCGATGGCCCGTGCGTACGCGTCGATGTCGTCACCCGGCGCGATCGTCGCCTCCGCGATGCCGTACAGCGAGTCGCCATCCTGCACCACGTACTCGCGGAACCCCACCGTCGGCTCGGCCGTGGGCTCCGACTCCGGCGTCTCGGCCGCGGGCGTCGGAGTCCCCTCCGACTGCGGCGGTGTGTCCTGGCCCTCCGTCGGCGCTTGCGTCGCGTCCGCGCCACCTTCCGGCGTCACCGTCGGCGTCACCCGTCCCACCGATACTGTCGACGAGCCCGACGACTCGCCCGGCGGCCGCACAAGCAGGAAGATGGCGACCGCCGTGCCGACCAGCATGAACAGCAGCGCCCCCCGATACAGGTTGAACGACGGCATGGCGCTGGCCGGGGCCAGGCAGTCGGCGCAGTACGTCGCGTTACCGTGATCGGCGCAGTACGTCTTCGCACAGCGCTTGCACGCGTTAATCGCCGCCTGGTCGCAGGAGTAGCAGTTCATGGTGCTGCGCTCAGTGTACCGTGCTCGTGCTCGGAGCTTGCGGCCGCGGAGGAAGAAGAGAACGAGGCCGGAAGCTGGATGCTCGAAACCAGAACAAGTCCAGCCTCAAGCGTCCAGCGTCCAGCCCCGTCACGTCCTTGGTTCCAGGTCCTCCGTTTGAGGTCCTTGGCCCTAGGTCAGCTCCACCGTCGCGCCCGCATCCTTCAGCTTCGCCGCCACGGCCTCGGCCTCCGCCTTCGCGATACCTTCCTTCACCGTCGCCGGCGCCGATTCCACCAGGTCCTTCGCTTCCTTCAGGCCCAGCGTCGTCACCTCGCGCACCGCCTTGATGACATTGATCTTGTTCGCGCCCGCTTCCTTGATCACGACGTTGAACTCGGTCTTCTCTTCCTCGACCGCGGCCGGGGCCGCGCCGCCACCCGCCGCCGGCGCCATCATCATCGCCGGCGCCGCCGCCGTGATCCCGAACTCGTCCTCGATCTTCTTGTTCAGATCGCGCAGTTCGATGATCGTCATGCCCTTGATGATGTCGAACGCCTCTTCAACCTTCGCCATGGTCCTTCTCCTTCCAGCCCCTGGGGGCTTCGCGCTTCCCTGAGTTACACCGGCCCTGGGCCGCTGCTGTTTGCTGTGTCCCGCTCCCCGCCCCTACGCCGCCTCGCCCTCCAACTGCACCGCCCGCGCATCCACCAGCCGCGCGAACGACTGGATGCTGTCGTTCAACAGCACGGCGAGCTGCTGCACCGGCTGCACGAACGCACCGGCCAGCCTGCCGATCAGCTCCTCGCGCGACGGCAGCGACGCCAGGTCGGCGACGAGCTTCCCGTCGGAGATCGCCCCGTCCATGAACACCTTCTTCGGCGCGAAGGTGTTCCTCGAGGCCCTCTGGTAGTCGGCCACGGCCTTCGACGGCGCCACGATGTCGCCGAACCCGAAGATCACCAGCGACGGCCCCTCCGCCACCTGGCCCGCGACCTCGTTCCCGGCCTGCGACGCGGCTAGCTGGAACAGCTTGTTCTTCACCACCCGCGCCTCGACGCCGGCGTCCCGCAGCGCCCGCCGCAGCGTGGTCATCTCCTTCACCGTCAGCCCGCGATACTCCGCGCCGATCATGATGGTCGACTTCTCGACCAGCTCCTTCAGCTCGGCGACCGTGGCTTCCTTCTTCGCCGTTGGCATAGGCCGTCCTCCCGCACAAACAGAAAACCCCTGCCGAAGACAGGGGCACATACGTCAGAACTGCCGCAGTTCGGGGCCGTTCGTCGTCGTATCGTGCTTCGGCAGGCTGTGATTAAGCCCCGCGGGCGCCTGCTGTCTTCAGCGCCCGGCACTGTACCGGAGATGCACCCGCAGGCGCAAAGGCCGCGGCGGCGTGCTTCGGATCCGTCACTTTAGACACACGCTGCGTACAACCATATGCCGGGCGGACGTGCCGTTCCGCTACGACGGAGGTGCCGTATCGCCATAGGCCCGGGCGCTCGCGGCTCGGGACAATCAGCCGAGAACGGGGCGACCCGCCCCGATGCGGCGAACACCGCCAGGAAGGATCCGGCAGATGTCGCTCAGGCAACAGGCGACCACACGCGCCACATTGGCGGCCGAACTCGATAGCCTCGTCCATGCGTTTCCGTGCGATTGCCGCCAGGGGGCTCGCGAAGTCGTTGATGCGCTCGCGGCCATCCTTGCCCACCTCGATCAGCGGCTGCGCGCCGATATCGACGCCGAGCTGGCACTGCTCCGTACCGGGCCGCACAACGCCCGTCGCTACGCCACCGACGGCAGTCAGCCGGGCCGCTAAGCTCGATATCCATCAACGCTGTGGCCACCGCAACCCGCCCGCGGACCTTGACGCTATACTGCACGCCTCATGGGCTCGACAAATGTTGGCATACTGAACGTCACCGGCTATGCGGGCGCCGAGCTGGCCCGCCTGTTGTTCGGCCATCCCCACGTGAAGATCGCCGGCGTCACCGGCCGCTCCGCCGCCGGCAAGCGCCTCCCCGAGATCTTCCCGCATCTCTTCGCGCTCGACCTCCCCGTCCTTGAATCCCTGCCCGAGGGCTGCGACCTCGTGTTCAGCGCCCTCCCCCACGCCGCCGCCGCCGAGCAGCTCGTGCCGTTTATCGAGGCCGGCGTCCCCGTCGTCGACGTCAGCGCCGATTTCCGCCTGAAAGACCCGGCGGCGTACCAGGCCGCGTACAAGACCGTACACCCCGCGCCCCAACTCATCCCCCAGGCCGTCTTCGGTCTGCCCGAGCTGCACAAAAACGACATCCGCAACACGCGGCTCTGCGCCGTGCCCGGCTGCCACTCCTCCGGCGTCATCCTTGCGCTTGCGCCGCTGTTTGCGGCCCGGCTTGTCGCGCCCAACGTCGTCGCCGATACGAAGACCGGGCTCTCCGGCGCTGGCCGCGCGCTCGGCCTCAGCGTCCACTTCTCGGAGGCCGATGAGAACGTCGCACCCTACGGGCTCGACGGCCACCGCCACGTCCCCGAGATGACGCAGGAACTCACGTACGCCACCGCTGGCGACTACGCTTCGCCCCCACCCTCGATTACGTTCGTGCCGCACTACATCCCCATGACCCGCGGCATCCTCTCCACCTGCTACGCCGATCTCCTCCCAGGGACGCAGCTCGACCGCGCGGGCATCCTCGACCTGTACCGCGAGTTCTACAAGGACGCGCCGTTCGTCCACGTCTCCGACACGCCGCCGTCCACGAAAGCGGTCGCCGGCACGAATTTCTGCGTCGTGCACCCGTCGGTCAACCTGCAGACCGGGAAGGTCGTCGTCACGTCGGCGCTCGACAACCTGGGCAAGGGCGCTGCCGGCGCGATGGTGCAGTGCATGAACCTGATGCGCGGCTACGACGAGGACGCCGGCCTCCGCACGTTGGGAATGTTCCCGTAGATGGCAACGAAGCCGAAGGCCACCGCCACCGCCACGGGTGCTTCCTCGCGCAACGGACGCTCTCCGAGCGGGGCGCGCGGCGCTCGCACCTCGCATCTCAAACCTGGGATCTCGGACCTCCCGAAGGGCGTATCACTGATCGACGGCGGAATGGCGACGAGCCCGCGCGGATTCGTCGCGGGTGCGGTGTACGCCGGCATCAAGACCCTGGGCGACGACCCGCTCGACCTGGGCGTGCTGGCGTCCGACCGCCCGGCGAACGTCGCGGCAGTGTTCACACGCAGCACCGTGAAGGGCGCCGCCGTGCTGCAGTCGCAGCTGATCGTGAGGCGGGGCTATGCGCGCGGCGTCGTCGTGAACGCCGGGATCTCGAACGTCGGCACCGGCAGGGAGGGACTGCAGCACGCCGGCGAGATGTCACGCCTGGCCGCCGAACTGCTGGGTTCCTTGCGTGGCGAGATGCTCGTGGGCAGTACCGGTGTAATCGGCCGGCCGCTGCCGATCGACAAGATCCGCGCCGGAATCCCGCGTATCCAGCTCTCGCCGGAGGGCGGCGGGCCGTTTGCGCGGGCGATCATGACGACGGACACCCATCCGAAGACGATGGCCGTGCGCGTCGGCGGGGCGAAGGGCTACAGCATCGGCGCCGTCGCGAAAGGGTCGGGCATGATCCATCCCGACATGGCGACGATGTTCTGCTTCTTCACGACGGACGCAGCCGTCGACCTGCGGTTCCTCCGCACCGCGTTTCGTGAGGCCATCAACCGCTCGCTGAATATGCTCAGCGTCGACGCCGATACCAGCACCAGCGACACCGCCGCGATCTTCGCGAACGGCGCCGCCGGCGGCGAGCAGCTCGCGGCTGGCAGCCCCGGCGCCGCGCAGTTCCAGGGCGCACTCACGTATGTCGCAACCGAGATGGCGAAGATGCTCGCCCGCGACGGCGAGGGCGCGCAGAAGCTGATCGAGGTCCGCATCGAAGGGGCGAGGTCCCAGGGCGACGCGCGCGCGGCCGCCCGCACCGTCACCGCCTCGCCGCTGGTGAAGACGGCCGTGCACGGCAACGACCCCAACTGGGGCCGCCTCCTCATGGCCGTCGGCCGTAGCTACGTCCGCATCAACCTCGACCGCGCACGCGCCTGGATCGGCGCCGTACAGGTCTACGACCGCGGGCTCCTCGCCTTCGACGAGCGCGCCGCCGCCGCCGAGTTGAAGCGTGAGTATGTCGTGCTGCGCGTCGATCTCGGCGCGGGATACGAATCGGCGACGGCCTGGGGCTGCGACATGACCCCTGAATACGTCCACATCAACGCCGACTACACGACGTGACCATGCCAGCGCGACCCACCGTCATCAAGCTCGGCGGTTCCACCCTCGGCGCGCACGACACCTCGCTGCGCGACATCGCCGCCGCACGCCGCGACGGCCTCCCGATCGTCGTCGTACACGGCGGCGGCGCGACCATCAGCGCCTGGCTCGCGCGGGCAGGCATCGAGGCGCGCTTCGTCCGTGGCCTCCGCGTCACCGATGAGCCCTCACTCGAGATCGTCGTCGCCGTCCTCGCCGGCCTCGTCAACAAGACGCTCGTCGCCCAGCTCGGCGCGCTCGGCGCTCCCGCCATCGGCCTCAGCGGCGCCGACAGCATGCTCCTCCAGGCCCGCCGCTTCGACGACGAACTCGGCTACGTCGGCCAGGTCGTCCGCGTGAACCCCTACGCCGTCGACGAGCTGCTGCGCCTCGGCCACCTGCCCGTCATCGCCCCCATCGCCGTCGAGCCCGGTGGCAAGCAGCTCCTGAACACCAACGCCGACACCGCCGCCGGCGAGATCGCCGCCGCCCTCAAGGCCGAACGCCTGGTGTTCCTCACAGATGTAGAAGGCGTCCTCGACGAGCAGAAGCGCCTGCTCCCCCGACTCACCGCCGCCGAAGCGGAGTCGCTCATCGCGGCGGGCACCGCGGGCGGCGGCATGATCCCCAAGCTCGAAGCCGCCGTCCGGGCCGCCTCCGCCGGCTGCGCCACCCGCATTATCGACGGCACCCGCGAGCGGGCGTTGGCCCGCATCCTGGCGGGCGAGGATACGGGGACGATGGTCGGCGTCTAAAGAAGCTCCAGGTCGGTGAGTCGGGCTGAAAGATGAAGAATATCGGGGTCCAGTTGGCCGCCGGACTCATCGCCCGCGCATTTCGTCAATCATCGCATCGATGTTCACGCCCTCGAGCTCCTCGGCATAGCCGATCCACCTCTCGATGGGCGACTTCCTCCGCCGGGGCGCCTTGCGGACACTAAACTCGGAGCCCGCGCGCTCCCATTCGATTTCGTCGCCGGGCCCAAGGCCCAGAGAGTCTCTCGCCTCGCGAGGGATGGTGACCTGCGCCTTGCTTGTAATCCGGGGAGGTCGTGGCCATAGGGTTCTCCTTACGTACACGCTAAGGAACCGGCCCCGCGCCCGGCAAGCCCGTCCCCGGATTGGGCCATCTACGCATCCAGCCAGCCGCCCGACGGACGATCCTTACACTGGCACACACACCCGCCGCCCGAAGGAGGACGCATGCCCCGCTACCTGCTCCCCGCCCTGGCCTTGGTCACGCTCGTCTTCGCCGCCTGCACCGGCGGCAGCGACAGCGGCGGCGACAACGACAGCGACTCCGACGACGAGACGCCCGCCGTCACCCGCACGAAGGCGCCGTCCTCCGGCGGCGGCGACCTCGACGAGCACGAGGACGAGCTGCGCGAAACCGTGGCATCGGCCTACAAGGCCATCTTCGGCGAGGGCGCCGTCGACGCCTACAAGTACGCCTCCGCCGGCTTCAAGGAGAAGTGCTCGCTCGATGACTTCATCGGCATCGTCGCGTTCGTGAAGATCTTCCTCGGCGACCTCGATCCCGAGGACATCGACGTCGAGGTCACCGACGTCCGCTACGAGGATGACAAGGCCTTCGTCGAGGTCACCGGCACGCTAAAGGGCGAGGAACTCTCGGCCGGCGACGACAGCGAGGATTTCAGCGACTTCTGGGTCTACGAGGACGGCGCCTGGAAGTGGGGCACAGACGACGAAGACCCCTGCGACACCAGCATCAACCTCGGCGATGATGACGCCACGCCCGCCACGGGCCCAGGCTCCTCCCGCAGCGAGCCCGCACCGCTCGGCGAATCCGTCGACTCCGGGAGCCTCCGCATCACTGTGCTCACGGCCACGCTCGACGCCGCCGATCAGCTCCCGGATCTCAGCGACTTCCCCTCGACCCCCGTCCCCGGCCGCCGCACCGTCCTCGTTCGCGTCGCCATCGAACACATCGGCGCCGATCCCGACGAGACCATCCAGGTCTACGAAAGCGACTTCAAGATCACCGGGTCCGCGAACGTTGTCTACGACTCCTTCGCCGATGACACCTCCTGCGGCTTCCTCGACGACGGCCTGCAGGGCGAGATGTTCCCCGGCGGCCGGCTCGAAGGCTACGTCTGCTTCCAGGTGCCCGAGGACGAAACGGATCTGCTGCTCATCGCCCAGCCCTCATTCGACTTCGGCGATAGCAGCCGCCGCTTCTTCGCCCTGGTGGAGTAGCAGCTACAGAAGGGCGAGATCCGGAAAGTACGTCTGATAGTAGCGCTTGTCTCGCGTGATAAGGCCGGCGCAATCGACCAGAGCATGCGCACCGACCATGAAATCTGCGATCAGGCGCTGTCTCGTTCGCAGCCTAGCTCCACAACGGGAGCATGACGGGCGACCCACTGTGCCGCACTCGCTGCAGATGAGACCATGGGGCTTCCTCGCTGTATAACGTTGCCAGGCGCTGCTGGCGGCGTATAACGCACGATGTGAGGCGCGGACCACGACGAGATCTGTTTCGTCCAAGAACCGATCGAGTTCTGGCTGCCGCGAGAAGTGCGTCCCCAGTTCGGCATACACCACATCACATATCGCAAGCGGACCTTCGTCGGCGGCGGCCTCCAGTCGCTCCGCGGAGTCCTCGTAGAACTCAGAGTCCGGCGAGAGCACGTCGAACAGTACGTTTGAATCGACGGCCTGCACTACCGGCCCCGCATTTCAGCGATCTTGCGGTCTATGTCCGCACCCTTCAGATTCTTCAGGTATCCGTGCCACTTCCGGAAAGCGCCTTTGGTACGCTGCTTTCGTATGCGCACTCCGGTTGCGTCCTCAACGAAGGCGATCTCGTCCCCGGCCCTCATGTTGAAGCGGTCACGGACCGCCTTCGGTACCGTGACTTGCCCCTTGCTCGTGAGCCTTGCCGGGTAGATTCTTAGCTCTCCGACGCGGCTGCGGGTTGCTCTGCTCGTGTTGGCCTCGATAACCATGAGTACCCCTCGGCTCCCTCGCTCGTTCTTACCTAATGGTAAGGAATCAAGGTAAGGATTACAACCGTAGCTACGCTCTTGCCTTCCGCCCCACGAAGGCGCTGTACCGCCACCACGCCGCCCCCGCCGCGTCGTACGCTCGCATCTCCGCCTCGATCGGGTCCACCGGCCCGTCCGGGTCCGCCGTCCGCTGCTCCTCGATCGCGCTCCGCAGCGGCGCGTAGTACTCGTCCCACACCCGCTGCGGCAGCGGCTCGCCGTGCACCACCTCAAACCCCGCCTCACGGATCGCCGCCGTGTACGCCTCCAGCGTCACGAACGGCCCCATTACGTGCGGCGGTACGGCCTCCGCCGGCGGGTCGGCCGCCATCCACGTCCAGTCGCTGGCCACCATCATCCCGCCCGGCCGCAGCGCCCGGTGCATCGCCCGCAGGCAGCGCTCCGTCCCAACGATGCTGGGCGCCCCGATGCAGATCGCCGTGTCGAACGCTCCGTCGCGCACCGGCAGCCTCCCGCCGTCGCCGCGCACCAGCGACACGCGTCCGTCCACGCCGCGCTTTCTCGCCGCCCGCTGCGCGAGCTTCACGAACTCGTGCAGGTCCACGCCCACCACCCGGCACCCATACTCCTCCGCCAGCGCGATCGCCGTCGCACCCTTCCCCGGCGCGATCTCCAGCACGCGTGCCGTCTCGCCCAGCGGCGCGTGCGCGCGCACCAGGTCCACCGTCTCCCGCGCCCCCGGCGTCAGGTACTCCTGCTGGAGGTATAAGTTCCACACGTCCGTCATCGTCGCCTTCGCCCACACAGCTCGCTATACTGATTCCACCATGGTGACTCAGAAGCCCCGCAAGTCAAGACAGAGTAAGCTGTCACGGCCCGACTCGGGCGTTCTTCCGGTGAAGTCGATCTTTCGCCGGATCGCCGAGTTAGGCGACGCCATCCCGCCGGAAGAACTGGCGAGGCATCCAAAGGACTTCTCCGGGCACTTTCACCATTACATGCATGGGCATCCACGAGAGGACTCCGCCTGAGTGCCGGAGTCCGTCTTTGCCGACGCCCTCTATCACATCGCTTTGCTCGTGCCCCGCGATGAGAACCACGAGGCCGCGCTCGCCATTGGTGAAAGCCTGGGCGCCATTCATCTGGTAACCAGTGAGCCCGTCCTGACGGAAACGCTGGCTCATGTCTCCGGCATGGGGCCGAAGGCTCGCGCCCAGGCGGTCCTAATGGTGGAGGAATTACGCGCGGATCCGAGTGTCACGATCGTTGAACAGACCCACGGACTCTTCCAGGCCGGGCTCGCACTCTTCGTCGACCGACTCGACAAGGGATACAGCCTGACGGACTGCATGTCGATGCGGATCTGTCGACAGTTGGGAATCACGCGGGTCCTCACGCACGACCGTCACTTCCAGCAGGAGGGTTTCAACATCCTGTTGCCGTAGGAGCGATAACCCATGCCCATCGACATCACCCCGCCCGAAATCGAAGCCTACGCCGCCGCCCACACCTCCTCCGTGCCCGATCTCCTGCTCGAACTCGAACAGCGCACGAAGGACGAGTTCGGCGCCCTCGCCACCATGCTCTCCGGCCAGACCGTCGGGCACCTGCTACAGATGCTCGTCTTCGCCACCAGCGCGCGGCGCGTGCTCGAGATCGGCATGTTCGCCGGCTACAGCGCCCAGATGATGGCCGCCGCCCTGCCCGGCGACGGCCGCCTCCTCACCTGCGACCTCAACCCGAAAGCCATCGCCTTGGCGAAGGAGTTCTTCGCCCGCGGCCCCCACGACCACAAGATCGAGGTGCGCGAGGGCCCCGCGCTCGACACCATGAAGGCCCTGGAGCCCGGCTTCGACCTCGTGTTCATCGACGCCGACAAGGGCAACTACATCAACTACTACGAGGCCGCCCTCCCCCTGCTCTCACCCCGCGGCCTCATCGCCGTCGATAACGTCCTCTGGTCCGGCAACGTCCTCGACCCCAAACAGCCCGACGACCACGCCATCGTCGCCTTCAACGACCACGTCCGCGCCGACCCTCGCGTCACCTGCGTCATGCTCCCCGTCCGCGACGGCGTCACCCTGATCCGCCGCGCCTGACCCATTCGGGAGACGCCTACTCCTCGCCGCGCACACACCACGCCCGGATCGTACTTGTCGGGGCGACCAATGTCGCGGCTCCCAGGCCGCTTGTCGTATACGCAAGAACCGACGTGCCCGCTGTGTTCGTCGTGGCCGTCCAGTAGAGATCCACGGTCGATATTGTGAATGGATGGCCGGAGGGCAGGCCGCTGCCGCTCGAAACGATAAGACTCGCAAGCTCCGCGGCCGTCGGCATCCGCCAGCCGTGGCGGCTGCCCGTGCCTGACTCCAGGCAGCCTTCGTTGGCCGTCGCCCAGTTCGACGTGGTCGCCGAGGGGACGCGCTCCCAGACGAGGCCCGTCTCTCGGTCAAGTACGGCTGTATCGCCCAGCACGCAGTCGAAACGCTCCGACGTGCATCCGCCGGTGGCGGAGAGCTGGCGGCTCCACGTGCCCGGGATCTCCTCCAACGTCTTCATCGTCGGCGCCGGTGCGCCCGGCGGATCCAGCGGCCCCCCTTGCACCACGCCGGCCATCGACGCCGCAAACAGCAGCGCAAAGATCAGCGCCACGCCCCATCCCAACCGATACAGTCGCTCCACCTGTACCCCTCCTATTGCTTCTTCCTGTTCCTGGTTCCCTACTCGGAATTCCCTCCCCCTACGCCCACCTCCTCCATGACTCATCCCCGGCCCGCGCGTTCGTGGAGTGTCGGCGCCCTTCATCGGGTCGCCGTGGAGACCGTCCGCCTGCGCAGCACCGTACGGCTGATACACCCCGTCCGTCCATACCGCCCGTCAATTCTCGGAAAAGATCCGCCTCCGGCCCGCTCCCCGTTCACCATCGACTTGACTGACTAGAACGTTTGTTCTATCATCCGGCGTATCCGAACCACCCGCAGCTTCGCCGATGGAGCGCCGGCGTGTGGAACAGCCGCACCCCGCTGTGCTCCGCCAGGCGGCGTCACCAAGGAGAAAGGCAGTGCGCACCGTGGATGCCGGCGCCGCCCTCGCATTCGCAGCCGATGGCCTCACCGTCGCCGCCGGTGGCTTCAACGCCGCCTGGCTCGCCTCCCACTGGGTCGGCCTCCACCGTCGCGGACGCCGCCTCGCCGCCGCCATCCTCGCTCTGGTGAACGCCGGCATCGCCGTCCAGGCCACCTTCGCACAGGCCCTCTACTCCGCCCACCGCTTCGGCTTCGACGTCGGCCCCCTCTACGCCACCGCACCGTGGCTTGCGTCGCGGGTCACCCTGCTCGCCGGCACGCTGCTGCTCTCCGCCCTCATTCTCAGGAGGTCGCCCCAATGAACCACCGCGATCCCGGCAACCGCCCACGCAGCCGCCGCGCACAGCCCTCCCGGGTCCCTCGCGCAGGCGCGCCGCGCGCGGGCAGCAGCGACGCGCTCGCCGCCGCGATCCAGGGCGACGACTGGGAGCGCGCCGCTCTGCTCCTGCTGCTCGGCGTCTCCGCCCTCGCCCGCACCCTGCCCGAAGGCGACATCAGCGACCTGCTCGCCATGTTCGAGCCTCAAGAGGACACGCGATGACCCGGCCCGACACTCCACGCCAGCGTGCTTCGCTCGCTCGCACTCGCCGGCCTGCCGGGCTAGCCGGCCTCATCGTCGCCGAAGCCTCCGAACTCGGTTCCATCGGCGACGAGATCGGCCTGTTGCGTCTGTGGATCCGCGAGACCGCGCAGGAGAATCCCCGCCACCTCGCCCTCATGACAGCGATGTCCCGCCAGATCGTCGCCGCCGTCGCCATGAAGTACCGGCTGGACCCGAAGCGCACCGACGACCTCGCCGCCGCCGTCGCCGCCGTGCTCCAACAGATCGGCAGCCAGCTCGGCTTGCCCGCAACGCCGGAGGTGTGACGTGGACCACCAGGCTCTCAAGCCCAACATCGAGCATCGCGACGTCGCTGGGGAGGCCCTGCGCCGGCTCATCGCCCGCTGGCGCGCCGCACCACTGGCCGCCCCGGAGCCGCTCGAGACACTGACCCCACAGGCCTTCCGCGCCGTCGCCGCCGAGCGTCTCCGCGCGCTCGAACGCGACCTCGCCGAGGTGCGCACCCGCGTCAACGGCCTCCTCTTCGTCGTCGCCGGCGCCGTCGTAACACAGATCCTCCTCCGCTTCTTCACGTGAACGGACACCATCGATGCAGACAACCGACACCGCACCCAACCGGCCACCGCTCCCCGCCCTCCGCCCTTACCAGCGCGAGGCGATGCACGCCATCATCGATTCGGTCCTGCGCCGCCGCGGCCTCACCTTCACCGTCGAGATCGCGCGGCAAGGCGGCAAGAACGAGCTTTCCGCCCAACTCGAGTTCTTGCTCCTTCTCAGCCACGCCGCTGTCGACGCCGACGCGGTCAAGTGCGCGCCCACCTTTCGTCCGCAGCTCCGTATCAGCATGCGACGGCTCTGGATGCACGTCGCCCGCTCGGACCTCGCCGGTGCCGCCCGCCGCCGGGACAACGCCGTCACCCTCGGGCGCGCCTGCATCCTCTTCCTCTCCGCCGAACCCGGCTCGAACGTCGTCGGCCACACAGCCTCGCTTCTCCTGGAAGTCGACGAGGCCCAGGACGTCGACGAGGAGAAGTTCGACCGCGAGTTCCGCCCCATGGCCGCCACCACCAACGCCACCACCGTCATGTATGGCACGGCCTGGGACGACAGCACCCTGCTCGAGCGCACGAAGCAACACAACCTCGAGCTGGAGCGCCGCGACGGCGTCCGCCGCCACTTCGAGTACGACTGGCACGCCGTCGCCGCCTGCCTCCCCGCGTACCAGCGCCATGTCGAATCCGAGCGCGTACGCCTGGGCGATAGCCACCCGCTGTTCCTCACCCAGTACTGCCTGAAGACCATCGCTGGCGGCGGCCGGCTCTTCACCGCCACCCAGCGCGCCCAGCTCGCCGGCGATCACGACCGCCTCCGCTTCCCGCTCGCTGGCGAGACCTACGTCGCCGGCCTCGACCTCGCCGGCGGAGAAGACAACGCGCCCGTGGGGGCGCTCGAAGAGTCGCAGTGGAGACAGCCTGTCGAAGAGTCGCCGTGGCGACCTGCGCCCTTCCCGTGCCGCGAAGATCTCGCTTCGACGCCACAGCGCTCCACCCACGACGCCACCGTCCTGACCATTGGCCGCCTCGTCTACCCACCGCACGATGCCCTCGTGCAAGGACCCCGCGTCGAGATCGTCGAGCACTGCGCCTGGACCGGCGAGCCGCACGAGACCATCCTCCCGCGGATCCTCGACCTGCTCCGCGGTGTGTGGAAGGTCGCCCGCGTCGCCGTCGACGCCACCGGCCTGGGCGAGACCGCCGCGCGGCTCATCATGCAGGCGCTGGGCGCATCCCGCGTCGATGCCGTGAAGTTCACCTCCGCATCCAAGTCGCAGCTCGGCTTCGACCTCCTCGCCGCGGTTAACGGCGGCCGCCTCAAGGCCTATCGCGCCGACGGCTCTCCCGAAGGCCGCGAATTCTGGCGCCAGTGCGACCTGGCCCGCGCCGCCTACCGCGCCAACCGCACCCTCAACTTCTTCCTCGACCCCGCCGACGGCCACGACGACTACCTCATCAGCGCCGCCCTTCTCGTCCACGCCGCCCGCGACCAACACCCCCGCCGTGCCACCGGAAGGCTCCGTCTATGAGCGCGACCACGACCAACGACTGACGCACCGACGCACTGACGCACCGACGCACTGACGCACTGACGCACTGACGCACTGAGGATCCCACCATGGTCGCCCTCCGCATCGAAACCCGCAGACCGAAAACTGCCGAGCAATGTCGGGCTCCTTTATCCGCGGAGCTGACGCTCCGCATCGTCGCCGGATCGGATTCTGCCGAGCAATCTCCATCTCCCCGTCCCCGCACCCGCAACCCTCCGCCAGCGCATTCGCATCGTCTCCATCTTCCGCCCCGAGGGCATGCCCGCCGACATCCTCCCCCGCGTCCGCAGGGACGCCCTCCCGGACGACGCCCGCTATCCCGACAGCGGCTGCGAACTCGCCCGCACCTGCCTCGCCTGCCCCCTCCCCCGCTGCCAGTACGACGAGCCCGACAACGTCCGCCGCTGGCTCGCCGATGCCCGCGACCGCGAGATCGCCGTCCTCCGCCGCCGCTACCGCGCGCCTGTCTCCCTCCTCTGCGACACCTACGGCCTCAGCCGCCGCACCGTCTACCGCATCTTCATCGAGCAAGGCGTCCGCACCTACCGCCCCCGCGAGATCCGTCACGCACCACTGCGGGCGCGTCCGCAGCAAACGTAGCTGCCCCGCGTCGGACCTGGTGCGAGGAGACAATCCTCGCGGCGGGCGAAAAGGATGGCAACCAAACACGAAAGTGAGGACCCCATGATCGCCGCACAGCAGCCCCTGACCCTACCCGAGCAGATCCGCCGCATGGACGGCGACCGCCTGCGCGCCTATGCCGATAACCTCGCCTTCTACAACGGCGACCAGTGGCCCGCATCCATGACCCGCTCGCGCAACCGCCGCCTCGTCTTCAACTACGCGAAGGCCATCGTCGACAAGACCGCCTCCTACCTCATGTCCGGCGCCAACGTCGCCGTCGACCCCGCCGACGAGTCGCCCGAGGCCCACGCCCGCGCCATCGCCACCGAGCGCGCGCTCCTCGCCGTGTACGACCAGAACAACCTCGACCAGCTCGACTTCGATACCGAGATCGACGCCGCCGTCCTCGGCGATGGCGCCTACAAGGTCACCTGGGACGCCGCCGAACGCCGCGTCCGCGTCACCGCGCCCGACGTCCAGGGTCTCTTCGCCTGGTGGGCCGGCGACGATGTCACCCGCCTCCTCCGCGTCGCCTCCCGCTACACCCTCGACGCCGATTCCGCCCGCGAGCTGTACGGAAACTCGCTCCGTGCGACCCCCGCAGGGCGGGCTTTCAGCCCGCGCGTTCTCTCCCCGGACGGATCACCCCTTGTGGCACAGCCGCCCCTCGCAGAGTCGCCGGGGAGACCGGCTGTGCGTGCCGAAGGCACCATCGAGATCGTCGAATCCTGGACACCCACCACCTTCGAACTCTGGGCCGCCGGCGCCCTCGTCGACTCGCGCGACAACCCCTACGGCTTCATCCCGTACGTCATCTTCCCCAACATCCGCGAGCCCAAGAAGTTCTGGGGCTCCAGCGACCTCCCGCCCATCAAGGAGCCCGTCCGCGAACTCAACCGCGCCCTCACACAGCTCTCCATGATCCTCGAGCTTTCCGGCAACCCCATCGCCGTTCTCGAGAACGTCAGCGAGTCCAACGACATCGCCGTCGTGCCCGGCGCCGTGTGGGAGCTACCCGAACGCGCCCGCGCCTACCTGCTCGACCTGCTGCAGGGCGGCGGCGTCAAGCTCCACGCCGACTACGTCGATCTCGTCTACCGCGCCCTCCACGATCTCGGCGAATCGCCGCGCACCGCCTTCGGCGAAAACCGCGCCGGCCTCTCCGGCATCGCCCTCAACGTGGAGTTGGACCCGCTGTTGAAAAAGGTCGCCCGCAAGCGCCTGATCCGCGGCGCCGCCTACCGCCGCCGCAACGAGATGGTCCTCCGCATCCTCGAACAATACGCCGTCGCCGACGCGCCTTCCGCCACCGCAGCGCGGGCTTTCAGCCCGCGCGAATCGAACACCGATGGATCACAGCCGCCCTCGGCTGTGCGTGCAGTGACAACAACCGGACCTGGCGATCGGCTGCACCGCCCGGCTACGCGCGTCAGCTACGCCCCCTACCGCACCCGCATCGCCTGGGGCAGCGTCCTCCCCCTCGACCGCTCCCGCCTGGTCGAAGACGAGCGCGCCCTCGTCGCCGCCGGCATCCACTCCCGCCGCCGCGCCGCCGACAACCTCGGCGTCGCCGACCCCGAAGCCGAATTCACCCGCTGGCTCGAAGAGCGCCGCCTGCTGGGAGGAATGAGCGGGTGATTGGGTTGCCCGCCTGCCTTGCCGCCGTAAGAATGGAACTCGTGAACTGGGTGGCTCTTTAGGTGGATGCTGCCTAAGTCACTGGGGCTAGCCGCGGCTAGCCCTAACTCCTCCTGGTCGGGCGCACCAGAGTGTACGTATCACCCTTGGTGCCTGGTCGGCCTGGTGGAACCCGATCGCCTTTGGAGAGCGCTACTTCGCCTCCTCCGGGCCGCTTATAGATCCCTGACTGGGGCGTGGGTGTTCCGGGCTTAACCGGTTTCGGCATGACGTTTCGTCCTTTCTGGGGAACCACCCAGTTCACGAGTTCCATTCGAAGAGGTTGACATTATTGATCGCTGGTCCTATCATTTAGAGCTTGGAGGGGGCGGTCGGATTCGAACCGACGATCACCCTGTTGCGAGCAGGGTGCCCTTTGGCCAACTCGGGTACGCCCCCTCTAACAGAAAAGGGAGCCGCATAACGCGGCTCCCTGCCCATAATCTCGCCTAGTCGAACCTCTGCGTCCCTCTGCTCTCGCCGCTTCCCTGCGTCGCGTCAAGTCCCCGTCGAATCAACTCCTCGACCGCCTCTGATCTGAACTGATCCCGATCGACAGCGTGATAGTCGACCTCCTTCAGCAGAGCTGCGTCCAGCTTCAATGAGACCACTTTTTTCGACCCGGTTCCCATCGCGTGGTGCCTCCTGTTCACGACTCAGTCGCCGATGTGCGATCTTAATGCCTAGATCTTGTGCTTGTCAATCCTATGACCGCGCTCAAAGCACAAGATATTGTGGAAGTACGCCCTCCAGAGGATCCGCAGCCTGGCGTCGACCCGTTGACAGGGCTGAGACTGGAGCCACGTCACCACACCGCCAACTCGACACTCGACCTTGCGCGCCCTCGTCGCCGCCGGCATCCACTCCCGCCGCCGCGCCGCCGACAACCTCGGCGTCGCCGACCCCGAAGCGGAGTTCACCCGCTGGCTCGAGGAGCGCCGCCTGATGGGAAGTGAGACGTGAGAGATGAGACATGGGGAGGAAGTCCACGACCGCCGATGTCGCACGCGCGCAAGGCTGCCGAGCCGGCCACCCACCGTGCAAACGTCGTGCACTGAATCTGAAGGTTGACGGCCTGCAATCGACGGGCCGTCCGCATCTGGACGAACTGCTCGCTCGGGCGTAACGTAATCGCCATCCCAGAGGGCGCTCGATGGGGCGAGGTGACACGCCATGAAGAAGTGGGCTCTCCGGTTCGGCTGGATGGCGCTGGGCATCGCCGCCCTGTATGGCGCCTCAGCCATGGCCGGCGTCGTCTCCGGCGGCTCCCTCGACCCGGCCGGCCCCGTCGGCTCGACGATGAAGTCGCTCGCGGATATCGCGCCGTCGTGGCACCGGATCCTCGATTCGAGCGACGGCGACGTCAACAACTGCAACTCCACGCGCTTTACTTGCGTATTTGGCGATCAGGCAGCCCTCGACAACGAGACCGGCATCGTTTGGCTCCGAGAACTGGGCTTCCTCTCGGCGGCGACCCAGGCGGAGGCCATTGATGGGTGCCCGACACTCGTGGTACAGGGCCGCGCTGGTTGGCGGCTGCCCACGTTCACCGAGCTGCGCACGCTCTTGTACCTCGACTCGCCGCCGGGAAATCAACTGCCGGCGGGCCATCCGTTCCTGGGCTCCGACTCGCTGCCCATCCTCTGGTCCTCCACGAGAACCGCGAGCGCCGACGCGCCGCTGGCGATGGGTATCGACGGTTCGTTCGTGGGCGGGACCCCGGAGACGACCTGGAACTACACTTGCATCCGCAGCCCGGAACAGACGCGGCCGTAGCGCCGGTGTCGCCGCGAAGGAGGTCAGTAGTGAAGGAACGATGGGCTGTACGGCTGGCCTGGATGGCGCTGGGCATCGGCGCGCTGTACGCGGCCTCGGCCATGGCCGGCGTCGTCTCCGGCGGCTCCCTCGACCCGCCCGGCCCCGTCGGCTCGACGATGAAGTCGCTGGCGGACATCGCACCGTCGTGGCACAGCCGGCTGGACGCGACGGGCTCGTGTCCGTCGGAGCGCTTCGAGTGCGTCCTGGGCTCCTCTGGCGTGCTCGACAACGAGACCGGGCTCGTCTGGGAACAGGCGCCCAACTTCAACACCTACACGTGGCCGGCCGCGTTCAACCGCTGCGCCGACCTGGACCCGAACCTGGAGGGCGGCTGGCGCATCCCCGAGCTGCACGAACTCACCTCGCTTCTCGACGCGCGCGTCCTCGAAGGCAGTGCCTTCGCGAACATGGACGAAACGGCGCAGTTCTGGACCTCCACGCCGTCCTCGTCCGCGCCCAACATGATGTACGTCGTCGACTTCACCACCGGCGGCTCCAGCAACGTCACGGCCGCGACCTACCGCGAGCGATCGTGGCGCGTCTGGTGCGTGCGCAGCGACGGCGTCGAGGCCGCCGCACCGTACGACGAGCCCTTCGGTTCGTGGGATCAGGCGCTCCCCTCCGGCCCGTCGTCGACGTATCCCGACCCCTGCGCCACCCCGCGCTTCAAGTGCGTGCTGAGCGGCGATGGCGTGCTGGACCGCGAGACCGGCCTCGTCTGGCGCATCACGCCCGATAGCACCGACGTTACGTGGACGTCGGCGCACGGCACCTGCCTCGCGGCCGGGATGAACGGCAGCGGCCCCTCGGCTCGATTCGGCTGGCGCCTCCCCACCGCCGACGAACTGGCGACCCTGATGACGTTCGGCACGACGGACGCGCTGCCCGACAATCATCCGTTCACGCTCGTCAACTTCGACGCACAGGAGTACTGGACCGACTCCGACGGCAGCCCCTCGACCACGGCGATCACCCTCGGGTACAAGCAGGGCGGATCACCCTTCCGTATCCAGGACAAAGCCAGCTTCTTCGCCGATGCCCTCTGCGTGCGGGGCGGCGCCGGCAGCCGGTAGCGGCGACGATCTCGCCGCGCTGGCGCCTCGCGTCCGCCGCCTCGTAGTCTGCTGCAACAGGCGGAGGTGATCCCCATGCCCGGACCGCTGCACGGCGTCCGCGTCCTCGACTTCACCGTGTTCCAGCAGGGCCCCCAGGCCACGCTCGTCATGGCCGATATGGGCGCCGACGTCATCAAGGCCGAGGCCCCCGGCTTCGGCGACTTCGGCCGCCTCCTCCAGATCCACAAAGGCGTCGGCGCATACCACCTCGCCCACAGCCGCGGCAAGCGCAGCCTCACCGTGAACCTCAAGTCCCCGCAGGGTGTCGAGATCGTCCGGCGCCTCGTCCCCCGCATGGACGTCTTCGTCCACAACTTCCGCCCGGGCGTCATGGAGCGCCTCGGCGTCGGCTACGACGACGTCCGCCCCCTGAACGAGCGCCTGATCTACGCGCACGCCTCCGGCTGGGGCGCCCGCGGCTTCAAGGCCGGACATCCCGCCTTCGACATCGCCGCCCAGGCCCGTTCCGGCCTCATGTCCATGACCGGCGAAGATGGCGGCGGCCCGCTGCCCGTCGGCGTCGCCATCGCCGACTACATCGGCGCCATGAACCTCGCCACGTCCATCATCGCCGCCCTCTACGCCCGCGACCGCACCGGCCGCGGCCAGAAGATCGAAACGTCGCTATTCGGCTCCGCCGTCGCGGCGCAGGCCTGGGAACTCCAGACCTACATCCTCGGCGGGCGCAAACGCCGCGGCGGCCGCGGTCACGCCTACCTCCCCACCATCTGGCGCACCTTCCAGACCGCCGATGGCTGGGCCGTCGTCGGCGGCGTCGGCGACGACCGGTGGCCCGCCTTCTGCCAGGCCGTCGCCATGCCCGAACTCGAACACGACGAGCGCTTCGCCAACGGCCTCTCGCGCGCCATGAACCTGATGGCGCTGTACGAGCTGCTCGACGACAAGTTCCTCGCGAAGACCACCGCCGAGTGGATGACTGTGCTCGAAACCCACGACATGATCTGCGCGCCCGTGCAGGACTACGACGACCTCATGGCGGATCCCCAGGCGCTCGAGAACGATTACCTGCTCACCGTCGACCACCCGATCAGCGGCCCGACGCAGGTCGTCGGCCAGCCGTGGAAGTTCAGCGAGACGCCGGCGACGATCGCCCCCGCCGCCCCCGAGCTGGGCCAGCACACCGAGGAGATCCTACTCGACCTCGGCTACACCTGGGACGACATCACCGCCCTCCGCGACGCCAAGGCGATCTAGGCGGCGCCGCCCTTCGCACTGGGCGTCAAACGGCCGCACCATTGACAGATTCCGCCCGCCGGGCGGATACTCACCATGTGGTAGCAATAACCCGACCATCTGGTGAGGGACGGCGCACCGGCGACCGTCGCCAGGCCATCCTCGACGCCGCCACCGCGCTCTTCGCCGAGCGCGGGTTTGCCGGCGTCTCCGTCCAGGAGATAGCCGACGCCGCCGGCACCCACAAGACCACCGTCCTCTACCACTTCGACACCAAGGACGCCCTGCACGAAGCCGTCCTCGCCCAGGCCCTCGGCCGCATCGCCGAGATCCAGCGCCAGTTCTTCGCCGGCCCCATCGTCCGCGAGCGCGTTGCCTTCCTCGTCGACCAGATCCAGGCCTTCTACGCCGGCCATCCCGCCCTCGCCCGCCTCCTCCAACGCGAGCTGCTGGACCCCGATGGCGGCGACGCCTACCTCCGTCTCTTCGTCGATCCCATCTACGTCCCCGCCATGGAGAGCGTCCAGCGCGCCGTCGACCGCGGCCTCGTCCGCCCCGTCGACCCCGCCTTCTTCATCCACGACACGCACGTCATCCTCGTCGGCTACTTCTGCCACCGCAATTTCCTCCAGCGCCTCCGCCCCGGCGTCGATCCGTACTCCGTCGATGCTCTCATCGCCCGCCGCGACTACCTCGTCGACTGGATCTTCCGCCTGCTGCTGCCGGAGGAACGAAGTGCGAAGCGCGACGTGGGACACGAGAAGGCCTCCGCCAAACGCCAGAAACGGAAGCCGGAGGCCGAAAGCTAGAGGCTGGAAGAACCCGACTGAGACACTGAGACACCGACACACCGACGCACCGACACACTGAGACTCTCGCAACGGAGGTCCCCATGGTCACCGCAACCGGCATCCGCGACAACGGCGCCTCGGCTCCCCTCTGGGACGCCCCTCCCGGCTACCGCTTCGAAGTACCGCCCTTCCCCAACTGCTGGTTCCAGGTCGCGTACAGCGACGAGCTGGAGCCCGGCGGCGTCGTGCCCCTGCGCTACTTCGGGAAGGACCTGGTGCTCTTCCGCGGCGATGATGGCGTAGCGCGCGTCGTCGACGCCTTCTGCCCCCACCTGGGAGCCCACCTGGGCTACGGTGGCGCCGTCGTCGAGAACACCATCCGTTGTCCCTTCCACTTCTGGCGGTTCGACGGCGAGGGCCGCTGCGTCGATGTCCCCTACGCCACCAAGATTCCCCCGCTGGCCAGGCTCGACGGCTGGCACGTCCGCGAGAAGAACGGCCTCATCATGGTCTGGCACCACATGGACCGCCTCCCGCCCACCTACGAGATCCCCGACGTGCCCGAATACGGCGATCCCGCCTGGACCCCGTACCACAAGGCCCGCTGGAAGATCCGCACACACAACCAGGAGATGGCCGAGAACGCTGTCGACTCCGCGCACTTCAAGTACGTGCACGGCACACCCGAGCAACCCATGACCCGCGCCGAGATCGACGGCCACATCCTGCGCGCCCGCTCGCCCGTGAACTACGTCACGCCACAGGGCACCGTCGAGGGCGGCATCGCTTCCGACAGCTACGGCTTCGGCTTCGGCACCGTGCGCTTCACCGGCATCGTCGAGACGCTGCTCGTCAGCAGCGTCAGCCCCATCGACGGCGAGTACGTCGACGTCCGCTTCTCGTTCAGCGTGAAGAAGATGGCCAGCGAGGACGCCACGAAGGGCGTGGCGAGAGCCTTCATCAAGGAGATCGAGCGGCAGCTGGGCCAAGACATCCCCATCTGGGAGAACAAGGTCATGAAGCCGCGACCCGTCCTCTGCGACGGCGACGGCCCCGTCGGCATCTTTCGCCGCTGGGCGAAGCAGTTCTACACCACCGCGCCCGAGCTCTCCCCCGCCGAAGCCGGCGATCTCGGCACGGCGGCGAAACGATAGATCCGGCGGGACCGTCATTCCGAGCAGAGCGAGGAATCTTGCAGTGACAGCTACGGATCGCCATTTTCACATCTACATCCTCGCGAGCCACTCGCGCCGGTTGTACACGGGCGTGACGAGTCAGATCGCCCAGCGAATGCAGCAGCACAAGGAAGGCCAGGGCTCAGGCTTTGCGGCGAGGTACAACATCGATCGCCTTGTATATGTCGAAGAAGCGCCGGACGCACGATCGGCGATCGAGCGGGAGAAGCAGATAAAGGCCTGGGGGCGAGGGAAGAAGATCGCGTTGATTGAGGCGATGAACCCCGGCTGGGCGGATCTCGCTGAACGGTGGTTCGCAACGCCCGAGAACCAACGCTCGGGAACCGAACCTCTGGTGGCGTCCGGCAAAGATTCCTCGCTGCGCTCGGAATCGTACATGGGAGGCTTGCGCCTCGCACACAA
>CAYJMG010000023.1:0-60927 GCA_964371355.1 uncultured Dehalococcoidia bacterium
GACGCACTGACGCACTGACGCACTGACGCACTGACGCACTGACGCACTGACGCACCGACGCACCGACGCACCGACGCACCGACGCACCGACGCACTGACAAATCAATGAATATGATCCGGCCCGCTTGGAGGTCGCTCCCCAGTCGCTCTATCGTCGCTTAGGCGTAACCCCGCCCATCACCACAGGTGGACCGGGCGGCAGAAGAAGGAACATCCGCCTTGCAGACGAAAACTGCCGAGCAATTCCCCACCGATGGCAAAACTGCCGAGCAATGTCAGCTGCGCCCGAACGAGACGCTAACCATAACAACCCCCCAATCCCCGATGACCAACGCCTGACCGCTAATTGATCATGTGTGTTGATCTATTGTCGCTTGACAACCCCAAACCTATACTTCCACCCAAATGGTTACACAGGTGAGCGCAATGAAGGTCACGTGTCTCCAGGAAAACCTGGCCCGCGGTCTCGGTATCGTCGGCCGCGCCGTCGCTGTACGCAGCACCCTCCCCATCACCTCCAACGTCCTCATCGCGACGGAGCACGGCCGCATCAAGCTGGCCGCCACCAACCTCGACATCGCCCTCTCCTGCTGGATCGGCGGACAGATCGAGGATGAGGGCGCGATCACGGTGCCGGCGCGGCTGCTGCAGGACTTCGTGAACTCGCTCCCCGCCGAAAAGATCGATCTCACCCTCGCGCCGCGCTCGCGCCAGCTCAAGCTCGTGTGCGCGCGCAACGAGGCGACGATCGGCGGCATGGACGCCGACGACTTTCCGCCCATCCCCACCGTCGAAGGTGACACCTTCGAGCTGGACGCGAAGACCCTGCGCGAGGCGATCACGCAGGTCGTCTTCTCCGCAGCCACCGATGACTCGCGCCCCGTCCTCACCGGCGTCGATCTCGTCGTCGAGGGTGACACGCTCACGCTCGCCGCGGCCGATGGCTTCCGCCTCGCCGTGCGCACGCTGAAGCTCAAGAAGAAGGCCGGCGAGCGGCAGGAAGTGATCGTGCCAGCAAAAGCGCTGGCCGAGCTGAACCGGCTGCTGCAGGACCAGGAAGACCCGGTCGCGATGACCTTCAATGCCAACAAGACGCAGGTCCTGTTCCGCCTGAAGGACGTCGAGCTGGTCGCTCAGCTCATCCAGGGCACCTTCCCCGACTACAGCCGCCTCATCCCGAAAGAGTGGGGCTCGCGCGCCGTCGTCGAGGTGCGCGACTTCCTGCAGGAGACGAAGATCGCGTCCATCTTCGCGCGCGACGGCTCCGGCATCGTCCGCATCACCTTCCAGGGCGGCGAGGACGCCGGCCCCGGACAGATGACGGTCTCCGCCCGCGCCGAAGAGATCGGCGACAACACCGGCGTACTCGACGCGCAGGTGGAGGGCGAGCCGTCCAAGATCGCCTTCAACGGCCGCTACCTGCAGGACGTCCTCCAGGTGCTCGACGGCGGCCGCGTCGCCCTCGAGACCACCGGCCCCTCACAGCCCGGCGTCATCCGCCCCATCGACAACGACCAGTACGTCCACGTCGTCATGCCGATGTTCGTCCAGTGGTAGGTTCGAACCGAAGCTGGCGAGGCGGGCTACGGCCCACGGAGCCGCGAATTGCTCAATGTCTTGAGTAGAATTACTCAGGGCGTTGAGTAATTCGCAGGGCACTCGGCCAGAACCCGGAGGAACTGGCGAAGATCCTGGAGGACCAGCGGGAAGTCGAGCCGCTGTTGCGGCGGATCGCCGGACTCGAAATGGACACCAGCATGCCGCTAAGCCAGGTGGCCGGCACGATTCTGCGCTTTGTCCTGGCGTGAACTAGGGCAAGCGGCCGATCAGCGTGCTCGCGAGTGCGACCTCGGCCGCCTGCAGTGCGGCGGGCCCGGCGTCATCGAGATCGCGCGTCGAGATCTCGACCGTCACTGTGTACTCTCCGCTCTTGACCCAGAGGATCGGGCCGACGGCGAACGCTCTGTCGCCAACGCCCGAAACCTCCTGCGGCGTGACGCCGCGGTCTGTCGCCGCGTCGCCGACTTCAGCATCGAACGCGCTGTCGTCGTAGCACGCGCAAACCTGCGCCTCGACGAACTGGTAGTTCTTGCGACCGGAGCTGGAGTACAGGCACTGGTTCAGCGGCCCGGCTTGATCCCGCGTTTGCTCGCGGGTCGGCTCCAGCATGGCGTCGACGTCGGACTCCAGCAGGATCGTGCAGGCGTCGATCGCCGCGCCGGATCCGCCGTCATCGCTGGTGCCGGCCGTCGGGCTGGTCTCCGCGCCGCCGTTCCCGGTTCCGCCCGCAACGACCGTTGGCGTTGCTGCCGCGGTCTTGCCCCCGGTGTCGTCGGGAGCATCATCACCGCCACATGCCGCCAGACCGAGGATCGCTGCCATGCAGATGACAGGCAGCCAGTTTCGAAAGCTCATCGCACCACCCCCATGAATTGACGCGAGCATACGAAGCGGATCGGTCCTTGGTCAACTCCCCGCATTAAGGCTCAGGCGATGACGCCGTGTCGCGTAGGAAGGGATTGCGAGGGCCAAGTTTGACTTCATATAGAACAAATGTGCTAGGATACTGTTCCAACCCCGCCGGAACAGGTGCAGCCTGGTGCGGATCGCATTCGTATCCATCCCTGGTTTTCCCCACGCCGTGGAGGTGCAGCGCCAGCCAACCCTGGCCCGCCGCCCGGTGATCGTCGGGGACGCGGAACAACCGAAGCGCGTCTTCGATTGTTCGGAGCGCGCCCTGGCGCAGGGCGTATGCCCCGGCATGACGATCCGGCAGGCGTTGAGCTACTGCCCGGACGCCGTCGTTGTGCCCCCCGATCCTGTGCGATACCGCACCACGTGGGAGTCGTTGTTGTCCGCATTGGGCGAGGTCAGTCCCGAGATCGAAGACGAAGAGCTGGGGCGCGCCTACGTCAATGTCAAAGGCCTCGCCCCCCACTATCGCGATGAGGAAGCGCTCGCCGCGCGCCTCGTCGAAGTCATCCGCAACGCCTCGGATCTCGACGCGCGCGTCGGCATTGCAGAGGGGAAGTTCCCCGCCTTCGCCGCTGCCACAACGTGTGAGCCTGGCAGGAGTTGTATCGCCCGGGCTGGTAGCGAGGCTGATCTCCTCGCGCCTCTCAGCATGCAGATGCTCCCGGTCGAAGCGGCCGTAATCACCCGTCTCAAGCTCCTGGGACTGGAACGCATCGGGGACGTTGCCGCGCTCTCGGTACCCGAGCTTATGAGTCAGTTCGGCTTCGCGGGGAAACGGATCTGGCAGCTCGCCAACGGGATCGATGACGAGCCACTGCTACCGCGGAAGTTGCCGGAGACCCTGCATGCGACGGCACTGCTCGAATCGTCGGTTGCCGGCATCGACGTGATGGTAGCCATCACCGTGCAGCTTCTCTCCCGTATACGGCCTTCACTCAGAGGCCGTGCCGCCCGGGAGCTGATCCTGGAAGCCGAACTCGAATCGGGTCGGAGCTGGCAATACCGTCTTGTGTTCCGGGAGCCCGTGAGCGAGGACGAACGGCTGACCTTTCTGCTTCGCAGCGCGCTCAACAACTTTCCGCCGCCCCAGGCGATCCGCAGCCTCTCGCTGTACCTGAGCAGTCTGACGAGCGAAAGCGGCAGACAACTTTCTCTGGGTCAGAAACAGCATCAGCAACGCCAACTGGAAGAAGCAATCCGTCAGCTCAAAACACGATACGGGTATTCGCCCGTGTATCGCTGCATAGATGTGGAGCCATGGTCAGTCGTACCGGAGGATCGCCAGATCCTCGTCGAATCCGACGCCTGAAATCGTCCGCGACTATCGAGGTAGAAACGGATCCGGAAGGTGTTCCAGTTCGTCTCCGCCTCGACAGGCGCTGGCAGAACGTGCGCCTGGTGCGCCGTCCCTGGCGCATCGACCAGCACTGGTGGCGCGCCGAACCGATCAGCCGTCTCTACTATCGCGTCGCGCCACAAGACGGACCCGAGCTAACGGTCTACCGGAATCTCATCGGGGGCACATGGGCACAGCAGGATTATTGAAGCGACCCCACCGCAGTCCTGCCTCCACGGGCATCATGGGTGGCTGGTACGCGGGAGAGCAGCGACGCGTTGCGCCTTCCGGTGGCACTTCTACAGGGGCGCCCGGGCGCTATGTGGAGTTGCACTGTCACAGCGCCTTCTCGTTGCACGAGGGCACTTCACAACCAGAGGAACTCGCGGCGACCGCGATCGCGCTGGGCTACCGCGCCCTGGCTCTTACGGACCACGACAGTCTTGCTGGCGCCATGCTGTTCGCCCAGGCGGGGAAAGAACTGGGGCTGCAGGCGATCATCGGCGCTGAGATCACTCTCGAAGTGACGACGCCGAAGCCGGGTGAAACGGGCACCCCGGCGCAGGCACCGGCACAAACACAGAAGCGAAAGGCTTCATCGCGCGACCGCACTACCTCTACGCACCACCTCACGCTGCTCTGCGAGACTCCGCGCGGATACGCGAACCTCTCGCGCCTGCTCAGCCGCGCCCACCTTTCATCCCCCCGCGGTGAGCCTCGTGTTCGCTTCGAGTGGCTGGCGGAGCACGCGGAGGGGCTGATCGCGCTCTCAGGCTGTCGCCAGGGCGAAGTCGCTGCGTTGGCTGAACGTGGCGAACTCAGGACCGCGCGAGAGATGGCAGCGCGATACCGGGACGTCTTCGGCGCTGCTAATTATTTCATCGAGCTGCAGGAGAACATGGTCTTCGAAGACCAGGCTCGCAACGAAGCCCTGGTCGCCCTTGCGTCCGCTCTCGGCCTCGGCATCGTCGCTACCAACAATGTTCACTACAGCGTGCGCGACCAGCACCGGCTGCATGATGCGCTTGTTGCCGTGCGCCACCATACGAATCTGGAGCAGGCGCGCCCTCACCTGCGGCCCAACTCCGAGTTCTATCTCAAGCCACCGGCGGAGATGGAGCGAATTTTCGCTCATCTGCCCGAAGCGATTGAAAACACCGCTCGTATCGCCGACCGCTGCCGCGGCTTCGACCTCACGCGCGACTTGAGCTACGAGTTCCCTGACTATGACTCCGGCGATGGCCGGAATGCCGACGAGTTCCTGCGAGACACTGCGCATCGATTGGCGAGGGAGCGCTATGGAGCGCTCACCGGTGGGCTGCCCGCAAACGTACAGGAACGCCTCGACAAGGAGCTGGCGCTGATCCAGTCCAGCCACCGTGCCGGCTTCTTCCTGCGGCTGTGGGACATCCTGCGCTATGCCCATGACAACGACTTGCCGGTGCGAGGCCGCGGCTCCTCGGTGGGCTCGCTGGTCTGTTACTTGCTCGGACTGTCGGGCATCGATCCGATCACGTACGACCTGGCCGTCGAGCGGTTCCTCAGCGAAGACCGCCCGGAGTCAGACGTGCCGGATGTCGACCTCGATTTCGGCCGGGATGCACGAGACCGGATGTTCCGGCATGTCTTTGAGACGTACACGATTGAACGTGCGGCGATGGTCTGCACGTTCATCGAGTACCGCTGGGCGAGCGCTATTCGCGATATCGGTAAGGCGCTGGGCCTGCCCGAGAGCCAGATCGACCACATTGCCAGGCGCATGCGCAGCCGGTTCGCACAGGGATTACGGCACGAGATGGCCCAGATGCCGGAATTTGCCCATCGCTTGCAGTTCCCCATCTGGCAGGACTTCCTCGCGCTCGTGGAGCAGGTCCTGGGATTGCCACGCCACCTGAGCCAGCACTCCGGTGGCATCATCATCTCTTCGACGCGCATGGATGAACAGGTGCCTATCCAGGCGACGGCCATGGATGGTCGCTACATCTGCCAGTGGGACAAAGACTCGGTGGCAGATGCCGGCTTTATCAAGCTCGACTTCCTCGGTTATCCAAGTCTCGATCAGCTCAATCGGGGCCTGCGCTACGTGCGCGAGCGTTACGGGCGGAAGGTCGATGCCATGCGCGACATCGACCTCGCCGACCAGGAGGTCTACGAGATGATCCAGCGCGGCGACGTCCTCGGTATCGTCCAGATACAGAGCCGCGCGCAGATCCAGGTGCTCCTGCGCATCAAAGTGGCGTGCATCCACGACTTGATCATTCAGGTCGCGCTCATTCGCCCGGGCCCGATCCAGGGTGGCGCCGTTCACCCTTACATCGCCCGCTGCCTCGGACTGGAGGAGGTGACCTACGATCATCCGTCTCTGGAGCCGGTGCTCAAAGAAACAAAGGGCGTATTCGTGTTCCAGGAGCAGGTGATCCAGGCGACGATGAAAGTCGCCGGTTTCAGTAGCTTGCAGGCTGACAGGCTCCGGCGGGCCATGAGTCGCAAACGCTCCGCCGCCGAGATGGACAAGCAGCGCGATGAGTTCATGAAAGGCGCCGCGAACAAGGGGGTGGAGCCGGAGACCGCCGAGGTCATCTACGAGAAGATCAGGGCGTTCGCCTCATTCGGCTTCCCGAAGTCACACGCGGCGGCGATGGCCGTTACGGCGTTTCAAGTCGCCTGGCTCAAGCGCTACTACCCGGCCGAGTTCTATTGCTCCTTGCTCAATGAGCAGCCGATGGGGTTCTACAGCCCGGAGGTCATCGCCAACGACGCCCGGCGGCACCAGATCGACATTCGACCGGTCGACGTGAACCGCAGTAGCGTCGAATGCACCATAGAAGATGACGTAGAAGATGACGTTGCCCTGCCGTTGAAAGGCGCGGTTCGGCTGGGCTATTGCTACGTCAAGGGCATGGCTAACGCCGCCTGGGACCGCGCTGAGGCGGAGCGGGAGAGCGGACCATACGCCTCGCTCTGGGATTTCTGGCGTCGTACCCGCCTGAAGCGAGAGGCGATCGAGAATCTGATCCGCATCGGCGCCTTCGCCTGGACCGGACTGCACGAACGATCGTTGCTCTGGCAACTCGGCACGTTCTACCAGCCCCTCAGCGCACAGCTGCCACTGGCATTGTTACCAGCAGAAGGCACTCCTCGACTCTCGGAGATGAACCACGAGGAACGGGTGCTGACGGACTTCCTCCTTGTGGGAATCGCAGTCCGCGGCCGGATGATGGACCTCGTGAGGGGTGGTCTCCATGAGGGGATCACGCCCAGCAGCCATCTCGAAGAGTTGGAGCAAGGAGCCAGGGTGACTGTTGCCGGCCTGGTTGCTGTGCGCCAGGCGCCGGAAACAGCGAAGGGATTTGTATTCCACACGCTGGAGGACGATTTCGGCCTTATGAACGTGATCACGGCCCCGAAGCTCGTCAGAGATAAACGATGGCGCCCGCTTATCGAGAACGCTCCCGCGCTCATCATCCACGGACGCATCGAGCGCCAGGAACGCTCCGTTAATGTCATTGCCGAACGATTCGAGGCTCTCCCCGTGGCGCCCCAGGCGGAACAACGAGTGCACAATTTCGGGTGATCGCAGCGTCGCGATCCCAGGATGGGTCCGGTGAGCAACACGGTGTGCTCGTGAATCCTCCGCAAACAGCGACCGGGTTCGTGACCTGCGAGCCGCCGATGCCGTCAGGCGATCACGCCGCGCTCGCGCAGGAAGGGGATCGCGCGGGCGACGTCGGCCTCGGGCTGCGACTGGTTGATCTCGAACACGCGCAGGGCGTGCGGAGGGATGCCGTCGCGAATGTACGTCCAGTCCACGTCTCCGTTGCCGGGCGCGCGGTGGTCGGCCAGGCCGGTGACGTCGTGGAGGTGGCATCCGATACAGCGCGGCCCGTTGGTGTCGAGCCACACACGCTTGTCGACGAGGCCCAGCCGCCACTGCACCTCGGCGTGCCCTACGTCGTGCCAGTAGCCCACCGCGTCCGGCGCGTAGTCGTCGATGAGCCAGCGCGCCTCCTCCGCCTGCGGGATCTCGTGGTAGTGCAGGCGGTTCTCGATGCCGATGGCGATCTCCTGGTGCGCCGCGTGCTCCGTCAGCTTCGCCAGCGTGTCGCGCGCCATCTCGAGCCAGGGGCCGACCTCTTCCCGCCGCCGCGTGTGGCACTCCTCCCGCAGCTCCTCGACGCGCGGGCCTTCTCGGGTGCCGCTGTCGTACAACCGCCGAAGTTCGCGCTCGGCCTCGAACATCTTGTTTCCGATGCCCCCCAGGTGGATGACGACGAACTTCCCGCCGACCTGCTTCGTGTAGTCGATGCTGGCCCGCGTGAAGTTGATGGCGTCCAGCCGCTCGTCATCGTCCAGCGCCGCCAGGTTCAGGCTGCTGTTCGCGCGGTCCGTGGCGTCGCGCACCAGCGGCGCCGGCGCATGGATCGACGAGATCGGGACCTGGTGGAACTCCAGCAGGCGGTCGAACGGCACCCGCGGCGTCGAGTGGCTGACCTCGAGGGCGTCATACCCCAGCTTCAGCGCCTCGTGCACGAACTCGTGCATGTCGTTCACAAAGCGCGTCTGCTGCGCCCACATAGTGCTGAGTGAGAGGGTCATGCTGAGAGGGTAGATGGTCGATGGCGGAAGCGGGAGGTGGCGGGCGGACTGGTGTCCCTCCAATTACATCTCGCGGGCCGGTAGAATCGCGATCGTGCCTAAGATAGTTGATCATGACCAGCGGCGTGCCGAACTTGTCGAGGCTGCCTGGCGAGTCATCGCACGGGATGGACTGGCGCAAACCACGACGCGCGAGATTGCCAGAGAGGCCGGGTACTCCAACGGTGTGCTCGCGCACTACTTCGCTGACAAGGAGGCGATCCTCGACCGGGCGCTGCAGCTGGCGTTCGATCGCACAAGCGCCCGGATCAAGGAGTGGACCGACGAACATCATGGCTTGGACGCGCTTCGCGGGGCGCTCCTCCTCGCGCTCCCGCTGGACGCGGAGTCACGGCTCGGGGTCGAAGTCGAGGTGAGCTTCTGGGGCCGAGCGGTCGGTAACCCCGCCCTGGGCGCTGTACAGGACGCACGACTCCGCGCATGGGCCAAGGTCATCCGTCAACTGGTGACGGGTGCAATCGAAACCGGCCAGCTCCGGCCGGACGTGCCAATCAACGAGACGGTCGACCTGCTGACTGCGGTCATCGACGGTCTGAGCCTCCAGGGGGCGCTCTACCCCCGGCGGTACGGACCCCGGCGACTCGTCGCAGCGATCGATGCCGTCCTCGCCACCCTACAGTAGCTCCCTGCAATCCGGCCCAGCTCTTGCCGGACCCGCGCCGAGTCATGTATATTGGACAGATGACCAATAATAATCCCGCCGCTGTCGGGGACACTGCTACAACCTGCGCGCACACTGAAGTCCCGATGATAGACGTCCACCTGGCATCGGACACCGCGAAGCTGCGTCACGTCGTGGTCGGGCCGTTCAAACAGTTCTCGCGGCTGGACCTCGTGAAGGGCGAGCCGGACCTGGCGAGCCTGTACCAGCTCTGGCATAACCGGGTCGGCATACCCGACTACGAACGGGCCACCAGCCAGCACGCCGCCTTCGTCGAGCTGCTCCAGGCCCATGGCGTGAGCGTCCACCGCGTCGACGAAGTGCTCGGCGTCACGATCCAACTGTATCCACGGGATCTCGGGGTTGCGATCGATGAGACCTTCTACCTCACCCGGCCGCGCCTCGGCGTTCGAAGACTCGAGCAGACCGGGCTTGTCAGTGTGCTTCCAAAGCTCAGCCGCGTGCGCAGCCTCGAAGCCGGAACGATCGAGGGCGGTGACATCATCGTCGACGAACGCGAGATCCTCGTCGGGCTTGGCGAAGAGACCAATCGCCAGGGCATCGAGTCTCTTCGGCGGGCGCTGGCCGAGGAGGGATCGGACCGCCGGGTCATGCCGCTGGAGTTCTCTCACCGGGGCGTTGTGCACCTCGACACCAAGTTCACGCTCGTGTCACCGGGAGTGGGCGTGTTCCTTCCCGGGGCGTTCACATATCCCAGCCGCGTCGAACTCGAACGCAGATACGATCTCATCGAGGCGACCCGCCATGAGGCTCTGTCGCTGGACCTCAATACCCTCGTGCTCGAGCCGGGGAAGGTCATGGTCAACGCGAACGCCGAACGCCTGCGGGTCGCTCTGGAGAAGAGAAGGATCCTGCCAGTCCCTGTGGCGTACGATGAAATCACCAAGTTCCCCGGCGGACTTCGCTGTGCCACTCTGCCTCTCCAACGAGTCAACGAGCACGGATGAGTGGCGAACCCCAGCCCGCAGCCGGAACGCCCCCGGCGCCGGATCCGCGCGGATTTCCTGCCCTCCCCGCGCGCACTCCTCGGTCGCTCCCTTCCTGATGTGGTCCCAACTCGGCCCGGCCCAGTCGGCCCATTGACGCTGGGCCCCGGACGATGGTACGATCCCGGCCGACCTAAAGTGAGTGCTCACTAACTAAGGATCGGCCGTGGCTCACCCTCGCGCCCGCAGGCTCCCCGCCGAAATGCGGCGCCGCCTCATTATCGAGAGCGCCCGCGACGTCTTCGCCAGCCAGGGATACGCCCGTGTCGGCACCGCCGACCTCGCTCGCGCCGCCGGCATCTCCGAGCCCGCGCTCTACCGCCATTTCGCGGGCAAGAAGGAACTCTTCCTTGAGACCGTCCGGTCGACCCGGCCCCGCCTCCTCAACATCTGGGAGCAGATCTCGATCGACTACGAGGACCCCATCGAGACGCTCCGCGCCATCGGCGCCTACTACTACGATCACCTCGAGTCGCATGCCGCGAACATGAAGCTCCAGTGGCGTGCGCTGTCCGAGGCCGACGATCCGGAGATCCGTGAGGCCTTGCGCGACAACTTCGAGGGACTGGTCTCGTTTCTCGCCGACACCCTTGAGGAAGGGAAGCGGAGGGGTCTCGTGAAGCCCGACCTGGATTCGCGCATGATGGCGTGGCAGATCCTGGGGAACGGCATGATCATGGATCTGATGCACATGCTCGGGTTCAGCGACGAGGTCGACCGCCGCCGGGCGGACAAGTCGAGCCGCCACACGATCGAATCCGTGCGCACAAGCGACGCGAGCCGCCGGCCGTACGTGAACGCCGAGGCGACACCAGCCCGCAGCATGGAGTGAGGAAGTAAGGAACATGGACTTTCGCGACGCGCCCGAAGAGGCCGCCTTCCGCGCCGAGGTGCGCGCGTTCATCGAGAACGAGTGCCCGCCCGGCATCCGGCGGCGCGGCCTACACGCCGCGTTCGGCGGTGGCGGCTGGGACGACATCCGCATGGAACGCGCCGACTACTTCCGGATTAACGGCGGCTGGGTGAAGAAGCTTTCCGACAGGGGATGGGTCGCGCCGGCCTGGCCGAAGGAGTATGGCGGCGCCGGCCTCTCCGTGATGCAGCAGTTCATCCTCTCGCAGGAGATGGCGCTGTCTGGCGCGCCCCGAGGAGGCAACTTCGGCATCGGCACGGGCTGGGCCGGGCCCACCATCATCATGCACGGCACCGAGGAGCAGAAGAAGCGCTACCTGCCGGGCATCGTCCAGGGTGACGAGGTCTGGTGCCAGGGCTTCAGCGAGCCCGGCGCCGGCAGCGACCTGGCCGCCGTCCAGACGCGCGCCGTGAAGGACGGCGACGACTACGTCGTGAACGGCCAGAAGATCTGGACCTCCGGCGCGCACGTCGCGAGCTTCATGATCCTGCTCGCCCGCACGGATCCCGACGCGCCGAAGCACCGCGGCATCAGCTACTTCATCGTCGACATGAAGTCACCGGGCATCACCGTGCGGCCGCTGGTGAACATGGCGGGCAACCACGACTTCAACGAGGTCTTCTTCGACAACGTACGGGTACCAGCGAAGAACATGATCGGCGAGGAGAACCGCGGCTGGTATGTGGGGACGACGACACTCGACTTCGAGCGCTCCGGCATCGCGACCAGCATCTCGCACACGCTGATGGTGAAGGATCTGGCGACGTTCATCCGCGAGAACAAGCACGAGGGATTCATCTCCACAGATCCCGGCATCCCGAACGAATTGGCCGACCGCATGATCGAGGCCGGCGTCGAGGAGATGCTCTGTACGCGGGTAATCTCGATGCAGAACCGCGGCCTGGTCCCGAACAAGGAATCATCAATCGCTAAGCTTTTCTCGTCTGAGCTGGACGTGCGCATCTCGCGGACGGCGATGAAGATGCTGGGCCTGTACGGGCAGCTCCGGGCGGGAAGCCCCTACGTCGCCGCCAAGGGCCGGGTCGAGAGCACTTACCTGTACGCAACGACCAGCACCGTGGGCGGCGGCACGAGCGAGATCCAGCGCAACATCATCGCCACGCGCGGCCTGGGCATGCCGCGAGACTGATCACGGACGTAGAGGCGCAGCTTGCTGCGTCCGAAAAGGCGAAGAGCCCGGGAGCGGGGCAGTCGACCGACAGGAGGGAACAGTGGATTTCAAAGACACACCGGAGCAGGCTGAGTTTCGCGACGAGGTGCGTTCGTTCATCAAGAGCGACGTGAAGTCCGATGACCACATGGAGGACCTGGAGCGCGGCATGTACCGGGGCGCCTTCGAACGGCTCCGCGGCCTCCGCGAGAAACTCTCGAAGAAGGGCTGGATCGCCCCCGCCTGGCCCACGGAGTACGGCGGTGCCGGGCTCGACGTGATGCGGCAGTTCATCATGAACGAGGAGTTCGCCGAGAACCGCATCCCGCCCGTCGGCGGCATGGGCGTCTCCATGGTCGGCCCCACCCTCATCGCACACGGCAACGACGACCAGCGCAAGGAGCACCTCAGCCGCATCCTCTCCGGCGAGGTGCAGTGGTGCCAGGGATTCAGCGAGCCGGGCTCAGGTTCCGACCTCGCGTCGCTGCAGACGCGCGCGGTGAAGGACGGCGACGACTACGTCATCAACGGTCAGAAGATCTGGACCTCCGGCGCGCAGTACGCGCACTGGATGTTCATGATGGCCCGCACCGACCCCGACGCCCCCAAGCACAAAGGCATCACCTACTTCCTGCTGGACATGAAGGCGCCGGGCGTCGAGGTCCGGCCGCTCACCAACCTGGCAAACCAGGACATGTTCAACGAGGTCTTCTTCACCGACGTGCGCGTGCCCGCGAAAAACATCGTGGGCGAGGTCAACCGCGGCTGGTACGTGGGCGCGACCACGCTCGATTTCGAACGCTCTAGCATCGGCAGTGCGGTCGGCCTCAAGCTCCAGCTCGATGGCCTGGTGAAGTACGCGAAGGCACACGAGAAAGATGGCTCCAGCCGCACCGGGTATCTCGACTCGGTGAAGATGGATCTGGCCGACCGCTACGTCGAAGCCGGCGTCGCTCGCCTGATGTCCTACAGGGTGATCACGATGCAGGCGAAGGGCCTCATCCCCAATCACGAAGCGTCGATGACGAAGCTGTTCGCGTCCGAACTCACGCAGCGGATCTCCCGCACCGGCATCAAGGTGCTGGGCCTCTACGGCCAGTTGTGGGGTGATGCCGCGCCGCTAAAGGGCCGCTACGAGAGCAGCTACATGACATCACTCGCCTCCACCATCGCCGGCGGCACCAGCGAGATCCAGCGGAATATCATCGCGACGCGGGGACTCGGGCTACCGCGTGACTAGATGAGATAGACGAAACGCCAAGGAACATCGCTGGTCGTACACCAGCGACTAGCGACCAGGAGACGAAGAAATGGACTTTAACGATACGCCGGACGAAGCAGCTTTCAGGACCGAGGTCAGCGCGTTCATCAAGGCCGAGGCGCCTAAGGCGAAGGCCGGCGAGTCGGCGACGGAAGCCCTCATGAGCAACTGGCAGGCCAACCAGGAGTGGTTCCGCAAGCTCGGCAAGAAGGGCTGGATCGCCCCCGCCTGGCCCCGGGAGTACGGCGGCGCCGGCATGACCACCGTCGAGCAGTTCATCTTCAATGAGGAGATGGCGCTCAACAAAGCCCCGAGGCCGATGCACATGATCATCGGCCTCGGCATGGCCGGCCCCACCCTCATCGTGCACGGCACCGAGGACCAGAAGAAGAAGTACCTTCCCGGCATGCTCGCCGGTGAGGACATCTGGTGCCAGGGCTACTCCGAGCCCGGTTCCGGCTCCGACCTCGCGTCCCTGCAGACGCGCGCCGTCCGCGATGGCGACGACTACGTCGTCAATGGCCAGAAGATCTGGACCACCGTCGCCCACATGGCGAAGTACATGATCCTCCTGACCCGCACCGACCCCGATGCCCCGAAGCACCGCGGCATCACCTACTTCATCCTCGACATGAAGACCCCCGGTGTCACCGTGCGCCCTCTGTACAACCTGGGCAACAGTCACGAGTTCAACGAGGTCTTCTTCGACAACGTCCGCATCCCGAAGGACAACGTCATCGGCGAGGAGAACCGCGGCTGGTACGCCGCCGTCACGACGCTCGACTTCGAGCGCTCCAGCATCGGCAGCGCCACCGGCATGAAGCAGCACGTCGAGGAACTCATCGAGTACGCGAAGCAGCACGCGGACGATCCGACCAGCACGCTGAAGACCAACCCGCTGCTGCGCTACGAACTCTCCGATCGCATGATCGAGACCGAGGTCGCCCGGATGCTCTCCTACCGCGTCGCGTCGATGCAAAACCGCGGCCTCATCCCGAACTACGAGGCGTCATCCCTGAAGCTCTTCTCGACCGAACTCAACCAGCGCATCGCCAAGTCCGCGATGCACATCCTCGGCCTGTATGGACAGCTCCAGGGCGACGCAGCGCCCGGAAAGGGCCGCTGGCTTAGCACCTTCCTCCGGTCCGCCGCGTACACGATCGAGGGAGGTACATCGGAGATCCAGCGCAACATCATCGCCCAGCGCGGCCTCGGCCTGCCCCGGGACTAAGTGGTAGGAAGCGAGAGGTGCGAGGTGAGAGGTGGGAGGAGCGCCCGCCGCTTGCTCGCGGAGTCGCCTGAATGAGATTCAAGTTCACACCCCAGCAAGAAGCGTTCCGCCAGGAAGTCGACGACTTCCTCCACGGTGCGCTCCCGACCGATTGGGAGGGCGCCGACAACGCCATCGACGACGAGGAACACGCCTTCGGGCGTGAGTTCCTGAAGAAGCTCGCCCCGAAGAAGTGGATCGCGCCCGCGTGGCCCGTCGAATATGGCGGCCTCGGTCTCTCCCTGTGGGACCAGGTCGTCTTCAACGAGGCCATGGGATACGCCCGCGCGCCAATCGTCAACACGGCGGCCGTCGGCTACCTGGGTCCGACCGTCATCCTGTACGGAACCGATGAGCAGAAGAAGCAGCACCTGCCCGGCATCACCTCCGGCGACATCATCTGGTGCCAGGGCTACAGCGAGCCGAACTCCGGCTCGGATCTCGCGTCGCTGCAGACCCGCGCCGTGGCCGATGGCGACGACTTCATCGTGAACGGCCAGAAGATCTGGACCTCGCAGGCCCACTACGCCGACTGGATGTTCCTCATCGCCCGGACCGATCCGGACGCGCCGAAACATCGCGGGATCAGCTACTTCCTCGTCGATATGAAGACGCCGGGCATCAGCGTCCGGCCCTTGATCAACATGGGCAACGGCGAGGGCTTCAACGAAGTCTTCTTCGAAAACGTCCGCATCCCCAAGTCCGGGCTGCTGGGCGAGCTGAACCGCGGCTGGTACATCGCCACCACCACCCTCGATTTCGAGCGCTCCGCCATCGGCGGCACCATGCAGGCGCTACGCACACTCGAAGAGCTGACCGCGTTCGCGCAGAGCGAGCGTGACCCCGGCACTGGCCACCGCCTGTGGGACAAGCCCACCGTCCGTCACGCCCTCGTCGACCTCTGGATCACCTCCGACATCACGAAGCTGCTGTCATACCGCGTCGTGAGCATGCAGGAGCGCGGTCTCGTCCCCAACTACGAGTCCTCCATCAACAAGGTGCTGACGACCGAGTACGTCCAGCGCCAGGCCCGCACCGGCATTAGCATTATGGGCCTGTACGGCGGCCTCTGGGGCGAAGGCCCCTGGGCCAAACTGAAGGGGCGCTTCGCCCGCTCTTACGTCGCCACCGTCGGCAGCGCCATCGCCGGCGGCACGACGGAGATCCAGAAGAACATCATCGCCACTCGTGGATTAGGCCTCCCAAGGCAGTAGCGGCGGAGCTTTAGCTCCGCCCGGTGCGGTGATACGAACACCGCAGCAACGAAGGAACCATGGATTTCAAAGATATCCCCGAAGACGCAGCCTTCCGCTCCGAAGTGCGTGCCTTTATCGCGTCCGAACTGCCGTCCGACCTGCGCGCCGACGACGACGTCGTGCTAGGCGTCGGCGTCGGCGAGAACCCGCGCGACAAGGACTGGCTGCGCAAGCTCGCGACGCGCGGCTGGGTCGCACCGGCCTGGCCGAAGGAATACGGCGGCGCCGGCATGTCCGTCATGCAGCAGTTCATCTTCAACGAGGAGATGGCCCGCGCGGGCGCGCCCCGCCCCAACTTCCTCGCCATCGGCCTCGCCGGCCCCACGATCATCGTCCACGGCGACGACGAACAGAAGCGCCAGCACCTCTCCGGCATCCTCTCCGGCGAGACCTACTGGTGCCAGGGATTCTCCGAGCCGGGCTCGGGCTCCGACCTGGCGTCGCTGCAGACCAGGGCCACGCAGGACGGCGACGACTTCATCATCAACGGCCAGAAGATCTGGACCTCCGGCGCCCACCGCGCCGACCGCATGATGCTCCTCGCGCGCACCGATACCGAGCAGCCCAAGCATAAAGGCATCAGCTACTTCCTGCTCGATATGAAGACGCCGGGCGTCAGCGTGCGCCCTCTCACCAACATGGCCGACACGCCCAGCTTCAACGAGGTCTTCTTCGACAACGTCCGCGTGCCAAAGCGCGACCTCCTCGGCGAGGTCAACCGCGGCTGGTACTACGCGACCACCACGCTGGACTTCGAGCGCAGCGGCATCATCAACGGCGTTGCCCTCCAGAAGTTGGTGCGCGAGACCATCGAATGGGTGACTGCGCATCCGCGGCGCGACGGCGCCTGGCCCACCGTGCGCATGGAGTTGGCGGAGCGCTGGATCGAGACGGAGATCTCGATCGTCCTGTCGTACAGGGTCGCGACGATGCAGGCGCGCGGCCTCGTCCCGAATCAGGAGGCGTCGATCACCAAGCTCTTCGGCTCGGAGCTGGCACAGCGCATCGCCAGGACCGGCATCAAAGCGGCGGGCCTGGCCGGCCAGCTCAGCGCCGGCAGCGCCCACGCGCCGCTGGGCGGCCGCTTCGACGCCTGGTACCGCATCGCCGTCGGCTCAACGCTCGCCGGCGGCACGTCAGAGATCCAGCGCGGCGTCATCGCCCAGCGCGGGTTGGGACTTCCAAGGGGATGAGAGGATGAAGCGACTTGCCATCGCCGCTGCCATCGCACTGTCCATCTACGGCCTGGCCGTGGGGGCGGGCTCGCTGCTGTACGCCACTGGAGTGATCGCGACGGGGGCGACGCACAGCGACTGCGACGGCATCAAGAAGCAGCTTGCTGATGACCGCTACGGCGGCCACGAAGACGACGTCCCGCAGGAGGAGCTGAAGCAGGCCACGAAGGACTGCCTGGCCACCCACGAACTCACCGAGAGAGAAGCCTTCCGCGAGGAGTACCTGTTTTGGCCCATCTGGCCGGGCGTGATCTGTGCCGCCATCTTCCTGCTTTGGCCGGCATGGTCCCGCATCCTGGAGAACCAGGACGAAGCCGATCTGGCCGAGCAGGCTTCGCGCCTGGAACCCGGCACGTAGCGGAGAGGTGAGAAGTTAGAAGTGAGAGGTGAGAGAGAATTGGCCGGCGGTGTCAAGTCCGACATTTGCCGTCCGGCTTCACAGCCACCCTGAGGAATCACTTCCGCCTGGCGCGGATCATTTGCATAATCGAGTGCCAATTTTGGAAAGGGGCTAACAGCCATGGATTTGGGTCTTTCAGAACAGCAGGAACTGCTCAAGAACGCCGCGCGCGACTTCCTCGAGAAGGAGTGCCCGGAGTCTCTCGTGCGCGAGATGGAAGAGGACGACCGGGGCTACTCACCCGACCTATGGAAGAAGATGGCCGAGCAGGGCTGGCAGGGACTCCTTATCCCCGAAGCCCACGGTGGCGCCGACTTCTCCTACCTCGACCTCGTCATCCTCATCGAGGAGTTCGGCCGCGCGCTGGTGCCGGGGCCGTTCGTCTCGACCCAGGTCGGCGGCGTGCTGCCCCTGCTGGAGGGTGGCAGCGACGACCAGAAGAAGCAGTACCTCCCGAACATCGCCAGCGGCAACGCGATTTGGACGCTCGCCTACACTGAGCCCTCCGCGCGCTTCGACACCGAGGGCGTCGCGCTCGAGGTGAAGGAGGAGGGCGGCGATGTCGTCCTCAACGGCACCAAGCTCTTCGTCCGCGACGCCAACGTCGCCGACTTCTTCACCGTCGTCGGCCGCAAGCCCGGCACGAAGGGCGATGACGGCATCCAGCTCGTCGTCGTCGACGCCAAGAGCGCCGGCATCAGCGTCACCCAGCTCAAGACCATCGCCGCCGACAAGCAGTGCGAGGTCAAGTTCGAGAACGTGAAGGCCCCGAAGGCCAACGTCATCGCCAACGGCGGCGCCGTCCTGAAGAAGGTACAGCGCAAGGCCACCGTGCTCGAGTGCGCATACCTCGTGGGCCTCGCCCAGATGGACTTCGACATCAGCGTCCAGTACGCCAAGGACCGCATCCAGTTCGGCCGGCCCATCGGCTCGTTCCAGGCGATCCAGCACAAGGCCGCCGACATGGTCACCGACGTCGACGGCTCGCGCTTCATCACCTACCGCGCGGCTTGGTCGGTGGACCAGGACGAGTCCGACGCCGACATGAACGTGAACATGGCCAAGGCCTGGGTCAGCGAGGCCACGCGCCGCGTCGTCGCCCACGGCCAGCAGATCCACGGCGGCATCGGCTTCACCAAGGACTACAAGGTCCAGCTCTACTTCCGCCGCCAGAAGGCCGCCGAGCTAGCCTGGGGCGACAGCGACTACCACCGCGAACTCGTCGCCGGCGCCCTGGCGATTTAGCTCTAGATTCGGATCGAGGTGAGAGGGCGAGTCATCTAACTCGCCCTCTCGACGCCTCCGTCCAGTCGTGGGGCTCCAGTTGCCATTGCTCCTAGGAGCCAGTCGTCAGAGCTGCCGAGAGGGTTTCAAACAGCGTGGAGAAACGGCTAGCACATTCCGGATCGAAGTCCGCATTATCCAAATTGAGATCTACACATATTTGCTGGATCATCCTCGACACGGCGACCTTGTCGAATTGGCCCAAATCATTTGCCTTGAAGAAGTCAATATATGGCTTCGTCCTGGAACACTTGGCGGCTTTGAGTGCAGCTAGTTTCGGGATCGCTTTTCCTTTAAGCGAGAAGATGGTCTTATAGGCTAGCTCGAACGCTTTGTAGTACAGCGCCGGGTCAACGAGATCCTCGATTGAGACATCTTGACAAGCCCCATCCGCTCGGAAATTCTCGAGGGTGATTACAGCCTTGGGTGGCGCACCAAGTTCGTTTACCAGCTGGGTTCTTGCCTTCCTACCCTCATCGTCATGATCCAACAGCGCGACAGCGTTGAGCTTCTCCTTGAGAAGGATTGTCGCCCAGTACGGCACCTTCGGGGCTCCACCCACCGGTAAGAGGGCGACCTCGTCTAAGTCGATGCTTGATTTGTCCAACCGGGTACATAGCGCGGCGAACCCAGACAAGACGAAGAAGTCGCTCAGTCCCTCCACGACAATATTCTTGCGGTTGCTGAATAGCGAATCACCAAGGGTGAGCCCAAGCGCCGCGCGAATTGGCTCGAAGGCGTCATGGTCCGACTCGTGCCATTTTGTCCGGATTCTGCTTCCTTTCGATTCGGCCCTCTTCTCAACAATGCGAATTCGTTCGAGCTTGGCCCGGTCAATAAGGAATGGTGAGTGAGTGGCAACAATGAACTGGTTATCCTTAGCAAGTCGTTCAATCGTCTTCAATAGGTCTTTCTGGCCTGATGGATGAAGGTACACTCCAGGATCATCCAGGAGCAGGATCGTGTTCGAAAGGTCACCGCCCGATCCGGCATTGAAGTTGATATAAAAGCCTAGGTACCATTGGAACCCGGTGCTGCGTTTGCTTGGCGGATCGTACCCGCCCTTGTCGTCCTTAACGATTAAGATCAATTGGTCGCCATCTACGCTGATGTCAACGCGGATCCGTTCTTGGGTCCACGCATCGTTAACGAGGCCCGTGATTTGAGTGCTTGCTAATTCTGTCGCCTCACGCCTCCTGAATTCGTCCTGTTCCTTCAACTTGTGTACATCTAGTTTGGTCAACTTAACGAGGTTTGCCAGCGTTTGTGACTTCTGTGGGTCTGCCAAGAAGTCTGCAACAGCAACCTTGTCCTCGAGGCGATCGACGTCATTGAAGTAGATGAACCTCGGTAGCAGTTCCGTGAGTTTCGGCGGAATCACCTCGGGCTGCGTCGTCAGATCTTCGAGAAGTGCGCGGTACTGCCCGAGATTCTCCTTAATGGCCGCAACCTCATCTATGATGGGTTGATCCATGTTCGGAAGTGATGAAAGTAATGCCGAAAAGGCAACAAGACCAGCATCGACAGCTGCCTCGTCGTTGCTGGAATCCTCCAGGGTTGACAGAAGGCTGTCCGTAGCACTAGCGAGTGTCGGTAGTGCTTCCGCAAAAGGTGCCCAGCGCGCAGCGTGGGCCGTCATGCTTTGCGTGAAGACACTCAGCGTCGCCCGGATGTCGTCGTGGAGAGTGAGGAAGTCTTGGCGAGTCCCTTGCCGCTCCTCGACTGGTTCGGCGATCACCTTGCCGTCAATCTCGAAGACGTAGTGATCATCGAAGAACTTGGTGACCTTTACTTCCTTCGTGTTTCTTCCGAGTCCCTGTGCTGCGCGAGCAAGTACCTTTCTTTCGCTTGACTCAAGTGCGAGCCACAGTGCCATCATCGGGACTTCGGAGGGACTAATCTCTCCATTCTCTAGCTGTGAGCGGACGGGAGAGTACCGGCATATGTCTTCAGACCCATACGAGAACTCAACGTCGAACGCCTCGAATGCTAACAGGACGTTGGTCTTGCCATTCTCGTTCTTGCCCAAGAGAAGGGTTACCCCCTGGTCAAGCGGCACCTCACCAGTGTCCCGTAGTGATCGGAAATTAGTGATACGAAACCGGCTTATGCGCATTAGGCCCCCGGGTCGATTATACGTGACGACAGCAAGGAATAACCTTATCGCATTCGAGGCGCCGTACGTGTCAGGCGATCAGCGAGATGCGTCCGAAGTTGGAAGGGATCAGGGCTGAAACCGCTCTGGAGTTCGAGCGCGCACTGGGCACACCGGCGAGCTTCTGGCTCAATCTGGAGTCGAACTACCAGCTCGCTATGGCAAGGCTCAACAGCCGATAGCCAGCCGGCCAGCACTTCTCAGGGCCTCTCGCCGAACCGAGCGCGCAACTGCTGCAGATGGGCGGTGTTGTGGTTGGCAACCCACGAACCCACGTCGATCGCGAGCGTGCTGCCAGACATCATGTTGACGCGCTTCCGCCAGCCTTCGGGCCCGAAGCCCGCGAGCAAAGCCGCGAGCGCGTCGCACGATGCGGCGAAGCGAGCGGCGATCGTCTCCGGCGCCGCGTTCGGGTAGTCCTCGGTATCCAGCAGCTTCCAAGGCAGCGCCGTTCGTTCCGGCGGCGGCTCCTCGCCCGAGACCGCCGCATGTAACCGTCGCAGCGCCAGATCGGCGATGTCGACCAAGTGCCCTGCGATCTCCTTCGAGCACCACTCGCCCGCCGCGGGACTAACCCGAAGCTCCTCGTCGCTGTGCCCGGAAAGCGCCGACGCCAGGCGCACGCCGTCTCCGCGTAGCTGCTCAAGGATCTCGTCGGGCTGCCTCCGCGCCAGGTGTTCGGGCGTGCCGGAGAAGAACGGCGCAAACATCGCGAACTCGCCGCCGATAGAACCGCACGACGGGCACACCTCGGGACGCTCGGCTTCGACGAGCAGACCGCAGACCTCGCACCCCCACACGAACTGCGCCACCTTCGACTCCGGCACGTCGCGATGCTCGTCCAGCGCGGCCAACGTCACCTGCAGCACGCGGGCGGCGGATCGCGCCGATCGCAGGATCTCGTCCGCGTTCAATCCGCGTACGCCAGCCATCGTCCGTTCTGTCGCCCCTGCGTCGTCAAGCGCCAGCCGCACCGCGTCCGAAGCGGGCGTCGCCTCGTCCGCCACCCGCGTGAGGGCGAGCGACCGTTGGCGCGCTCCCAGCGCGTGGGCACGCAGCACTTTCGCGACGTTGAGGCGTCCTTCCTCGACGGCGCGTTCCGCCGCAACGAGACTGCGGGTCGCGGCCGCTGCCTCACGCGCCGCTGCGTCGCGGAATGCGCCCGGATCACCGATAGCCACCGGACCTCCATGAATCTGCCGCGGCCAGGAGCGGCCCTATCCCAGCACCGTCCGCAACCAGAACTCCGCGAACGCCTCCGCATCCACCCCTGTCACCACCTCCGCCTCCACACCCGCCGCCGGGTCCACGAATGTGCGCACGATGCCCTGGTGCAACGCCACCGTGACAGGCATCCGCTGCGTCTGCACAAACCGGCGGCCGGCGGCTGTCATGCAGGCGACGGCGAGCGGGTCGTGCAGCAGGCACACGTGGTCGGGCGGGATGACGCCGCGACCGCGATTGTCCAGCCGCGCCTTCCAGATGTCGATCTGCCGCGCCAGCTCCCGGCACAGCGCGTCGCCCGCGCGCAGCCGGTCGACCTCTGGCGACTTCAGCCACGTGTGGAATGTCACGTCGCACGGCACGTACAGCGCTGTCATCCCCGCGTTCAGCGATCGCAGCGACGCCTGCTGGTCGACGTTCAGGTTGTGGTCGACGGCCGGCGTCAGCTCCTGGTCCAGGAACTTCGGCGGCGCGAACACCCCGCCCATCACCGTCAGCCGCGGCACGTCGGCCGCGAACGACGGGTCGCGCTCCAGCGCTGCCGCCATGTTCGACTGCATCCCCACGGTGCACACCTCGTAGCGGTGCGCCGCACATTCCTCCAACAGCAGCGTCACGCCGTCGCGCTCGGACAGCTCCATCTCGTCCGTCCACGGCCCCAGCATTTCGTCTTCATGACCCGCCTCCGAGCGCCGCTGCGGGTGCTCGTCGCCGCAGACCCCCGGCGCAACCTCGATGTCCTCGCGTCCGGCCAGCACCAGCAGCTTCTTCGCGATCCTGGCCCGCCGCACCGTATCGCCGGAGACCGTGGTCACCGCGCGTAGGTCCAGCTCCGGGCATCGCACCGCAAACGCGATCGCCAGCGCGTCGTCGACATCGGTGCCCGTGTCCGTATCCAGAATGAACGCGGTCTTCGTCATCAACGCTCCTTCTCCCCCTCTCCGCTTGAGGGAGAGGGGCCCGGGGGGTGAAGGCCCTACACCATCTCGACTTCCTCCACGAGCACGACCTGTGTGCCCGCGAGGAAGTTCGCGGCGTCGCGCGCCGCCTCCTGCGCCGCCTCCGACGTGAACGCGACCCGCATTGTCTCGGGCGACTCGAACCACATCTCCGCCACGCCGTCGAACGGCGCCCCGTCGGCCAGCACGTGATTCTGCACGTACTTCCGCACGCCCGGCATCCGCGCGCCCATGGGGCCGTGGACCTCGCGCCAGTAGCGCCGGAACTCGTCGCGCGACAGATCCGGCTTCTTCGTCAGCACCACCAGCACCTTCGTCATGCGGCCTCCGCGCGCTAGCTCCTGACCCCGCGAACGGGGATCATGGTATGGCCGGGCGGCCACTGACGATAGCGGAACGGAGCACCGCCATGGACTTCTTCGATGTGGCCACCACCACGCGCGCCATGCGCCGCCTCCACCCCGACCCCGTTCCCGATGCCGACCTCTGGACCATCCTCGAGACCGCGACGCTGGCCGCCAGCGGCGGCAACGCACAGCCCTGGGGCTTCGTTGTCGTGCGTGACGCCGAGGCGAAGAAGAAGATCGCCGCCTGGTACCTCGACGCCTGGCAGAAGACCTACGGGCCGGCACGCGACCAGATGCGCGCGAATCCGCGCCAGGCAAGGATGTTCAACTCCGCCGACCACCTGGCCAACCACCTTGCCGAGGTGCCCGTCCTCATTCTGGTGACCACGCGGAAGGACAACTTCCGCAGCGGCCCGATCGCCGGCGCCTCGATCTACCCTGCCGTGCAGAACCTGATGCTGGCCGCCCGCGCCCTCGGCTACGGCACCACGCTGACCACTCTCCACAAACTGCACGACGCCGAGGTGAAGGAGCTGCTGGACCTGCCGGAAGACCACGAGACCATGGCGCTCATCCCGCTCGGCAAACCGAAGGGCAAGTTCGGCCGCCCACCGCGCCAGCCGGTCGACCGCGTCGTCCACTGGGAGCGTTGGGGACAGCCGCGCACGCGCCAGTAACCGGCCCAACCCGCGCCCGGGCTCCGCGTGCGCGATCATTCGCGCCGCAACGTGTATTCGCCGTCGCCATTCGCCCGCACCGCAATTGCTTTGCTAGTGTGTATATAAGCGGGGGCGGCGGGAGGACGCGGTGGCAAGGCCCTACAGACTCGGCAAGCGCGCGCTCGGCGTCGCGGCGACCCGGCGGCGCATCATGGACGCGACCCGCGAACTCATCGAGCGCGGGGGGCTCGAGCAGGCGAACATCCAGGCCATCGCAAAGCTCGCCTGCGTCACCCGCCCCACGGTGTACCAGCAGTTCGGCACACTTCAGGAGCTGCTGCTTGCCGTCACCAACGAGGCTCTCGACAACGCGGACGTGCGCTCAGTGCGCAAAGCCCTGCAGGCGCCCGACGCGGGCAAGGCTGTTCGCGGCATGCTCCGCGCATCCTGCAAGTTCTGGGACTCCGAGTTCACGCTCTTCAGCCGCATCAAGGGTCTGGCCCTCATCGACGACGACGCCCGCCACGTCGACGAAACGAAGGAGAAGGTGCGCCGGGGCCACATCGAGAACATCGTCGGCCGCCTCGCCGACCAGGCCCTCCTCAAGCCGGGCCTCGGCCGCAGGGAAGCTGTGGATCGCCTCTACCTGCTGTCCAGCTTCGAGGCGTTTGAACGCCTGCGCAGCGCTGGCAACTCCGTCGACACCATCGCGGCCCGGCTCACCGACCTTGCCGACGAAGCCGTCCTCGCCTGAGCACGCCTCCTGCAGCACCCGCAGCTGCCCCTGCCGGTTCCGCATGGTTGACGTGGCCGCCCCGGCATCACGGTTGTCCGCTACCATGCACCAGTTTGGGACGGCCGGCGGCGCGGGACGCACGCGGCCCTGCTCGCTGTGCCGATGAATCGACTCCCTGGGCAAATCCTCCACCACCTGCGCCACGACCGCCGCGCCGCGCTCGCTGTCGCCGTCGCGCTCGTCGCCAATGCCCTCATCATCGCCGCCTACGTGTGGAGCCGCGGTGGGCAGACGACGGAAGTAACCGTCGCCGCCATTGGCCGCGACGCCGGCGTGGCCGTCGATGGCAAGCTGGCGTGGATCGTGCCCGACATCGCCGGGGTGCCGCCGTCGGGCGGCATCGTCCTTACGCTGTCCGATACCACCGCGCTCCCCAGCCTGCCGAAGCCGCGCGGCATCGCCTCTGTTGTCGTGCGCGACCAGCCGGACGGCCGCGTGCTCTTCGAGGACGATTTCTCCGATGGCCCGTCGCCCGACTGGACCATCACCGGCGGGGCCATCATTGGCGACGGTGTCGTCGGTTCCCGGGGGGACGCCCGCTTGGCACTCACCGGGCGCGACTGGACCGACTACGCCGTCACCGTGACCTACCGCAACGTCCAGAGCGGACAGATCATCCTGCGCGCCCGCAACGATGGCTACGGCGTGGTCGCCACGGTGCGCCCCTTCCACTGGAACGAGGACGTCAGCAAGTGGATCTCCATCACCGCCGGCCGCCCCGGCTCCACCGGACGCGGCGTCGATATCCAGCTCGACCGCGCCGAGTCGATGAAGTCCCTTCTCGCGATGGTCACGCGGCCGTATCCCTACGTGCTCCTGCTCGCGCTGATCGCCGCGCTGCTTGTCGCTCTCCTGCAGATGCTGCCCTTACCCTCGACGCTAACCCCGCCCGCCGCTCTCCCGCGTGCATCCATCGCCTACGCCGCGGGTACGCTGGCCTTCCTCACCTTCGCCATCATCCTGCGGTTCAACCTCCTGTATCTCGACAGCATGCCCTACGTGCCCGATTCCATCGCCTACATCTTCCAGGCGAAGATCTTCGCGTCGGGCCACCTCACGGCGGATCCGCCTCCGGTCGCGGGCGCCTTCGACTTCTTCGTGCCCGCTCCCTTCGCGCTCACCGACTCGACGTGGGCGGCGCAATACCCCTTCGCCCACCCGCTGTTGCTCGCGATCGGCCAGCTCTTCGACGCTCCGTGGATCATCCCCCCGGTGCTGGCCGGCGGCAGCGTCGGCCTCATGTTCCTCGCCGGCCGTCGCGTCTACGGCGACCTCCTGGGGCTCGTTGCGGCCGTGCTGCTGGCGACGTCCCCGTTCTTCATCATGAACGCCAGCGATTTCATGTCCCACAACACCGCCGGCTTCTTCCTGCTTGCGTCGCTCGCCTGCCTGCTGCGGCTCGACCGGCGCCCGCTGCTGTTTGGTGCGCTGGCAGGCCTCGCGTTCGGTCTCCTGTTGAACACGCGCCCGCTGACGGCGCTCGCCCTCACGCCGCCCTTCGGCGCCTACCTGCTGTATCAGCTCCTCCCCCGCGAAGGTCGCGGCCGCATGCTCGGAGCGATCGCGGCGTTCGGCGTGGCCGCCGCCGTCATGGCCCTGCTCTTCCTCGGCTGGAACTACGTGATCACGGGCGATGCCTTCCGCACGGGCTACCAGGCCACCGGCGTCACGTTCTTCCCCAGGGATATCGGCGCGGGTGGCGCTGCGCCGTCCGGCGGCGGTGTCGGCGACGCGTTGGGGATCGGCGGCAGCCACGCCGGCTCGATCGGCATCCAAAACGAACGTATGCAGTTAGGACTGCTGCTGCTGGTCCTGCATGGCTGGCCGCAGTTCATCGGCATCGCCCTTAGTCTGCTGCCGTTCCTCCTGGGCACCCGGAAGCTGGAGGACTGGTTCTTTCTCGCCTGTGCGGTCGCCACGACGGCGGCCTGGGTCGGCTACGAAAGCACCGGCGTGATGTACGGCCCGCGCTACTGGTACGAGGCCATGCCGTTCCTGATCCTCCTGGCAGCGCGGGGCGCCGATCGCCTGGCCGCGCTGCTCGCCGGGGCCGTCGCGACGTTGCGGTCCGGCGATCTGGACGCAAAGGACCGGCCGGAGCGGGTCGCGCGCGGCGTGGTGCTCGCGTTCGTCGCGGCCCTCGTCGCGATTAGCGTCCACGGCTGGCTGCTCGGACAGCGGACCACCTGGGACGCCGGCCTCGTGCCGGACCGCGCCTCCGCCATGTGCTGCGTCCTCGGCCTCGACGACCGGATCCACCGCATGGTAGAGGAGCAGGACCTGCACAACGCGCTGGTGCTCGTCGACCCCTGTGACAACAACTTCGTCTGCTATGGCAGTGTCTTCTGGCGCAACAACCCCACCCTCGACGGAGACATCGTGTATGTAAAGGACGTTCCCGAGAAGCGGCAGGAGATCCTCGCCGCCTACCCCGGGCGCGCCGCGTACATCGCCACGTACCTGGAGCATCCGCAACTCCGGCCGCTCGCAACGGTCGGCACGCCGTAGCCCTGGGTCGTTTTGGTTATACGGCCTTCACGGCCCGCCAGCTCAGGTAGCCGTCGGCAAGCTCGACCAGCCGCGCCCGGCCGAAACTGCCGTCGTGGCCGCCGTGTACGACGTTCACGGGGAGCCCGCGCAGCCGGTGCATCGTGTTGATGTAGTCCGCAATGTTGGACTCCGGCAGGAAGTCGTACAGCGGCCCGTCGTAGATCGCGTCGCCGGAGAACAACACCCCCGTACGCTCCTCCCACAGGCCGATGCTGCCCGGCGTGTGCCCCGGCAGATGGATCACTTCGAAGGCCCGGTCTCCCAGGTCCACCACCTCGCCCTCTTCCACGATCGTCGTAGGCGGGGCCGGATGCACGCAGTAGTCGCGCGGGTCGAATCCCTCGTACGGATACGCGTCGATAAGCTCCGGGCCGGCGGGGTTGCCCTCCGCGGCCATGAACTTCACGAACTCCTCCGGAAAGTCGGCGGTGATGAGCGACGCGAATGAGCTGGGCGCCGAGATCTCCTCCGCGTCCGCGGCGTGCGCCACACGCACCGGGAACTCGTGCAGCCCCCCCACGTGGTCCGCGTGACGGTGCGTGGCCACCGCGATCAGCGGCTTGTCCACGATGCTCGCCAGCGCCTCGGCCAGCCGGCCGATGCCCATGCCCGCGTCGACCAGCATGTCGCGCTCGCGCCCCCGCACATGCCAGATGTTGCTTTGCCATACGGGGTGCAGGTGCGGCTCCCGTAGCAGCGTCACGGTATCGTCGATCCGCGTGACCTCAAACCAGTGCTCGGCGATACGGACGCTCAAGAGATCCCCTTCCTCGGGGTACATACGAAGCCGCGCGCCAATATGGCGGGCACGCGGCGCACGTCATCCACCACGCATAGTAATCGGCTGCGCACGGCCTCGCCCTCAGGGCCATCTTCCCCGGGAGGGCCCCGCCAGAGCCTCAGCCACCCTTAAGCGAAGGCCCCGCTTTCGGAACTGAGATTAGGTACCGTCGCCCGTGGCCAACGCCATGCGAGCCATCTCCAGGTCGATGCGCCCGTCATACAGCGCCGTCCCGACGATTGCCCCCTCCAGGTCGTGCTGGCTCAGCGCGACGACGTCCTCCACCGATGTGACCCCGCCCGAGTAGATGAGCCGGGCCGGCGTGCCCGTGTCCGCCAGCACTTGCAGCAGGCGGTGGACCAGGTCGAAGTCCAGGTGCTGCAACATCCCGTCGCGCGACGTGTCCGTGTAGATGAAGTGCCGCACGCCCCTGCGCGCCATGTCGGCGATGAACGGCTCCACCGCCGTGTCGCTCGTTTCCAGCCAGCCCTTCACGGCCGCCTTCCCGCCCTTCGCATCGACCGCCACCGCGATCTTTGCCTGGTGCTTCTCCATCGCCTTCTCGACCACCTCCGGGTGCTCCACCGCCAGCGTGCCCACCACCACCCGGTCCGCGCCCGAGTCGATCCAGCGGTGGATGGCATTGTGATCTCGCACGCCGCCCGCCACCTGCACCGAGACCTCGCTCCGCAGCAGGTTCACGATGCGTCGGATGACGGCGTCGTTGACCGGCCGCCCCTCCTTGGCCGCGTCCAGGTCGACGATGTGCAGGCGCGAAGCCCCCTGCGCGTGCCAGTGCTGCGCCATCGCCACCGGGTCGACGCCGTACACGGTCTCCCGCGCGTAGTCGCCCTGCTGGAGCTGCACGCACTTGCCGCCGCGAATGTCGATCGCCGGGATGATGTCCATACCAGGATCATAGCGCGATGGCGCCCCCCGCGGTCACGCGACGGGCACCGCCAGTCCCATCCGGTTCAGCTCCGCGCCGTCCAGCCCGCGGATCCGCCCGTCCTCCAGCCACAACACCGTGTCCGCGATGTCCCTCAGCCGCAGGTCGTGCGAGACCACCACCACCGTGCGCCGGTGGCGCTTCGCCAGGTCGTGCAGCAACTGCATCACGTCGTGGCCGTGCTTGGAGTCCAGGTTCGCCGTCGGCTCGTCGGCCAGCAGCAGGCGCGGCTCGTTCGCCAGCGCCCGCGCGATCGACACTCGCTGCTTCTCGCCTCCCGAGAGGTCCTTCGCCCGGAAGTCCAGCCTGCTGCCAAGCCCCGCCTGCGTCAGCAGGTCCCGCGCCCGGTCGCGCGCCGCGTGCCCCCGCACGCCCGCGACGTTCAAAGCCACTTCGACGTTTTCCTGGGCGCTCAGCGACTCCAGCAGGTTGAACGTCTGGAACACAAAGCCGACGTGGTGCCGCCGGACGCTCGGCAGCTGGGCCGGTCGCAGAGCCGTGACCTCGACGTTGTCGATCACCACGCGGCCGCTCGTCGGGCGCAGCAATCCGCCGATCATCGTCAGCAACGTCGTCTTGCCCGACCCGGAAGGGCCCATGATAAGCATGATCTCGCCCGCGCACGCGCATAGCTCCACGCCGTCGACCGCACGCACCTGCGTCCGGCCGCTTCCGAACACCTTCGTCAGCCCCTCGACGCGCAGGATCGGCTCGTCGTCGTTCATGCTCGAAACACCATCGCGGGGTCGATGCTGTTGATCCGCCGCACCGGCACGTATGACGCCGCGATCGCCATCACCAGCGCCGCGACGAACACCGCCGAGGCGTCCGTCCACCGCAGCTCGGTGATGAACTCCGGGATCCAGCGCTTCACGAGCCACGCCACAATAGCCGACGCGGCGATGCCCGTGACCGAACCTGCGACGCCCACGATAAGGCTCTGCTGGATGACGATCCGGTACAGGAACATCCCCGACGCGCCCAGCGCCTTCAGCACGCCGAAGTCGCGCGCCTTCTCGATCGTCGCCGTGTACGTCGTCAGCGCGATCACCGCGCCTCCGACGACGATGCCGATCGCCACCAGCACGCTGACGACCGGTAGGAAGCCTTCGTCCACCTCCTTCGAGATCCCGGCCGCGAACTCCTCGCTCGTGTGGATCTCAGCACCCCCGATCATGTTGCCCGCTCGCTCCTCCAGCGCCGCCAGGTCCGTGCCCGGCGCCGTCGTCAGCAGGAAGAAGTTCACCAGCCCCTCTTGCGCGAAGATCGCGCGTGCGTCGGTGGCGTTGATGAAGGCGAACTGTGTCATCACCGCCTGCCCGCCCGAGTGGATCTCCCCGACGCGCAATGACTGGCCCGCGATCTCGAACGTGTCGCCGCGGCTGACGCCATACTTCTGCGCGAACACGCTGTCGATGTTGATGACGCCGGCCGCCGGCAGGTAACGCTCGGCGCCGGCAGGTGCGGACGCGCCGTCGGGCAGCTCCATCGCCATCAGGAACAGCTCGAGTTGCTTGCCCTCGCGTTCGAAGCCCATCTGCCGCGCGTACACGGGCAGCGCCAGCGTCACGCCCTCCTGCGCGCGGACCTCATCGATCGCGTCTGCCGGCAGGAACGACGTCGAGTGGAACGGGTCCAGCGTGCCGGCCTGCGTTATCCACGCGTCGCCCGGCAGTCGCGTGATCGTTTGGCCCACGTTGCTCCACCCGCGATACAGGCTCAGAACGATGAGCACCAGCAGCACTGCGAACGCCACGCCGGAGACCGACATGGCGAGCCGCAGCTTCTCCGCGAACAGGTTGCGACGCGCTACCGGGACCATGGGCCGAATTATGGATCCATGGCACGACCGCCCGTGAGTACGTTCGGGGCAGCGTTAGGGGGCCAAATGGACTCCAGCCGGGGTGCCTCGTCCCGCACGGAAGCCGCCGTCCGGACGTGAATGCCGTGCAGACACGCGGCCGCGTGCCCGTCGCCGGGGTTACGCCGGTGTCACCTGCGCGAGGAAGTTCGCGTACATCCGCAGCCCCATTTCGCCCGACTTCTCCGGGTGGAACTGCGTGGCCACGATGTTGTCCTTCGCCAGCACAGACGCGAACGTCACCCCGTACTCCGTCGTCCCGATGACCACGGACTCGTCGTCTGGCACGGGCACATACGAATGCACGAAGTAGAAGTACGACGCGTCGGGGATGCCCTCGAAGATCGGGTGCGCCGCTTCCTGCCGGACGTTGTTCCACCCCATGTGCGGCACCTTCTGGCCCGCCGGCAGCTTCCGCACGCGCCCAGGGATGATGCCCAGGCACTCGTGCTCCCCGCCCTCCTCGCTCAGCGTCAGCAGCGCCTGCTGGCCCATGCACACGCCCAGGAACGGCCGCCCGGAGGCCACGAACTCGCGGATCGGCTCGACCATGTTGGCCGCCCGCAGGTTCCGCATCGTGTCCGCCGCCGCTCCGACGCCGGGCACGATGACGGCGTCCGCCTCGCCCAGCGCACGCGGGTCCGTGCTTACGTCGGGCGTTACACCCGCGTGCTGGACGGCGCGCGCCACGCTGCGCAGGTTCCCCGCGCCGTAGTCGACGATGATGACCTTCGGTGACATGGCTCCACCAGTGTAGCGGAGCGCCCCAGAGGCCTCAGCGCTCCAGCGCGTACTCCGCCCCCTGCCACGACTCGGTCCCGCCCGCCAGGTTAATCAGCGGGCCTACGCCCGCGCGCTCCAGCACCGAGAGCGCAGTGGCTGACCGTTCGCCGTGACCGCAGTAGGCCAGGATCGGCCTGTCGCGGGGCAGCTCACCCGCCCGCGCCGCAAGCTGGCCCAATGGGATGTGCAGTGCGCCAGGCAGGTGGCCGCTCGCAAACTCGTCGGGTTCTCGCACGTCCACCGCCGCGGCGCCGTCCTGCAGAGCCCGCCGCCCCTCCGCCGCGTTCACCAGCGGCGCCGCCGCCACCGGTAGCCCCGCCGCCTCCCACGCCGCCATGCCGCCTTCCAGCACGCCCGCAAACCGCTCGTATCCCACCAGCAGCGACTCGTCGAGGACCCGCTCGAGCGGCTCCTCCCCCGTGACGAACACCAGCGCCGCGTCTTCGCGTACAAGCCAGCCCAGCCACACCGCGTACGCGTCGCGAAACGCGATGCTCAGCGAGCCGGGGATGTGCCCCCGCATGTAATCCTCCACCGGCCGCGTGTCGACGACCGTCGCGTGCCGCCGCACCGCGTCCACCTCGGCGGGGGCGACCCGCGGCGGCGCTGCGATGTCGCGCCGCAACGCCGGCCCCGCCTGGTTCACTCCCCGCATCCGCGCGTAGTACGCCGGCACGGCCGGAAATGTCGTCGGAAACCAGCGCACGAACTCCTCTTCGTCCGCGAACGACAACAACGGGTTCGACGCGCGCTGCTCGCCCAGCGTCGATGTCCGCTGCCCGCCCGCCCCCGCCGAGCAGAACGACCCGCCGCCGTGCGTCGGGTAGAGCAGCGTGTCGTCGGTCAGCGCTGAGAACGCCGCTTGCAGCGTACGGAATTGCGCGCGCGTCAGCGGCTCGGTCATCTCCGGTGCGATGAGGTCCGTCCGCGCCGCCCCTCCGACGAGGAGCGAGCCCCCGCTGAACAGCGCCGCCTGCCCGGCTGCCGTACGCAGCACGTAGCTCATGTGCTCCGGCGTGTGCCCGGGCGAGGCGATCACCTCCGCCTCGAACCCGTCGAACGTCAGGCGCTCGCCGCCGGCCATCGGCTCGTGCGGCAGGCGGATCGCCGCGTCTCGCGGCACGAACAGCCGCGCCCCCAGCGCCGCCGCGATCTCGTGCGCGCCCGACACGAAGTCCGCGTGTAAGTGCGTCTCCAGCACCTGGCCGATGCGCCAGCCTCGCTGGGCCGCTACGTCCAGGTACCGCTGCGCCGTCCGGTCCGGGTCGACGAGGATCGCTGTCCCGCTGCCGTTTCCGATCAGATACGAGCTGTTGCCCAGCCCTTCGTGTACGAACGGGACGAGATTCATGACTGCTGCTCCCTGGATGCCGTTGTTGCCGTGCCGTCCGGTGGACGCAGGGTCACCAGCGCCACCACGCCGGAGACCGCGGTCAGTGCCGCGACAGCCTGTATCGCCGCCCCGAAGCCGAAAGCGTCGGCCAGCAGGCCCGCCGCCAGCGCCCCGCCGATGGCGCCCGCGTCCCGCCAGAAGCGGTACACGCCCAGTGCCGTTGCTCTCTCGCCCGGATGCACGGCGTCGCCCGTAGCCGCCAGCAGCGCCGGGTACACCATCGCCGTGCCCAACCCCAGCAGCACGAGCGCGCCCGTCCATACTGCGAACGTGCTCGATGCCCCCACCACGCCGATCGCGATCGCCTGTACCAGCATACCCCCGACGATCAGCGGCTTCCGCCCCGCCAGGTCGCTCGCCCAGCCGGTCACGAGCTGCAGTGCGCCCCACACAAACGGATACGTCGCCGCCAGAACCGCCACCCGGTTCAGCGACGCCCCGTGGGAGGCGAAGAACAGAGGGAAGATGCCCCACGCCAGCCCGTCGTTCAGGTTGTTCACGAACCCCGCCTGCGAGATCCCCGCAAGGTGCACGTCCCGCCACGTCCCGCGCGCGAAGCTGCGCGACAGCGATGCACCCTCCGGCTGCTCCCCACCCTCGCGCACCTCCGCCGACTCGACTGCCACGAACGGTGCCGTGTCCCGGATCAGGAGCGTGCTCAACGCCAGCCCGCACGCCGCAAAGGCGATGCCCAGGTACCACGGCTCCGGCCGCAGGCCGTACGAGCTGGCGATGATGCCCGCCGCGAACGCCGCACCCGCCACCGCGAGGTAGCCCGCGGCTTCGTTCAGCCCCAGCGCCAGTCCGCGCCGCCGCGGCCCCACGAGGTCGATCTTCATGTTCACCGTCATCGACCACGCCAGCCCCTGGTTCACACCCAACAGCGCATTCGCCGCGATCACCCAACCCCACGCTGGCGCCGCGATGATCACGAACGGCACCGGCAGCCCGATGAGCCACCCCGCGATCAGCACCGATCGGCGCGAGAACCGCTCGGACAGCCGCCCCGCGAAGAGGTTGGCCAGCGCTTTCGCCAGCCCGAACGCTGCGATGAAGGAGACCGCCACCGTCTTCGAGGCGATGCCGAATTCCTCGCGCGCCAGCACCGGCAACACCGCGCGCTCGAGCCCCACCATGCCGCCGACGAACGCGTTCGTAGCGACCAGCAGCGCGAACTGTTGCCAGTTCGCGCCCAGGCCCAGCGTCGGCAGCGCCCGTCTTCGGACGCCCGTCGCACGCTCTTGAGGTGTTGCCTTGGCGGCGCTCTTCATGTGCGGGCCAGCGCCCTCCGCCCGAACAGCACCCCGTACACGATGGACGGGATGCAGATATGCGTCGTCGTAATGAGCCCGGCCGTTGCTACCAGCGCGCCGCCCAGTACGTACCCTGCCGCGTCGTAGCCCGTCTGGAACAGCGCCCCCGCCGCCAACAGCCACGCGCTCGCCATCGCGCACGCGAAGCGGCGTGGCGCCCCGTTGCGCGGCATTTCCGGCGTCTGCGTTAGGCGCCGGATGCCGTGGTTGTAGATGAGGTCGAAGGGGTGGAACGTCAGGACGGCGCCCAGCACCGCGAACACCATCAGCCCCCACAGGATCTCCGGCGAAGCCAGTGCCGTCCCGATCGCCGCGATCGTCGCGCAGAGCCCCGGCGAGAACCGCAGCCAGAGCTGCGTCCGCGCCAGCATCTCGTCCGTCTCGCATCCGTAACCCTGGATGTCCAGCCGTTGTCGCAGCGTCGCTGAGAGTCCCATCCCCTTCCCTCCTTTCCTCACGCCGGCTTCATGCCGGTGAACGACACTCCACGCGTGTCGAACTCGGCCGCGTCCGACTCGTGTTTCGATCCCGAGTACACGTCGGTCTGCTGGCCCCAGCGGACGTTCGTGAACCCCACCTGCTTCAGCACCCAGCCCCACTCGTCCTGTGTCAGCGCCCCGGCGATGCAGTTCGACCACAGCTCCACGTCGTCCTTCGCGTCCTGGGGCACGTCCTTGTGCACGATGATGTCGCCCACCTGGAACCGGCCTCCCGGCTTCAGCACGCGGAACACCTCTCGCATCACCGCTTCCTTGTCCGGCGTCAGGTTCAGCACGCCGTTGCTGATCACCACGTCGACGCTGGCATCGGCCACCGGCAGCTCCTCCAGATACCCCTCGCGTACCTCCACGTTTGCCAGCCCCAACGCCTTCGCGCCCGCCGCCGCCTTCTCGCGCATCGCGGCCGTCATGTCGACGCCGATGACCCGGCCCGTCGCCCCGACCTTCAGGGCTGCCTGCAGCGTGTCGAACCCCGCCCCGCAGCCTATGTCGACGACGGTCTCGCCCGCTTTGATCTCGCCCATCGAGAACGGGTTGCCCGTTCCCGCGAACGAGTCCACCGTCGGCTGTGGCAGCCGGTCGACCTCGCCCGCCGCGTACCCCAGCATCTGCGACAGAGGCCGGCCTGTGTGGAAGTGGAACCCCTTCTCCGGCTCCATCGCCACTTCCGTGTACTTCTCGCTGATCCCGCGCCGAAGCCGCTCTCGGTCCACGTTCGCGGGAATGACCTGCTGTGCCATCGTTGTCCGCTCCTCTCTGTTGTGCCGTCCGCTAGGCGACGTTGATGGCCGTGGCCCCGGAGGCCAGGCACTCCACCAGGTTCGCCGCCGTCACGATCTTCGCACCGTCGATGAGGTCCTCCTCGCCGATGCCGCGCGGCTTTGTGCATGCGGCGCACGCCCAGATCGTGCCGCCGTTGTCGGTGAAGGACTTGATGACGTCCTTCACCGGCTGAAATCCCTCTTTGTGGATGCCGTCGGTGTAGCCCTTCGTGGCCAGCCGCACGCCCTCAACCGTCAGAAAGACGATGGCATCCTGGTCCGCGCTCGCCGCGACGTTCGCGACGATGAAGGGCAGCGTCGCTCGTTCGGCATCTTCCGCACCGTGCGCACAGTTCACAAGTATTGTTGGCATTGAAGTCGCTCCTCTTCGCTGCTATTTCCTGGTTGCTATTTCACCCGCACGAAGAACCTCGTCCTCTGCGCGTCCTCTTCGATTGCGTCTACAAGCTCGTGGCCGGTCAGCCGGCACCACGCCGGTACGCCTTCCCGCGCCGAGGGGTCGTCCGTCAGCACCTCGACGATGCCGCCGCTCGCCACCTCGCGGATCGTCCGCTTTAGCCGCGGCGTCAGCGTGGCGCAGGCGTCGCCGTAGGCCACCAGCACCTCTGCCGGCGCCTCCTCGCTACTCATCGCGCGCGTCCGCGGCTACCCGCGCCCGAATCTCGTCGTCCGTGCGCCTCATCTCGGGGTGATCCTCGTCTACGTGCTGCCGGGCCTGCCGGAACAGCTCCTCGTCGTCGGGACCCCGCAGGACGTGCCCGCAAGGACAGTCAATGCATCGTGCCATCTGGGTATCGCTCCTTACCCGCTATGGTCGCCGCCCCTTCCTCCTGCCCGCCCCCGGGTGGCGGGCAGGAGACTCCGGGCGCCTTGATGTGGCCGATACTACCCGGTTCACCTCTAGTTGTCAATAGATTTATTGATAAATTGCACAAAAGTAGAGATTGGAGTAGGATAGCCCCATGTCACACCGCCCCTTCAAGGCCCGCCTCTATCCCCTCTTCGCCCGCGTCGGCCACGCCCTGGCCAGCGACCGCCGCCTCGAGCTGCTCGATCTCCTCGCCCAGGCCCCACGCCACGTCGAGGCGCTGGCCACCGAGACGGAGATGTCCGTGGCCAGCGTCTCCCAGCACCTGCAGGTCCTTCGCAACGCCCACCTCGTCGAGACCGAGCGCGAGGGCACCAAGGTCCGCTACCGCCTGGCCGGCGACGACGTGCTCCAGCTCTGGCTCTCCCTCCGCTCCGTTGCCGAACGCCGCCTCGCCGAGGTCGCCCAGCTCACGCGCGAGTACGCCGTCGATGGCGCCGGCGATGCGGACGTCTCCCGCGATCAGCTCCAGGCGCTCGTCGATCAGGGCAAGATCATGCTCATCGATGTCCGGCCACGGCTGGAGTTCGACAACGGCCACCTGCCCGGGGCCGTATCCATGCCCGCCGACGAGCTCCACGCCCGCCTCGACTCCCTGCCGAAGCGCCGGCGCATCGTCGCCTACTGCCGCGGCACCTACTGTCTCTTCGCCGATGAAGCCGTGGCACTCCTCCGCAGCGAAGGCTTCGACGCCGTGCGCCTGGACGGCGGCTGGCCCGAGTGGGTCGCCGAAGGCCGCCCCTCGGAGTAGCCGGTTACATTCCCGCATTCGCGGCCGCATCAACCGCTACGGCGCTTCGCCCGCCATGCCTACAATGTCCGCATGCCCAGAGGAGCCCGCACGAAACCGAAGTCGCGATCCGCGGACGGCGCATCCGCCGCCGATGTCGCCGAGACCGCCGGCTTCCAGCACGCCAAGCTGCGCGTAGAGGAGCTGCGCTCGCAGATCGCCTACCACGACCACCGCTACTTCGTCCTCGACTCCCCCGAGATCAGCGATGCCGAGTACGACCGCATCATGGTCGAGCTGCGCGCGCTGGAAGAGCAGCACCCGGAACTCATCACGCCCGACTCCCCCACCCAGCGCGTCGGTGGCGCCCCCGTCGAGACCTTCGGCATCGTCGAGCACCGCTACCCGCTGCTCTCGCTCGCCAACGCCTTCAGCGCCGACCAGCTCCGCGCCTGGCACGCGCGCGCCGCGCGCCTCATCGAACGTTCGGACTTCGCCATGGTCTGCGAGCCGAAGATCGACGGCCTCGCCTGCGCGCTCGTGTACGAGGACGGTGCCCTCGTCACCGCCTCCACCCGCGGCGACGGCATGCGCGGCGAGAACATCACCGTCAATGTGCGGACCATCCGCAGCGTGCCCTCGAAACTCGCTGCTCCAGGTGCCGGAGCCAGGTCGTCCAGATCCAGGGCCGCCGGCAACCTTCCCGTCCGGTTCGAAGCGCGCGGCGAGATCTACATGACGAAGAGCGGTTTCGAGCGCGTGAACGCAGAGCGCGGCGAAGCCGGCGAGCCGCTGTTCGCCTCCCCCCGCAATTCCGCCGCCGGCAGCGTGCGCCAGAAGGACCCGCGCATCACCGCCAGCCGCCCCCTCGACGCCTTCTGGTACCAGCTCGGCTGGACCGATGACGGCGTCTCGCCGCGCACCCACTGGGAGGTGCTCTCCTGGCTGCGCGACATCGGCCTCAAGGTGAACCCCAATATCCAGCGCTTCACCTCGCTCGACGAGGTCATCGCCTTTTGCGAGGGCTGGGTCGAAAAACGCGAGTCGCTCGACTACGAGATCGACGGCATCGTCATCAAGGTCGACGACCTCGGCCTGCAACGCCAGATGGGCGCCGTCGGCCGCGAGCCGCGCTGGGCCATCGCCTACAAGTTCCCCCCGACGCAGGCGACCACCGTGCTCAAGGCGATCGCCGTCAACGTCGGCCGCACCGGCACCCTGAACCCGTTCGCGGTCCTAGAGCCCGTGCACGTCGGCGGCGCCACCGTCGGCATGGCGACGCTGCACAACGAGGACGACATCCGCCGCAAGGACATCCGCGCCGGCGATACCGTCATCGTCCAGCGCGCGGGCGACGTCATCCCCCAGGTCGTCGGCCCCGTCCTCAGCAAGCGCCCGCCCGGCCTCCGCCGCTTCTCGATGCCCAAGCGCTGCCCCTCCTGCAAGACCCAGGTCGTCCGCAACGAGGGCGAGGCCGCCTACTACTGCCCCAACCGCCAGTGCCCCGAGCAGCGTACTCGCCTGCTCGAGCACTTCGTCGGCCGCGGCGCCATGGACATCGAGGGTATCGGCGAGCAGCTCGCGCGTCTGCTCATGTCGCGTGGCCTCGTGAAGGACGGCGCCGATCTCTACGCGCTGAAGGGCTGCCGCGAGGAGCTGATCGGCATCGAGCGCCTCGGCGCGAAGAGCGTCGACAACGTGCTCGCCAACATCGAGGCCAGTAAGAAGCGGCCGCTGGCCCGCGTGCTCGTCGCGCTCGGCATCCGCCACGTCGGCGGCGAGGTGGCGACCGCGCTCGCCCAGCAGTTCGGCGGCATCGACGCCCTCCTGTCCGCCACCCCTGAGCAGATCGCCGAGTTGCCCGGCATCGGCCTCGTCATCGGCGAGAGCGTGGCCGAGTTCTTCTCCCGCCCCGAGAACCGCGACATGGTCGAGCGCTTGCGCGCCGCCGGTGTGAATCTCGTCGAAGAGCGCGGTGCAGCGCGCGAGGGCTCGCTCTCCGGCCTCACGTTCGTCGTCACCGGCCGTCTCGACCGCCTCTCCCGCAACGAGGCGGAGTCGCTCATCAAGGCCAACGGCGGCGCCATCGGCAGCAGCGTCACGAAGAAGACCGGCTACCTCGTCTGCGGCGCCGACCCCGGTTCCAAGCTTGCGAAGGCTGAGGCGCTGGGCACGACCGTCCTCGATGAGGACGCCTTCTTGTCGCTGCTGGCAGAGCGCGGCATCTCCGTCTGAGGCGCCGGCACACGCGCGTGCCGCTCCGCCAGCCCTATGATCGCCGATGTCAGCTCGTCGGGTCGCGAGAAGTACGCCGAGTGCGACGCCTCGATCTCGACCGTCTCGAGGCAGGGCAGCGCCTGCTGCATATGCCGCTGCAGCATGAGCGAGACCGCGCGGTCCTCCGTCAGCTCGATGTATGTCCGCGGGACCGACCCGAACCGCCCGGCCGTCAGCCGCAGCGCCGTGTTCGTAGGCGCGATGGGCTCCGGCGTCAGCAACGCGTGGGCAAGCGCAATGTCCTCGTGAGAGCAGTCGGCGTACAGCGCCTCGCCGTACGCATGCCGGCGCAGCATGTCCCACCCGCCTTCGCGATCGATGTCGAGGTTCGGGATGACGAGCGACGCGGAGTCGCTCAGCGCGAGCGGCACGACAGTCTGTCCGTCCGGCACCAGGTACGCGGCGAGGTAGACCAGAAGACTGATGCGGTCGGGAGACGCCTCCGCCGCCTGCGAGGCGACGATCCCTCCCCGGCTGTGCGCGACGAGCACGGCGGGCTCGTCGCACGCGTCCAGCGCCCGGCCGACGGCGTCAACGTAGTCCTGCATCGTAATCTCGCCCGGAGGCGTGTGATCGCGCCCGTGGCCCGGCAGGTCGAACGCGATGACTGTGTGCCCCGCCCGCTGAAGCCGTGGAAAGACCTTGTACCAGCACCAGGCCCCATGCCACGACCCGTGGATAAGAATGAACGTAGACATCGTGCGCCCCTTTCGTGAGCGCACCTTACGTCTTGCGTTCAGCCCCCAACTATCCGGATCTTGCGGTCACAGCGCGGGGCGCGACAAGGCGCTGGGGCTCGGCGTTGTCGGTCCCCCGGTGACCTCTTCATTAGAAACCAGTTCTCCCCGCAAGGCCCGATCACGGCTGTGAAGAATGCGTGCGCGTAACAAGAGCCTCCGGGCGACCTCATCGAGGGAGACATCGTCCGGAAGCGAATCCAGCAGGTCGAGCGTCTCTTCCTTGGCAGTCCTCATGGCATGAGTGTACTTGTCCCGCTAGACCCCAGCGGCGCTATAGCGACTCGCCAATCAGCTTGGTGCTACGATCCCGCCGTGGACTACACCGAATCCATCATCTGGCTCCGCACACTCCCCGACTTCGAGCGCACCGGCGACTTCGCGGACCGCCGCGACCTCGCGCCGATGCTCGAGCTGCTGCGCCAGCTCGGCGACCCGCACCTCGGCCGTCCCACCGTCCACATCGCCGGCTCCAAGGGCAAAGGCTCCACCGGCGCCATGATCGAAGCCGTGCTCCGCGCCGCCGGCATGCGCACCGGCCACTACGTCAGCCCCCACCTCCACCGCTACACCGAGCGCATCCGCCTCAATGGCGAGCCCATCTCCCCGGACGCCTTCGCCGCCGCTTTGTCCACCGTGCGCCCCGTGCTGGAGTCCGTCGCCGCGCGCTTCCAGGACCGCCAGCTCCTCGCATTCGACGCCCTCACCGCCGCAGGCTTCCTCGCCTTCCACGAAGCCGCCGTCGACGTGCAGGTGATCGAAGTAGGCCTCGGCGGCTTGCTCGACTCCACAAACGTCTTTCACATGGCCCCCAACAACCAGCGCCGAACGCCTTACCCCCACCTCACCGTCATCACGCCCATCTCCCTCGAACACACAGCCATCCTCGGCGACACCATCCCCGCAATCGCCCGCCAGAAGGCCGGCATCATCACCCAGGGCTCCACCGTCGTCGTTGCGCCCCAGCGTGAGTCCGCACTCGACGTGTTCAGCGAGACCGCCGCTCGCCAGGACGCCCGCGTGGTCCAGATACCGCAGGTGTGCCAGCTCCAGCGCACTTCGGCCTCGCCCGATGGCCAGGACTTTCGCCTAAAGACGCCGCAGGCGACATACCCGCCTCTCCACATCACCCTCGCCGGCAGGCACCAGCTCGATAACGCCGCCACTGCCGTCGTCGCCTCCGAGGAGCTGGCCGCGCGCATCGGCCGCGAGTTGACGCCCCAGCACGTGCGACAGGGGCTCGCCGCTGTGAAGTGGCCCGCGCGGCTCGAGACCATCAAACAGCGCCCGCGCGTCATCCTCGACGGAGCCCACAACGGCGACTCCGCCAAACGCATGGTCGCCGCTCTCCGCGACGACTTCGGCTTGCGCTCCGCCGTCGTATTGTTCGGCACGCTGGCCGGGAAGGATGTCACCGCCATGGCAGCGGCCGTCGCCGGCTTCGCCGATGCCGTGTTCGTGACTGCCTGGCCGTCCCCCCGCGCCGCCGGCCCGCGCGAAGCTGCGGCCCCCTTCCGCGCCGCCGGCGCACCCGTCACTGTCACGGGCTCCCTGCCCGACGCCTACGAGGCCGCCTGCGAGGCCGCCCTCACCCAGGCTGGCGACCGCGGGGCAGTCGTCTGCTTCGGCTCCCTCGCCTTCGTGGCCGCCGTCCGGGCCTGGGTGCTGGGGATCGCGGCAGACGCCTGAGAAGCCCGGAATGTCCGACGAAACCCCGATGTAGTACGAACGTACCGGGGCGCTGTCGGCGGGCCCGCGCTACCATATAGCACGCGGTAACTCGGATGCAGATGCGCGCGGGCGTGACGGCCCGCGCTCCATACCAGGGTGGCTTCCAGACATGAGCAGCAACGGCAACGGGCGGGATCACAACGGGCGCCGGCGCGTCGTCATCACGGGCATGGGCACCCTCAACCCGCTCGGCAACACCGTCGACGAGTACTGGGAGGGTGCGCTCGCCGGCCGCTCAGGCGTCGACTGGCTCACCCAGGTCGACTCCACCGGCTACGAGGTCCACATCGCCGGCGAAGTGAAAGACTTCGTCCCCGAGAACTACATCGACCGCAAGGAGGCGCGCCGCATGTCGCGCTTCACCCAGCTCGCCCTCGCCGCCTCGAAGGACGCCATCGCCCACGCGGCGCTCGATATCGCGAGCGAGGATCCCTATCGCGTCGGCGTCCTCTTCGGCAACGGCATGGGCGGCTACCCCGACACCGACCGGGCCGTGAAGGACATCACCCAGAAGGGCGTCCGCCGCATGGACCCCTTCTACATGGTGAAGATGCTTCCGAACATGGCCGCCGCGCAGGTCGCTATGCAGCACCGCCTCAAGGGCATCAACTGGACGATCACCACCGCCTGCGCCTCCGCCGGCAACGCCATGGGCGAGGCGCTCGAGGCCATCCGCGTCGGCCGCGCCGACGTCATGCTCACCGGCGGCACCGAAGCCGGCCTCAGCGAGCTTGGCCTCGCCGCCTTCCAGGTGATGAAGGCCCTCTCCCTGCGCAACGACCCGCCCCAGGCCGCCAGCCGCCCCTTCGATGCGATGCGCGACGGCTTCATCTCGTCAGAGGGCGCAGGCGTCTTCGTGGTCGAGTCGCTCGACCACGCGAAGGCCCGCGGCGCCCGCATCCTGGCCGAACTCGCGGGCTACGGGTGCACCTCCGACGCCCACCACGTCGTCGTCCCCGTCGAAGACGGCGAGACCACCGCCGCCTGCATGACGGCCGCGCTCAACGACGCCGGTGTGAAGCCCGAGGATCTCGACTATGTGAACGCCCACGGCACCTCGACCCAGATGAACGACAAGTACGAGACCGTCGCCCTCAAGCGCGCTCTCGGCGAGTACGCCTACCAGGTGCCCATTAGCAGTACGAAGTCCCTCATCGGCCACACGCTGGGCGCGTCAGCGGCGATCGAGTCGGTGGCGTGCGTGCAGTCGATCCTCACCGGCTGGGTCCACCCCACCATCAACCAGGAGCACCCCGACCCCGACTGCGACCTCGACTATGTCCCCAACAAGGCCCGCAACCTCGGCGAAGTCAACGTCATCCTGAAGAACAGCTTCGGCTTCGGCGGCCAAAACGCGTGTTTGGTGTTCAAGCGGTTCTCGGAATAGTGGTTAGTCGTCAGTTGTCATGTGTGCAGCCAGCGAATCTCAGCGCGCAATCCCAGCAGCCAAGAGCTAAGAGCTAATGGCTAAGAACTCCCTGGCGCGCGTCCGCAAGATCGCCCTTGCCCTCCCCGAGACGTCGGAGCGCCCCTCGCACGGCGAGCCGGCCTGGTTCGTCGCCGGCAAGCCCTTTGCGTCGTGGGAAGACCACCATCACGGCGATCCCATCGTCGGCCTCTGGGTGAAGGGCGCCGATGGGCAGCAGGAGGTGCTCGTCGCGGCCGAGCCGCACCGTTACTACCGCCCCAAATACGTCGGCCACAGAGGCTGGATCGGCGTGAACATGGAGGCCGGCGTCGACTGGCCCATGGTCGCCGAGCTCCTCCGCGAAAGCTGGTGCATGACCGCCCCGAAGAAGCTTCTCCCCCTGCTACGGTCGCGATGAGTGCGATGAGCAAGCGGGTCACCCTTCTTTGTCTGCGCAGACACCGTCGATGTACACTGTCGCCATGACGGCGACAGACACCGATCGCGAGAGGCTGATTCACGAAGCCTTCGGTACGAAGAAGGCGCAGGCGGAGATGGAAGCCTACGCGCGCACGTCCCGCTTTCTTGCGGGCGCCACGCGGGATCTGATGATGCAGTATCCTCGTAAGTGGGTCGTCGCCTACGACGAGAAGATCTGCGCGATCGGCGACACGCTCGACGACGTCCTCAATCAGCTCGACGAGAAAGGCATCCCGCGCCTCGGCACGGCCGTGCGATTCCTCGATCCTCATCCGCCCGTGTGGCACGTATAGGGCCTGCGATTGCTAGGCGGATTCTTCGACTCCGGCAACGGTAGCCCGTACCTCCAAGGACGCATCATCCTTCCTGGTCTGAACTTCATCGCCGACGTCGATTTCCTCGTCGACACCGGCGCCGACACGACCTTGCTGGCGCCTGGCGATGGTCAGCGCTTTCATGCGGACTACACAGCCCTCCGCTACTCGATGCCGAGTCAGGGGACGGCCGGCATCTCTGAGAACTACGTAGAACGAGGGTTCGTCGCCTTGCGAGACGACCGGGAGCCCATAGCCCACGTGTTTGTGCTCGAGGTGCACGTTCTCGTGCCGAATCCGAGCCTCATCGCGCTCCCCTCTCTCATCGGGAGAGACATCCTCGACCGTTGCCGGATGACGTACGACCCCAGCGTGGGCGAACTCACCTTTGAAGTTCATCTGCCGATGATACGGTGCCACTGCTCTGAGAAAGGTTGATCCATGAAAGTCCTTGTCACAGGCGGTGCCGGCTTTATCGGGTCCTGGGTCACGCGCGCCCTTCTCGCCGAAGGCCACGACGTCACCGTCGTCGACAACCTCTCGAAAGGCTTCCGCAAGCTCGTCCCCGATGGCGTCCGCTTCATCGAGGGCGACCTGCGCGACGAACGCCTGCCCGAGTGGCTGCGCGGCCACGACGCCGTCATCCACATGGCCGCCTTCATCGAGGTCGCCCGCAGCGTCGAGCAGCCCGTCGTCTTCGCGGAGAACAACATCGTGAACGGCGTCCGCCTGCTCGAGGCGATGCACCGCGCGGACGTGGGGAAGATCGTCTTCTCCAGCAGCGCCACCGTGTACGGTATCCCCCAGCGCCTCCCCATCCGCGAGGAGGACCCGCTGGGCGCGCAGAACAATCCGTACGGGGCGACGAAGGTCTCGATGGAGGCGTTCGTCGCCACGTACAACCAGCTCTACGGCATGGACGCGCTCATCCTGCGATACTTCAACCCCTACGGCCCCAACGAGCTCCACGAGCCCGAGACCCACGCCATCCCCAACTTCATCAAGGCTGTCCTCGCGAAGCAGCCCATCCCGCTGTACTGGAACGGCGAGATCGTGCGCGACTACTTCTACGTCGAGGACCTCGCCCGCGCCCACACCGCCGTCCTCGCGCTCTCCGGGCTGCAGTACTTCAACGTCGGCAGCGAGACCGGCGCGAAGACCATCGACGTCCTCCGCGAGATCATGGACATCGCCGGCTACGAGGTGCCCATCGAAGATCTCGGCGAACGCCCCGGCGACGTCGCCGCCAGCTACGCCTCCTCGGCCAGGCTCATGGCCGCCACCGGCTGGCGCGCGCAGGTCCCCCTCCGCGAAGGCCTCGAGCGCACCGTCGCCTGGTTCCGCTCCCGCGGCTCCTAGGTTCGGCGCACGCGCTGCCCACTCGGTCTCCCACGTCCCACGTCTGACATCTGACCGCCGCCCTCCAGACCCCCTACCGGGGGGTTGACAGCGCCCGTGATCGGGATCTATGGTTGGCGTATACCCCCTCCCGGGGGGTCTGGGACAGGAGCATCCCGTCATGATGGAAGAGACCCGCGCCGATGTCATCAAGCGCATCAACTTCATCGCCGGCCATCTCGATGGCATCCGCAAGATGGTCGAGAAAGACACCTACTGCGTCGACGTCCTCAAGCAGACCTACGCCGTCCGCCGCGCCATCGAGAAGATGGAAGCCATCATGCTCGACGGCCACCTCCACACCTGCGTCGTCGAGGGCATCCGGGAGGGCCGCGACGACCAGGTCCTCGCCGAGCTCTCCGAGCTGTACCGCACCGGGCGGTGAGATCGGGAACTGACAGCGACCACACGTAACAGTTCAGTCAGGAGAACGACCATGGCAGACACGAAGACCTTCACCGTCAACGGCATGACCTGCGACAACTGCGTCCATCACGTCACCGAGGCCATCAAGGGCGTCCCCGGCGTCACCTCCGTCGAGGTCTCGCTGGCCTCGAAGTCCGCGAAGGTCGATGGCGACTTCGATGCCACGAAAGTCGTCGCTGCCGTCGTGGAAGAGGGCTATGAGGCCGCGGTCAAGGCGTAATCCTCGATCGCGACACCGGTACCTACCACCTGACGACATGAGATCTTGAACCCCCGCGGCCAAGATGCACCGGCCGCACCGAAAGGCAGGCTTGGCATGGCGAGCACGGCGCCCCCGGCGGAACACGCCGCCCACACGCAGAAGCAACAGACCACCACGCTCGATATCACGGGCATGACCTGCGCCTCCTGCGTCCGCCGCGTCGAGCGCGCCCTCTCGAAGGTCGAGGGCGTCGAGCAGGCGAATGTGAACTTCGCCTCGGAGACGGCCCTCATCAGCGCGCCTGAGGGCCTGCCGGTCGAGCACCTGATCCAGGCCGTCCAGAAGGCCGGCTACGGCGCCGCGCCCGCCGCCCACGACCACGCCGCCCCCCACCGTGAGCAACACGCCCGCCGCACGCTGCTGCTCACACTGTTCGGCGCCGCGCTCGCCATCCCCGCCGTCGTGCTGGCCATGGGCATGGACATAGCCGGCGTGTATATCGCCGGCAACCAGCGCGCGACCGCCTGGACCGTCCTCGCCCTCGTCACCCCCATCCAGCTCGTCCTCGGCTGGCGCTACTACCGCGGCAGCGTCGCCTCGCTGCGCCACCTGAACCCGAACATGGACGTCCTCATCGCGCTGGGCACGCTCTCCGCCTTCATCTACAGCGCCTGGGTGGTCATCTTCGACCGCCCGTACCAGATGTTCCTCGATGTCTCCGCCGCTGTCCTCGTCTTCATCACGATGGGCAAGTACTTCGAGGAGCGCTCGAAGGGCCAGGCCTCGTCCGCCATCCAAAAGCTGCTCGGCATGTCGGCCAAGACCGCGCGCGTCATCCGTGACGGTGCAGAGGTCGAACTCCCCGTCGAGCGCCTCGCCCCCGGTGACGTGTTCGTCGTCCGCCCCGGCGAGAAAGTAGCCGTCGACGGCGTCATCCGCGAAGGCCACAGCACCATCGACGAGTCGATGATCACCGGCGAGTCCATCCCGGTCGAGCGCCGGGTCGGCGAAGCCGTCATCGGCGGCACCATCAACCAGAACGGCGTCATGCGCGTCGAGGCCACGGCCGTCGGCGGCGCCACGGTGCTCGCGCGCATGGCGAAGATGGTCGAGGAGGCACAGGGCTCGAAGGCGCCCATCCAGAAGCTCGTCGACCAGGTTGCCGCCGTCTTCGTGCCCGTCGTCATCACTCTCGCAGCCGTCACCTTCCTGTCCTGGGGCTTCTTCACCGAGCCCGCCCACACGTGGAGCGACAGCCAGTGGATCGCCGGCATGCGCGCCGCCGTCGCCGTGCTCGTCATCGCCTGCCCGTGCGCCCTCGGTCTCGCCACGCCGACCGCCATCATGGTCGGGACCGGCATCGGCGCCGAGCGCGGCATCCTCATCAAGAACGCCGAGATCCTCCAGCGCACGCGCACGCTCGATGTCATCGTCCTCGACAAGACGGGCACACTCACCGAGGGCCGCCCCCAGGTGACCGAGGCCGTGCCTACCGGGCTCATGCCGGAAGCCACGCTGCTTACTCTGGCCGCCGCCGCGGAGCAGAACAGCGACCACCCCCTCAGCCGCGCCATCGTCGACGCCGCCGTCGAGGCCGGGTACGAGCTGCCCGCCGCCGGCGACTTCGAGTCGTTGACCGCGCTCGGCGTGGTCGCCGCTGTCGATGGCCGGACCATCGTCGCCGGTAACCGTCGCCTCATGGACGGGCGCGGCATCGCCGTCGACGCCCAGGCGCAGGCCGAGGTCCAACGCCTCGAAGGCTTTGGCCGCACGGTGATCTATGTCGCCGCTGACAACGCGCTCGCCGGCGTCATCGGCATCGCCGACGAGATCAAGGCCACCGCCCGCCGCTCCATCGACTCGCTGCAGGCGCTTGGCCTCCGCGTCATCATGATGACGGGCGACAACGAGCGCGCCGCCGCCACCGTCGCCCGGACCGTCGGCGTCGATGAGTACCGCGCGGGCGCCAGGCCCGAGGACAAGCTCGACCTCATCCGCGAGCTGCAAGCGCAGGGCCTCGCCGTCGCCATGGTGGGCGATGGCGTGAACGATGCACCCGCGCTTGCCCAGGCCGACATCGGCATCGCCATGAGCACCGGCACCGACGTCGCCATCGAGGCCGGCGACATCACGCTGCTGCACGGCGACATCTCGAAGGTCGCGGAGGCGATCGCCCTCTCGCGGCAGACGCTCACTACTATCAGGCAGAATCTGTTCTGGGCCTTCGGCTACAACGTCGTCGCCATCCCGGTGGCGGCGCTCGGCCTCCTGAACCCCATCATCGCGGGTGCCGCCATGGCCTTCAGCAGCGTCTCTGTCATGAGCAACAGCCTCCGCCTGCGCTCGAAGGCCCGCGGCATCGCCCGCGGCGTCGGCAACACCTACGCCCCCGCCCGCGGCGGCCTCATGGCCACCTCCGGCGCCCCCGCCCTCGCCATGCTCGCCGCTGTCGCCATCCTGCTGGTGCCCCTCTCCGCCTTTACCGCGATCGACCGCGGCTGGTTTGAGACCGCCGAGGCGCTCGGCCCCCGTGACGTGCGCGTCGAACTCAAGAACTTCGACATCGACCTCTCACGCGCCGAGCTGACGGAGGGCGAGCTGTACTTCGTGGTCGAGCACACGAAGGAGCGCGGTCACCAGGACGACGGCGGCCCCGGCCAGATGCACGACCTCGTCGTCATGCGGCGCACGTCGGCCGGCACCACGCAGATCATCGACAGGTCGCTTGAGCTGCACAGCGGTGAGTCCCAGGTGATGCGGGTGGATCTGGCGCCGGGCGAGTACCTGCTGTTCTGCAGCATCGTCGAAGACATCAAAGGTGAGATCGTCAACCACCAGGCCGAGGGTATGGAGGCGACGTTCCGCGTCACGGCCCATGTGGAGGCCGAAGGCGAGGCTCGAAGCAGGTAGGAGCGCCGGCGATTTCGCTGCCGCGCGGGCAATTCAGGCAACTTCAGGCAGTTCAGGCAATTCAGAGGAGGAAGACACTGATGAGGCGCAAGTTCATGGTCCTCACGACCGGCGTGTTGGCGGCCGGCGTCCTCGCGCTCACCGCGGCGTGTGGCGGCGGCGATGACGGTGGCGACGACACAGCCGACACGCCCGACTCGCACGGTGGCGGGATGACGGCGACCGAGATGCCCGGCCACGGCGGCTCCATGGATGACTCGATGGACGGCTCCATGGACGAGGTGACCGCCGACGTCACGATCGAGGTCGAGGCGAAGGACACGCGCTTCGTGCCCGACGACATCGAGGTGCCCGCCGGCAAGACCGTCCGCCTGATCCTCAAGAACTCCGACGCGGGCACCGACCACGACCTGCAGGCTGGGACGCTGGACATCCGCCGCATCGAAGGCGGCGCCATGGGCGACGAGCATGGCGGTGGCGGGGCACTGGCCCTCCACGCGTCCGAGGGCGAGTCGAGCGAGATCGTCTTCGTCGCCGACCTGCCCGGTACGTACGACATCTTCTGCACCGTGGACGACCACAAGGATCAGGGGATGGTCGGCCGCATCCGCGTCGTGTAACAGCTACGTCGCAGCCGATCATGCACCATTGAACAACGCCCCCTGCGTCGCCTGTCACGCGCGGAGAGATCATCCGTGCGCCCATCCCTGTGGCTCTGCGGGAGCGCCCGGCCCCTGCCGATGCTCCTACGGATGCTGAAGCTGATCGCCCTGGAGCGCTCCGATCCATCGGAGTCCGCGCGACCCACACGGCCAACCGCCCGCTTCGCGTGGGCGGTGATGGCATTCGGCGCCGCCTTCACTGCAGCGTATGCGGCCGTCATCGTTGCCAACCCGCCCGCGCGCTACCTGGAGTTCCTCAGCTACTACGTCTACCAGGTCGCGCCGATCGCCACGCTGCTGCTCGCGCTCGTCCCGGTCCTGCGCACCCGCGGCCTCGAGCGCCTCGGCTGGGCCGCCCTCGCCGTCCTCCTGGCGACGTGGACCGCTGGCGACCTCATGTACACCTACTACAACCTCCGCTTCGGCGAGGATCCCGCCTTCCCCGGGTTCACCGACGTCTTCTACTACGGCGGATACGTCGCCTTCCTCGGCGGCCTCGCCGTCCTCGCGTTCCCGCGCGAACGCGTCCGCGACACTCGCTGGCTCGTCGATGCCGCCATCATCATGGTCGCCGCCGGGACCGTGAGCTGGATCTTCATCCTCCAGCCCATCGTGCGGGAGAGCGGCTACTCGCCCCGTGACGCAGCGGTCGCGATGGGGTACCCGGTGTTCGACTTCGCCCTCGTCGCGCTCGCCGTCGTCGCCATGTACGCGGGCGGCGGCCGCATCGCCCCGCGCACGCTGCTCCTGATGCTTTCGGCCGTCACCCTCGGTATCGCCGACAGCGTCTACACCTACATGGTCTCCACCGTCGGCTACGACAGCACCGCCAACCCGACCGATGTCGGCTACATCCTCGCCTACGTCTTCATGGCCGCGTGCTTCGTGCTTCCTCCGGAACGGGAGCAGGCAGCGGCGGGCGAGCGGCAGTCGTTCGCCGGCCTCATGCTCCCGTACGCGGTCGCCGCTGCCATGCTCGCCGCCACCGGCATCCAGACGGCGCGGGAGGGCACGCAAGAGGTGCTCCTCACAGGCGCGGCCGCTGTCGTCGCCCTCGTGATCGCCCGCCAGTTCATGACCCTGGCCGAGAACCTCCGGCTGTACCGCGAGCTGGGACAGGCCAGCGAGGCCCGCCGCTCGCTGCTCGACAAGGTCGTGCGTGCACAGGAGGACGAGCGCCACCGCCTGACCCTCGAGTTGCACGATGGCCCCGTCCAGGCGCTCAGCTTCCTCGCCACCCGCATCGGCGCCGCCCGCAAGTTCACCGCCCGCGGCGAGACCGAACGCGCCGACAAGATCCTGGGCGAGGTCGAGACTACGCTCTCCCACGAGGTTCAGGGCCTCCGTGAACTCATGACCGAGCTTCGCCCGCCCTCATTGGAGGAGCGCGGCCTTGTCGAGGCCGTCCGCGACTTCGGCCAGGCGCGCCTCCGCGATGGCGGCACCAGCCTCCGCGTCACCGGTACCATCGCGCAGCGCCCGCCCGCCTCCACCGAGTCCATGCTCTATCGCGTGGCCCAGGAGGCCCTCACCAACATCCGCAAGCACGCCGCCGCCTCGAACGCCGAAGTCACAATCACCGCCTCCCCCGCGCAACTCGATCTGGAGGTCCGCGACGATGGTAAGGGGTTCGACGTGGAGGTCGCAGCCGAAGGATCGGAGCTGGGCCACTACGGCATGCTCGGTATCAAGGAACGCGTCGAGATGCTGGGCGGCTCCTGCGACTGGGAATCGGTGCCCGGCGCTGGCTCCGTGCTCCGCGTCCGCGTGCCGCTCGCCGCCGAACCCGCAATCATCGATGCCGCGACCAGGGAGGCCGCATGACTCCGAAGGTGCTTATCGTCGACGACGTCAAGGAGACGCGAGACGCTCTCGCCGAGCTGCTCGAGGCGACCGGCGACTTCGACGTCGTCGCCGAAGCCGAAGACGGCGTCGATGCCGTCGCGCGCGCCGGCGAGACGCAGCCCGATCTCGCCATCATGGACATCCGCATGCCCCGCATGGACGGGGTCGAGGCCACGCGCCAGCTCCTCGCCGCCTCGCCCCAGACGATCGTCATCGCCCACACCGCCTACCAGGACATCAGCCTCGTCCGCGACATGATCGCTGCCGGCGCCCGCAGCTACGTCCTCAAGGGCTCCGGCACGGAGAAGCTGCTTGCCACCATGTCCGCCGCGCTTGATGGTCACGCCGTCATCGCCCCCGAGATCACCCGCGCCCTTCTCGAGGATCTGCAGCATCTCTACGCCTCCCAGGTCGCTCGCGGCGAGCACCTCGAGCAGCAGGTCACGCACTTCCAGGACGCCGCCATGCGCGACCACCTCAGCGGCCTCGGCAACCACCGCGCCTTCCACGAGGACCTCGAGCGGGCGCTCGACGATGCGGGCCGCGCCGGCACGCCGCTGGCCGTCGCCGTCCTCGACATTGACGATTTCAAACTCGTCAACGACCTCTACGGCCACGCCTCCGGCGATCGCCTCATCGAGGGTCTCGGCGGATGTGTCCGCGACACCGTAGGAGAGCGCGGCGAGACCTACCGCATCGGCGGCGATGAGATGGCCGTCGTCCTGCCCGGCCTCGACCGTTCAGCGGCCGCCGACCTCATGGAGGCCGTGCGTCTCGCCGTCTCCCGCATGCAGTTCGGCTCCCACCGGCACCAGACGGTCTCCATCGGCGTCGCTGTCTTCCCCGAGGACGGCCCCAACAAGGACTACCTCGTCGCCGCGGCCGACGAAGCCATGTACGACGCCAAGAGTCGCGGCAAGGACACCGTCCGCATCTTCGGACAGTGGCCCTCCGTCAAGGGCGAGAACCCGCTGCTGACCCACGATGAGTCCGTCCAGCGCGCCGTCGTCACCGTCACCGCGGCGCTTGGCGCCCGCGACGCCGCCACCCTCGAGCACTGCGAGCGCGTCTCCTCCCTCGCCGCGGCCATCGCCGAGGAGCTGGAGCTTACGCCGGCCGAGATCGAGACGGTGCGCCTGGGCGGCCTGCTGCACGACGTGGGCAAGATTGGCGTCCGCGACGACGTGCTGCTGAGGCCGGCGCAGCTCGACGACGACGGCCGCGCCGCCATCCAGCGCCACCCCGGCCTCGGCCGCACGATCCTCGGCCGCGCCCTCCCCCGCCCCGTGCTCGACTGCGTCGCCGCCCACCACGAGCAGCCCGACGGCAACGGCTACCCCCTCGGCCTCCATGGCGGCCAGATCTCCATCAGCGCCGGCATCGTCCGCGTCGCCGACGTCTACGACGCCCTCACGCGAGAACAGCCCTGGCGCGGCCCCCTCGCCTCCCAGCAGGCCCTCGACGAGATGGTCGCCGGCCGCGGGACGCTATTCGACGCCCGCGCCGTCGACGCCCTCACTCAGGTCCTCGCCCACGGCCGCGAACGCGCCGCCGCCTGAGCTTGGCCCCCCGTCATTGCCTTGGAAGTCCCAGTAGCGGCGGAGCTTCTCGCAGAGTCGCCGAAGGAGACAGCTCGGCTCAGCCTCAAGCGCCCCGAATGCTCGACTTTCATCCTCTTGTGTGCGAAGCGCAAGCCTCCCATATACGATTCCGAGCGCAGCGAGGAATCTCATAGTGACACGCACCGCACACCATGCGACAGCGCCCACGCCCAACCAACTCTGCGGACTAACGACCACGGCCCACGGTTAGCACGTGTACGGCATTTGAAACCGGACCCGCGAGACCACCAGGCCAACTCATCCTCAGCGCATCACGGTATCCAGCGACGGCCACGGTGGACCCTCGCGTAGGGCGCTGAGGAGTGCCCGCGCTGCTCGTTGCCCGTCCGGGAATTGGTCGCCTGGATCCCAGCGCCACGCCGCGACCATCGCAAGAACCAGGCCCCGGCACTCGCCCAGCAGTTCCTGATCAGCGCCCGGATAGCGCTCGCTGACCTCCTCGGGCACATGGGCGAGGTCGAATTCGACAGGGCCACGGCAACACGTCTCGAGGTCGATGAACCGCAGCCCGTGCTTCGTGCTCAGCACATTGCCCGGGTGCGGCTCGCCGTGCAGCAGCTGCTCGCCGGCGCCGCGACCGGCGATCGACCGCCTCAAGCTTCGCAGCGTGTTGTCGAGAAGCTCCCGGCCTGCGTCGGCGAGCGCTGGAGTGTGTTGGCGGCTCGCAACGAGTTGTTGAGCCTCCGCGACGCGGTCCGTGAAGTGCGGCGACGTGACATCGAGCTTCCCCATGTCCGTATGTAGCCGCGCGAGCGCACTCGCGTAGTCGGCTGGTGAGACCTCCCCAGTTGCCACAGGTTCGTAGTAGGTCCACAGCGTGACCGCGAAGCCGTCACGCTCGTAGACGCGCGGCTCCACCCGCGGCTCCAGAGCCGCCACAGGGCTCTCGGTTTCGGCGAGCCGTTGCGCAAGCTCGACCTCGAACTGCGCGACCTCCTGCCCCACATACGCGACGCGTGCAAAGACATCGCAGGGCAGCAGGCGCAGGGCGAGCTTGTTCGAGTTCTGAAGGACGACCGCGTCGTCGGTTGTCAGGCCGAGCGCCGAGGCGATCGACGTGGCCGCTGCCACCGCGCGCGAAACCTCTGGCGCTTCCATCTCTCCCCCGTGTCCACGTTCCGACTCTTTCAGTCACACAAACCAAGACAATAGCTCACCAGCCCGACGTGCGAGAGACTGCGCGCCTCTTCCAGCGTGAACCAGGCGGCGGCATCTGTGGTGTTGGCAGCGTCGCGCGAGAATTCGGTGCGAAGGGCGCCGCGCGCGTTGGCGCCCTCGTACACGATGCCAACCACGTGTCCTGCGTTGCCACTAACCGCCTCGTGAGGCTCGTACCAGCGCGAGAATACACCGACGACGCGGCCTATCTCCGCGCGCAGTCCCGTCTCCTCTTCCAGTTCGCGCTCGGCCGTCTCAAGTGGGTCCTCGCCCCACTCCATAGCGCCGCCCGGCATCGTCCACTTGCCCGAGTCAGGGTGGCCGGCCAGTGTGAAACGTGTGAGCAGAATCCGCCCAGTGTCGTCGCGGCAAAGGACGTAGGCGGCGACGCGGCGCCATTCAGCGTCCATCTGCCGGTTGCGGCTTAACGCCCGCGGCGGTGAGAAACTGGCGGATCTGCGAGGCGTGCTCGACGACGTGCAGCGGGAGGCTACCGACCAGCACGCCGAACAGCGTGCCGTGGTACCGATGCGTGCCGGGGAGCGGCCGGGCCGCCGCCTCATCCGTGAGCGCGTCGAGTGTTCGGTGCACCCTCTCGCGGCAGTAGTCGCAATAAGCTAGCAACTCGGATCGCGACCAGGCCGCCGGCAGGCTCGGAAGATCACGCCAGTGGGGGTGCCCGGTGAACGGAGGCGGCGGGGCCCAAGAGCTGGAGTCGCCGCTCAGGTCGTAGTCGAGAACTTCGAGGGCGTGCCACGCCGCGCTCCACGGCGTCGACCATCGCCCGACCCATCGTTGGATCAGCGCTCGCTGCTGTGCGGGGTCCGTGACGGGCTTCCAGTCCGGGCCGAGGAACTGGTGCCCGGAATCCGGGGCCGGAACCTGCCACATGCTCGCTTCCCAGAGTTGGTCGGGACAGTCGGACAGCGCCGCCTCCATCAGCCGGAGCGCGTCCTCGAAGTTGCGGGCCATGCTCTGCACAAATACATTCGTCACCCTGCCGGTATAGCGCATCGACGGTTCTGGTTCACCAACCACCACCCGAACGCGCACCCGTACCGAGCGAAAGTAGCGGCGGAGCTTTTCGAAGAGTCGCCGCAGGAGGCAGCTCCGCTCGGTGCGGTGACACCCGCAACGCCCTCATGCGACAGCGCGAGCGGACCCCCCGCCCGTCATTCCGAGCGTAGCGAGGAATCTTGTAGTGACACCCGCAGCGTCTCATGCGACAGCGCGAAGGTCGCCGGGCATGTGATCGCCAGCTTCCACCCGGATTAGTGGTAAGCTCGCTGCAACAAAGCACCAAACGGCTGGGCGGAAGTCAGGATGACTATCGGCGCCATCTCGCTGACCCTTTATCCATCTACGATCGTTGCAGATGGCAAGACCCCCGTCATGTGCCCGGCGGATCTGACGGACGAAGACGGCTCCGCCGTCAGTGACGGCGAACCGGTCATCTGGGCAATTTCGGGGAGCGGATATATCGACCCGCGAGAGGTTGGCACGCTGGATGGCAGGTGTTCAACGGTGGTGAGGCCTACCGCAGTAGAAGCGCCTGATGAGGTCATGGTTCTCGCTGTTCCACGTCGCGGTGGAAGCATCGGACTCACTCACCTGGAGTTAGTACCGCCCTTGCATCACGCTGGCGATTGGCGCGAGTGGGACGTCTTCATCAGCCACGCCAGTGAAGACAAGGCCGCTGTCGCAGCACCACTCGCAGGCCTGCTCAGGGAGCGCGGTCTCGACGCCTGGTTGGACACGCAGGAGCTGCATGTTGGCGATAGCCTCCGGGCAAAGATCGACCACGGGTTAGCCAACTGCCGGTACGGGGTAGTCGTGCTGAGTCACGCGTTCTTCAACAAGCGCTGGCCGCCACAAGAACTGAATGGTCTCTTCGCGCGAGAGGGCGGTGACCGGAATGTCGTCCTCCCCGTCTGGCATGGACTTGACCAGCAGGACGTGGCACGATACTCGCCGATGCTTGCTGACCGCGTTGCCGTCAGCACGTCACAAGGGCTGGAGAGAGTCGCGGACGGACTGGTTCGGGCAATTTCCGCCGCCGACCAGCGACCCTAACCACTAACGACCAACGACCAACGACTATCCCTACGTAATCGCCAGCATCCGGTCGAGCGCCAGCTTCGCGCTCGCCGCGATCTCCTCCGCCACCACGATCTGGTTTACCACGCGCCCTTCCGCCAGCGACTCCAACGTCCACGCCAGGTACGCCGGGTGTACCCGGTACATCGTCGAGCACGGGCACACCACCGGGTCCAGGCAGAACACCGTCTTGTCCGCCGGCGGACCGGCGTTCTCCTTCGCCAGCCGCGACACCAGGTTGATCTCCGTCCCCACCGCGAACTTCGAGCCCGCCGGCGCGTTCGCGATCGTCTTCGCGATGAACTCGGTCGAGCCGTTCATGTCGGCCGCCTGCACAGTCTCCCACCGGCACTCCGGATGCACGATCACCGTGATGTCCGGGTACTTCGCCCGCGCCTCGGCGATCTGCTGTGGCGTGAATCGCTGGTGGACCGAGCAGTGCCCCGCCCACAGGATCACGCGAGACTCCTGCAGCTCCTGCAGCGTGCGGCCGCCCATCGAGCCGTACGGCCGCGACCACCCCCACAGCACCATCTGCTCCAGCGGGATGCCCATCGCGTAGCCCGTGTTGCGGCCCAGGTGCTGGTCCGGGAAGAACAGCACGCGCTTCTTCCGTTCGAACGCCCACGCCAGCACCTTCTTCGCGTTGCTGCTGGTGCAGACGGCGCCGCCCTTCTCGCCGACGAACGCCTTCAGCGCCGCCGCCGAGTTCATGTACGTGATCGGCATCGTGTCCTGCGCGATGCCCAGCTCTTCCAGCTCCGCCCAGGCGTTGTACACGTCGTCGGGGTCGGCCATGTCGGCCATGCTGCACCCCGCCGCCATGTTCGGCAGCATCACCTTCTGGTGCGGCGCGCTCAGGATGTCGGCGGCCTCCGCCATGAAGTGCACGCCGCAGAAGACGATGTACTCGCTCTCCGGCCGCTCCGCCGCCCACTGCGCCAGCTTGAAGCTGTCCCCGCGCACGTCGGCGAACTGGATGATGTCCTCGCGCTGGTAGTGGTGCCCCAGCACCACGCATCGCGTGCCCAGCTTCTCGCGAGCCGCGCCGATGCGCGCCGTTAACTCGTCAGCCGAAAGCGCCCAGTACGCCTTAGGGATGTCCTGCTGCCAGTAGGCGAACGAGCGCTCTTCGGTCAGCGGCACCGTCGCGATGCTGTCGCTCTCGCAGGCGATCCCGCCCCCGGGCTTCGGGCCTGCAGGCTCCGTCTCGACGATGGGGAGTGTGGCAACGACCATGACCGACCTCCGCGTGCGCTCGGAAGACTTAGTGTCACTGTGACACTAACTTACCACCTCCCGCAGATGGTGTCAACATGACACGAACGTTCGGATCTGGCCCGTCGTATAATCGCGTCCGATGCAGTTGTTCGGCCTCAATGTCTTCTACCTCGCGCTCTGGCTGCGTGCGCGGCTGGCTCGTCGCCTGTTCCCGATGAAGGTCTCGTGGCTCATCCTCGAAGATGAAACGGTGAGGCCGCCCGCGGGCCTGTCTCTTGTGGAGCACGGCGCCGTCTGGCTGCTGACCGTCCTCATCATGGCTGCGGGAATCAGCGGTACCATCGCGGCCGCCGTATTCGCGCTCCGGCTGATCTACGGCTAGAGGCGGCATTCGCCCCTCGCGCGACGCCATGCGATCCTGACCACCATGCACCGCTGCTACGCCTGCGATCCCGCGAACCCCGACCGGCTGTCCTTCGACGCTGGCCGCCGCTTCCGTGTGCCCGCGCGCTTCCGCGGGCCGCCCGGCAACGTGAACGGCGGCATGGCCACGGGCATGCTGACCTGCGCGGCCCTGCAGCAGGCGCAGCACAAGGGCATCGAGCACGCGGCGGTCTCGCGCATCACGGCGCGCCTGAAGGCGGGCGTCACCACCGACCGCGACCTCGCCGTCTCGCTGGCAGCGGCGGATGGCCGTTATGCGGCGACGCTGCTCGACGGCGAGACGGAGCTGATGTCGGCCGCCATCGAGATCGTGCCCGGCGAGCGGGCGTTTGCGCCCGGCGATGAGATCGCCGAGCCGCCGGCCGAGCGCGCGGACGAGATCGCCGAGCTGGGAGAGCTGGTGGTGCCCGAGGCCCCGCCGTTCTTCGTCGACACGGGCGAGCACCCGATCCCCGGCTGCTTCTCCTGCGGGCCCGAGAACCCGGCAGGGCTGTACGTGTACCCGCGCGTCGTGCGTGATGGTGTGACCTGCGCCGCCTGGCCGGACGCATCGGCGTTCGACAACGGCGACGGTTCGCTGTCGGCTGGCGTGCTCACGGCGGCGATCGACTGTAGCGGCGGGGTGTGCCTGCCCGTCGACCAGCAGCGCCAGCTGCTCCAGCTCGACCAATTCTTCCTGCTCGGCACCATGGACGTCCGATACCTCCGCGTCCCACCAGCCGCCGCCCCGTACCGCGTCGCCGCCACGCACCTCCACCGCGACGGCCGCAAGTTCTACGGCCTCTCCCTCCTCGCCGGCGAAGACGGCCTCGCCTACGCGATGGCCGAGACGACGTGGATCGTGGCGGGCGTCGCCCGCACAGTCGCCTTCGGCGGGCGCTAGCGTTTCAGCGTGTCACCGCCGCGCGCGATGCCGTCATCCTGAGCCGCAGGCGAAGGATCTGGTGGCGACACGCACTTGCTTGCCATGCGCCAGCGCCAGCGGGGAAATAGCCGTGGAGCTTCTGGCAGAGTCGTCGCAGGAGACAGCAGTGCACCGATCTCGAACAGCGTGACATGCGGTAGCGCGAGGCCCGCGCAATGCCGTCATCCTGAACGCAGTGAAGGATCTTGTGGTGATACGTGCTGACCTGCGTGCGACAGCGCGTTAGATCACAGCCGGGCTGGCGCTTGATCGACGCTGCGCGCTTGCGGCACCAAGGCGGAGCCCTCTCCTGCGGCGACTCTGCCAGAAGCTTCGCCGCTACTGCCACTGACGCACTGACACACCGAGCCACTGACACACTGACACACTGACACACTGACGCACTGACGCACTGACACACTCCGTCACGCCGCGACGGCGGCGCGCTCGAGCGCCAGCGAACGCATCGCACGCTCGAGCTGCGCCGTACCGTCGGGCACGGGGGTCCCCGGCTCCAGCCGCACCGGTTCGCCGATGCGGATGTGCACTGCCGCGGGGCGCGGCTCGCGCTGGCCCTTCGGCATCACGTCCCGAAGGCCGGTCATGTAGATCGGCACCACGGCAACGCCAGCGTCGAGCGCCAGCAGGCTTACGCCGTGGTGAAACCGCGCCATCTCGCCGTCTACCGACCGCGTCCCCTCCGGGTACATCAGGATCGACCAGCCGTCATGCAGCAGCGTCTTGCCGTAGTCCAGCGCCGCGCTGCCGCCGCCCCGCTCGATGGGGAACGCGTTGAAGAACAACGAATACCACCAGCCCTTCTTGTCCGGCCGGTAGAACTTGTCCGCCGCCGCGGCGATCGCCGTGCGCGCGCGGATGCGCTCGGGCAGCACCGAGAGCGCCGCCGGCGTATCGAAGTGCGAGCTGTGGTTCGGGATGACGATCATCGGCCCCCGCAGTCGGCTCAGGTGCTCGCGCCCTTCGACGGTTAGCGGCTGGAGAAAACGGTCGATGTGCCGGGACATCACCCAGTGCCGCCCCGCACGCCGTGCGACGCGCGCCCAGAACTGCGTCTGCCACGCGTGCGCGTGGGCCTGGTGTTGATGCGAAAGCGCGGGTACGTACGTGGCCATGGCGATCCCTCCGCGTAGCCTTCACCCGCACGGCTCGCGGGCGACGGATTGGATCGCTCGCGGCCGGCCGGTGCTGTCAGAAGCTCACCGAGATGTGACGCCGCGTCGTACGGATCGATCAAACCGCGATGGCAGTCGGCGTACTAGTGCCAAATGTCACAATCGCTCACGGCCGTCCGCGCGCGCCACTGCCGGCGTCTCACAACACGACTACCAGGCGGGCATGTCCGCCGTGTTAACCCCGCCAAAGGTTGTGTTAATTCGAAGATCTGCACGCAACAACCACGGCCGGCAAGAATCACAAGCTGACCAACGCAGCGCCCGTAAGCTCAAGCCTGACGCACTGACGCACTGACGCACTGACGCACTGACGCACTGACGCC
>CAYJMG010000024.1:0-59419 GCA_964371355.1 uncultured Dehalococcoidia bacterium
TCGACCGCGGCGTCCACGTCGACTACGAGAAGAGGGGCTGATCGGGCGCTGCGAATATCGCAGGCGGCAGGTACTGGTCAACAACGTGATTGCGAAGGCTGAACAGCGCGAAGCAATCAGGTACGGCCCCGCCCGGCTCTTGTTGTGCTACGCGGGACCGCCATTGCTCGCGAGGGCGATCGGCGGTCGTCGCAGATGGTTCGAGGTCCACTGTTTGGCGGATCTCGCCTTCGCGGCGGGCAACGTCATCGTCGACTACGGACCGGGAAGTGGCCTGCGCGCGCTTCCGAATGAGATGGGGCTCTGGCCGGTGCGGCGCCGGTCTCGTCCAGGTCTATCGTGGCTCGGACTCGCTGGCGCTTTCTTGGCGACACTCTGGCTGACCAACCGGCTAACCGCGCTGCTTGGGCACGCAAGCGAGGGACCGACGGCCAAACTGCTGAACTGGACGCCCTTGGCTGTCGGCTGGCGCCCGCCGGAAAGCCTAACGCGTCTGCGATTGCTGTACGTTATCCCGCTGGCCGTCGTCAGCGAAGAGACATACATCAGGGGCGTTCTCTGGTCACGTATGGGCTGGCTCGGTCGCTGGCGGCCGGTTGTGAATGGCGCGGGCTGGGCCTTCTACCACCTGAACCGGCCGGTGAAGGACATGGTCGGCGCGATTCTTCCCGGCGCGATCTTGGCCTCGTACGCTCGGGAGCAGACAGGCAACATCTACTGGACCGCAATCGGCCACTACGCGTCCAACGCGTATGCCGCGTGGCAGCGTGGTCGTCAGCAGCGCTGACGCTCGTTGAACGCAAGCCAGTGCGGGCGTCCGAACATCGGACGCCCGCCTGTTTCGTCTTCTGGTGCTCGCCGTCAGCTCTTGATCTTGCGCACGTCAGCGCGTGTGCCGCGGCACGCCGGCGCGGGCTGCCACTGCGTCGGCCAGAACTTCAGGTGGCCGTAGCCGCCCGCGAAGTGCAGCCACTTGATCATGCCGGGCTCGATGTCGGACGGCCCGTCCCAGTTCGGGAACTGGTAGGGCTCCCAGCCGTTGTACATGATGATCTGACCGGGCTGCGCCGACGACGAGATCTTCACGGGCGTCTGGTACGAGCCCATGTCGTTGAACACCTCGACCATCTCATTGTCCTCGACGTCGCGCGCAGTTGCGTCTGACGGGCACATGACGAGGTGCGGCGCGCCGCGGTGCGTCTGCAGCATGCGCCTGTTGGCAATGTTGGTGGAGTGGACGCTCCATCGGTTGTGACCGCTCGTGATCAGCAGCGGGTAGTCGCCACCGGCCTTGGGCGGGTCCTTGTGCTTCGGCAGCTCCTCGCCGGCCTCGAGGAACCACTCGTGGTCGATGTAGAACTGCGCGCGGCGGGTGAGCGTCGGATACGGGAACTTCTTCTCGGTGTGATTGCGGTACGGCGCGAAGGTGCTGTCCGCCTCGGGGTCGGTCGCCTGGCCGAGCGCACGCGCGTTCATGCCGAGGCCCGACCAGCGGATGAAGCCCTTGTTCCGGACGGTGGCCAGGCTCGAACCCTCTGGCAGCGCGCCGGTAACGACGGTGTCCTTGATCATCTCGTCGGCGACGGCGTCCTCGTTCTCCATGAAGCCGTTCATCGAGTAGCGGGCGTACAGGTCATCGAGCCGCTTTTCGGTGCCGGTGCCATCCTTGTAGGTGAGGAAGCCACGCGCGACGGCGCGCCTGGCGACCGCCTTCGACAACAGCCCGAAGATATCGATCTCCGTCTTCGCCTCGTCGATCGGCGGGACGACGCGGTCGCAGAACGTCAGGTTCATCGTGTGCGTGCTCGGGATGCCGAAGCTGATCTTCTCGTATTGGCTCGCGATCGGCAGCACGTAGTCCGACTCGAGCGCGGTGGCGCTCATGCGGATGTCGAGCGTGGCGATGGTCTTGAGCTTCGGCCAGAGGTGCTTGACGAGCATCCTGCGGCCGCCGCGGGTGCGACGCAACGCGTTGCCGCCGCATTCGATGAACACGCGCGGCTCAATGCCCTTGGTCGGCTCGCCCGACCACCACCCCTTGTTGACCGCCTCGCGGTAATACGACTCGAACGGACGCGGCATCGTGGGGTCGTTCCACTCGGCGCGCTGCCAGTTCTTGTCGAAGCCGGCGTGGTTGTACCAGAGGAAGACCGGTGGCACCCAGCCGGCGCCGCCAGCGACGGAGCGCTTGGTGAACTCGATCGTCGCGAGTTCCTTCGTCATGGTCGGATCTTCTGCCTGGATGGCGCCGACGAAGTTCTGGTAGGCGCCCCACAGCGCCTTGGTCATCTCGATGCCGCTGGCCGGCTTCGCCGCGCCCATGAGCCAGCCGTCGAACAGGGCGGCGACCCAGGCCTGCACGCCGGTGCCCTTGCGGCCCCAGTTGCCGGTGAGGCCGAGCAGCAGCAGCTGCGACCGCTCGATGAGGTCGCCGTGGTAGTACTTGCCGGCGTTGTTGAGGCTGCCGAGCGTCTTCGTGCGGCCCTTCGCGACCTTGCGGGCGATCTCGCGGATCATGCCGGCATCGACGCCGCACATCTCCTCGGCCTTTTCCGGTGTGTATTCCTTGAGGCGCTTGACGACATGCTCGAACACCGGGCGGGCTGTCACCTTCTCGCCGCCCTTGAGCGTGACTGAGATGCTGCCCTTCAGCGCGGGATCGACGTCGCCGAGGGCGAGCGTGCCACGCGGGGCGGCGGCGATCTTCTTCGTCTTCGCGTCGAGCCAGAAGAACTGCTCCGGGTGGCCGTCGTCTTTCAGGTCGCATTCGCGGAGGAAGAGGCGGTTGTCATCGCGCACGAGGAGCGGCAGGTCGGTCTGGTCCTTGACGAAGGCCTCGTTGACCAGGCCCTCTTCGACGACGGTGGCGGCCATGCCAAGCGCGAAGGCCGCATCGGTGCCGGGCCTGACCGGCACGTAGTAATCGGCGTGCATCGCCGAGGGCGAGTAGTCGGGCGCGACCGTGACGACGGTTGCGCCGCGGTAGCGAGCCTCGGTGATGTAGTGCTGGTGCGGTATGCGGGTGAACGCGGGGTTGGAGAACCAGATGAAGAAGACGTCGGCGTGGAACCAGTCGTCGATGCTGCTCACCGGGTCGAACTTACCGTAGGTCAGGTAGTGGCCCGGCGAGAAGTCGTTCATCTCGGCGTTGAGGTCGGTGGTGACACCGCCGATCTGGCTGAAGAAACGCGTTCGTCCGGTGACGCCCCACGTGCTCATGTTGCAGCCCGAGAGCGCGATCATCGACTCCGGTCCCAGTTCCTGGATCGCGTCGATGATGCCGTCAGCGATCTCGTCGCACGCCTGGTCCCAGGAGAGGCGCTCCCACTCGCCGCTGCCGCGCTTGCCGACGCGCTTGAGCGGCCAGTGAATGCGTTCGCCGCCGTTGAGCGTCCGGCTCCAGTTGGCCCCCTTCTGGCAGCCCATGGGGTTCATGTCCGGCACGCCCTTTTCGATGACGGGCAGCGTGCCTGACTGCTCCTCGAAGACGATCTTCTCGTCGCGCACGTAGACGCGGTACGGGCAGTTGCCGGGGTAGCAGTCGATGCAGTGGCTGCCCCAGGAGACGCGGTCAAACTTGAATCGATCTCGGTATTCGGCCTCGGTGTCGGTGCGACCCTCGGTCCGTGTGCGTTTGGTCTGAGTCACCATGCAGATCCTCCCTCGATGCCGGGCGCGATCATGTTCCTTATGGCCCGGTATCATTAGCAAGTGCCGAGTTTCCGGGCACAGGGGCCATATGGCCCGAGCCGCGACGCTGCGTGGCCCGCGCCCGGCGACCTTCGGCTCTAGCAGCCTTCGAACACCGGGAGTGATAGTGCTCGAACAATGGCGCCGATAATCCGCATCATCGGTCGGTCCGGTTCTGGCAAGACGACCCTCCTCACCGAGGTCGTGCGGCTGCTGCTGAACAACGGCACCCGCGTGGCGGTGCTGAAGCATGCGCACCATCGCGTCGACCTGGACCGGCGCGGCAAGGATTCGTTCCGGTACGCAGACGCGGGCGCGGTGTCCGTGACGGTCGTGTCATCCGAGAAGGTCGCGACGTTCGAGGCGCCGGCGAAGGAGCCCAGCCTGTTCGACCTCGCGGCGCGCGTGAGCGACGTCGTCGACCTGGTCCTCGCCGAGGGATTCCACGGATTCGCGACGCCGTACCTGCTGCTCCTCGGTCCCGGCGACGAAAATCCGGCGCAGAACGAGCCGGGCGAACTGATCGGCGTGATCCGCACCGAACCGGATGCGGCCGGCGGTTTCGAGCGGGGCGACCCGGCCGGCGTCGCGCGCGGCATCGCGGACTCGTTGGCATCGCGGCGACAGGAAGACGTGGAGCTGGAGCGGGAGCTGCGCGAGGCCGAGGCGTTCCACGGCCACCTCTGCCCTGGACAGGTCCTGGGCGTGCGTTTGGCGATGCTGGGCGTGAAGGCCGTGGGAATCGAGCATCCGAAGCGATCGAAGAAGCTCATCACGTGGGTCGAGATCGACCGCTGCGGCGCCGACGCGGTACAGACGGTCACCGGCTGTAAGCCGGGCAAGCGAACGCTGAAGCTCGTCGACTACGGCAAGCTGGCGGCGACGTTCCTCAACACGGAGACAGGCGTCGCGGTGAGGGTCAGCGCGCGCGCGGATTCGCGCGCCCGCGCCGCCGAGCTGTATCCGCACCTGGAGCGGCACGACGCGCAGATGGCCGCATATCGAGGGCTTCCCGACGCGGAGTTGTTCACGGTCCAGAACGTGTCGGTCGAGCTGGGCGAATACGACCGTCCGGGCAAGCCGGGCGCGCGCGTCGTTTGCACCGTTTGCGGCGAGGAAGTCAACGACCACCGGCACGTCGATGGCGATGATGGGCCGATGTGCAGGGCATGCACGCGCGGGCCGTACTATCGGGTCGTGGGTCAGGAGTCCGGGGTAGATCTGCCATGGTGACAGCGGTCCAGATCTGGACGTCGAACGAATCGTTGCTCGATCCCGAAGGCGCACTGTGGCGCGACATCGCGAAGGAGCGGGTGACGCTGCTCGCGAGCCCGCTCGTGTCGCAGCCGTCGGAGTACATTCAGAACAAATGGGCATCGGCCAAGTGGGGAGGCACGCCCGAGGTGCGCGTGGCAGCGGCTCACAACGGCAAGTCGATCTTCTTCCGCCTCGAGTGGGACGACGCGGTCGATGACAGCAAGCCCACCGACATGGCCGACTTCCCGGACCAGTGCGCCGTCATGCTGCCACTCAAGGACGACGCGCTGATCGCCGAGATGGGCGCACCGGCGCTGCCGGTCAACATGTGGCAATGGCGCGCGGACCTGCCGACGCCGCGGTACGTCACGGCCGAGGGCCGTGGCCTGACGACGTACTACGCCGACTCACCCCTCTCCGGGCAGGGTGTATGGCGCGACGGCGTGTGGCAGGTCGTGATCTCCCGGCCGTTCAACGTCAACCTGCCCGCGGCACTCGTCGTACCGATGGCGCCCGGGCTGAAGCACAAGTGCACCTTCGCGGTGTGGCAGGGATCGAACAAGGAGCGCGGCGGGCTCAAGGCGTACCAGCCATTGTGGCAGCCTCTGGAGATCGAATCATGAGCACGGCGGCCACGGTCACGATCGACGACGCAACGGCTGCGCGCTCCGAGCTGTACGGTCTGCTCGCCGACGGACTGGAGTTCCCATCGAGGGAATTCCACCTCCAGGTGCAGGCGCGCGTCTTCAGCGAGCACGCCGGCGCGCTGCTCTCGGCGCTGCCGTATCAGCTCGGCGAGTCGATCGACATGGCCGGACTGGCCGAGGCTGGCGATTACATCGAGTTCCAGAGCGAATACATGCGGCTGTTCGACGTCGGCGCGGTGCGACCGCCGTGTCCGTTGTACGGCGGCGAATGGGGTGGCACGCGCAAGCGCGCGATGGAAGAGGCGCTGCGGTTCTATCGCTTCTTCGGGCTGAAGGTGGATGACGGGGCGCACGAGCTGCCCGACCACATCACGGTCGAGCTGGAGTTCATGCAGGTGATGGCCTTCACCGAAGGAATGACGCGCGCGCGTGACGAAGACCCCGCGTCGTTCCTGCGGGCCGAGCGTGATTTCCTCGAGCGTCACCCGGGAAAGTGGTGGCCGATGCTTCGGCGCAAGCTCGCGCCGCAGGAGCCGGCTCCGTTCTACGCGGCGTTCGCCGCTCTCACCGGCGCGGTACTGGCCGCGGATGGCGCATACGTCCGCACGCTCCTGGCCTGAACAACGCTTGCGAACAGGGGGATCGATGAAGCGGGACCCGACAGTTGTCGGGTCCCGCTCTCGTCTCGCCGGCGGTTACGCCTCTTTGGGCGGTCTGAGTGACGGTGGGACCTTCAGGAACGAGTAGGTGGTCGACGTGAACAACGGTCGCGACCATTTGAGGCCGACCTTCAGCGTGCGGCGCAGCATCTCCCGATAGGGATTGGCCACACCGACGAGCGTCTCGGTCTGGAGCTTGAGCGGACCGGTGATCCTGCCGTCGACGTCGGCGTCCATGCCGTTCTTGATGACGACGCCGGCGCCATCGAACACGAGCGTCACTTCCGCCTCTGGCTCGGTGGAGTGGAGCCCGAGCTTGCCGCGGATCTTCAGCGCCGCCGTGATCTTGGCCGCGTCGGCGGCGACGATTGCGTCGATGTGCTGCTTGAGCAGCTTGGCGAGGATGTTCGCCTGCTCCTCGCCGTCGGCGAGGAGCACGGGAAGCTGTGCGGCGATCGTCGCAGTTGCCCCCTGTTCGCTCACTGTGCGCCTCCGGTCGCGCCGTTCGCGGAAACCTTTTCGATCTCCACCTTCTGCGCGCGCGGGGTGTGGCTCGGCTGCCCGTGGATCGGGCGGAAGTCGAGGTGGCCGTAGCCGCCGAGCATGTGCAGCGGCTTGAATGCGCCCGCGACGGTGGTCTGGTTGCTCGCCCAGTTCTCGAACTGGTAGGGCTCCCAGGCGTGGTAGATGACCGCCTGGCCCGGCTGCAGCGCCGGCGTCGGCTTCGCGTGAACGCGGAAGCCGCCGACGTCGTTGTGCACCCAGACGAGGTCATGGTCGCCGATGTCGCGCGCGAGCGCGTCGCGCTGGCTCATGTACAGCACGGGCTCGCCGCGCTGCAGGTTGAGCATCGTCTTGTTCGAGCGGAAGATGGCGTGGATGCTGTGCCGCGTGTGGCCGCCGGTCACCTCGATCGGGTAGTCGCCGCCGCCGTTCGGGTTCTCCTTGTGCACCGGCAGTCCCTCGCCCGCGTCGAGATACCACGGGTGGTCGAGGTAGAACTGCTGGCGGCCGGTGAGCGTCGGCCACGGCTCCTTGTTCTCGACGAACCACTTGAGCGGCGCGAGCGCCTCGCCGTCTTCCATGTCGGAGCAGATCGCAGTGATCGGCCCGTAGCTGCCGGGGTTCTTCACGCGCACGGCGCCCTTCTCGGAGATCTCCTTCCACGACACGCCGCTGAGCGGCTGCGACATGCTGATCGAGACGTCCAGCGCCTTGGTGTCGTCGCCCTCGTTGAACTCGCCGTTGAGGCTCCACTCGTCGTAGAAGCGCTTCGGGTCGTGGACGTTGCCCTGCGCGTCGAGGTACGTGCCCTCTTCGCGCTCGCGTGCGCGCTCCTGGATCTTCATCGCCAGCTTGGCCATGATGTCGAACTCGCTGTGCGACTCGTACAGCGGCTCGACGGCCGCTTCGCCGACGCAGATGTAGGGCACGAGCGACTGGCAGAACTTGATGCCGGCCTTCTCGTGCCAGCCGGCCGCAGGCAAGATGATGTCGGACTGCATCGCGGAGCTCGACATGCGGAACTCCCACACCGCGATCATCTCCATGCTGTCCCAGAAGCCCTCGCGGATGATGTGGGGCGCCGGCCAGCGGCGGAGCGGGTTCATGCTGGTGAACAGCATCATTCGCGGCTTCGGTCCGACTGGCATCCAGTCGTTATCGAAGGATTCCTTCGCGTATTCGGCGACGGTCTTCGGCAGCGCCGGATCGTGGAACGCCATGTTGTTGACGACCTTGCGATACCCCTCGTCGTGCGCGTAGAGGTAGGCCATCGTCGGCGCGGACATGGACATGCCCTTCGACATTTGCTTCATGATCTTTTCGACGTCGCGCACCTTGGGCCGCTGGCCCGGCGCGGGCGCCTGGCCGAGCATCGCGAGCTGGCCCTTGTCGTAGTTCAGCGGCATGTTCCACCACGCGCCGATGCGCAGGCCGCCGCCCTGCTTGCCGGTGTGTCCGGCCAGCGCCGAGATCAGGATCATCGAGCGCTGGAAGAGGTCCATGTGATAGTGCTTGCAGGCGCCCCACGACGCGAAGATCGACGCGGCCTTGGCCTTGGAGTAGTCGCGCGCGACCTTCCGAATGACGTCCGGGTGGACGCCGGTGATCGCCTGCACCTTGTCAGCGGTGTAGTCCTGCAACTGATCCTGGAGCTTCTCCCACAGCGGCCGCACCGCGACGCTTGATCCATTCGCGAGCGTCACCGTGTATGAACCCTCGAGCGTCGGGCTGATGCCGTCGAGCGCAATCGTGGCCGCCGGCGAGCCGTGGCTGCCGGGCGCCTCGACGATCTTCTTCTTCTTCGTGTCCCAGAAGTAGAAGATCCCGTCGCTCCCGCCTTCGGTGATGTCGGACTGGCGGAGGAAGCGTGCGTTGTCCTCGCGGACGAGCAGCGGCAGGTCCGTTTGCTCTTTGACGTAGGCCGCCTTGTAGAGCTTCTCGTCGATCATCACCTTCGCGACGCCGAGCGCGAACGCCGCATCGGTGGCGACGCGGAGGTTGACCCAGAGGTCCGTGTGCATCGCCGTCGGGTTGTAGTCCGGCGCGACGATCACGACCTGCGCGCCCTTGTATCGCGACTCGAGCATGAAGTGGACGTCCGGGATGCGCGTGTAGGACGGGTTGCCGAGCCAGATCATGATGTAGTCGGAGTTGCAGTAGTCGTCCGACGTGCCATCGGTGTTGAACAGGCCCCACGTCTGGATCGCGCCCATCGGCAGGTCACCGACGCTCGCCCACTCATCGAGCGAGGTGGTGCCGATGAGGCTCGTAAGTCGGAACTGCGCCGGCGTGCCGGGTCCGAAGTCGATGTTCGTCGTGCCCATGTCGTAGACGATCGAGGCGGGCCCGGTCGTCGTCGAAACGTCGAGCACTTTGTCGGCGATCGCGGTGAGCGCCTCGTCCCAGGAGATGCGCTCCCACTTGCCGGAGCCGCGCTCGCCGACGCGCCGCAGGGGGTACTTGATGCGGGTGGCGTCGTACATGAGGTCGGCGTAGATCATGCCCTTCTGGCAGCCGCGGGGGTTGAAGTCGGGCAGATGGTCGCCGGAGGCCTCGTAGATGGCGTTCTGCTCCTCACGCCAGACGATGCCGTCCTTGACGAAGAGGTTGAGCGTGCAGGCGGCGATGCAGTCGGCCTGGTTGCAGGTGCCCTTCACCACCTTGTCCCAGTCCCACTGGTCGCGGTAGAGGGCTTCGGCGGAGGTGTAGGGATTCGCGCCGACCGCGCCGGTGGCGCTCAGACGCTTCGTGGGCGGGACCGCAGCCTTGCGGGCGGGCGATGGGGCGTGCTGAACCATGGCTCCTCCTGGAAAGGGGGAAGCCGGGGTCGTCATCGGTATAGCGCCGTGCGGCAGGCGGCATAAGGGCCATACGGCCCGCCGATGCAGCGACAGTCAACCCCTGCATGAACATGTGGCCGCGGCGAAAGATACAGCTCTGTCCAAATCGCGCGCCGCCGGAGGAGACACGGGTCGCGCGACCGCCGATCGCAAGCGCAGAGTGTGCCTTTTGTCAGACCAGTTGTGACCTTCGGCCCTGACACCCTTAATTAAGCAATTGCTAGATTAGCGCATCGTCCGACCGACCTCATGACGGGAGGAGACCATGGCCCAAGTCAAGACTCCGGCGAAGAAGCGCGTCCCCGCTCGGAAGGGGCACGCGGGCCGGTCATTCCGCCCGATCCAGGTACCGCCCGGGGCCCCGAAGCCCGGGGAGGACACCTATCGCGAACAGATCGAGTGGTCGAAGTGGACGTGGGGCAGCCATTGCGTCGACTGTTACCCGAGCAACTGCCCGTTCCGCGTCTACGTCGGCAAAGACGGCGAGGTGTGGCGCGAAGAACAAGCCGGCACGTACGACACTGTCGAGAAGGGCGTGCCGGACTTCAACCCCGCTGGCTGCCAGAAGGGCGTCTCGTGGCACAAGCTGCTGACTGGCAAGGAGCGCGTGCTCAAGCCGCTCAAGCGCGCCGGCGCTCGCGGCGAGGGCAAGTGGAAGGAGATCTCCTGGGACCAGGCGCTGACCGAGATCGCCGACCACATCATCGATGCGGTGAAGGAGCAGGGTCCAGAATCGATCATCCGCATTGGTGAGCCGGCCGAGGGCGGCACGCAATCGCTGGTATACGGCAGCGCGATCGTGGGGCAGCTCGGCGGCACGATCACTGATGTGCAGGCGGAGATCAACGACTTCTCGCCCGGCATCTACATCACCTTCGGTAAGTTCGACCCGGCCGCGAGCTGCGACGACTGGTTCCACACGGACCTGATGCTGTGCTGGCAGATCAACCCTGCCTACACCTCCATCCCGTGGCACCACTTCATCTCCGAGGGTCGCTACCGCGGCGCGGAAGTGGTGGTGATCGCGCCGGACTTCAACCCGACGGCGCCGCACGCCGACTACTACGTGCCGGTGCGCATCGGCGCGGACGTGGCGCTGGCTAACTCGATGTGCCAGGTGCTCATCGAAGAGAACCTGGTCCACTGGAGCTTCGTGAAGGAGCAGACGGACCTGCCGCTGCTCGTACGCCTCGACAACCATCGTTTCCTGCGGGCGAGCGACGTCGACGGCGGACGCGACGACCAGTTCTACTGGTTCGACGAGAAAGCAGGGGAGATCGTCGAGGCGCCGCGCGGCACGCTGGCGCTGAAGCGGCGCAGCCCCGCGCTCGACGGCGTCTACACCGCGACGCTGAAGCGAGGCAAGAAGGTCAAGGTGACGCCGGCGTTCGCCCTGTTGAAGAAGATGCTCAACGAGCAGTACACGCCTGAGAAGGCGGAGCCGCTCAGCGGCACCAATCCCGAGCTGGTACGAACGATCGCGCGGAAGGCCGCGAAGAAGCGCACACGGATGCTCATGGGCTGGAACTCGGGCAAGTACTACCACGGCGACCTCATGGAGCGCTCCATGATGCTCGTGCTGGCGCTCACCGGGAACTGGGGCAAGAAGGGCACGGGCGCACGCTCGTGGGCGGTCGGCATGTTCGACGGCCAGTTCTTCGCGCCGAACAAGCCGGTGCCGGGCCAGGAGATCACCGCGCAGGCGATGGCCGGCGGCGAGGCGATGAAAGCCGCCCTCCGGGCCGAAGACCCGACCATGACGGACGAGATCATCGGCCACGAGATGGCGTATCGCGGCGCGGCGATGGGCGGCATGGTTCCGCCCGCGTTCTTCTGGTACTACCACTGCGGCTACAAGGAGATCTGGAACAAGAAGACCTGGGGCGACGTGGGCATGAAGCGCACGTTCGACGAGTACTTCGAGGAGGCGCTGGACAAGGGCTGGTTCACGGGCACCGTGCAGCCGGCCGCGACACAGGAACCCCGGGTGATCTTCGAAGTGGGATCGAACCTGCTGCGACGGACGCGCGGCGGCCAGAACATGCTGCTGAAGAACCTGTGGCCGAAGCTCTCCTGCATCATCAGCGTGGACTGGCGGATGAGCACGACGGGGCTCTGGTCCGATTACGTGCTGCCGGCGGCGCACCACTACGAGAAGCCGAACTTCTGCTACTCCACACCTCACATCATGCACCTCACGTTCTCCGACAGGGCAGTGCCGCCGCGCGGCGAGTCCAAGGAGGAGTTTGAGATCGCCGTCGAACTCTCGAAGAAGATCGAGGAGCGGGCGAAGGCGCGGAAGTTCCTGGAGTACAAGGACGCCCACGGTCAGCCTCACCGGCTGGACGACATGGTCGACCGGATGACGCTGAACGGTTACTACACGGACTCCGACAAGGTGCTGGACGAGATGGTGCGCGACAGCGTCGTCATGGGCAACCTGCCCGACGGGACGACGCTGGACACGCTCCGCGAGCAGGGGTACGTGCGGTTCAAGGACTGGGGCATGTCGCCGATGGCGATCTGCCAGTCGTCGGACATCAAGGACGACGAGACGCACGCGCCGTTCCGCTGGCACGTGGAGAAGAAGACTGTGTTCCCGACACTGACGCGACGGGCCCAGTTCTACATCGACCACGACTGGTTCCTTGAGGCGGGGGAGGAATTCCCCGTGCACAAGGAAACGCCAGCGCAGGGAGGTGACTACCCGTTCCACCTGACGAGCGGACACCCGCGCTGGTCCATCCACTCCATGAACATGACCAACCAGATCATCCTGAACACGCATCGCGGGCACCCGTTCTGTTACATCAACACGACGGACGCCGAGCAGCGCGGGTTCAAGGACGACGAGGTGGTGGAGCTGTACAACGACATGGGCACGATGCAGGTGGCGCTGCGCGTGGCGCCATCCGTACGGCCCGGCCAGCTCATCATCTACAACGGCTTCGAGCCCTACCAGTTTGACGAATGGCACGATCCCGCGAACGTTGAGCCAGGCATGGTGAAGTGGCTGGCGTTCGCGGGCGGCTACGGGCACCTGCGGTACCGCGGCATTCACTGGCAGCCGGTCCCCATCGACCGCGCAATCCGGCTGGATGTCCGCAAGATTTCACAGGTCGGAAAGGAGGCAGTGTGAGTATGCGTGCGAAGAGAGTCTCCAGCGCCTCCACCCTGCTGGATCCCGCCGCCGCGGGATGGCAGAAGGTGGACCGCGATGTAATCGACCTCGTCGGCATGCCGGTCCACGCCCAGACGTCGCGGTACGTCAGGACGGTGTGGGCGGACAAGCTGGTGGGGAAGGTCCGTGCGGTCTCCGTGCGGGCGGCCCACGACGGGGAGCGCATCGCGTTCCAGTTGGAGTGGGCGGACGATACGCAGAACACGGAGTTCGCCGAGCGCCTGTTCCCCGACGCGGCCGCAGTGCTCTTCCCGGGCAACGGCGCCGCGGAGATCGGCACGCTGGGCAGTGCCGACGCGGCAGTGAACGAGTGGTACTGGCGCGCCGACCTCGAACAGGGCGAGAACCTGGTGTCCCACGGGCTGGGCACCGACGCCCCGTCGGACGGGGCCGCCATCGATACGAAGGCCGCGTGGAAAGACGGGCGCTGGTCGGTGGTGCTCAGCCGGCCCCTGAAGGCGAAGGGCACCGACAACGTGAAGCTGGCGCCCGGGAAGAAGGCGAGCTTCGGGGTGACCATCTGGGAAGGCAGCAATCGAGAGCGCGGCGACCTGCGATCGTACTCGCGCCAGTGGCACGAGCTGACGCTCGATCAATAGGAGGCGTCCCATGGCTAAGAACGGCGCAAGTGCAGGCAAGGCAGCGGTCGCGCACGGGGCACCCAACCAGGTCGCGATGGTGTTCGACCTGAACAAGTGCATCGGGTGCCAGACGTGTTCCGTGGCGTGCAAGACGCTCTGGACGCGCGACGAGGGCACCGACTACCAGTGGTGGATGACCGTCAACACGCTGCCCGGCAAGGGCTGCCCCATGGACTGGGAGCAGATGGGCGGCGGCTACCGCGAGGGCATCCCCCAGGAAGGCAAGCTCCCCACCCGCCAGGAGTTCGGCGGCGGCTGGGACTTCAACTACGACGAGGTCTTCTACCAGGGCAAGGGCAACACGGTGCACCTGCAGCCTGTCGGCCCGAAGCCGACCTGGGGCCCGAACTGGGACGAGGACCAGGGCGCCGGCGAGTACCCGAACGCCTACTACTTCTACATGCCGCGCCTGTGCAACCACTGCACGCGGCCGGCCTGTGTGGAGGCGTGTCCGCGCGGGGCGATGTACAAGCGCCAGCAGGACGGCATCGTGCTGCGGGACGAGGACAACTGCCGCGGGCTGCAGTTCTGCGCCGAGGCGTGTCCGTACAAGAAGATCTACTTCAACTATGTGAAGAAGGTGAGCCAGCACTGCATCATGTGCTTCCCGCGGCTGGAGGAAGGTGTCGCGCCGGCGTGCGCGCGCCAGTGCCCGGGGCGCCTGGTGTTCGTCGGCTACCTGAACGACGTCGAGCGGCCGATCCACAAGCTGGTGTACGACTACGAGGTGGCCCTGCCGCTGCACCCGGAGTACGGCACCGACGCCAACATCTTCTACATCCCGCCCATGAGCCCGTACCGCCTGAAGGAGGACGGCAGTCTCGACACGGAGACGCCTCGCATCCCGATGGAGTACCTGGAGCGGCTCTTCGGCCCGCGCGTGCACAAGGCCATGGCCACGATGCAGGGCGAGCTGAAGAAGGTCCGCGGCGGCGGGAAGTCTGAACTACTGGACATGCTCATCGTGTACCGCTGGCACACGCTGTTCGAACCGTTTACGAGAGACCCAGTGGAGGTGGGTGGACCGCAAAAGGTCGCGAGCGGCAAATAACTGGCAATCACGTTATTAGTTTGAGGCCGGGGTCTGCACCCAGCCGGCGTCCCTGCAGGCGGCGATGAGCAAGTCGGGCGTTCCCTTTTCGGAGGGGCGCTGCCGGCGGACCCGCATGAGAAACGCCGGCTGGGTGCTTCAATTAAGAGAATGGAATGAACCATGAGCCGACGACTCAGTCGGCGGACGTTCCTGAAGGGCGCCGGGGCCACGGCAGCCGCCATCGGGCTGAGCCGCCTGGCGCCGCTTCCGCGGTTTGACCACATCCTTTCGACGCAGGCGCGCACCTACTCCTCCTTCGAAGACCTGTATCGCCAGAAGTGGACCTGGGACAAGGTCACCTGGGGCACGCACCTGGTGGACTGCTACCCGGGCTCGTGCTCGTGGCGGGTGTACACGAAGGACGGCGTCGTCTTCCGCGAGGAGCAGGGCGCGCAGTACCCCCAGATCGAGGACGGCGTACCGGACATGAACCCGCGCGGCTGCCAGAAGGGCGGCTGCTTCAGCGAGGTGATGTACGGATCGGAGCGGATCACGTACCCGCTGCGCCGCACGGGGCCTCGCGGGTCGGGCAAGTGGGAGCGCATCTCGTGGGACGAGGCGCTGACCAACGTTGCCGACGCGCTCCTCGACGCCATCGAGACGCAGGGGCCGGAGTCCATCATCCACGAGTTCGGCTCGGGGGAAGGCGGCGTAGTGCACGGGGCGATCCCCAGTTGGCGGCTGACGCGGCTGCTGGGCGGGACGGTACTGGACAGCAACGGCCTGACCTCGGACTTCAACGTCGGGCTGTACGAGACGTTCGGAAAGTTCCAGTTCGCCAGCTCCATCGATGACTGGTACCACGCGGACCTCATCCTGCTGTGGCACATGAACCCGCTGTTCACGCGCATCCCCTCGGCGCACTACATCACGGAGGCGCGCTACAACGGGACGCGCGTCGTCTCGATCGCGCCGGACTACAACGCTTCGACCATCCACGCGGACCTGTACGTCCCGGTGCAGCCGGGCACCGACGCCGCGCTGGCGCTGGGTGTCTGCAAGCTGCTGGTCGACGAGGAGGCGTACGACGCCGCTTTCGTGAGGGAGCAGACGGACCTGCCCCTGCTGGTGCGCGACGACACCGGGCGGTACCTGCGGCGCACCGACGTGGACGGCGAGGGCCGCGAGGACCAGCTCTACGTATGGGACACGAAGACCGGCGGCCTGGCGCGGGCGCCACGCAAGACGCTCAAGCTGGGGAAGATCGAGCCAGACCTGGACGGCGAGCACACCGTCCGCCTGCACGACGGCAGCGAGGTGACGGTGCGGCCCGTGTTCGCGATGCTTCGCGAACACCTGGCCCAGTTCACGCCGGAGCGAGTATCCGAGATCACGGGCGCTTCGGCGAACCAGGTGCGCCGGCTGGCGGGGGAGATCCGCGCGGCGAAGCGCGTGCACATCCTGCAGGGGTTCAACACGCCGAAGTACTACCACGGCGACCTGATGGAGCGCGCGATGGCGCTGGTGCTGGCGCTGACGGGCAACTTCGGCCGCCAGGGCACGGGGATGCGCGGCTGGAACAGCAGCCAGCTCGTCATGGCGAACAACCTGAAGGCGAAGCCGGGGTTCGAGGGGTTCATGGAGCTGGCCGAAAACCAGCTTTCGCTCGAGCACGACATCAAGAAGCGCGACCCGGACATGACGGCGGAGATGCTGGCGGCGGAAGTGGAGCATGAGGAGGCGGTCAACAGCTCGCTCTCACCGCTGCCCATGAGCGGAGTGATGATCCCGCCGCACTTCTACTGGTACTGGCACGCCGGCTACAAGGACGCGTGGAACAAACGCGACTGGGCCGACACCGGTATGAAGCGCACGTTCGACGAATACTTCAACGAGGCCATCGACAAGGGGTGGTGGGACGGTGTCGTACAGCCGGCACGCGACCAGACGCCCCAGGTGCTGCTGGGGGCGTGCGGCAACACCTTGCGACGCACGCGCGGCGGCGGCAAGCTGCTGCTCGAGCACGCGTGGCCGAACTTCAAGCTCATCGTGACGACCGACTATCGGATGAGCGCGACGGCGCGCCAATCGGACATCTTCCTGCCGGCGGCCGCTTACTACGAGAAGACGGACTTTCGCTTCCCGACGGCGCACCTCAACTTCCTGGTGTTTACCGACAAGGCGGTGAACCCGCCGGGCGAGGCGAAGCCGGAGTGGGAGATCAACTGGCTCCTGGCGCAGAAACTGGAAGAGCGGGCGAAGGCGCGCGGGATGGACGAGTACGCGGACCGGCGAGGCCGCCCGTATCGCCTGCACGGCCTGTTGAAGCGCTTCTCGTACGACGGGCACCTCGGCCCGAAGGACGACGAGAAGATCGCCGAAGACCTGGTGTTCGACACCGTGCGGGCGGGCGCCCTGCCGGAGAAGACTGACCTGGGAACGTTCCGGAAGAAGGGGATCGTACGGTTCACGCACGTCGGCATCGACGCCGTCGGCATGAACATGGCGACGGACATCGAGCCGGACAAGACCCTGAACCCGCTGCAGTGGCACGTACGCGACAAGCTGCCGTACCCCACGTACGCGCGCAGGATCCAGTTCTACATCGACCACGAGTGGTTCATGGAGGCGGGCGAAGCGCTGCCCACGCACAAGCCGACGCCGAAGATGGGCGGCGACTACCCTCTGGTGATGACCAGCGGGCACCAGCGCTGGTCCATCCACTCGATGTGGGTGATCAACAAGGTCCTGTCGCGGACGCACCGCGGACACCCAACGCTGTACATGAACCCGGACGACATGGAGGCGCGGGGCGTCGCGGATGACGACACCGTGAACGTCCGCAACGACTTCTCGTCGTTCCAGGTGCGGGTAAAGCGCGCGCCGGGCAACCGTCCCGGCCAAGTAATCATCTACCACGCGTGGGAGCCGTTCCAGTTCCCGGGCGGCAAGTCGTACGACGTTGCGATCCCGGGACTCATCAAGTGGCTGCACCTGGCCGGCGGCTACGGACACCTGCGCTACTACCGCTGGAACTGGGTACCCCAGCAGGTGGACCGAGCGGTCTCGGTAGAAGTGGAGAAGACGGGATGAAGGTCAACCTCGTCGCGATCCAGGCGAAGCCCGTGATCTCGGACTACGCGGACGCCGAATCTTTCTACAGGAAGATGGCGAGCCTGATGGACCAGGCGTCGCAGAAGGTCGACTTCTCGCAGCCGACGCTGGTCGTGTTCCCGGAAGGGATCGGCCTGCCGCTGGCCTTCGTGCCGCAGACCTACAGCCAGATCGGCGACTCGAAGACGATCGCGCAGGTGTTCTTGCGCGCGGTACCCAAGAACCTGCCGCGGTTCCTGGGCGCGATCGTGAAGTTCCGCACCGCGATGTTCCGCGCGGTGTTCCTCGAGACGGCCCTGGAAGCCGAGGACATCTACGTCTCGACGTTCTCGACGCTGGCGCGCGAGCACGGCGTGTACCTGTGCGGCGGGTGCATCTACCTGCCCCACATCGAGGACGAAGCGGTGAAGGGGCGGCACGTCGTGGGGCGCGCGGTGTACAACCAGTCGTACCTCTTCAACCCCCAGGGGGTGTGCCTGCGCAGGACGCCGAAGATCAACCTAGCGCCGCCCACGGAGCCTCGCTTCGGCTTCAGCCCCGGCCATCGCGCCGACGTCATGCCGATTGACACGAAGATCGGCCGCCTTGGGACGCTGGTGTGCTACGACGCGTTCCACCGCAGCCTGATCGAGCGCGTCGACGCGATGGGCGTGGAGATCCTGATCAACCCCTCCCACAACGAGCGGCGCTGGAACGTGCCCGCGGGCTTCAACCCGGACATCACCGTCGGCGAGGCGTGGCTGAAGCACGGCCTGCCCACGATGATCCAGGGGCGCGAGCACCTGCGCTACGGCGTCTCGCCCATGCTGGTAGGACCGTTCTTCGATGTGCGCTCCCACGGCCAGTCGCGCATCTGCCGCAACCTGATGGCCCCGGGCATCGACCCGCGGGAATCGATCCTGGCAGAGGCATCCGTCGACGAAGAAGACATCATCTTCGCGACCGTCGAGGTCAGCGGGCAGCGCGGCACGAACGGCTATAACCCGGGCACGCCGGCGTTCGAGGGCACCATGGCCGAGCCGATCGGAGGCGCGTGATGGCGGTGCGCGCGGTCACAGGCTGGCTGGAGACGCCGCCTCGCCCGGCAGCGATGACGGACGAACGCGCCCCGGGGGCGTTCGGGCAGGCGATGCTGTGGGGCGGGCTCTCGATGAGCCTGCTCGCGTTCGTGCCAGGCGCGTACCTGGTGCCGGCCCTTGGCCTCAATGAGGCAATCACCGTCGCGATCCTGGGCAGCCTCGCGGGCGCGGGGATGCTGGCGATGGTGGCGGCCCTGGCGGCGCGGCAGGGCAAGACGACGGTGGGGTTGCTTTCTTCGACGCTGGGCGTTCCCGCGGGGACTGTGCTGGCAACACTGCTGCTGCTCCGGCACACCCTGTGGGCGATATTCGCACTCGGGTTCGCGGCGCGCGTTGCCGAGAGTGTGCCTTCGCTCGGCGGGTCGGCAGCGCTATGGGGCGTGGCACTGGGCGCGCTGGCACTGGCGCTCGCACTGCTGCCGCCGCGTACATTCGTGCGAATGTGGATCGGGCGGTTCGCGTTCTGGGTGGGGCTGCTCGTCATCGCGCTTGTCACCATCACCGGCTTCTTCTCCTACGGCATCCCCGTGCTGCACGACGCCGACGGGATGGGCGGGTGGCCCAGCCGCGGGCAGGGCTTCGACCTCATCGCCGCGCTGCCGCTGCTGTGGCTGCCTGTGGTGGCCGACTACGCGCGCGACGCCAGCTCGCCGCGCGCGGCGGCCATTGGCGCGGGTGCGGGCGCCAGCGTGATGACAGCCTGGTACTCCATCATCGGCCTGCTCTGGGTGTTCACCGTGAGCCCCACCGATGTCGCGGGGTTCATCACCGCGCTGCCGATCGGAGCGGGCGGACTGCTCGTCGTGATCGCGCTGGAATCGGACGCGGTGGCTGCGAACCTGTACGCGGCGTCGATGGCGGGCGGGCGATTCGGCTATCGATGGTTCCGGCCGGCCCTGCTGGCGGCCGCGATCCTCGCAGGGGCGGCCGTCGTCGCCACCGACGCGATGGGCATCGAGGACGGGCTGCAGACGCTGAGCATGGTGTTCGTGCCGTTGTTCGCGGCCGTCATCGTCCGAGGGTGGTTCGGCAACGTGCCGCGCCTGGCGGCATGGGCCGCGTGGGCGATGGGCGTAGCCGCGTACGGCTGGATCAACCCCGGCGACTTCGGTGCGTGGCGCAATACGATGGAGTTCGTGTTCGCGACGGTGCTGCGCGCGCCGTTCCCTCTGGGCGACGAAATCACGTGGCTGCCGGCGAGCGTGGCCGCCTTCGTGGTCGCGGGCGCCATGTGCGGCGTGGCGTCGATCGCGTCGCGCGGCGGCGCGGCAAGGAGGGTGTGATGGCAGACCGCGCGCCGACACCGCAGCGTCAGCTCGCGATGGTGTTCGACCTGAATAAGTGCCTGGGTTGCCAGACATGCACTATCGCGTGCAAGACGCTCTGGACGGACCAGGAGGGTATGGAGCACATGTGGTGGAACGTGGTCAACACGTTGCCCGGCGCGGGCTCACCACGGAACTGGATGGAGATCGCCGGTGGGTTCGGCGACGACGGCAAGTCGAAGCCGAGCCAGCTACCGACGAACGAAGACTTCGGCGTCGCCTGGGACTTCAACTACGAGGATGTGTGGAACAGCGAGTCCAACGTCCTGACGAAGGACAACGACACCAAGTGGGGCATGAACTGGGACGAGGACGAAGGCGCGGGCGAGTGGCCCAACAACTACTTCTTCTACCTGCCCCGGATCTGCATGCACTGCACGCGGCCAGCGTGCCTGGAGGCGTGCCCGCGCACCGCGATCTACAAGCGCGAAGACAACGGCATCGTGCTCATCGACGAGGAACGGTGCAACGGCTATCGCTTCTGTGCGGAGGCCTGCCCGTACAAGCGGATCTACTTCAACCCGGTGCGCAAGCTCTCGCAGAAGTGCGTGTTGTGCTTCGCGCGGGTGGAGCAGGGCGTACCGCCCGCGTGCATGCGCCAGTGCCCGGGCAGGGTCCGGTTCTTCGGCTACCTCGACGACGAGACGAGCGCCGTCTACAAGCTGGTGAACAAGTGGAAGGTGGCGATCCGGCTCCACCCGGAGTTCGGGACGGAGCCGAACCTGTACTACGTGCCGCCGCTGGCGCCGGCGCGCCTGCTGGAGAACGGGGACATCGACGATGAACGGCCGCGCATCCCCGATGAGTACATGGAGTGGCTGTTCGGAAAGGACGTGTGGCCGGCCTTGGACATCCTAAAGGGTGAAATGGAAAAGAGGCGAAAGGGTGAGCCGTCGGAACTGATCGACACGCTCATCGCCTACAAACACGAGGACATGTTCGGCGGGTTCACGCAGGACCCCGGCAAGCTCGAACGCAAGCCAGGGCACGTGAAGACCGGCGAGCTGCATTCGCCGGGGACGAACGGCTAACCGAAGCCGCCCCCTGGCACCCTTCGGCGGGAAAGGAGGAAGAGCGTGACACAGCAAATTCGCGTCATGATCGTCGACGATCACGAGATCGTGCGGGAAGGGCTTCGCGCGCTGGTCCACCGTGAACCCACGATGTGCCTGGTGGGAGAGGGCTACTCCGCGGCTTCGGCGATCGCCGAGGCAAAACGCACACAGCCGGACGTGATCGTGATGGACGTACGGTTGGGCGACGGCAGCGGCATCGAGGCCTGTCGCGAGATCCGCGCGTACAACAGCGCCATCAAAGTGATGATGCTCACCTCGTACCCGGACGAGGAGGCGGTGTTCGCGTCGATCCTGGCCGGGGCTTCGGGCTACCTGCTGAAGCAGACACGCCGCCAGACGCTCATCGAGGCCATCGCTGCCGTCGCGCGAGGCGAGTCGCTCCTGGACTCGGCAGTGACGAGCAAAGTGCTGGAGTGCCTGCGGACGGGAACGCCGACGGAGGACCACGAGCTGTCCGTCCTGACGGGACAGGAGCAGCGGATCCTCGCCCTCATCGCCTGCGGGAAGACGAACAAGGAGATCGCCCGCGAGCTGACGCTGAGCCCGAAGACGGTCAAGAACTACGTGAGCAGCATCCTCAGCAAGATGAGCTTCCGGCGACGCTCGGAGGCCGCAGCATTTGTTGCGCGCCATTCGGCGCCACCCCTCCACGAACGGACCCGCTGGGACACATGAGGGCTGAAGGGCCGGTCGGGGACGGGCCGCTGAGCCCTATGGGAAATGGCGACGCAGGGTGTCGAATGGGGTGGTGGAAGCCCCCGAACTCCATGCAACCGAACGAGGCATCAGTCGCCTCCAGGCGCTCGTCGTCACGGAGGACGAACGGATGGGCGGGATGCTGGCCCGCATGCTGGAGCGCAATGGCGCGCTGCGGGTGAGCCGCGCCCGCCCGTCGGTCGCCGTCGACCAGGCGCGAATCGAGGGGGTCGACGTAGTGTTGCTGGACCTGGCCGCCGGCACCGCGTTCGACGCCGAGCTCTCTTCCCGCCTCGCCGCGCGTGCTCCCGTCATCCTGCTGTGTTCCTACCTGACCGATGAGGAGCGCGCTCGGGTCCGCAAGGCCGGCGTCGCCGCCGTACACCTGAAGCGCATCGGCGTCGACGACCTGCGGCGGCATATCGCGGCGATCTGCGCACCGGCCTGACCCTACGGGGCAGGCGATCCCACTGCGCCTGCTGACGGCAGCGCCTCGCGCAGCACGATCCGGTACACACAGTCGTCGCTGCCGGTGGCCACGGACCGGAGGAGTTCGACGTCGGCGCGGCGGCGGGCGTGGCGCTCCACCAGCAGGCGCACCCAGGTAGCACCGCAGGCGCACAGCTTCGGGTCGAGCGCGATGACCTCCTGGCGCACGAACGGACAGACGCACTGCCCCTCGTGCAGCTCCCGCCACAGGAGCTGGTCCTCGCCGCTGCGCTCGACGACGACGCGGCTGGGGCCGGCGATCTTCATGCGCTCGAGGAACTCTTCGAGGGTGAGCCGGGCAGGGATGTCGCTGAGTGCCAGGAAGGCGCTGACGCATGCTTCGGCCTGTGCGTCCATCACCTGCCGCAGAGGTTCGCCCTCGAGCTGGTAGACGCCGTTATACAGGCCGCCGACGAGCTTGTCGCGCACCGTGCGCATCAGATCCTCGACCCAGTTGGCGCCGGAGCCGGGCGCGCCGGGAGCGTTCATGGTGTGTGCTCGGCTGCGCGCATTATCGTGCCGTCGGGCATGGCGTGCCACGAGCGACTGACTTCCGTCATCGCCTGCATCATGTCTTCGGGCGAGCATCCGTCGGGCATGTTCGGCGACATCTGGTCGACGCCGTCGTGGTCGGCCTGCGAGATCGCCTCTTGCATCGCGGCAACGAGCGCATCGCGATCGCACGCTCCGGAAGCCGAGTCGCCGGACTGGCTCCAGACAAATACGGCAACCAGCGCCGCGAGAGCGATCACGGCGGCGCCAAAGGCGGGGAGCAGCCAACGAGTCACGGTCACCTCCAGGTTCAGGATAGGCCGCGCGACCCGCGGAGTGACAGGGACACCGGGCACCATGGAGGGCGTCCGATCTACCCCCTGAGAGGCAGCAACCAGACCCCCGGCGGGACAAATGGCCCGTGCCGCCGGTACGTTCGGGCCTGTGCCCGCCCCCGCCCCTCGCGTACCGTGCGGACGACCCTGTCCCGAGAAGGAGTGTGGCCGTGGAACCGTACGTCGAACTCGACAAGAATCTGCCGCCCGACCTCGTACGCCTCAAGAGCGAAGTCCATCGGTTCGCCGCCGAGGTGCTGCGGCCGGTGAGCCGCGAACTCGATGAGCGCGACCCGGAGGCGGTGATAGCGAAGGGTTCGCCGCTGTGGGACGTGTTCCGCATGGCGTACGAGCAGGGGTTTCACACCCAGAGCCTGCCACCGGAGCTGGGCGGCATCGACGCAGGACCGCTGGGCGGGCACATCATCTCGGAGGAGATGGGCTGGGGAAGCGCCGACTTCGCGATCGCGTTAGGCGTGACGTCGTTTCCGTTCAGCTTCGCCGCGGGCCGCGCGGCCGACCGGCCCCGGCTGATGAAGGACGTGGTGCGACCCTTCGTCGATGACCGGCGCGGTGAGTTCATCGGCTGCTGGGCGATCACGGAGCCGGGGCACGGCTCCGACACACTGGTGGTCGGCACGGAGTTCTACCGCGACCCCGCGATCTGGTGGGGCGTCACGGCGCGCCAGGATGGCGATGAGTGGATCATCAGCGGCCAGAAGTCGGCGTGGGTGTCGAACGGGACCATCGCCACGCACGCACTGACCTTCCTGGGCGTCGAGCGGGATCGTGGCATGGGCGGCGGGGGTGTCGCGCTTATTCCGCTGGACCTGCCTGGCGTGACGCGGGGGAAGCCGCTGAACAAGCTGGGCCAACGCGCCCTGAACCAGGGCGAGATCTTCTTCGACGAGGTCCACATCCCGAAGGACTACATGCTCGTCGAGCCGGAGGCCTATCCGATCGTCATCGACATGACGCTGGCCAGCGCGAACGCCTTCATGGGCGCCACGTTCACGGGCCTTGCGCGCGCGGCGTTCGAGGAGGCGTTGAATTACACGCGCAACCGCGTGCAGGGCGGAAAGGCGATCTCCGAGCACCAGCTCGTGCAGAAGAAGCTGTTCGACATGTATTCGAAGGTCGAGTCGGCCCGCCAGCTCTCGCGCGCGGCGCTGGCATACAACAACGGCACCTTCCCGCCGGCGACCTACCTCTCGATTGTGTCGAAGGTGTACTGCACACAGGCGGCGCTGGACGTGGCCAACGACGCGATCCAGTTGCACGGCGGGTACGGACTCGCGAAGGAGTTCATCGTCGAGAAGCTGTTCCGCGACGCGCGCGCATCGCTCATCGAGGACGGCTCGAACGACGTGCTGGCCCTCGCAGCCGCGCGACAGATCATCGACCGGCTGTAGTCTCCCGGCCGGCGGCTACCCGCCGATGTACGACATCTCGATGCGGGGGCGCGGGCTTGGCGCAAGCGCGGGCCGCAGCTCGGAGTAACGGTCCGCGCGGACGCCCCACCGCGTGCGAATCAGCGCCTCCAGGTCCGCATCGGTGGCGCCCGCCCGCAGCGGCTCCCGCAGGTCGAGGCCCTCGCTCGAGAAGAGGCACGTGTACAGGATCCCGTCCGCCGAGAGGCGCGCGCGCGTGCAGTCGCCGCAGAACGGCTGGCTGACCGACGTGATGACGCCAATCTCGCCGCTGCCGTCGGCGTATCGCCAGCGGCGCGCGACTTCGCCCCGGTAGTTGGCCTCGGCCGGCTCGAGTGGCAGCTCCGTGGCGATCATTCGGACGATCTCGGCGCCCGACACGACCGCGGCGGGGCTCCAGCGGGCCAGGTTACCTGCGTCCATGTACTCGATGAAGCGCACGATGTGACCTGTGCCCCTGAACCAGCGGGCGAGGTCGACGACCGAGCCGTCGTTCACGCCACGGATGACGACAGTGTTGATCTTGATCGGAGCCAGGCCCGCATCCGCGGCCGCGGCGAGCCCTTCCAGCACCTTCCACACCGGGAAGTTCGCGCCGTTCATCGCCTGGAACGTCGCCTCATCGAGCGAGTCGAGACTGACGGTCACGCGCTGCAGACCGGCGGCCTTCAGCGACTGTGCCATGCGCGGCAGCAGCGCGCCGTTCGTGGTGAGCGCGATGTCCAGGCCGGGGATGGCCGCAAGCTGGGCGACCAGATCGGGCAGGCCGTTGCGCAACAGCGGCTCGCCGCCCGTAAGCCGGACCTTGCCGACGCCCAGGCCGGCGAAGACGCCAACGAGCCTCGTTATCTCCTCGAACGCCAGGAGCTGACCGCGGCCGAGGAACGCCGTGCACGCCTCGTCGCCCGACGGCATGCAGTACTGGCAGCGGAAGTTGCAGCGGTCCGTGACGGAGACCCGCAGGTCGCGCAGCGGGCGCTGGAACTGATCCACGACAGGCGCGGTGGCCTCGTGCCCGTCCATCACGACCCCGCCGCTCCGACCGTCTTGCCGACCTCGTGACCGCCATCCAACACGATCCAGTCCCCCGCGATCGTACGGCCGCTGGGGTCAACCTGCGTACGTAACACGTCCAGCTCTCGCTCAGTGGGCGGCTCCAGGGTCTCGATCCGCGCGGGGATAACGGGCTCGAACTCCATGTCCGACAGCACGTCGTCGAGGCTTGACCACGGCGCGATCGAGAGGATCGCCATTCGGTGGCTCTGCTCGTCGAAGCCGAAGATGGCGCGCTCGGTCACGACGCGGTACGGGCCCGTATCGGCCGGCATGCCCGCACGCTCGCGCGCGCCGGGCGAGCCGTCGAGATAGCCCGGCGAGGACATGAAGTCGAGCTTCTGGACGAACTTGCGGCGCTGCAGGCGCGTCATCAGCGTGGTGCGCCAGCAGAGCGAGGCGATTTCGGTAGCGCCCCCGGGCCCGCCGAAGCGCCGCTCGGGGCGGTCGTACGAACCACCGGTGAACGTCGAGTTGAAGTTGCCGTAGGCGTCCACCTGCACTGCCGCCAGCACGCCATCGTCGATGAAGCCGCGCGAGGCGTGGAAATCGACGGTGTTCATGTCCGTCCAGGCGACCGCACGCGCGCTGGACAACCCCGCGCCGATCATGAACGCCGGCGCCGGCAGCCGCATCTCCGGCGCGATGGTGCCGTCCTCGACGACATACGCGATCGACGGTGCGTGGAGCTGCTTGGCGAGCAGCACGGCGAGCAGCGGCGGCCCGCCGATCGCCACGAAATACAAGCGGTCTGCCTCCATGAGCCGGGAGGCGTAGGTGATGATCGCTTCGTTGTCCGTGAAGGAGGTCGCGCTCGTCATGAGTAGTACCCCTCCGTGTGCGTTTCTTCCGCCTGCAGCGTCTGTAGTTTCTCGAGCCCGACGCGCTTCTCGAGCATCTCGGTGTGCGAGGCGACGCTGAACACCCACTTCTCGAGGTATGCGTCCATCGCGCCCCGGAGCTGCGCCGCGCCGAACTCCATCAAGTGCTCGAGGTCCGCGCGATACCGTCCGGGGACCGAACCGGGGTAGCAACCGAACGGCGCGTACACGACCGCGTCGACAGCGTAGTAGGGGATGGTGGTCGCCCCCGGATGCTTGCGGATCTCGTCCGTGTCGATGATCTCCTCCGTCGAGAGGATGACGTGCCGCGCAGCCATCGCCGTCTCCACGGGCGCCAGCCCGGGGCCGAAGACCCGCGCGTTGCCGTAGATGTCGCACTGGTTCACGTGGATGAGAGCGACGTCGGGATTGACGGCGGGGACGAGGCACACGGGCTGACCGGTGTACGGGTCCTCGATGAGCGTCGCGCCCGACGAACGGAACACGTCGGTGCCGCCGACGTAGCGCAGCGGCAGGAACGGCACGCCCAGCGCGCCCGCCAGGTGGCGGTAGGCCAGCGCGCCGTTCGTCCACTCGAACATGCGGACGCGGCCTTCACGGACGGCCTCGGTGATGATGCTGCCCACCTCCATCCAGCCGACGTCGATCTTGGTGACGCAGCCGCCTGCAGTGAGCAGCGTGGCATCGTGCGCGCTGAACTTGGCGGCGAGCCACAGATCGCGCTTCTTCTGCCGGATGATCTCCCGCATCAATGAACTGGGGCCGCGGCGCCACACGTTGGTGTCGTAGCTGACGTAAGAGCCATCGGCGACGTAGCGTTCGACAGCGTCCTGCTCGGACATGCGCTTGTCGACGAGACGCCGTTCCTTCTCGCGCGCCCAGCGCCGCGCCGCGTCCGGGTCGGGCGGACGGAACTCGCCCGTGCCCTGGTCAAGGATCGAGACGGTCCGGCCGGTCATGATGCGCCATCCCCCGAAGCACCATTGCCCGCTGGCGGCCCGGCCGGCATGGGGAACGCGGTGATGCGCTCCTCCAGCCCCAGCGCCGTCATCAAGTACTTCAACTCGGCCTCGCGCCACGGCAGCGGGGCAGGCTCCATCAGCATCTTCTCGCGCCGCAGTTCCTCGTCGACCGCCGGATCGGTGGTGAAGGGCGTCCCGTGCTGCATCTCGTAGAACAGCGACTCGAACGGTGGCTTCACCGTCTGGCCACCGGCCTCCCACGCCTCCGCCGAGTAGCCGACCGCCTGCAGGCAGACGGGGACGGCGGACTCAGGCAGGTTCAGCAGCTTGCCCACCTGCTCCAACCTCGGGCTGCTCATACAGCAGGTGCTCAGTCCTTCGTCGTAGGCGACCAGCGTGGCCTGCGCGATCGCCTGGCCCACGTCCATGAAGGCGAGCGGGCCGACGGCAGCCTGTTGCCACGCGGCAGCGAACGCGGGACGGAGCCCGCGGTCGATCTGCGCCTTTGTGACCTCGGCGTTGGTGCCTATGCGGCGGGAATCAGCCAGCTTGTGGAGGTCGTCGATCCACTTGTCGATCTGGTACGCGGCGGTCTCGTTGTACCAGAAGATGAAGGCCGGGGCGGTCTGCATCTGCTGATAGCCGAGAGGCGGCGTGATCGCCTTGAGGAGTTCGGGCGAGGCCTGGTCTTTCCAGAGGACGATGCCCCGGACGTTCATCACGTTCCCGACGCAGGATGAGCGTCGGGCGGCCTCGAGCATCTTCTGGATCTTGTCGCGTTCGACGGGGCGGAAGGGCAGAAAGAAACGGATGGTTCGCCGACGCCCGATGACTTCTTTGAGTTCCAACGCTATGCCTCCCGGCAGGCGAGCGGCCGCCCGGCGTGATCACGCCGAGGGACGAACGCCGCTCCGGCCGGGGTAGCGGTGCGCCAGTGACACCGTATGAGGAGCCCCGGCCAAAGGTAAGTGCCCACTTTCCGGGAAACGGGCGGGGCCTTTGGCCCGCGCTCCCCGTGCCGTTTGTCACTGGAAGCGCTGGGGCCGGTGGCAGAGACTCGCAGGGACCGCGGCCTGCCCGGGAGTTATCGTGTCTCGTTCCGGAGCGTTTGCACGCGTCCACGGCCACCCAAACGTCAACGTGCGCCCATATTCGGCATACCCTTCTGCCCGGGCGCGGGGCGGCTTGACATGACCACCGACACGGCTGGGGCCGTCGCTGTCCGCGGGACCTCGTTCACCATCCCGTCCGACCCCTCCGAACGGCCGCAGATGCGCGGCTGCGTCTGTCCTGCCTGTGGCGCGCGCTTCGCCGGGCGCCGCGCGATCTGCCCGGGGTGCGGGCGGCGGGGCCTCGACGAGTGCCTGCTTTCGCCAACCGGCACGGTCTGGACGTTCACGGTCGTGCACCAGAAGCCGCCGGGCGCCATCCTCGAGCCCCCCTACGCCATCGCGCAGGTGAAGCTCGACGACGGGCCCGTCGTGATGTCCGTGATCACCGGCGCACCGCCGTCGGACATGCGCGTGGGCCTGCCAGTGGCGATGACGCTGTACGACACCGGGCGCGTGGACGACGGGGCGCGCGTGGTCGCCTACGCCTTTCAACCGCGAGGCACACCATGAGCCTGGGAGATGAGGTCGTCGTCCTGGGAGCCGGCCTGCACCCATTCGGCCGCTTCCCCACACTGACACTGGACGATCTGGCGCGCGAAGCCGGCCTGGCCGCGCTGAACGATGCCGGAATCGAGTTCCGCCAGATCGAAGCGGGGTTCCTGGGGCGCGTGGGTGGCACGGGCCCGCCTGTGGGCGTCGGCATGCGTATCTTCGGCGAGCTGGGCCAGCACGGGATCCCGATCACCAACATCGAGCTGGCATGCGGCAGCTCGTCGCGCGCGCTGATGCTGGCCGCGGATTCGATCCGCGCAGGCACCGTCGAGACTGCCATGGTCATCGGCGTGGAGAAGATGGAGCGCGGCATGCTGCGCGTGGGCGGAGCCGACAGCGACAACTACGCGTCGCTGATGGGGCTGAACGTGATGCCGGCGGCCTACGCGATGATGGCGCAACGGCACATGGCGGAGTACGGCACGAAGCCCGAGCACTTCGCGCAGGTCAGCGTGAAGTCCCACCGGACCGCGATGCAGAACCCGTACGCGCAGTACCGCGTACCCGTGACGCTGGAGGAAGTGCTGGCCTCGCGCATGGTGTGCGAACCGCTGACCCTGTACCAGTGCTGCCCTACCAGCGACGGCGCCTCGGCCGTGGTCCTGTGCTCGGCGTCGTTCGCGCGAAAGTACACGACGGCGCCCGTACGCCTGCGCGGCTGGGCGGGCGGATCGCCCGTGTACTCGGCTGATCGCCCTGCGCAGGGCGAGGGGCCCACGGGGCTCGTTGCACGACGCGCGTACACGGCTGCGGGCGTGGGGCCGGAGGACGTTCACGTCACGCAGGTACACGACGCCTTCACCCCGGGCGAGATCCTCACGATCGAAGAGCTTGGTTATGTGAAGCCGGGTGAGGGCGGCCCCTTCGTGTGGGAGGGCGGCACGGAGATTACGGGCCGCTGCCCGGTGAACACCGACGGCGGCCTGCTCAGCCGCGGCCACCCCATGGGCGCAACCGGTGGCGCGATGGTGACCGAGATCGTCCGCCAGCTCCGCGGGCAGGGAGGCGCGCGGCAGGTGGCGGGAGCGCGGACCGGCCTGGTCCAGAACGCGGGCATCGGCGGCGTGAACGTCCTGATCTTCAGCACCTGACGCCAGGAGGCGCACTCATGAACGCGATCGACCTTACTTTCGACCTGACCCCCGATCAGGAGCGCCTGCGCCAGGAGATGCACCGCTTTGCCGCCGACGTGATGCGGCCGGCGGCGGCGCAGCTCGATGCGCTGACGCCCGAGGAGGTCATCGGGCCGGAGTCCCCGCTGCGCGACGTGTTCCGGACGGCGTACAAGGCCGGATATCACCTGCGGGCGTTCCCGCCCGAGCTTGGCGGCGCCGGGCTGGGCCCGATGGAAGGGTGGGTCGTCGGCGAGGAGTTGGGCTGGGGGAACGCCGGCCTTTCGATCAGCCTCGGCGTGACCGCGATGCCCTTCCGCTTCGCGGCGATGACGGGCAACCCCGACCTGATGCGCGAGGTCGTGATGCCGTTCGTCGAGGACACGGAGGGCAAGTACATCGGCTGCTGGTGCGCGACGGAGCCCCAGCACGGGTCCGACGCGATCCTGTTTAGCGGCGACGCCGCCCGCCCCGACATCCACCTCGAGTGCATGGCGCGGCGCGACGGCGACGAGTGGGTGATCAACGGCCAGAAATCGGCCTGGGTCTCGAACGGGACCATTGCCACGCACACGCTGGCGTTCCTGTGCGTCGACCCGTCGCTGGGTATGGGCGGGACGGGCGTGGCCGTGGTGCCGCTGGACCTGCCGGGCGTCACCCGCGGAAAGCCGCTGAACAAGCTGGGCCAGCGGGCGTTGAACCAAGGTGAGATCTTCTTCGACAACGTGCGCATCCCGCGTCACTACATGCTGACGGAGCCGGGGACGTTCGGTTCGCCCACCGATTCGATCCTCGCCAGCGCGAACGCGGGCATGAGCACGACGTTCTGCGGAGTGGCGCGCGCCGCGTTCGAGGAGGCGCTCTCGTACGCGCAGCAGCGCGTGCAGGGCGGCACGGTGATCGCCCAGCACCAGCTCGTGCAGCGAAAGCTGTTCGACATGTTCACCAGGGTGGAATCGGCGCGCGCACTGTCGCGGCTGGCCAACCGGCGGCTGTTGTCGGGCCGGCCGACGACACACTACTCGATCGCGGCGAAGGTGCTTTGCACGCAGACGGCGCTGGACGTCGCGGACGACGCGATCCAGATCCACGGCGGCATGGGGCTGGCGAAGGGCGTGCTGGTCGAAATGCTGTACCGCGACGCCCGCGCCTCGCTCATCGAGGATGGTGCGAACGACGTGCTGGCGCTGGCCGGGGCAAAGCTGTTGCTGGGCGACTGAGGCCTCTTGCGGGGACATTGCTCGGCAGTTTTCGCTTGCGAGGCGGCGGCGGGCGCTTTGCGGGTTCGATACGGGCCATTTGTGAGACTCGAGTTTGTGTATTGCGGGCTGGCGGGCGCAGCAGGCTGCGCCCCTACGGTTGATTGCGGACATTGCTCGGCAGTTTTCGCTGGCGGGGCGGTGGCGGGGTCGCGGTGCGGGTTCGGGACGGGCCATCTGAGACTCCAGTCTGCTTGCTCCGGACTGGTGGGCGCAGCAGGCTGCGCCCATGCGGGTTGACTGCGGACATTGCTCGGCAGTTTTCGCTTGCGTGACGGCGGCGGGGTCGCGGCGCGGGTTCGGGGCGGGCCATCTGAGACTCCGATCTGCGTGCTCCGGACTGGTGGGCGCAGCAGGCTGCGCCCATGCGGGTTGACTGCGGGACATTGCTCGGCAGTTTTCGCTTGCGGGGCGGCGGCGAGGTCGCTTAGCGGCTTCGATAAGTTTCCTTTTCTCAGATTCGAGTGCGTGCATTTCAGATTCGTTGAACGGCAGTTTTCGGTTTTTCGGTCCGGTCGGCTGGTCAGCCTTTCCGCGTCAGCCGGATCGCTGGCGCGCGGACGTTGTCGGGGGCGAGCGTATGAGTTGCGGGGTGCGATCTCCAAGTGCGCTGGATCATATTCGTGAGAAAAAGGCGCTGTGCGGGCGGCGCGGGCTGAAGGCGCGGACTGCGGGGAGGTATGGCTCGGGGGCCGCTGACCGCGCGGGCTGAAAGCCCGCGCCACGAGGCGGACGGCGCGGGCTGAAGGCCCGCGCTACCGGGGGGCGCGGGCGGCGCGGGCTGAAGGCCCGCGCTACGGGCCGGCGTGGTAAGGCGGGGCGGCGGGCCTGCCGAGTGTCCTGCGATGGGCGTTCATTCGGCACTGACGGAAACACAGGGGCGGTAGCTAGCCTCGAAGGTGGAGGCGTGGATGCAACCGGGACGATGGTTCGCGGCCTACTGGGCGTGGCAGCTCAAGTTCGAACACAAGCGCCTGCGCCGCTGGCGGCAGGAGATCGGCAGCGCGGCGAACGGCCGCGTGCTGGAGGTGGGATGCGGGACCGGCGCCAACTTCCGCCACTACACGGCGGGGGCACAGCACATCGTAGCCCTCGACCCGAGCCCGCACATGCTCTCCCGCGCGCGTGCCGAGGCAGAGCGCTTGCGCAAACGCGTCGACTTCGTGCGGGGGAGCGCCGAGGCACTGCCCTTCCGCGACGGCGCGTTCGATACCGCAGTGAGCACGGCGAACATGTGCACGATCCCCGACCCGGCGCGGGCGCTGGGCGAGATCCGCAGGACGCTTCGGCCGGGAGGCGCGTACCGGTTCTACGACCACGTGTTGTACGACCACGCCTTCGGGCGGTTCTGGCAGCGAATTGCCGACCCCGTCTCCACGTGGCTTGGCGCCGGCTGCCATGTGAACCGCGACGTGGAGGCGCTCGTGCGGGCTGCCGGCTTCAGCGAAGTGCGGACGACGTTCGCGAAGGTGCTGCCGCCACTGCCTCCGCTGGTGTTCCTGCGCCCGCACGTCCTCGGCGTGGCGCTGGCGTAGCGGCGCGTGCCGAGCTTGCGCCCCCAGGCGGCACGGATGGATGATGCACGTGTGAACGACCACAACACCCCGGACGAGGCGCTCCGAATAGATGGGCGGCGCACGACGTACGGTCCCGCTGAGGCACCGGCCTCCCATTACGCGGGGGAGATTGGCGATCCGGGAGAGTATCCGTTCACGCGCGGCATCCACGCCACCGGCTACCGCGGCAAGATGTGGACGATGCGCATGTTCGCCGGCTTCGGCAGCGCGACGGAGACGAACCAGCGCTTCCGCTACCTGCTGTCCGAGGGCCAGACGGGGCTGTCCATCGCCTTCGACCTGCCGACGCTGATGGGCCTGGACAGCGACGCCCCCGACGCCATCGGCGAGTTCGGCCGCTGCGGCGTCGCCGTGTCGTCGCTGGCCGATATGGAGACGCTGCTCGACGGGCTGCCATTGGACCGCGTGACGACGTCCATGACCATCAACTCGCCCGCGGCGCCCATCTGGGCGATGTACATCGCCGCGGCGGAGAAGCGGGGGGTCAGCCGGAAGCAACTGGCGGGGACGCTGCAGAACGACATCCTGAAGGAGTTCGTCGCGCAGAAGGAGTTCCTGTACCCACCGGACCCTTCGATGCGACTGGTGACAGACACGATCGAGTTCGGCTCGCGGGAGATGCCACTCTGGAACACGATCAGCATCTCCGGTTACCACATCCGCGAGGCCGGCGCGACGGCGGCGCAGGAGCTGGCTTTCACGCTGGCCGACGGCATCGCCTACGTGCGGGCGTGCCTCGACCGCGGGCTCGCCATCGACGAGTTCGCCCCGCGCCTGTCGTTCTTCTTCAACTGCCACAGCGACTTCTTCGAGGAGGTCGCGAAGTTCCGCGCCGCCCGCCGCATCTGGGCGCGGCTGATGCGGGAGGAGTTCGGCGCCAAGGAGCCGCGCTCGTGGTGGATGCGATTTCACACGCAGACCTCGGGCGTGTCGCTCACCGCGCAGCAGCCGGAGGTGAACGTCGTCCGCACGGCGCTGCAAGCGCTGGCGGCGGTGATGGGCGGGACGCAGTCACTGCACACGAACTCCCTCGACGAGGCACTCGCGCTGCCCAGCGAGAACGCCGCGAGGCTGGCCCTGCGCACGCAGCAGGTGCTGGCGCACGAGACCGCCGTGGCCGAAACCGTCGATCCGCTGGGCGGCAGCTACTTCGTGGAGTCGCTGACCGACGCCATCGAGACGGAGGCGCGCAGCTACCTGGCGCGGATCGATGAGCTGGGCGGCGCCGTCCGTGCGATCGAGTCCGGCTACATGCAGCGCGAGATCGCCGATGCGGCGTACCGCCACCAGGCCGAAATCGAGGCCGGCGCGCGGGTCATCGTCGGGGTAAACCGGTACGCAACGGACGAGGCGGTCAACGTGCCCGTGCTGCGCATGGACGAGCAGGCGTACGAGCGCCAGGTGTCGGCGCTGCGCCGCCTGCGACGGGAGCGAAGCGATCGCGAAGCTGCGCGCGCGCTGCGCGAGGTGGGGGCTGCGTGCCGCGCGGGCACGAACGTGATGCCGCCGCTGTTGGACGCGGTGAACGCGTACGCGACGCTGGGCGAGATGTGCGCGGCTATGCGCGAGGTCTTCGGCGTGTACCAGGAGACGGCGTACGTGTAGGCCTGCTTCGCGCAGGCGGCAGGCGAATCCTCATGCCGTCGGGGCGACGCCCAGGATGGACGGAAACGAAGCTCGATCACTGAGTCCCGACCCGCTTCGCCGTCCCGAGCGCTGCAGGACAGGTCTGAAGACCTGTCCGTACGGGTGAGCCACTTCAGCTCTCCGTCCTCACTTCAGCTCTCCGTCCTCACTTCAGCTCTCCACCCTCACTTCAGTTCTCCACCCTCAGGGGGTATCAAGCACGGGGGGCTCGCGGCCCGCTCGGCGCACGGCGGGCCGGCCGAGTCCGATCGCCAACACAGCGGCAAAGCACAGCCAGCCCATCAGGGGCATCGTGAGCTGGAAGGTCGCCCATTGCGCGAACAAGCCGGTGGGTAGCGTCAAGAGCTGCGAGACGCCCTGACTCATCATGAACAGGCTCATCACGCGGCCCTGGATATCGTTGTGCACCACGCGCTGGACGAGCGACGCGGCAGCCACGCCCGAGACCGACAGCAGGCCGCCGAGACCGACGTTGATGACGGCGCTGAGCGGCACCGACCGTGAGTAGCCGAATGAGACGACGCAGAGCGCGAAGCCAGCCGCGGCGCCCAGCAGCAGGTACCCCTTCCCGCGGAAGTGGCCGACGTTCGTCATGGCCAGCGACGCCACCATCGAGCCCACGCCCCACGTCATCGCCAGCAGCCCCACGCCAGTGGGCGACAAGCCCAGCACGCGGCTGGTCCAGACGGGGCCCAGGTTCGCGACCACGGGGAAGCCGAGACCGTTGACGGCGAACGAGAGCGCGATAATCCAGAGAATGCCTGGCCGGGCGCGGGCATACGACAGGCCTTCCCGGATGTCGCGCACGAAAGAGCGCCCCCCGGGCCGCCGCTCGCGCGAGGGGCGGTAGCGCATGAGCGCGACGGTGAGGATTAGCGACGCGTAGGCGCCCAGCGTGACGACATACGTCCAGCCGAAGCCGATCGCGTCGATGAGCACGCCCGTCAGCGGCAGCCCCAACGGAAACCCTAGCTGCAAGGCGACGGCGTCGAGGGCGATGGCGTTCGGCAGGTCCTCGCGGCCGACGAGCTCCGGCACCATCGAGACGCGCGTCGGCGCGTCGATGGCGCTGAGGCCAGCGCCCAGGAAGACCAGCACCAGGAAGAGCGTCAGCGTGAGTCCCGTGCCGCCCGGAGTCACGATCATCACGGCGGCGATCGCCGCGGTCGTGAGCAGCCCCGCGGACTGCGACCCGATGAGCAACCGGCGGCGGTCGAATCGATCGGCCAGCGCGCCGCCGAGGAGGCTGAAGGTGAGCATCGCCGCGCCCCGCGACGCGCCCAGCAGGCCCGAGAGCACGAGTCGCGAGCCCTCCGATGCGTGCTCGGACAGGAAGAGCACCTGGGTCACGAACTGCATGGGGACCAGCGCGCTGCCGAAGAGCAGCCCGAACCACATCAGCGTGTAGTCGCGGTGGCGGAGCGAGCGAAAGGGCGATCGGCTCGGTATGGGCGCGGCTACGGCCTCGGCAGACATTGGGGAAGTGTGCCCGAAAGCGCACGGGGGCGGCCCGGCCGTTCGGCTCGCCGGTCAGGGGCCGTTGGCCTTGCCGGACGAGGTCGTGTGCGTCAGGCGACGCGGCGGCGCCGTCTCAGCCAGACGAACGGAGCCACGCCACCGGCGACAGCACCGAGCACCAGCCCGTACAGCGCTACCGGCGCGGTGGGCTGTGTGCCTTGCCCCGCCGCGGGCAGGGCGGATGGCAGCCCCGCGCGCACGACGATGGTGCCGCGCTGGCCCTGGTTCGCGTGCAAGGAGCAGCGGTACGTGTACGTTCCCGGAGCGCCGAACGTGAAGGCGAACGTCTCACCCGGATCCATCAGCGTGTCCGACTTCCAAGCGCCACCGTCGGACGTCGTGTTGTGCTGGATCTCACCGGTGTTCGTCCAGCGAATCGTGTCACCGGCGTAGATCTCGAGCGACGGCGGGCTGAAGGCGTACTCGTTCATGGCGACGTCGACGGTCACGGGGCCGCGGACGGCGCGGGGCGCGGCGACGGGCGGCGCATGCGCGGCACCCAGCGTCTCGTTGATGGAGGTCGCCGTCGGCGTTGGCGATACGGTCGGCGAGCCGTCGGGCGTGGACGTCGGCGTCAGCTCCAGCTTGATGTCGACCGTCCCCGACTGGCCCTCGCCGGTGTGTAACTCGCACAGGTAGGCGAACGATCCCGTCCCGTCGAAGGTCCTCTCGAAGTAGGCGCCGGGCTCGACGACGCCGGAATCCCAACCGCCTTCTGAGGAGGTCGTGGTATGCGGCAGGTCGCTGTTGTTGACCCAGCGGATAGTGTCGCCCGGACGGACGGCGACGCGCTTCGGGCTGAAGTAGTAGTTGCCCATGGCGACGGTGATCGTGTTCGGGCCGGGCGTGTTCGTGGCGGTAGGCGTCCACGTCGGCGTGGAGGTGGGTGTCGACGTAGGGGTCGCCGTCGCGGTGTGCGTGGGCTCGGGCGTGTCTGTCGGGTCGGGCGTCGTACTGGCGTCCGGCGTGTTGGTCTCGGTTGGCGTCTCGGTCTCCGTGGGCGTTTCGGTCGCGGGCGCTACCACGTTCACGGTACCCACCATATTGTTGGTGAAGTCCGGCGCGTCCGCCTCCGTGAAGGCTCCGTCTCCGTTGGTGTCGAGATCCAAAACCGTTGCATGGAGCGTGCAATAGTACCCGACGAGCCCCGGCGAGTTGAAGGTCCACGAGAAGGTGCGCGTGCCACTGCTCACGAGCCTCGGCGACCAAAAGCCACCCGAGAACTCCTTGACATCGTGATATCCATCGGCGATCTGCCATTCGACTGTATCGCCCTGTTGGATCGTGATCGACGGCCTGACGTAGCGGTCGCGAGGCAGGCTGGGCGGGATGATGGCACCGACCTTCACGATGGTGGTGGCGGCGGAGACCGGGGACGGCCCGCCCGCCGTCGACGCGAGCACGCCGACGATGGCGATCGCCGCTCCAAGGCCCACGGCGGCGCAAAGACGCGCAAACCAGCGTCGATCGCGAAGCAAACTCCACCTCCACTCCCGCCAGAACCCGGTCGGTGTCACAGAGAGATCAAACGCGCAGGGACAGGTGTACCACAGGGCCCTTCGTCCCCGCGACGGGCGGGCCGTTCGGCCCTTCGACACGTTGTCCTTGACAGCTACATCGTAGCGTCAAGTTGACGTGCTGGCTGGATCGTATTGTCCTACTCGGTCTCGATGAGGTCGCCGTAGGGTCCGATAGCGAACTTCGGGGCGTTGTCGCCGAGCCCCAGAACAGACGCGACGCTCTGTTGCGCGGCCTTCCTCTTCGTCCCGTTCCGCTTCGCGCCGTTCGTCGCCTTCGCGACCTTTCTTGCCGGGGTGGCGCCAGCCTGGATCTTCGCGACGTCGACGCGCACGGCGCGGTCGACCGGCGTCGGTTGCCACTGGATGGGCCAGTAGCGGAGGTGGCCGTAGCCCCCGGCGAAGTGCAGCCACTTCACCATGCCGGGCTCGACGTCCATCGGTCCACGCCACTCGCGGAACTGGTACGGATCCCAGCCGTTGTAGCAGATAACCTGGCCCGGCATCACCGACGGCGAGATCTTCACGGGCACGAGGAAGTCGCCGACATCGTTGAACACGCGGACTTCCTCGCCGTCCTCGATGCGGCGCTTGCGCGCGTCACGATCGTTCATCACGAGGTGGGGCCTGCCGCGGTGCGTCTGCAGGAGCATACGGTTGGTGATGTTCATCGAGTGGATGCTCCAGCGGTTGTGGCCGGAGGTCATGACAAAGGGGTAGTCGCCGCCCATCTTCGGGTTGTCCTTGTGCACGGGCAGCTCTTCACCAGCCTCGAGGAACCACGGGTGGTCGATGTAGAACTGGGCGCGGCGGGTCAGCGTCGGGTAGGGCTGGCCCTTCTCGACGTGGAGCTGCAGCGACGTGTAGGGCTTGCCGGGCTTTGCGTCCGTGGCCTGGTTCAAGGTGTACACGCTCTCGGCCGCCCGCGTGAACTCGGCACGGCCCTTCTGGCGCATGGTCTTCAGGTCCTGGCCGGGCTTCAGCATGCCGGCGGCGGCCGTGTCCTTCACCCACTCATCCACGAGCTGGTTGATGTCGCCGACGCCGAGGGTCATCTGGTGGTGCAGGTCGTCGAGCTTATGCAGACGGCCGACGCTGTCGGTGTACTGGGTGAACCTGCGGGCCTTCGCGCGCTCCTCGATCTTCCCGGCGAGCCGGCTGAAGATGTCCCATTCGTTGAGGGACTCCCCCTGGGGTTCGGCGGCACCGTCGGAGAACTTCAGCTCGAGGAGGGCGGCGCTGGCCATGTGGAAGTTGGGTTTTTCGTAGTGCTGCGAGGCTGGCAGGACGTAGTCGGAGAAGCGGCCCGTCGTCGTCATGCGCCAGTCGACGCTGACGACGAGGTCGAGCTTGGGCCACAGCGTCTTCAGCAGGTGGGTGCGGCCGCCGCGCTGGCGCCGCAGCATGTTGCCGCCGACCTCGAAGAGGACGCGGGGCGGCTTCGACGGGTCGGGCTTGATGACGCCCTGCCACCAGCCCTTGTCGATGGCCTCGGTGACATACTCGTCGAACGAGCGCCGCATGGCCGGGTCGTTCCACTCCTTGTTGTTCCAGCGATCGCGGTAGCCGCAGTGGTAGTACCAGAAGAACGCGGGCGGGACCATGCCGGTCAGGCCGGCGCGCGTCGCGTTGATCATGGCGTCGATGGCGGCAATCTCACGCGAGTCGCCGGCGGCGCCCTGCGCGCTGGCCATCGCCTCGAATTGCTTCCGCATCTCGAGCACACGGCGCGTCTCGGCGAGGCCGAGTCGTTGCTTCTGGGAGAAGATGCCCTGGCCCTCGAGGCCGCTGCCGGGGGACCAACTCGTGATGCCGGCGCCGAGGCGGCCCCAGTTTCCGGTCAACCCCAGGAGCAGCAGCATGGCGCGCTGCATGAGGTCGCCGTGGTAGTACTTGCAGAGGTTCATCCCCATGTAGATGGCGGTCTCCCTGGTCGCCACCTTGCGGGCCAGCGACCGGATGACGCCGGGGTTCACGCCGCAGATTTTCGACGCCTGGTCGGGGGTGTAGCCTGCGTTCAGCCGGTTCCGCAACACCGCGAACACCGGCGCCACCTCGACGCGCGTCCCATCCGTGAGCTGGACGGTCCGCCGGCGGCCATCGAGCGCCGGCCGCACCTTGCCCCAGCGCAGCGTCGCTTTCGGGGCCGGCGCAATGGCGCCCTTCACCATGTCCCAGGCGTAGAGCTGCTCGTCGGAGCCGCCTTCGGTGACGTCGGACTCGCGCAGGAAGCGCCCGGTATCGAGGCGGACGAGCAGCGGCAGGTCGGTCTGTTCCTTCACGAACTTCTCATCGAAAAGGCGTTCCTCGATGATGGTCCGGCACATCGCGAGGGCGAGCGCGGCGTCGGTCCCGGGACGCACCGCATAGAAGTAGTCCGCATGGATGCTGGACGGGCCGGCGTCGGGCGCGAGGTGCACCACTTCGCATCCCTGGTAGCGCGCTTCGGCCATCGCGTGGTAGTTCGGGATCTGGGTGTAGACGGGGTTGCAGTGCCAGATGAAGCGCAGCTTCGTGCGCATCTCTCCGCCGGAGCCGCTGGCCGGGTTGAATTTGCCCCAGGTGATGTAGTGGCCGGGCTGGAAGTCGTTGATGACGGCGTTGACATCCGTCGCAACGCCGCCCAGCAGGTTGACGAGCAGCCGCTGCGTCGGCCAGACCGCCATCGTCCCGCCTTCGGCGGGCGTCATCTCGTGGACGATGGTCTCGGGGCCGGACTGCTGGATGGCGTCGAGCATCCGGTCCGCGATGTCGGACAGGGCGTCGTCCCACGACACGCGCTCCCACTTGCCGCTGCCGCGCTCGCCGGAGCGCCGGAGCGGATAGAGCACGCGCTCCTCGCCGTACAACATGCGGCTCCAAGCAGCGCCCTTCTGGCAGCCCATCGGGTTCTTGTCGGGGATGTCGTCGAACAACCGCGGCGCGCTGCCGGCCACCTCCTCGAAGGCGACCTTCCCGTCCTTCAAATAGATGTGGTACATGCAACTGCCCGGGTAGCAGTCGACGCAGTGGGTGGCCCAGGCGACCTTGTCCCACTTCCACATGTCGCGGTAGGAGTCGGACCTGGGCGCGGGGCGAGCCTTACGAGCGGGGGTGGCTGTCTTCGGCGCCATGGCTACTTCCTCCCCACCGCGGTCAGCGGGATCGTGGACGGATCGCGAGTGAATGGCCCGAAGAGGTCCTTCCACTCGTACACCGTCAGCAGATCCATGAGCTTCGACTTCTTTCCGTCGCGCTTCTTCGCCATCTCGGCCTTCAGGGTGGACAGCGCGTCAGCCACGTTCGGGCCGAAGAGGCTCTGGAGATACTTGATGGGAATGCGCGACTCGCCCTCCATGGGCGCGCCGTCCTCATCGAGCGGCGGCGGCGAGAGCGGCGGCACGTAGAAGACGTTCGGCCCCGTGCCGTACTCGGCGTGGAGGGGCAGGGCGACCCGCCACTTGTGGACGAGCTGGTAGATGGGGCCCTCGGGGTCATCGAGGTAGCCGACGAACACGAGGCGGCCGGGGCACTGCCGGGCGCAGGCGGGCGCGACGCCCTTCTCGAGCCGGGGGTAGCACATGATGCACTGCTGGCTGATGCCACGCACGTGGTTGAAGAAGATCTTCTTGTAGGGGCAGGCCTCGGCGCAGAGCTGCCGGCCCTCGCAGCGCGACTCGTCGCGCAGCACGATGCCGTCCTCGGCGCGCTTGTACATCGCGCCCGTAGGACAGGCCTCGACGCAGGCGGGGTGGGTGCAGTGATTGCAGAGCCGCGGCAGATAGAAGAAGTAGCTGTTCGGCCACTCGCCAGCGCCCTGGTCCTCGTCCCAGTTCGGTCCCCATGCGGGCTCATCGCCGACGGGGGCGAGATGGGCGTCGGTGCCCTTGCCGCCGTAGAACACCTCTTCGTAGTTGAAGTCCCAGCCGCCACCGAAGTCGTCTCGTGTGGGCCGGTTGCCCAGTTGCAGCTGCCCGTCGCGATAGCCGCCGCCCATCTGCTCCCAGTCACGCGGGTATCCGCGGCCGGGCATCGTGTTGACGCTGCACCACCACTGGTAGTCGGTGCCGTCGCGCCGATCGTCGTCGCGCGTCCAGAGCATCTTGCACGCGACCGAACACGTCTGGCAGCCGACGCATTTATTCAGGTCGAACACCATCGCCACCTGCCGGGAGGCGGGCGGCTTCGGGCGACTGGCCCTGGCTGGCGTTCTGGATGCGGTCGTGGATGGAGTCCGGCGCGGCACGGCCATGGCGATCCTCGCTTCGGGTGCGCATTCGACGGTACGCGCAGGCGGGCGGATCGCTATAGAGGCCTTATGCCCGGTCGGCGGTGCGCAATGGCCATGCCATCATCCGGGCCGTTTGACCCGGACCCTTTGGGCGCACCGACGGAGCCGCGCGGACAGCCGCCCCTGGAGCCGGACCCAGGACACGACAAGGGACACGCTGACAAAGAAGAAATGAAGGGATGGACCGGGAGGCGAGACTCGAACCCACGACCCTCTGCTTGGTTGTTGGAGCGGGAGATGGGACTCGAACCCACGACCCTCTGCTTGGGAACAAGTTATGTCTTGTGCAAGCTGCTCCAGATTCGAAATCAGGCCGAAACCGATGCAAGCTGCACCTAATTAGGCGCACATCTCGCGGCCGGCTTTTCGGCACGCCGCCAAGACGATCCTATCACAGATTAGAACGCTCGACCTCACGACTATACTTCGCTTGGGGCGTCATGACGGCGACCACCGCTCGTCTTCTACTGACCGCACTCGCGATCAGCATCCACGCCGCGGGTACCGCCGCCTGTGGGTCGTCGGGCAAACCCTCTGGCACAGGCGCGACACCTTCGGCGCGACACCTTCGGCGCGTTCCGAGTCCTCCTACCTGGATGCCGAACTCGCAACCGTTGAAGCTCAGGCCGACGCCCATGCGTCATACGCTGAGGCGGTGAGATCGTTGCAGGGCAGTCTGAGGTGTGGCGACGATCTGAGCGCGCATCTCGTCGGAGACTGGCCGATCGGACGCGCCTTCGGCGACGGCGAGCCCGTGGAGATACCATCGACTACTCGGTGCCCGGCTGCACGCAGGTCACGGCCTTCTTGTACCTGCGCTGTGCCGAGCCATGCGCCGTGTCAAAGAGCCTCCTTGCGCCTGGCACCAGACCACTCACCGAGGGGAATGGGAAGATCGCGGTGTCGCATGGCGCAGTCCTCACGTCGGACTACTGTGACGCCTCGAGCGCCTGGTGCAGGGCCGGCGGGACCGCGGGTTTCGAGGTGTGCGCTCTTTCCTTAGCATTCGACGATCCCTGGCCTCCAACGGAACCATATGACCTGGTGCGCGCGCTTCAGGACCCGGCATATGTTGCCGAATACGACGGGCGAACCCACATGGACGCGTTGAGTTCAGTGAGCCATGCTTTGCGCCAAATGCAGCTGAACAAGCAGATCCGGTTCTGCCGGGCGTGGCGCCATTGCCACGCTCCGAGGACGACGGAGCCCCGGCGCGGCCATCCGCACTCAACTGTCACGCTCAATCGGGCACGGTGTCGTGTTATGACCCATACTGGGGCAACGTCTAGTGCTCCGGTGATGGTGTTCTCCGCTGTCAGTCACCGCGCGGGACTTTTCAGTGCCAGCCAAACGGTGAGATACGCGAGGGGCAATCGCTCACTGTCAGGTGCTAGTTTCCAAAGACGACCCGATGGAACAAATCGACGTGTTCGCAGACGAGAGGCTCCTCGCGCGATGCGTGTATTGTGGCACGGGTTCCATAGAGACCCGCGATCATGTTCCTTCGCGAGTGCTGCTTGATCGACCTTACCCTGACAACCTGCCCGTCGTACCGGCTTGCGACGCATGCAACCAGAGCTTCTCGCGACATGAGCAGTACGTTGCCTGTCTGTTGGAGTCGGTAGTGGCAGGTACGTCGGAACCGAACGTCATCGGCCGCAACAACATTTCGAGAATCCTCCGCGAGAATGTCCCACTTCGCGAGCGTCTCGAGCGGGCGCGCTTCGAGCGTGATGGTTGGGTAATTCATGAAATCGAGGTGGATCGGGTTCGTACAGTATTGGTCAAGCTCGCACGCGGCCACGCGGCGTACGAGCTCCACGAACCACAAGACGAAGAGCCGACATCGTTAGGATTCATGCCCCTCGTCGAGATGACGAACGAACGACTGGAGTCCTTTGAGGCATCGCCAGCGTCAAGTCTATGGCCTGAGATCGGAAGTCGTGCCTTCATCCGTGCGGCTAGGTCCTGGCCCGACGGCAGAGACGACAACGCGTGGATCACGGTTCAAGCGGGCCGTTATCGCTATCAAGCCACTGTCACGACGGAAGGCGTCTCGGTGCGCATGGTCCTGAGGGACTACCTTGCCGCAGAGGTCTGTTGGCGCGACTAGCGCTTCGTATCCCAAACCTTGCTATCCGCGGCGGAGAAGTCCTTGCACGAGTTGAACACGACCACGCGAGTTGCGGATTCGATCCCGCGCTGAAGCACTTCCCGTGTTCGTCGGCGGGCATCTGGACCTGCCTAAGACCATCACGGCCATTCGGAGTCCTGTTCTCGCTTCCAGACCAGCCCAACCTCGTACCGCGGACCGTCAGGCCGCAGGGAAATCCGTTCCAAGATCCACCTTGACATGACTGAGTCGTCGCGGAAGGCATCGCGCGATCCAGCGTCGCCGCGCGGCGACGCACCGTCAATTTCTGAACGTAGGTCTTGCGATGTCGTCAGAGACGAAAGAACATCACTCGGCCGTCGAAGGGCTTGCCTTGCCAGACGCCTTCGGTTGGAAAGATCCGATGTTCGAATGCAGCATGGCCTAGTGTCTGCAGCACGTCGTCTCTCAGGTTGTTTCTCGCCTCGTGCCAGTCGCTGATGCGGTGCCAGAGCGGAGGCCAAGTTCTCCGTGGTTCTATTGCCTCGGTGTGAGCTCCTGCGAGGGCGATCGTTCCCCAGGGTCCGCTCGTGACAATTGGAGTCATGATTCTGACATGCTGCCTAGCGAAGCTGCCCACGATGCGTGTCAGTAGAATAACAGTCCTGTATGGGGAACTTAATCGCGTGTGCTGGAGCGAGTGGAGTCGCTCCAATTTGACCGTCGCGCCATCCTCAGTGGCGAGGCCCCATTGCGGAGCACTGAAGAATGTTGGTACCCAGCGAGAAAGTGAATCCACGATGGACCTAACGCGCCCGAGGCTCGCACCACCCCAGAACACGATATTCAAGGGATCGATGACCCCCCCATTCGTCAGAAACGCCTCGACACGTTGAATGTCTTCGGCGCGCAGGTGCGGAAACGCGTATTTCCCTTCGGCTAGTACGCGGCTTGGATCGCTGTGGGCTTCAGGGTAGATCCCCAATGGATCAATGGAGGCAAGGTACGGAGAGAACGGGTAGATTTCTGGGAGAGCGCTCACCTGTCGTCGTCTTTCAACTGAGAGCACCCCAACGCCCAGGTGTTGACGCGCGTAATCGTACCTAGTCTTATTAGAGCCGCGGTCTCCTGACCAACTTCCGCCGCGATCCTATCGTAGTCTTCAAGCACCGTGGCCACGTCAGTGAGCCCGACTTTCCGAAGGGACGTACTGACGTTTGGGATTATTTTGCCGCGAAACGCCTCGTCGCCAATTCGGTCCGCGATGAGACCTGCTTTGACGCCCGCATGTATCCCTTCGACAGACGACATGGCTGGGAGTCCCTTGCATGCATCGGCAAGAAACGACTTAGCACCCGGTGCGTCTCCACGATCTACTAGCGCGTCGGCCTGATCGAGTAGCATCTCGATCTCATTCGACTGCTGCCAGAGAAGGAGAGCAATCTGGCCCGCTTCTACTAGATACGGAGCAGCGGCGCGTGTCCACTCCTCGACCGAAATCTCGGGCAACTCCATTAGGAGTGCTTCCGGTCGTACGCGCTCACTGTCCTTCTGATAGCTAATTTTGTCCGGCATGATGCACCTCGTGGATCGGGATACAAGCCGTTCCGAACCAATCGGTTAGATTGTCGTGAATTCGGCTGCGTCCCGCCGCCGGAATCTGCCAGTAATGGGCCACAAAAGGGCCAGAAGCGACACGTCTAGCGTGGATCGACAAGAAGAACAGTTGTTCGACGTCTCTCCGGAGCAGATTCGGGAGCTCCTCAGGAGGCTGCGTCAACCGCAGCGTGCTGGTCAGATGTCTCTTGCGCGGTTGCCAGAAGTCGACCGAATCCTCGTACAGCTGAACCTGCGTGACTCCCCGAGCAATCGAGGAATCGTGCTCGGAATGATTATTGAAGACCTCGTTCTCGGCGGTTCAAAGCAATCCGGGCGCGACGAACTGGCTTGGACGGTTCTGGATCTCCTGTATCTCAGGGAACGCCCTCGAAGCGAAGTTGAACGTACACTGGGATTGTCGCCTCGCAGCCTAAGTAGATACGCGGAACGAGGGTTGGCGCTCCTCGCTCAGGCCATGTTGAGGACGCTCGCGAATCATCCGCCGACGACCCCTCAATGACCCCCGTGGCGTAGCCCTCCTACAAGCGCGCCAGGCGAGCACCAGTTCCTAGTCGAATTTTCCAGTTGTTGAATCTCGCACCGGGCAGCCTCACGCGCTACGGTGAGGCATAGAGAGACCAGAAATGGATGCGTCTCGCTGCAGAGGCGACAACTCGACACACTGTTAGGTCGGTAGGGAGTCAGGGCTTGGGAACAAGCTAGGGCTTCTGCAAGCTGCTCCAGATTCGAATTTGGCCCCGAAACCGATGCAAGCTGCACCTAATTAGGCGCACATCTCGCGGTCCGTTTTCAGCACGCTGCCGGTGGTGATCCTATCAAAGATCAGAACGCTCTTCGCGGATGCTAATTTCGCCTCCGGTGACACGCTCTAGTTTCGTAGACGCCCACAGCGAGGCACCCTCAGAGCGCTGAACTTCTATGCCGGTCCGGAATTGGCCTCCGATGCTATCGTGGCCGCAACCCTTGATTCTTGAGTTCCTTCTGGACTCCCGCGTCCTGATACCGCTCTGGGTCCTTGAGGTAGTCGGCGATCACGCTGGCTTCCTTTTCAGACCACTCCGGTGCGAGCCAGCTGAGTCCTTTAGCATCAAGCGCTACTAGTCCATGAACCTCCAAGCCTGCGCGCTCGGCGTCTTTCGGTTGATACTGCATTCGATCGACCACCACCAGTACAAATCGACAAGCGACCTCGACGCCCAACTCACTTGCATGACGGCGAACCTGACCTAGGGCTTGAATCTTCGTGTCGAGGCGAGTGGCGACATCATCTACCAATCCAAGACTGTCACCCACCCGAAGCTCCCCATCGATGGTCGAGTGTTCACCGTATTTTGCATCGTCTCCCTTCCTCGTCAGCACAAACGGAATGTCTCCGGCAATCGAGGCGCTGACAGCGAGTGGAACGCCTGCGTTTGCGATGCCAACAAGCTTGTTCACGCCAAGCTGAGAGCCAGCCGCGGCGAGTAAGTCTCCGATAGCCTTAAGCAACTCCAACCCTTGGGTGTCATCTCCGATTCCCCTGAGCTGCACATAGAGCGGGCTCCACAGACCAGAGACGAGTCGCCAACCCTCAGGTTTGTCCCGAAACCACGTCCTGATTCGACCGGCCCGGTACAGGTTGCGAATCAGTTCGGCTTGCTTTGGTTCGTCTACAATCGTGAGCATCAAATCACCCTGCATTCTCCAGCGGGGCCGCGGCCTTTGCGTCGCGGTTCAAGGCCTCGACCTGCGACCTCGCAGCATCGGCGAAGTCGGCGCCACTCGAGGCAAAAAGTACCTGGCGGCTGACATTGATGAGAACGCCGCGGCCTGAAGCGTCAGCACCATCACGTATGGAACGTTCGAGAGATCCGCCCTGGGCACCGACACCGGGAACCAAGAAGGTGAGCCCGGGGCACGCCCGCCTCAATCGTCTAAGCTCGGACGGATAGGTCGCGCCAACAACCAAACCAACAGTACCCGCAGCGCTCCACTCAACGACTCTCTTGGCCACCACCTCGTACAGCGGGCTGAAATCATTCTGATCGCGAACCACGAGATCCTGGAATTCACGCGCGCCTGGATTTGATGTTCGACACAAGACGAAGGAGGCTTTGCCCTGGCGGCGAATGAATGGATCGAGTGCATCTCTACCTAGGTACGGATTGAGCGTGGCCGCATCAAAGTCGAAGTAATCATAGATTGCCTCCGCGTACGCCTCTGACGTGTTCCCGATGTCTGACCGCTTTCCGTCGGCAATCACCGGAATGTGAGACGGAATGAATGATAGGGTCTCCTTTATCACCGAGGGACCCGCGTCTCCAAGGCATTCGTAGAATGCCAAGTTGAGCTTGTATGCACCGACGAGGTCCGAGGTTGCCTCAATGATTCTCTTGTTGAACTCGACAATGTCAATCTTGTCGGGAAGTAGCCTTCGAACCGGATCGAGTCCGACACATATCAGAGAGCGGTTGCGTTTCCAGGTTTGATCGACTTTTGTCTTCCAGTCCATGATTCACTCCGTGACGTCTACGTCTCCCCTACACGGGTACTTCCACCAAGCAACCTCGCACCAGCCACCCTCGGCGGTCGAAACCAGTGACTTATGCGGTGCTCGCTCGAGCAGTCCAGCATATTGTTCACTGATCACAATCTGCCCGTTCAGCACCATCTTCAGCTCGTCAACCATGCCAAGAAAGCACCGATCGTTAGGCTGGTCATCCTTGTATGTGTCTACCCCAACATCCAAGACCCACGGAAGCAGGGCTGCTCCATGCTGTGCGAATTGCGACTGCGTGGTCATGGCTAGACGCAGCAACCGATCTGCCGAATCGGGAATGTTGTCTCCCCGAATATGCATGCCGTCCGCCCCCAGTGCGCCGGCCACGATGTGCTTCAAGCCCATTCGGTCAATGTTCGCCCTTATTGCATCAATTAAGGTCGAACCGAAAACCGCAAGTGCAGTTTCCCCTCCGATGATGTTTACCCAACCCCTCGTGTCACCCGCATCCGTGTAGCCCCGGATCGGTTCGGTTGCCTTCACACGTGGAGCGGGCTCCACGCACTCGATTTGCATGGTCTCGTACCACTCTGCGCCGCGAGGGGCGGGATGGATCGATGACGATTCGTTCTGAGACATAGCGCCTAGCGATGCATCAACCAAGACACTTGCATTCGGCGGATCCGTCCTGGATGCCAAGAACAGCGCCCGATCTCGGACTTCCTCAAGGCTTTCGCCCGAGGCGATACCCCAGCCAGCAAACCGCAAGCTAGCCGTCTTCTTGTCGATACGCAGCAGGCGCACTTGCTCCAGAATGAGGTCTAGATCTGCACAGGAAAACCAAATGAACTGGTTGCGCTCATCAGCGAGACAAGTTAGATCGACATTCAATACGCGAAGTGCCGCGTTGCATGAGGTCGTCGTGGAGGAAATAATCCGATCGGGCGCGGAAGGCTCAAGTCTTGAGGCCCAAGAGCAGATCCTACTGAGTGAGGCAACCGCAACATGCATGTTGGCTACGATTCACTGGTGCAAGCAACTATGGTTCCGGCCACGATAGAACTCAACTTCGCCCAGATAGCGTCGAGCGATTCCCGGGCTCGAATATCTCTCATCAGTCCGTAGATTTCATCTGACACCGACTCAATTGATGGTGGGCCTTGTGCCTGAAGCGCTAGCAAAGCCTCCTGCGCAGAGCAGAAGTCATGGGCATGATCGGATGGATCGAATCCATCGCAGACCGAGGCCGTCCGTCGCTTTATCTTCAGGGAATCGGCGACGAGCCTCCGTTCGGATGTGACATGGCGGAGCAAATAAGAAAAGCACCGAATGGCCGGCGCCAATGACACAAGCCGCCGAGCCAGTGAAGGACCTGTCGGCCGCCCCCACTCGGGTTCGAACGCAATTCTCCTCAGCAGGCGCTCCTTAGCAAGCGATGCCAGCAAGTCCGGTCCCGTGGGAACACGTTCTACAACGCTTCGCCAGTCAGGTAGGCCCACGTACCAGCCGACCTTTTCGCCGAAGGCAGCGCCCGCTGCACCCATGTCCCGGATGTCGGTGTCGAGTAAGGGTTCCTTCGACCCTAGCGTGGCATCGACAATCCCGGCAACGCACATCTGGGCATGTTGCTTCCACAACTTCAGATCTTCCAAGGAATAGCGTACGAGACGATCGTGCGTGGAACATGCGGCGATCGCAGTTAGCAGGTCTCCGCGCGTTGGGCCCTTGTAGATATCCGTTTTTGTTACGCTCCCATATAACTTGGCGAACAGTTGTGAATCGCCCAACAACGATGATGCACTCTCTCGCCATTCCTCCTCGAGCATCGTGAGCGCCTTGCCGCGATCAAAGGTCGCTGGCACCTTGATCTGCGACTCGCCTGTGCGGGGATCCCACGAGAGGGTCATCCTTTGCCGTTCGATCAGATATTGATCGAGCGGTACTTGTTCATAAGGAGTGAGCACGTCGGGCGTGTAAGCCATTGGCCCAAAGAAGTGACCCTGCTCAAAGACGAGCATGTGCAGCTGGTCGAGGTCAGACGGATTGATCAGTCCGCCCGAAAGGTTTGCTTGCAAGTTGACAAAGAGTTTGTGGAAGGTGTAGCGATTTATGCTCGCGATCCCGGCGGCCTCATTGAAGCCAATTACCAGCAGGGGCGCTGCGACGTTAATCCGACTGGCAAGAAAACGGCCATCCTCATTGTTCTCGCTACCGTCAAATGCCCTTTCCAACCGGACTTCATCATCGACTACGGTGAGTCGATTTACGGGTGCACAGTACCCGTAGTCCAAGGCCACGTCGTATCGAGTTCGCATAGTTCGCAACTCATCCGGATCTGACACCTGCGTAGCAAGTTCATCTTTTGTCACGCCTGAGAACTGGACACCTCTTGCCACAGCTGCGTGACGCGCAGTCAAGATCAGCGCAGTTAGTGGTTGGACAAATTCTTCAATAGTAAGAGCGCCTGGTTGCTTCATCGGCTCTTCGGGGTTCTGAAGCTGGATCTGACTTGCACGAGGATCCGGCGCTGCCGTAACAGCGCGTCTAATCGCGTTGACCAGTTCCCCACCCACCTTCGGACCATAGACGCGATAGAGATCCTCCGCCTCGACGCGAAGTGCGGACCGCCATTCCGAAACGCCGAGCCGCTTCATTGCGACTGGCACCGACGAAGCGAGGAGTTGCGCACCAGCATGGAGCGCAAACGCTCTGAAAATCCTCGTCGCGCGCTGTTCAACCGTCAGCTCAAGCCACTGTTCTCCGTCCTCGAGACCCAGGTAGGTCTCCCAAGTTCGGACTCCCTTCGGCCTGAAACGCTGAAGCCAGGCCGTAGACGCCTGCAGGGTTGGAAAGTAGATGCCTGCGAAGAACAGGATGTTGTCGTCACGAAGCCAGATGCAGCGCACTTTCCCTGGCCATGGACTCGCGATAGGAGGAAGCCCAAGACGTTCGAACCGAGGCATCTTAGGCTCCTCAATTGACCACAGCCTCATACTCTGCCCCGGTGCTAAGGCAGGGAGCGCAACAACAGCGCCTATCTGACCTAGAGCGGCAATGATGTCGCTTTCAGTCACCTCCGGAGGTAGCCGGCACCAGAGCGTGGGATGTTCGACATCGAAGGGCCAGAGGCAGCGAGCAACGCGTGAGAGTTCCGCCGTGGCCACGCGGTACGAAAAGTCATCCAAGACCGCATAGGCATTGATCTCGGACACAGGCAGAGCGCGATCTGCAACCGTCCGCCTCAACAGCAGACACGCAATCTTTACTGTTACATTCGGTGCTTGCCCAACGAGCCACTCAGATTGGAGGGCCACCGCGCGGCCACGTTGGATCGTGTCATCAAAAATCACTACTCGCGCGGACTTGAGCAGTTCTTGTCGCTCACGCTCAGGGAGCATTTCGAGGTATTCGATGTGAAACGTGATCGCCTTGAACCGCTGAGGAATCAGTTCGAGCGCTGAAAATAGCCGCTCTCCCTTCCGGTGGCGCACGATGATAAGCGTAGGCGCCGCCTGCATGAGCACTTCCTCGACGAAGCGCCGCATCCCGGCGAGGTGCGCGCGAACCCATCGATCTATGAGGCCGCCGCGCACAAGCCACTTCGACCCAGCGCTTCCGCTCTCAAGAGCATTCACGAGGGCAGCCAACGGAATACGCCAGCGTCCATTGACTCGGGCAGGTGACGGACTAAACTCATCATGAAGAATTCGCCGACGAATGGTCGGAACAGACACCCCTAGCCGCTGGGCGGCCTCTCGAACGGATACATAGTCCATGTCAGATTCACCGGATGATGATCAGGAGTGATCACTGATCATTCTTGATCAGGATTCGGCCACGATCAACCCTGGCAGGAGAGGGCTTGAGGTGCGGATTCGGCGCGTGTGCTGAAATCAACACACATGTTATGGAGAGTCAGCGCCCGGAAGGGCAATCTGCGAACTTGACGTGTCGCTGCTCCAAAGAAGCTGACACTCAGCTGGCCTCGGCCTCTCCTTCGGACTTGCGAAGGATGAAGTGAGGTCATCGGGGGCGAGCTACGGAAATGGAAAGGGCCGGCGCGAGGCCGGCCCCAAACCATCATGCGCTCTGTTCCTTAACCTCCCCGTCGTAATCGAACGGAAGGCCGTGCCAGCGTGCGAGCGACATCCTTGTCGCCCACACCTTGGATCCGTCCTTGTAGTTGCTTGCCGTTTTCTGCCCGCCCTTGCGCCCGTTTCGCTTCGCTGCATCGGGGTGTCGTGCGTGCATTGTGAGTGCTGCCAGGCGCGCTCGCATGCTCGGACTGAGCTGAGAGCGCCGGCCGTCGTTGTTCGCGGCGCGGGCCACTTAGGCTCCGACCGGGCTTTCCGCGACGCCGTTCGCGCTATGCCGGAACGGAGCGAGGCGGACCAGCCGATTCCGTCGGTCATCGGGATCGGCCTTCCGCTCGATCTTTCCGCCGTCCTCTAGCTGTCGCAGCGCGGCGTCCAACGACGCGTTGTCGATGTCGTCATCGGCCAGCTTCTCGTGCAAGGTGCCCTTCGGCATCCAGTCGGTAACGAAGCCGAGGACATCCAGGACGAGGCCTTTCGCCAGATCGACCTTGGGACCGGAGCGTCCGGCTGGCTCTGGATCGAGCGCCGACGGCGCCACCAGGAGGAGCTGGGCGGTGCCTCGCTCTTCGCTGATGATTCGGCGGACCCCGAACGGCTGCACCTTCGCCGAACATCGGGCTTTCGCGTGCTCAACGGTGGACGTGTCGTCGCCGCCGATGCTGACCGCGAGCATCGTGTCGAGCGTCGCCTCGATATGGCTGGACCCGCGGACGGTGCCACCGTCCTTGCGATTGTGGTGCAGCACGACGAACGCCGGATCGCACGACCGCCCGGCTGCACGGAGCCGGTTGAAGATCTTCGCCACCTCATCGGCCGAATTCTCGCTCTCGCGATGCACCTCGGCGAACGCGTCGATGACCACGAGCGCTGGCCTGATCCGGGCGATGACCTCCTTGAGGTCGTCAACGCAGCGGCCATTCGAGAGGTTGAGGCCCTCTTTCGACGCGACTTCGATAGGAAGCTCCGCGCGGTCTAGCCCTGCGCCTCGAATGAGCAGTTCCAGTCGCGCTTTGAGGATCGCTGCCGGCGACTCCTCGTCGATCAGAAGCACGGGGCCGGCGTTGACCTGGTACTTTCGGAGCCATGGCCGTCCGGACGCGATCGCTATCCCGAGGTCGAGCGCCAACCAGGTTTTGCCCGACGCCGGCTTACCCACCAGGGCAACCATCCCTCCGCGCGGGATCAACGGCTCGACGAGCCAATCGATCCTGTCCGGGGCTTCGGCTAGGAAGGATTGAAGCGGGATTGCGGCGAACCCACGATCCCCATCGATCGGTTCGATTACCGGGTCGAGGTACCGCCGGTAGATGCCGGAGACAACGCTATCGAGCTCTCGCGCGCCGAGTGCCGGTCGGCACCGCTCCGCCCAGTCACCGAGGATCGCCAGCGCGACATCTTCGGGGATGCCACGACTGCGCAGATACCCCGCGAGCCGCGCGCATGTGTCGTTGCGTTGGCCCTCTCCGACGCCAGCCAGTGCATCCACGAGCCAGTTGTCGGCGGACGGCCGAAGGCCTAGCTCCCGAGTCGGTGCCGCATCTCCGATGCTCGATGCGATGGAGCGCACCCTTGCCGCAGCTGCCGGCTGGCAGAGCGTGAGGAAGCGCGTCAGCGGCATCGGCTGCAGCGAGCCGCTCGTGAGGACCATGCGCGGGCCGTCGGTCTCTCCGAAGTAGGGGAGGTTTATGTAGTTCCCGAACTCCACCGCTCCGGCATCGTCCTGCTTCGGGAAGATCTCCGTCGTCTCGGGGAGCCCGGCGGCCAAGACCGCGTGACGCAGGATCCGCCGCATCTCGCGTGCGGTGATCGCCTCATCCGCGAAGAGCCACACGTGGTAGCCCTTCCCTCGGGACTGTTCCACGTAGACGCCGGACGGCAGTTCCAGTGCCGTTAGGCCGTCGTACACGGCCTTTGCGAGTTCCGGATCCTTCCGGTCGATGTCCACCGCGCCGAACCGGCATGTGCTGTCGGGAAGCAGCGGAAAGATCCCGAGGCTCTCTTCGCCCTGGAGGTGCCGCCGGTAATGCTCCAGCGTCACCTCACCTCGCGCACATCCTCCATGCACGAGTCCACGCGCGTCCTTGCGCCCCTCGAAGATCGAAGCAAACCGCCTGACCCTCTCCTCATCCAGCAGCGTAGTGATAGTGGTATCCATTTCGGACACCCTTTCTTGAACTACGCTCGTTTAGAGAAACCCTTTGTGGGCAGTCGTCCCGAGCGTGTTCGGGTCGTGAGAAGGTTGATGGTTAACTCACGCTCAGGACGATGGGATTGGGAGTGCGAACCGCAATGCAGATCACGATCAACGAAGGCGTACGCGTGATCTTGATCGGAATCAGTTGCTCGCGGGCACAGTGATGCGCCCTGCATCGAAATGCCAACGAGGGCTCGATAGTGTCGGTCGATGTGACATGTACACCTCCTTCGACGTTGCTCGACCGCCAGATCCTGTGACCTTGGCCGCAGCCGCGCCTATTCGCCGAGGAGGATGTGGGGCGGAGGAGCCCCTATCTACATACAGGGCTGCGGGCACGATTTGTGACATACTCCGGCCGTCGCTTTCGGGCGTTTCGTCGCATCCGCTCGATGGCCTTGCGCATGCTCTGATAGTCCAGGTTCCGCGCTCGACAGATTTCGATGACCGAAGACCCGGTGCATCGGTGCTCCATCTCAACCCCGGCAGCCCGGCGATCAGCCGCCGACATCTCGGCGGCCAGTGCGGATCCGAGGCTCCGTGCTTCAACTTCAGCGAAACCTCGCTCTTCGAACAGGCCGGGATCTCTTTGATCCCGCGGTATGACGGCCGTCCAATCGTGGAGGTCGCCGTCCCTAGCTTCGTCGAGTCGCCAAGTTTCCATCATTGAGGTTGCAGGAATGACGGCATGTTTCGCATCGAGCCCCTCCACGCCTTGACCATACAGGTCGGCCCTGAGGATGGACCTGGCTTTGTTTCGCACCCACATGGCACCCGTTTCGGGATGCGCACCCCATCCAGACCAAGAGGGGCCAACCTGCCATCCAGTGGCCAATTCGAGCGGCAGCAACGCGGAGGACTCGACCTCAAACTCAGCCTCCAACAGGATCAAGGCGAGAACGCTCGTGAGGACGTGCGCATAACCGAGCGCGGGCACCACGGGCTCGCCATCCGGACAAAGAGCACGCGGCGAGTCCAGCGGATCGCAACGAAGCCGGTCAAAGGACCAGCGGAGTGCCTCCGCATTCAGGGCACGGTCGATTCGGAAACGCCTCATCTTCGGCGACGGGCAGGCGAAGGCACGCTCAAGTGAGGAACCCAGATTTCGGACTTCTTGTCTTGCCAGTCTTGCCGTGCGTTTGCGCCGATTCTCGAGTTTGTCGAGCAAGTCTCGGTCCGTCAGAAGCGCCGGTACCGGCCCTCCGCCAAGGACACGAATGGCCTGAGCGTCGAGCCCATCGCGTTCTCGCGGGCGAAGGAGATCCAACAGAGCCCCGCCCGTCGCCGATCGCGGCACGGCGAGCGCCTCCACCAAGACCCGCCGCAGATCGTAGGACATTGTCAGGTCGGTGCCTGTTGAAGCCATCGTGAAGTGTCCGAAGGTTCGCGCCGCAGATCGAACAGCGTCTGGACTCAGGATGTCCCCTCGTCGAGAGCTAAACGTTTGACCTGGCATAAAGACGACCTGCCAGGGGATTCGCTCATCAGTTGGAGGCCGTGAACCAGCAAAGCAGTTTGATACGATGGCGGCTTCCAAGGAGCCGAGAGCCTCGCGGATGTCCGCGCTTCGAGCAGGCTCCTTCGGATCACCGGACGGCTCGAAGAACAAGGCGACGATGTCACTGAGATCGAGTTCTTCCACACATGATGTTCGACCAGTGAGCAAGCGGTGTAGAGTCGCGAGTGTGTAACACCTCGCATCCGATGCGTTCTTATCGTCGAACGAAACGACGAAAGGACGCGCTGAATGCATATCGCCGCCATCAATGCGCTCGCTCATCGAATGCCGGGACTCACCTTCCATCCCGACGGCCCGTCGCGCTTGGAGCGCAAGCTCGACTGGTCGCTCGAGACGCGGCGCCGCCTGCTCGCCGGCGATATCTTGCCGGAGGCAGAGGCGCACAGTGCGACGGGCTTCAATCCGATCGGTGAAGCGCGCGAGCTGTATCTCGCCGGCGAACGCGACGAGGCGCTTTGGCTGCATTTCGCCGCCACGATGTTCGGTTGGGACCGCCCGGACTCCGCAGACCGCTTTCTGCGCGCTCTCAGCGCTGGCGGGCGAGCCACCTGGGCACACGTGAAGGATCACGCCGCAGGAGCCATCGCGCGACTGAAGGGCGAGGCGTCGGTCCTCATGAAGGAAGCACCGTTCGGCAATCACCGAAAGTACGAGACGCATCGAGGCGAACGCGGCAGCAGCCGCGTGGTGAGGAGTTTCGTCGACTGGGCAGAATCAAGCCCCTCGGTGCGTATCGACGGCATCATCGCCAGCGCCCGCGGCCCCGAGCACGCTTTCGATCGGCTCTACAACTCCTTCGACGTGTACCGCTTCGGCCGCACGGCTCGGTACGACTTCGCCCGCCTGCTGGCGAACCTCGACTCCCGACTCCGTCCCGGCAGCTGCTACCTGCGTGGAGCGTCCGGCCCTCGGCGCGCTGCGGCGCTGCTCTTCCTCGGGCGGGATTGGGCGCGAGATAGCGAGATCCCGGAGCTGGAAGCGCGATGCCGTGAACTGGCGAGCGCCTGCGACCTCGACCTCCAGGTGATCGAGGACGCGATCTGTCAATGGCAGAAGGCGATCCCCGCCAGCACTCGCTCGCTGGAAACGTCCGCTGACGCCGATTTCGCGAGGGCCCTCATGAGACTGCCATGAACGAGCAGGCGTCGCGATACGTACGCCTCGCGCATTCGGGGCGCCTCTCGCGCGCCTGAGGGCTCGTGAGAGCACTTGAGGATCTGTTTCGCGAATAAACGAACAGGGCGGCCAACCGTCCGCTCTTCGGTTAGAAGGAGCAACTCAATGACCACGGAAAAGACGCAGCGTCTGCTGGCCTCGCTGGAGCAGGCCGTGGCGGACGTGCAGGATAGCGACGGCTTCAAGGCTTACCTGCGGATGGCCGCGAAGTTCCACTCGTACAGCTTTGGTAATGTCCTCCTAATCGCATCACAACGACCCGAAGCCACGCGAGTCGCTGGCTACCGCACCTGGCACGCTCTCGGCCGCTACGTGCGTAAGGGCGAGAAGGGCATTGCGATCGTCGTGCCCTATCGTTCGATACGGGACAACGACGCCGGCGAAACCGAGGAGCGCGTGTGGTTCGGCACCGGCTACGTGTTCGACATCTCGCAGACCGACGGCGAGGAACTCCCGAGTTTGGAATGCCCTCTGCTGGACGGTGACAGTGCGGCCGACGCGTACCGGGCGTTGGCCGGCGTCGCGGCCGCCAGTGGCCTCTCCATCGATCGCTCGGAGCGGCAAAACGAAGAGGCAGCTGGCTTCTGGCAGCCGGCGACACGGACTATCTGGGTCGCACCCGGGCTCTCGACGGACCAGGCGACGAAGACGTTGGCGCACGAGCTGGCGCACGCTTTCGATCCTGAGAGCCCCAACTACAACGCGTGCCCTAGCGAGCGAGAAGCCGTCGCCGAGGCCGTCGCGTTCGTCGTGTGCGAGCGTCTCGGACTCGACACCAGTAAGCGCAGCGTTCCGTATATTGCCGGGTGGTCCCAAGAGATCGACACGCTGAAGCGAGCGCTAGCGAAGGTCCAGGCGATTGCGCACCGGATCATCGCGGCGTCCGAAGCCTCGACGGTGCAGGCTGCCGCGTAAGCCGATCACGATCACGCCAACGTACCCGTCGATCTTGATCGGCATGGGCGAGGAAGGGTTAGCGGTGACGATCGTCGCGAGAGGGGTTAGTGCTGACGCCTCCCTTATACATACTAATCGTGGCGGTAGGGTTAGCCAGCCCTTCGACTCTGATCAACTGAGAATTCGCCGACTCACGCTCTTGGGAGGTGCAGCCATCCATCAAACAGGCGTTACAATTCGAGGATGGAAGATTCCATGGACTTAACCACTCTGAGGCCAGGCGATCGAGTTCGCACGGTCGAAGGTGCCATCGCAGAGATCCTCGCGCCGAGTGAAGACGGCGCGTGGATCCGCGTGTGCTATGTCGAAGCGCCGGACAATCCAACTCTCCTCAATACAGAGGACCTTTGCTCAAGCGACGACATCGCTGAGCAGCTCACCGTCGATTGATTGCCACGTGTCGTTCCATTAGACGACGTATGTCACGATACACCCAAGTTGAAAGGTAGCTCGACCGAAGGAACAACGATGCAAGTGGGGGAGCGGTTGTTTCGCACCGACGGGCCGGCCATCGACGAGTTGCCGCCTTGGGCCCAGTTCTACGCCGATCTTGGTGCGGCGATTGCCGAAACGCGGGACGAAGCAAATCGACTCGTACTCGGCATCGCAGCGCCAACCCGTGCGTACGGGGCGGTCCTCACTTCCGTCGGCGTTGTTTGTGGCCGCGCCTTTCAACTTGCTACATCCAGTGATTTGGCAAGGCACTTTGCAGAATTGTGCGCGCTGCCAGTCGGAACACCGCTGATCGAGCGTACGGGAATGCGCTTATTGAGAGGCAAGTACGTCGGGACCAAAGAGTTCGAGGGTGAACTCAGAGTCGGGATGCAGGTCAAAGACCTGACGAGCTATCTGCCCCTTGCACAGTGTGGCAGGTTCCAGCTCAGCGTCGCGTCGAAGAACGGAAGCGGCGCACGGCGAACAAAGATCAGGGCGAATGAACCATTCCTGCGAGGTTTGATGCCCGAGGTCGATCCATTCTCGTTCGTGATGAGACCGCGGTTCGATGTCATAGTTGTTGGCCATCTGAGTTCGATGCGATACGAAACCCAGGCGGCATTCGTCACGAAGCACAATGGGCAGCTCCGGACCGGCACCCTGCAGGACATTCTCGGAATTCGACAGTTCGTCCCCCCCGGTCATGGATTTCGATCAACCGTTCAGCCGGTCGACGCTCGCAATCCCTCACTGCCGGAGTCGCTCGCAGAAACGAGCGTGGTCGTCTTTGATGGCTCAGCCGCGTTTCTAAAGTTGAGACACGTATTCAAGTCGCACGATTCTGTCGTACTCCTCGACCGGACTGAGAACCGTTTCGCGGAAGGAGCCTGACCTGCCCCCCGAAAACTGATCCAGTCTAAATGCGAGTCCTCCGGGATACT
>CAYJMG010000025.1:0-41742 GCA_964371355.1 uncultured Dehalococcoidia bacterium
AGCAACCGGCTCATAATCGGTAGGTCGTTGGTTCGAATCCAACCGCTGCTACCAGCACACGAATGAAGCGGCCCACTGCGGCCGCTTTCTGCATCTTCCGCGCGCACCGGCAACGGCTATGCCGCCCGCAGGTCGGCGGGAATGCGCGGCCGGCCCACCAGAGCCGCGAAGCGGTCACCGTACACGTCGCCGACGGCTTCGACCGGCCAGCGGTGCATCGTGTACCGCGCGAACTCCTCGCCCAGCGCGTGCCGCTGGATCGCCGGAAGGGCAAGCACCTGACTGACCGTGTGGACCAGCGCACGCTCGTCCGGTTCCACCACGAAGGCGTTCCGCTCGTGCGCCAGCACCAGGCTGTCCGCCTCACCGCACGTCACCACGGGCACCCCGCCCATCGCCAGCGCGAGCGCGACCTCGGTGGGCGATCCCCCGTCGAGGCCGCGCACACCGGACGGCACGACGAACGCATCGACGCAGCGCGCGACCGCAGCGATCGTATCGCCGTCCAGCGGCCCGCAGTGCACGCGAAAGTCCGTCTGCAGGCCTCTCGCGCCGAAGAGCAGCCGGGCGTGCCGCCGGCCCGGCGCCCCGAAGATAAGGCACACCGGCCCGCCGTCCACCAACGGCATCACGGCGTCGCGGAACCAGCGCAGGTCGCGGCGTTCGGCGGGCCACGGCACACCGACGACCAGGCGCCCCGGCCGGATACCGCGCAGCACCCGCGCGATCGCGGACATCCGGCTCGTCCGCGGCCAGGGCAAGGGCCGGGCTGCGGGCGGCAGCACGCTCACGTCGACCCCCGGCGCATGCTCACGAAGGAGGCTCGCCACGCCGGAATCTGACACAAACGCGTGGTCCAGTTGACGCACTGCCCCGTTGAAACGGGGCCAGCCACGCGCAAGCTGCACGTCCGCAGAGGTCAGCGACACGGTCGCCGGCATGCCTTGCTTGCGGCGGATCCACCGGCCGATGGCCGCCAGCCGTGCATCAAGCACGTGGACAAGCTCAGCATCATGCTCGCGCACCGCGCGCAGGGCCTGCATGAGCGCCCGCGGGGCAGCCCACGGCGCGGGGCTCGCTGGCACGCGCCGGATATCAGCCTGGAGGCGCAACGCGTCGAGCATCGCATCCCCGCCAATGCCAAGGAGATCGCGATAGGCGCCCACCGCCACGACGCGCGGCCGCTCGCCTGCCTCACCGGTCCACAACGGATGATCCATCGCGCTGAGTATCGAGCCATCGTGTCGGTGTGGAACAGTAGGTGAATCCCCGAGCAGCGAGCCCCTGGGCCTGAGATCCGGAAGCAGCCTACCGCGTCGCCGAGCGGAAGTGGTCCTGCACGATTGCGGCGGCGGCCGCCCGCGCGTAGCCCTGCGTGAGTTGCCGCTGCAGCTCTTCCACGCTCGTCCAGAGCCGGCGCTGGCCCAGTGGCCGGTGGTAGACGCCCTCGACCTCGCGCACGGCCGTGCCGCTGGCATCGAGTTCGTACCGGATCGAGCGTCCGGAGGGCCGCAGGCAGAACATGGCGCGAGGCTGCACCCCGCCAAGCTCGCACTCGACAGTGCACGTGACATCCTGGGCCCTCGCGAACTCCGACACCTCCGCGAACGCGGGTTGGATGACCGTCTGGATCATGCGGCGAAAGACCTGGGCCATGGGCGTCCGTACACCGATGGCGCCGCGGCGCAGCTCATACGTCTGCCGCGCATGCAGAATGCGGGTCTTCCAGTCCTCAGCCACGGGGCCACCCCTACCCTTCTGGATCATCATCGGCAGCAGGCGCGAATCGTGGACTCGGATGCCGCGGCAGGCGATGGGCTCATGCGGAGCGCTGGAAGCCGGCTTCCCGTCCGCCCGCCTCGCCCGCGCCCCAGCCGGTCGTCAGTAGCTGCGAGATCTCGGCGGCGTCCTCCGGGTAGGTAAGCAGGCGCGCGCTCCAGCGGACCGCAGCGCTGCCACCCGCCGCCGTCATCCGCTCGAGAATTCGGTCCCGAGCCTGTTGCGCCGACTCGGCGGTCTGGTGTGTCAGCAGCACGGCGACGCGGCCGGGGGTGACGAAGCCACCCAGATCGGTGCTGCGGATCGCCTGGGGCACCGTAGCCGCCGCGTCTACGAGCTGGCGCTCGGACTTGCCGCCGGCCCCGTCCGCCCGCCCCTCGAGCAGCAGGAGGCCAAACGGCGTGCCATACCGCGTCGAGCGGTTGGCCTCGTCGAGAACCCGCAGCCAGAAGTACCAACCAACGTGCAGGCCGGTGGCGTTGTCGATGAGGATCCACATCTGGTCCATCTGGGGAATTATCGGCGGCCCCTCCGCGGCCGTGTAGGGCGGGCGGCGTCCCATTCCAGTCACGTCCATTTACGTCCGCTCGTGCCGTTATGTCCGGCACCGTGCGACGGTGGAATTGCCCCAGCCGGCCCGATTCCCTAAGCTCCCGGCGATGGACTTCGCGCCAATCAAGGGCAAACGCGTGCCGCTGCCGCCCGGCCACGTCGCCGCAAAGCTGCCACCGGAGTTCTGGCTCCCCTACAAGCGACTGCACGCGCGCTACCAGGCCTACCTCTCCGGCATCCCCATGCTTGCGGAGCGGGATTTCGACGGGAAGCGCTCGGTGAAGATGACGCCAAAGCAGCTTGACGCCCTTAACACGGCGTTCGGGAAGCTGGCCGAGGACAGGGCCGGCGATCCGGCAACCGTTTTCGAAGCCCAAGAACGGGCCAAGACTCGCCTCTTCAAGCGCCTCCAGTACCTCTCGTAGCCACAAACCAGGCCAATCTGTTCCGTTATGTCCTATAAACCCGTCGCATATAGCGCGGTCGGTGCGATACACTGCATCCAATCACTCGGATCCCCGCCGTCGCCGGGAGCAAGAAGCCGAGGGGGACGGTTTTATGCCTGAAACGGTACCCGGTAAGGTTCTCTCCGCCCTCAAGGGGCGCAAGTTCACGGCGTTGGGCAAGCTGTTTGCCCCCAAATGCGACTTCCAGGCCTGGACGCCGTCCGGCCGTTGGGTGGCCGAGGATGGCGCCACCGTCGCCAAGATCGCCGAAGTCTGGTTCTCGCCGGGCGCCGGCACGGGCACCGTTATGTGGAGCACCGAGACCTCGACAGCCAAATCCGCCACGCTCGAGTACGAAATCACCTGGAAGGCCCCACCGGACGACTCCCCCCGCGTCCTTCGCGACACCTGGATGATGTCGCTGAAGGACGGCCGGATCACGGCCGTGCGGGTCTACAGCGCCGGCCTCCACATCGAGTTCCCCGACGTTGACCTCGAGAAGCAGCGGCGCCAGAAGGGCTTGGCCGGCGTCAAGATCTCGAACTCGCCGAAGGTCATCACCTCCAAGGCGTCCTGACGCGGGCGTCCCGACGCGGGCGTCCCGACGCGGCCTGAAGCTAAGCGTGCGACGACGCTTCCCGGTACACGGCCGCCAGACGCTCGGTCGGCTCTTCGTCCAGGTCGTCCTTCAGGAGCTGCCGGAACCGTCGATAATGCCTCACCGCCGACGGCCCATCGTTCATCGCCACGTGGGCGCGCATGATGCCGTACGCCGCCGCCTCGCTGTACGTGTCCACGGCCTCCAGCGCCCGGAACAGCTGCAACGACTCCTCGTGCCGGCCCTCGCGTAGCCGGCGCGCGCCAAGCTCGTTCAGCGCCTCGATATACCGGTCCTCCAGCTCCCGCCGGACGGGCTCCACCCACTCGCTGTACGTTGACGCCAGGAATTGCCCCTTGTAGAGCGCCACCACCTCCTCGAGCTTCGCCGCTCGCGCGTCCTCGCCCTTCGCCACCTCGGCCTCGAGCATGGAGCTGTTGAAGGCGTCCACGTCTGAAGTAAAGGCGCCTTTCGGATTCAGGGCGTACGCACCGTTGTTGTCCCGCACGACGCACTCGTGGAACAGCGCGCGGCGCAGGCGGTACAGACTGGAGTGGAAGTTGCTGTTGCACTTCGATTCCGGCAAGTCGGGCCAGAGCGCTGCGAAGATCTCCTCCTTCGTCACCGGCTCCTGGCGGTGCAAGAGGTAGAAGAACATTTCCTTGCTCTTCTCGCTCCTCCACTCCAGGTCCGATACTTGCCGTTCGCCCACCAGCACGCTGCCGCGTCCCAACGCGAACGCACGCACCGCTGGCAGCATGTCCGGGGCCGGCTCCGCCTTCCGTGCGGCGGCCGCACGCCGGGCCTTCGCCTCCTCGGTGATGGCCGCCAGGAGGGGCTCCGCGACCTTCCGCACGAACGCGTACTCGATCATCTCCTTCGCGCCCGACGCGTAAGGGCGCAGGAACCGGCGATAGCCCAAGTCGTCGCAGATGCGGCCCGCGCGCTCGAGTTCGCCCATGGCCCGCCTCGGCTGATGCGCGTCGTACAACGCACGGGCACGTAAGAAGGCGGTGACGGCCATCTGTCGCCGGTTGTTTGCCGCCTCGACGTGCTTCCACGCGTGCTCCAGCAGGCGCAGCGCCGCAGTGCTGTCACCACGCGCCAGCGCGAGCTGCGCTTCCGCGACCTGGTGCTGCGCGAGGCGCGCCGGCGGATCGCCCGGCTTGGACCCCGACTGCTTCAGCAGCTGCGCCGCCTCCTCGCCCTGTCCCAGGCCAAGCCGGGTCAGTGCGAGCCCCTCGGTCACTTCGGTGGTGAGGTAAGGGATCTGCAGCCCCGCGACGAGCGGCCGCACCTCTTCGTACGCGGCGAGCGACTCCTCGAAACGCGCCATAGATCGGTACGTCTCTGCCATGCCAGCGATGATGGCGGCCTCGGCGAAGGTGTTGCCCGCGCCGCGCACGAGGCGCAGACCACGTTCATACACCTGCAGCGCCTGGTCGAACTCGCCGAGTTCGTAGTAGACCATGCCGGTGTTGTTCAGCGTGAGCCCCAGGTCGAAGGTGTTGCCGGCACGCTCGAACGCCGACTGCGCCCGCTGCAACGCCCCCAGCGCCTGTAACGACTCGCCGCGCGTCGAGTAGCACTGGGCCAGCGTGCCGCAGGTGTTGCCGATGCCGCGCAGGTCGCCGACCTGCTCGAACAGCCGCCGCGCCTCCTCCAGTTCGTCGATCGCGGCCTCAAAGTCGCCCGCCAGAGTGTGTGTGACGCCGATGTTCCGCAGCGCATCTGCCAGCAGCGCGTCGTCGGCGTCGGACGCCGACTCGATCAGCGCCCGCGCCTCGTTGAACGTAGCCAGCGCCTCGTCGTTGTAGCCCTTGAACCGCTGCGTTTCGCCTCGCACGAACAGCGCCTCGACGATGCCGGGCGTGTCCTCGACCGCCCGCAGCATGCGCAGCGCTTCTTCGACCAGCCGCAACGCCTCGTCGAACTCTTCCAGCTTCATCGAGGCGCGGGCCCGCCACACCAGCAGCGTCGGCCGGATACCGGCGGCCTCGCGTGGCAGCCGGTCGATCCACTCGGCCAGAGCGCGGGCCTGGCCCTGCTGGATCAGCCGTGGTGCGATCTCATCGAGCACCTCGGCGGCCTGGATCCACTCCTCCAGCTCGAACAGCAGCTCGACCGCCTCGTTCAGCATCCCGAAGCGCGAGAGCGTGTCCGCCGACTCGCGCCCCGCAGCCGCGAACCCGGCCGGATCGTCCCCGCGGAACTGCTGCATCAGCAGGGACCGCAGCAGAGGGTGGCAGCGATACATCGGGGGTTCGTCGGCGTGTTGCGTGACGAACAGCACGCGCGCCGACACTTCGCGAAGCTGGCGCTCGCCGTCACGGTTGCCCGTGACGTCGTTGCAGAGAGCCGGCGTCCATACGGGCAAGAGCGAGATCTGGCGTAGGAACCCACGCAGATCGTCCGGGACCGTGATCAGCGCCTCACCCCGCACGTAGTCTGCCAGCGACATGCCTACGTTCGGCCCCGCGATACTCCCTGCGCCCCCGGCCGCGGACTCTCCCTCGACCTCGGCGCGCCGCGGCACCGGATCCGTGCCCGCTCCCAGGATCAACGCTGCGGCCCATCCTTCCGTACGCTCGAACAGCGTCTCCGCCTCGTCCTCGGAGACGGCACGACCGAGCGAGCCGAGCAACTCGCGGACCTCGCGCGGCGAGAACGCCAGGTCGGCTGCGCCCAGCGTCGTCACCTCGCGCCTGGCGATGAGACGCGCCAGCGACGGCACTGGTGGCCGGGTGCGCGATGTCATCACGACGTGCAGGTTCTCCGGCGCCCGCTCCAGGATGTAACCCAGTGTCTCCATGATCGCCGCATTGTTTTCGACCAAGTGCACGTCGTCGAGGATCAGCACCGTGTAGTCGTCCTGGTCGGCGATGGTATTCACGACGACGGCCGAGATGGTGCGGGGCTGCCAGAACCGCTCGTCGCCCAGAGACACCTCGGTGTCGAATCGGAGCCGCAGGGCTGCGGCGAGAGAGCGTGCAAACGAGGGCAGATCCGCGTCCCAGGAGTCCAGTGCGACCCAAACCGGCGCGAAGTCCGTCGTCTCCAGCCAGTCGACGCAGAGGGTCGTCTTCCCGTAGCCGGCCGGGGCGGCGATCAGGGTTCCCTTCACGCCCACCGCCATGTCCAGGAGCGCGTTTAGCCTGGGCCGCCGCACGATGTCGGGCCGGCGACGGGGCACGGCGAACTTCGACGTCGCAACGCCCTCGATGTTGCGCGGCCTCCGGTCACCCCCCATTACGCAGGGGATTATAGGCGGCGGGCCGCCCGCTTTGTTCACTCATCAGTATGTGATCCAGCGTCAGACCGCCGTATCCGGCCGCGATATCGCCGCGATCCAGCCGGCGCCGGTCACCACGAGCAGGTCGGCGACCCGCAGCTCGAGATCGACGCCGCGCGCTCCTGCGCTGACGTGGATGCGGTCGAGCGCGCGGGCCGACTCGTCGAGGTAGACCTCGAAGCGCCCGGGCTGCTTCAGCGCCAGCGCCGAAATGCCGCCCACTTCCATCCCGGTGAGTTCCTCGGCTTCCCGCTGTTTCGCCATCTTCAACTTCTTCTCACAGGTGGCTGCCGCCAGCAGCTTCAGGTCAACCTCCGCCGCCACGGGCACGATGACGAGCATCGGCTTTCCCCGCACGCTGCCCTCGCGCAGCACCACCAACGTCTTGTACACGGTCATCGGGTCGGCGCCCAGCAGCGCCGCTGCGTCCGTCCCAGCGTGGAAGGCGCCGCTGTCGTCGTACACCTTCGCCGTGTACGGGATCCTCTTCGCGTCAAGCACCCGCATCGCGTGCGTCTTCTCCATGGCGAGCATCGTACGGGATGTTCGGCGCCACGGGAAAACGCAGCGCGGGCTTTCTGCCCGCGCCGTGGTTCAGTCCGCGTGAACGTTGCGCTATGCCGGGACGTCGGCCGCTTCGTCGCCTTCGTCCGCGATGGCCTCGCCGTCCAGGTCGATGTTCTGACCCGCCCGCGTCAGCAGCAGCGGTCGCTTGCGGTTGCGGATGGTGTCGCCGCTGACGACGCACTTCTTGATGTCCGGCCGCGACGGCACCTCGTACATCACTTCCATCAAGGTGTCCTCGAGGACGGTGCGCAGGCCGCGGGCACCGGTCTTGTGGTGAATCGCCTCTTCGGCGCAGGCAGTGAGCCCGTCTTCTGTGAACTGCAGCTCGACGCCGTCGAGCGAGAAGAAGCGCTGGAACTGGCGGACGAGCGCGTTCTTGGGCTCGGTCAGGATGCGCACCAGCGCGTCGACGTCGAGCGACTCCAGCGCGACTACCATCGGCAAGCGGCCGACGAATTCCGGGATGAGCCCGTACTGCAGCAGGTCGTCATGCGTCACGTGGCGCATCAGCTCGTCGGCCTTCTTCTGCGCGTCGAGCTGGTTGTACTCGGCACCGAAGCCCAGCGAGCGCTTACCGCGGCCCAGCCGCTTCTCGACGACCTTCTCCAGGCCCTCGAATGCGCCGCCACACACGAACAGGATGTTCGACGTGTTGATCTGGATGAAGTCCTGGTGCGGGTGTTTGCGACCGCCCTGCGGCGGGACGTTCGCCGTCGTGCCCTCGATGATCTTCAGCAGCGCCTGCTGCACACCCTCGCCGGACACGTCGCGCGTGATCGAAGGGTTGTCGGACTTGCGCGCGATCTTGTCGATCTCGTCGATGTAGACGATGCCGCGCTCTGCACGCTGGATGTCGAAGTCCGCCGCCTGGATAAGGTGCAGCAGGATGTTCTCGACGTCCTCGCCCACATAGCCGGCCTCGGTCAGCGCCGTCGCATCGGCGATGGTGAATGGCACGTCGAGGATCTTGGCCAGGGTGCGCGCCAGGAGGGTCTTGCCTGAGCCCGTCGGCCCCAGGAGCAGGATGTTGCTCTTCTCGAGGTCGACGTCTTGCGTTTGCGGACTGCCCGCCGCGCCAATGCGCTTGTAGTGGTTGTAGACGGCGACGGAGAGGACCTTCTTGGCCTGCTCCTGGCCCACAACGTACTCGCTCAGGCTGTCGAAGATCTGCCGCGGCGGGGGTGTGCGCTGGCCCGTCCCCGGCTTCGCCTTTGCCGGCCCCGCAGCCTCTTCGTCGATGATTTCACGGCACAGCTCGACGCACTCGTCACAGATGTAGACGGCGCCGGGGCCCGCGATCAGCCGCTTGACCTGATCCTGGTTCTTGCCGCAGAAGGAGCAGTGGTACTGAACGCGCGTCGTACGGCTGTTGGCCATGCCTGTCGTCTCTCCCCTTTGGCTGCGCCCCCGGCCGTGCGCCCGGTGTTCGATTCTACGGCAGCAGGCCGGATTTGTCAGCTACCTTGCGGTATCCGGCTTGACGCCCGGCCACCGCGGGATTCGCAGCGGCTTCAACGAATTGTCGGGATTCCCCGTAGCCGTCTGAAGCCCCCGCAAGGCGGCCACAACCTATAACGCGCTGTGCCACCGGTGGTTACCACCCAGGGCCCGGCACGCGCGGGCGCTACTCGCGCCGGGAGAGGATCTCGTCGATCATCCCGTACTCTTTGGCCTGCTCGGGGTTCATGTAGAAGTCGCGGTCGAAGTCCTTGCGGATGCGCTCGTCGTCCTGCCCGGTGTGCTTCACGAGGATGCCACGGATGATGTCGTTCTCGCGCAGGATCTCGCGCGCCTGGATCTCGATATCCGCCGCCTGCCCCCGTGCCCCACCCAGCGCCTGGTGCATGTGGATGGTGCTGTTCGGCATGCAATACCGCTTGCCGGGTGCGCCGGAACAAAGCAGCACTGTACCCATGCTGGCCGTCATCCCGACGGCGTAGGTCGCCACGTCCGGCCGGATGAGCTGCATCGTGTCGTAGATCGCCAGGCCGGCCGTAATCTGCCCCCCGGGGCTGTGGAGATACAGGTTGATGTCCTTCTCCGGATCCTCGCGCTCGAGATACAGGAGCTGGGCGATGATCAGGTTCGCGATCTGGTCGTCGATCCCCGTCCCCAGGAAGATGATCCGCTCCCGCAACAGCAGGGAGTAGATGTCGAAGGCGCGCTCGCCGCGGGCCGAAGTCTCGATGACGGACGGGATGATCATGTTGCGGATGCGGTCATGTTGCAGGGCGTCGTGCATGTCCATGGCGGGAGTGATCCTTTGGTCGCTGTGCGCTATTCGCTAACTTCTTCGGGGGCCGGCGCGGCCGGCTCTTCGTTGCTCTTCTTGGCCTTCTTCGCGGCCTTCTGACGCTCGGCCGTCGGTTTCGCCGTCGCGCCGTCCTGCGTGGCGATCTCCACCAGGCGGGCCAGCGTCTTTCTCGTTACGAGGTTGCGGGCGATCGTCTCCTGACCGTTCTCCGACTCGAACATCTGCCGGAGCTGCTCAGCCTGCGCACCCGCCGCAGCCGTCATCTTCTCGATCTCGGCGGCTACTTCCCCGTCGGTCGCATCTATCTTTTCGGCTTCTGCCACCTCCGACAGCACCAGCGAACGCCTTAGGCGAACATCCGCAATCGGCATGATCTCTTCGCGCACTTGCGCGGCGGTCTTGCCGATGGCCGCCAGGTAACGGTCGAGGTCCTCCTCTTTGTCGAAGTGGCCCACGCGATCGTGGAACACCCGGTCGATCTCGGCGTCCAGCATCACGGGCGGAAACTCGATCGTCGCCCGCCCGACCAGCTCGCCCAGGATGGCGTCGTGGTAGCGGTTGTCCCGCTGCTCCTCCTCCGCCTTCCGGATGTCGGCCAGGATGCGCTCCCGGAGCAGCGGCTCCGATTCGAACCCCTCGCCCAGCGCCTTCAGGAACTCCTCGTCCACCTCGGGCAGGACTTCGGCCTTAGTCTCTTTGATGTCGACGGCGAAGTGCGCTTTCTTGCCGCTGAACTTCTCGTTCTGCACCGTGTCGGGCACGTCCAGGTCGAACTCGACCCGCTCGCCTTTCCGGTGCCCCAGCAGCTCCTCTTCAAACCCCGGGAAGAGCACATCGCGCTCTTCGTCCGGCTGGATCTCAATGTCCTGCTGGTCGATCATCGTCTCCGGCCCGGTGGCCTGGAGGTCGGTCAGCGCCGGCTCGACCGTCGCCTTCACGTCGATGCGGATGACGTCACGCCAACCGATTTCGCGCTCGTGCGGCTCGTGCATCGCGGCGCGGCGGCGCAGCACCTGGATCGTATCCTCCACGCGGGACTCCTCGACCGTCACCTCTTCCACCGGGATGCGTACGGCTTGGTAATCCCCCAGCTCGACGGTCGGTCGCACAGGTATCGTCGCCTTCACCACCAGCGGCTCGGTCGTCTCGACGACCAGACGCGGCCGGGCGATGGGGAATATGCTCTCGTCCGCTTCGATGGCCTCGCGGTAGACGTCCGGTACCAGGATGTCGAGCGCCTCATCCAGCACGCGCTCCTCGCCGAAGTAGCGACGTACCATGGGAGCCGGGGCCTTGCCAGCGCGGAAACCGGGCACCTTCGCCTTTGGCGACAGTTTGCGCACCGCCTTGTCGCGGGCGGCATCAAGCCGCTCCGGCTCGACCTCAATCGTCATCAAGACCTGTGCGTCGGGGATCCGTTCAGTGGAGACTTTCACGCTACGCCAACCTTCGGGACACGCATCAGCCCGGACATGATGGACGGCCGCCCGTGGCGACCGTTCTCGGGAGGTGCCGTCGTAGATGCACGAAGTATAGCAGGCCCCTGCCTACGAGCCCCTCCCGCGCCGCTCCGGCGACTACCGGCTACGGGAAGTGATCACGTCGTTCGCCGCATCGCCCAGCAGGTTGAAGGAAAGGATGAGCAAAGCCACCACGCCGCCCGGGACCAGCAGGAGCTGCGGGTGGTGCTGGAACACGGTGCGCGGGGCGCCGTCGGTGATCAGGGCGCCGAAGCTGGGATTCGGCGGCTGGATACCCACACCGATAAAGGTCAGGCCGATCTCGGCCAGCGCGATCGAGCCCAGGGACGCGGAGATCCCTACGATAATCAGGGGCATGACGCCTGGCAGCAGGTGGCGGAACAGGACGCGCCACGTGGAAGCGCCAAACGACTCTGCCGCCAGCACGTAGTCGGCGTTGCGGAGCATGAACACCTGTGACCGGATCAGCCTCGCACCGCCCACCCAGCCGAACAGCGACAGCACAAAGAAGATCAGGAAGTAGTTCGCGAAGCCCGTGTCCGTAAACCAGTGCGTACCCAGCCGGTCCTCGAACCCCTCTACCCAGTCCACGAACCGCGGACGAAGCGTCACGTTGATCAGCACGAGCATGGGCAGCCCGGGAAGCGACGACAGGATCTCGCCCGTGCGCATGATCGCCGAGTCCGTCAGCCCACGCCTGTATCCCGAGAGCATCCCCAACGTCAGCGGCAGCAGGATGCCGCCCGTCGCCACCGTCGCCAGCGTCACTACGACCGTCGTCCGCATGGCGAACATGCTGCGGCTCATCAGATCCCGCCCGTTGCGGTCGGTACCGAACGGGTGATCGAGCGACGGGCCCTGGAACGAGATGTCGAGGTTCTGCTCCGCATATCCATACGGAGCGATGAACGGAGCCAGCGCGCCCGCTCCATACAGCACAACGATAATACTCAGGCAGACGACGGCCAGCTTGCGCCGGAGAAGGCGCCGCAGCGTCCGGCCGCCCGGGCTCCTGCTCTCTTCGACCACCACGTAGTCGGGCTGCAGATCCGCCGCGATGTATGCCATTAACGCAGCTCCTGCTGGCCGACACGCACGCGCGGATCGATCACAATGAGCGCCAGGTCGACGAGGAGGTTCGCGAGCACGAAGGCGGTGGTCGTGATGAGCACGATGGCGAGCACCACGTTGTAGTCCTGTCCCTTCACTGACTCGAAGATGAAGCTGCCGATCCCGGGGATCCCCAGGAGGATCTCGATGAACAACGCGCCCTCGATGAGGCTCACGAGGTCGAGACCGATGACGGTGGTCATGATCGGGACCACGGAGTTGCGCACGACGTGACGCATGATGACGGTGTATTCCGAGAGGCCTTTCGCGCGCGCGGTGCGCACGAAATCCTCCTCGATCGCGGTGAGGGTGGCGGTGCGCGCCAGGCGGGCAACGCCGGCGATGCCGGGCAGCGTCAGCGCGATCGTCGGAATGATCATCGAAGTCGAAAGCATGCCATCGAAGCCGCCGGCGGGCACCAGATCCAGATTCACGGCCAGGAACAGGACGAGGATTGGAACGAGGACCAGCACGGGGATGGAGCGAAAGAAGAGGAAGACGCCGATCAGAAACGGGTCGATCCAGGTGCCCCGTTTAACCGCGGCATAGACGCCGATAGGAATCCCGATGAGGAAGGTGAGCACGAAGGCGTACGCGGCGACCCGCATGGACACCCACATCTTGGGGAAGATGACGTCCGGAATATCGCGGTCTCGATAGCGGAAGCTGGGCCCGAAGTCGCCGTGCAGCGTGACGTCTTCAAGCCAGATCCCGTACTGGGCGATGATCGGCTTGTCAAGGCCGTACTGCTCCTTCACACGGGCGATGGCTTCGGGGTCGCTGAAGCCTCCGGCGGTGTACACGCGGATGGGGTCGCCGGGGCCCCATCGCGTTATATAGAAGGTGGCTAGCGACACAACGAAAAGGGTGACCGGCAGGAAGAGCAGGCGGCGCAGGATGTGACCGGCGAGTCCGTCCATGAGGGTGCGAGTGCCTCCGTGCGCTCTATCGGCCGGCCGACGCCGACAGGATATGGGAGATCCGCCGGCAACGCGCAGGGGCCGGCCCGCGGGCCAGCCCCTTACTAATCTCTCGCCGGTCCCGGCCGCCTGTCAGCGGTCCACCTCCACGTCCCGATATCGCTCGATCACGATCGGCGGAAAGCTGAAACCCCGCACATACGGCTTCACCAGCGCGTGGGTGACGTCGTAGAACATGGGCATCCACACGGCATCCTCGAGCAGCCTGCGCTCGACCTCCTGGTACGTGGCCAGCCGCTTCTCACTGTCGGGCTCCGTGCGCGCGGACTCCAGAAGCCCGTCGATCTCGGCGTTCTCGTAGCGAGCGCTGTTCTGACGGCTCTTGCTGTGGAAGAGGATGTCGAGCACGTCCTCCGGATCCGGATAGTCCATGATCCAGCCGAGGTGAAACATCTGGTAGCGGCCCTGGTCGATATCACTGAAGAACGTGCCAGCTTCTGCCTGCTGGATCTTCACATCGATCCCCAGGTTGTCTTTCCAGTACTGCACAATGGCTTCGGTCGTCGGACCGACGGTGCCACCCGCGCCGCTCTCCGCCAGCGTGATCTCCGGCATGTTGCCGGCGTACTTCGACTCGGCCAGCAGTTGCTTCGCCCTGTTGGCGTCGAACGGATAGGTCTTCTCGTCCGTCGTATAACCCGGGACCCCCGGCATCAGAATGCCGTTCGCGACCGGAATCGCGCTCTTCAGGATCACCTCAGCGATCTTCGCTCGATCAACGGACAGGGCGAACGCCTGCCGCACCTTCGGATCATCAAATGGCGGCGTGTTCGTATTGAAGCCGATGTAATCGAGCGATTGCCGCGGCGTCTGGCTGTACTCGCTGTTGAGTTCGTTGGATGGATCCTGGATCGCCTCAAGATCGTCCAGCCCCACGCCCGTGATGTCGATGTCGCCGTCCTGGTATGCGACAAGCCCCGAGCCGCCGGACAGCTCGATCGTCACCGTCTTCAGCTTCGGCGCGCCCAGGTAGTGGTTGTCGTACGCCTCCAGCACCAGCCGCTCGCCCAGCCGCCACTCCTTCAGCTTGTACGGCCCCGTGCCGTTGGGCTTCTGCGTCCAGCGGCGCGGGTTGCTCTCGATCTGCCGCTGGTCGACCACGAACCCTGTCGGATACGTAAGCTTGTACAGGAAGTATGGCTTCGGGGCGTCGATGGTGATCTCGATCGTCTCGTCGTCCACCAGCTTCAGCCCGCTGGCCTCCGTGGCGCGCCCGCGCGACACATCCTTCGCGCCCACGATGTCGCCCAGGAAGTTCTCGGCGACGACCGACGCCGTCTCCGGCGCGAGCGCACGCTCGATCGAGTACTTCACGTCGGCCGCCAGTACAGGCCGGCCGTCGTGGAACGTGGCATTTCTGCGCAGCTTGAACGTGTAGGATCGGGTGCCGTCCCCGTTGTCGACCGGATCAGGTATCGCCTCCGCCATGTCCGGCTGCAGGTTCAGATCCCTATCGAAGCGGACCAGGCCCGAGAAGATCTCGACGATGTAGGCCGCCGACTCGGCATCCTGGGCCACCGCCGGATCCAGAAACAGCGGGTCCGACCCGCCCACGATCAGCTCGCCGTCCGAGCCGCCGCCGTTGTCGCCCGTATCGCCGGTGGCGGAAGCGGCGGGGGTGTTGTCGCCGTCCGTCGCCTCCTTCTTGTCGCCGTCTCCGCCGGCAACGACGAAGATGAGGACGGCCGCCAGGACGATGATCAGGACGGCGGCCGCGCCGATGAGGGCGAGTTGGAGCCTGTTGTTCATGGAACCTTCCCTGTTCGAACCCGTCCACCAGCGACCCGCCTGCCCGGCAGGACCACCATTGAACGCCGGGACTGGGTGACGCCCATCCTTGAGTGCCCGGATCTTATCAGAGGAGGGATCCGGCCGTTACCCGGAGCCCGCATCACCTGATTCTACGCACCCGCCCGCCAAACGGAGTGAGGGATATCCCGTAGCTTCGACGCCGAAGACGAGCAAGCACACCGCGTCCGGGGTCGCATACATGTTGCAGGCGGCCGCGCCTCGCGTTTGATCGAGCAGCGGGCGCCGAGGCCGTTAACAAACTGCGCGTCAAGAACCGGGGCCTTTGATATGATTCGGGGCGTTCGCGCTGAATCCGCCCTGCGCTCACAGACGAACACCAGAGAGGGTATGAGCGAACAGATCTCACCGCTGCATGACCCGGCCTCCGCGATGGAAGCGCCCGCGCCGGCGGTGAGCATCTCCGTGCCGCGGTGGCGCTCCTCCCTTCGCGCTCGAGAGCTGACGGCGGACCGCGCACGGCTGATGGCCCTGGCGGTCATGGCGCTCATCCTCCTCACCGGCGCGTTCCTGCGGTTCTCGCATGCCGACTGGGACCACCACCTCGGCAACCGCGACAACCCGGACCGCGACTACGCCCAGCGGTACCTGGGCCACCTGCACCCGGACGAGCGCTTTCTGACGCAGATCAGCATGGACACGAAGTGGTCCGGCTGGGGCGACTACCTCGACACCGATACGTCGGAGCTGAATCCCTACAACATCAGGAAGGAAAACGGCCAGAAGCAAACGACGTTCGTGTACGGCACTCTGCCGCTCTTCGCGAACAAGTTCGTCGCCAGCCATGCGGCAACCCCATTCAAGTGGCTCGACAGGGTCAAGCTGGGGGCGCCGGTCAACAACGTGCTGGGCTTCGTCAGTGGCGGCCGCATCGGCCTCCCGGAGCACCAGTTCGAGGACTACGACACGTACGCGCTCTCGGGCCGCTGGCTGTCCGCCTTCACCGACCTCTTCACTATCCTGTTGATTTTCCTGCTCGGTCGGCGGCTCGCCAACCAGTCCGTGGGGCTGTTGGCCGCCGGGCTCTACGCGTTCGCGCCGTTCGCGCTGCAAAACTCCCACTTCTTCATCGTCGACCCGTACGTCACGTTCTTCGCGACGTTCACGCTGTACTTCACCGTCCGCGGTTCGCAGTCCGGCGGCTACGGCAACTTCTGGCTCGCCGGTCTTGGCGCCGGCCTGGCCACCGCGTGCAAGACGACGGCGCTGGCGCTGGTCCCGGTCGCGATGCTGGGCATCGGCATCTACGCGTGGTCGGGCATCATGCCGTTCCTCGCGCCCCTCTGGGCGGGCGACACGCCGGAGTACGCGGCGAAGCGCGACGGCCACAAGCTAGACCGCTCTATGGCCGTCCTGATCCTCGGGACCCTGACGACGCTCCTCGCGGCATTCGTGGCGTACCGCATCGCCATGCCCTACGCCTTCAAGACGCCCGCCCTGAGCGACTTCTTCAACCTGAACGTCGGGAAGATTGGGTTCGTGCCGACCGTCTACCCGGACATCATGAACGGCCACTGGCTGAAGGATCAGCTCGACCAGCAGAACCTGCTCAGCGGCAGCGCCGCCTTCCCTCCGAACGTGCAATGGATCGGCCGTTCGAAGTGGCTTTGGCCGCTCCAGCAGATGGTGAGTTGGGGCATGGGGCCGGCCCTGGGAGTCACGGCCTGGCTCGGCGTCATCTTCGCCGCCATCTACGCCTGGCGCGCGCGGGCGGGCGCCTGGCTGGTGCCCCTGGCCTGGGTGTTGGGCTACTTCGCGTTTATGGGCGCGCAGTACTCGCTCTACATGCGGTACTTCTTGCCCCTGTACCCGGCGCTGGCCGTGTTCGCCGCCTTCGTCCTGTACCACACGTGGCGGTTCGCGGCCTCGGGCGAGCCATTCGCGTGGCTGGGGAAGGCGGGCGAGCGCCTGGCGCCGCTGAAGCCCGCCGTCCCTGTGGCGCTGCGCGCGGGGGTCGTCATCGTTGCCGTCTTCACGGTGCTGGCGGGCCTCGCCTTCTACAACATCTACCGCTCGCCGGTGACTCGCGCGGCCGCGTCGTGCTGGGCGTACCAGAACATTCCCGAGGGCTCCGTCATCGGCCACGAGCACTGGGACGACACTGTCCCATACGACCAGCCCGACCCGGATTGCGGCGGTTTCCAGTACGCCGACATCACATTCGACAACTTCAACGTCGATAACCCGGAGCACGTCCAGTCGCTGCTCTCGAACATCGACGCCATCGACTACTTCATCCCCGCAAGCCGCCGTCTTTCCGGCAACATCGTCCGCGTACCCGCCGTCTGGCCGGTCACCTCGAAGTGGTACGACACGCTCGAGGAGGATCCGGAGTCCATCGGCTTCCGAAAGGTCGCTGAATTCACGTCGTACCCCCGGCTCTTCGGGCACGAGTTCGACGACACCGGCGCGGAGGAGTCGTGGTCGGTGTACGACCACCCCGAAGTCGTCATCTACGAGAAGACCGACGACTACTCCGCCGACAAGCTTCGCCTGGCGCTGGGCGCCGACGCCTTCATGCCTGGCTGTCGCGCGCTGCCGGGCGATTCCGGCCAGAACTGCCTGCTCTACCGTGACGACGTGCTGGAGAAGCAGCAGGTCAACGGCACCTGGACCGACATCTTCGACCCTGGCTCCCTCTACAACCGCTTCCCGGCGATCTCCTTCCTGCTCATCATGCAGCTCGCGGCGTTCTCGCTCGTGCCGCTGGCGATCGTCGGCTTCCGCGGTCTGCCGGACCGCGGATACCTGCTCACCAAGCCGCTCGGCGTCATCGGCCTCGCGTACCTGGTGTACGCGCCGTCGGGGTTCGGCGCCACCGACTTCACGCGCGGCACCATTGCCGGCATGCTCGCCATCATGCTGCTCATCGGCGTCATCACCTTCTACGCCTGGCGCGACGAGGTCGTCGGCTGGGTGCGGGAGCATTGGCGCTTCGTCCTGGCGTGCGAAGCCGTCTTCCTCGCGATGTTCCTGTTCTCCTACTGGCTGCGCCTGCAGAACCCCGACCTTTACCACCCCTACAACGGCGGCGAGAAGCCGATGGACTTCGCCTACTTCAACGGCGTCCTCCGCACGACCGACCTGACGCAGGGCGCCATCGACCCCTGGTACGCGGGCGGCTATCTGAACTACTACTGGTGGGGTTTCTTCGTCGGCGCCACGCCCACGAAACTGCTCGGCATCGTTCCCGAGGTGGCGTACAACCTCGTCGTGCCGATGTTCTACTCGCTCGCCGCGGCCGCCACCTTCTCGGTGGCGTACAACCTGGCCGAAGGCACGCGCCAGCTCATGCGCCGGCGCCCCGGCGGGCTGCCCATCAGCGCCGGCGGCCCGATCGTCGCGGGGCTGCTGGCCATCTTCCTGGTGCTCGTTGCCGGCAACCTCAAGGCGGTGCAGATCCTGTTCAACAGCATGGATGCACTGAGCACCTGGCACGTCTCACTGTTTGGGACCGAGGTGCCGGGCCTCAGCCAGGCCGTCACCATTCTCGGCGGTTTCAAGGAGATCGTCTTTGGGCCCGCGTCCTGGATGGACATGTTCCGCGAGTCCGCGCGACAACCCGGCTACTACGACTGGTGGGCCCCCAGCCGCGCCCTCACGATCGTGCCGGGACAGGAAAACACCGTCACGCCTATCACGGAGTTCCCCTTCTGGACGTTTCTCTTCGCCGACTTGCACGCCCACCTGATGGCGATTCCGTTTGCGATGACGGCCACGGGCGTCGGCCTGGGCGCCGTCATGAACTTTAGCCGCCTTAACCCGACGCTCTCCGATACGACGAAGCGGTTCACACGCGAACTCGCGAGCTGGGGCATGGTGCTCACGCTCGCGCTGCTCGTGGGGGCGCTGCGCTGGATCAACTCGTGGGACTACCCACCGTTCCTGCTCGTCGGCGCCGCCGCCCTTATCCTGGGCGAGCGCGCGAAGGAAGGCCGCTTCACCGTGCGCGGGCTGGCCGTCGGCGTGGCGAAGGCCGCCGTCATGGGCGCACTTTCGTCCGCTTTGTTCTCCGTCGTCGCGAAGAACTACAGCCAGTCGTACAGCACCGTGAACCGTGCCGACCAGACGACCGATCTCACCGACTACCTCAGCCATTTCGGTGTCTTCCTCTTCCTCATGTCGGGGCTCGTCATCTTCCAGCTCAACCGTGCCATCACCCGCACCGACTGGATCCGAATCACATTCTTCGGCGCCGCCCGCCGCCGCAGCCCACTCGAGACAGCGCCCGTTATGCTCGCGCTCATGCTCTCCGCCGGCCTGCTCATGTGGGCCTTCAGCCTCGAGCGCTGGGGCGTGACGGGCCTCGCCTTCGTCGGCCTGATCGCGGTCGTCCTCGCCGCCGCGCATGAGATCCGCAGCCACGCCCCCACCGCGCCTGTCATGCTCTTCGTCTACGCGATGATCGCTCTGGGCCTCGGCCTTTCCGGAGGCGTCGAGATCTTCACGCTCGAAGGCGACGTCGGGCGAATGAACACCGTGTTCAAGTTCTACCTCCACGTGTGGATGATGTGGGGTGTCGCCTCCGCCTTCGCGCTCTGGTACCTCTTCGCCGTGATGCGCCCGCAGGATGCGTTCCTGCGACGGCTCGGCGAGTACAACGCCGCGCTCGTGCTCGCGCCGCGCTACGCCTTCGGTCTGGTGGCCGCGCTGCTGCTCGTGCTGACGCTGGTGTACCCGTACTTCGGCGCCCGTTCTCGCATCAACAGCCGCTTCGATCCCGCCCTCGGCGCCGGCAACGACGGTCTGGCCTGGATGGAATCGGAGCACATCGTCGAGGCCGGTCACGAGAACTTCTACACCGTCCGGTACGACACCTCGGACGAAGTGTTCGAGCTGGAGATGAGGAACACGCGTGACGCTATTAATTGGCTTCGTAACAACGTCAGCGGCACCCCGACGATCATCGAGGCCATCACGGTGCGCTACCGCAGCATGTACGCCCGTATGGCCATCAACACCGGCCTTCCGAGCGTACTGGGCTGGGACTTCCACCAGTCACAGCAGCGCGTGAAGTTCGCCAACACCATCGAGCTGCGCAGGCAGGACGTCAACGACTTCTATACCACCCAGGATCCCGGCGTGGCCCGCCAGATCCTCAAGAGGTATGGCGTCGAGTGGGTGATCGTCGGCGACGAGGAGGAGAACAACTACGGAGAAGGCGGCATGAAGAAGTTCGAGACCGGCCTCGACGGCACGCTGGAACTCACCTACGAGAACCCCAGCATCCGCATCTTCCACGTAATCCCGCAGGAAGAACTCGACGCCAGCACCGTAGCGCGGTGACCAGCCAATCAGGGTTTAGACGGCCGTTAGCAGCAAGTATGCGCCTTTTCACCGAGGGTCCACCCGCGACGCCCAGGAATCGAGTCTGATGACAGGCTCTGATAAACTGGCCCGTTGATGCGATATCCCGGCCCCCAAGGGCCGGACGATGTGGTGACCCACTAGACCCATGCTCGAAGCCCTCACTGACAAGCTGTCCGGCGTCTTCTCGAAGCTCGGCTCACACGGCACGATCACAGAGAAGGACCTGGACGAGGCCATGCGCGAGGTCCGCATCGCCCTGCTCGAGGCGGACGTCAATTTCAAGGTCGTCCGCCAGTTCATCAGCACCGTGCGCGAGCGCGCTCTCGGCCAGGAAGTGTTGCAGTCGATCACCGGCTCCCAGATGGTGATCGGCATCGTCAACGAGGAGCTCATCAACATCCTCGGCGGCGACCCGTCGAATCTCAAGCTCGCGTCGAAACCCCCAACGGTGATCATGCTCGTCGGCCTCAAAGGCTCAGGGAAGACCACCACCGCCGCCAAGCTCGCACTGCACATGCGCAAGCACGGCCAGAAGCCGCTGCTGGTCGCTGCCGACCCCTACCGTGTGGCGGCCGCCGACCAGCTCAAGTCGCTCGCGAAGCAGCTCGGCATGCCCGTGGTGCTGCCCGAAGAGGGACAAGGCGTCACCGACCTCTGCGCCGCCTCCCTGAAGGAGGCCTCCCGTCAGGGCGCCGGCGTCGTCATCGTCGACACCGCCGGCCGCTCGACCATCGACGCCGAGATGATGCGGGAGGTGACGGACGCACGGAAGACTCTCGACCCGACCGAGGTGATCCTCGTCCTCGACGCGATGACCGGCCAGGAGGCCGTCAACGTTGCTCAGGAGTTCCACAACCAGCTCGATGTAACCGGCATCATCGTCTCCAAGATGGACGGCGACGCGCGCGGCGGGGCTGTGCTCTCGATCCGTGCCGTCACCGGACTTCCCGTGAAGTTCATCGGCACCGGCGAGAAGTCGGACGCCCTCGAGGCGTTCTTCCCCGACCGCTTCGCCTCGCGCATTCTCGGGATGGGCGACGTCGTGGGCCTTATCGAGAAGGCCAAAGACACCATCTCGGAGCAGGACGTTGAGTCGCTCGAGAAGAAGATGAAGGCCAAACAGTTGGATCTGGAGGACTTTATCACCCAGTTCCAGCGCATCAAGAAGATGGGCCCGATGAACCAGCTTCTTGACATGCTCCCCGGCATGGGCCAGATCAAGCGCCAGATGAAGGTTGAGAGCTTCGACGAGAGCTTCTGGAACAAAGCCGAGGCCGTCGTATACTCTATGACACCGGAGGAGCGAAAACGCCCGGAGATCATCAACGGCAGCCGCCGCAAGCGGATCGCCCGCGGGAGCGGCACCACGCCGCAGGAAGTGAACCAGTTGCTCAACCAGTGGAAGGAGGCGAAGAAGATCATGCAGCAGTTCGCCACCAACCGCTCGATATTCACCAGCATCTTTGGAGGACGATAACCAGTGCCTGTACGAATCCGTTTGCGTCGCGTCGGCAAGAAGAAGCAGCCCAACTACCGCCTCGTCGTGGCCGACTCGCGCGCCCCGCGTGATGGTGCGTTCATCGAGACCCTGGGGACCTACAACCCGCTGACTGAACCCGCGACCATCGTCATCAACGAGGAGCGGACGAAGGAGTGGCTCGCCAAGGGCGCCATCCCCTCGGAGCGCGCCGAGCGCATCCTCGCCAGCAGGGGCATCGTCGAGGCGCCCGTCACGCCGCAGCGACCCAGGAAGGTGACTGACGAGCCGAAGGCCGAGGCTGCTCCGGCTCCAGCGCCAACGGCAGCCGCCGCACCCCCGGCCGCAGCACCCGCAGCCGAGGCTCCCGCGGCCGAAGCGTCAGCGGAGTAGCCGTAGCGCTCTTTGCTCCTAGGCGTTTGCTGTCAGCCGTTTGCCGTTTGCTTTGTCGTCCCGGAGGCCCAATGCGCGAACTGATCGAGTACATCGCCAAGAACCTGGTCGATTCCCCGGACGACGTAAAGGTCACCGAGGACAAACAGCGGGGCCGCATCGTCATCCGGCTGGAGGTTGGCCCCGACGACTACGGGCGGGTCATCGGCCGCAACGGCCGCATCGCCCAGGCCATGCGCGCGCTGCTAAAGGTGAGCGCCGTCCGCCACCGCGAGTACGCCTCGCTGGAGATCGGCGAGTAGGCGTGACACGATGATTCGCAGAGGCGGCTCCAAGAAGGGGCCGGAGTTATCGGTACCCGGTGGCAACAAGGGTGAAGCGCCCCCGACGGGGCGCTCGTCGTTTGCAACGCGCGTCAAGACCCGCCGCCGGAAGGCGCAGGCCGCCCCCGCCGTGCGATCGACGGCTCCCGGACCGAGCAGGCCGCCCCAGACTCCCACGAAGCCGAAGAAGGAGCCGCGCCTCCTGACGCGTGAGGAGCGCCTGGCCGCAGCCCGTGGCGCAGAGACACGTCGGGCAGCCCATGCGGAGGCCCCTCTTCGCGAATCAGGCACGAAACGGCCCCCGCCCCCGCCGTCATCCGTAAAGCGTCGACCGCCACGATCAGTATCCGCGCAGGAACCCGCCCCGAAACCGCAGCGCGAACCAGACGAAGGCTTCGTGGCCGTCGGCCGCGTGCAGGCCCCCTTCGGCCTGAAGGGCGAACTCAAGGTGCTGTCCCTCACCGACAACCCCGACCGCTTCCTTGCCAAGGCGAAGCTGTGGGCGGGCACGCAGCCGGTCACCATCGCCGCCGTGCGCGAGGCCCAGGGCTACGTCTATCTCATGCTGAAAGGTTTCCACGACCGCACGTCCGTCGAGAAGTTCCGCCACGCGCTGCTCCAGGTGCCCGAAACGGACCTGCCCGAACTCGAGGAGGGCGAGTACTACCGCTTCCAGCTCGTGGGCCTCACAGCCGTCGACCGCGCCGGGGACGAACTCGGCGTCGTCGCCGAGGTCATCGAGACGGGCGCGACCGACGTCTATCGGGTGCGGACGGCGGACGGTAAGGACACCCTCCTCCCCGCAACCGCCGACGTGGTCGTGTCCATCGACCTCGCCGCGAAACGCATGGTCGTTGACCCGCCTCCCTGGACGTAGTCGAACAATCGACGCGCCCGTGTCGATCTCGCCGTCGGTCGTGCGTCGTCCCCCGGGACGGGTGTCAACAACCATACGTTCAATGACATCGGCCACCAACAAGGGAGGAAGGACGCGGCGGCATGCGCTACATGTTCTTGATTTACGATGACGAATCGAACGCCAAGGGCGCGGATCCCGAGATCTTTGCCGAGTATGGCGAGTTCTCAGCCACGGTCCGCGAGAGCGGCGTGTTCCTCTCTGGCGACCCGCTGCAGCCGACTGCTACCTCGACCACGGTCCGGATGCGCGACGGCCAGCCGGTCGTCACCGACGGCCCCTTCGCCGAAACGAAGGAGCAGCTCCGCGGCTACTACATACTCGACTGCAAGGACCCGACGAGGCGATGCAGTACGCCTCGCAGATCCCGGCCGCCCGCTTCGGGTCGATCGAGATACGCCCGATCATCGAGATGTAGCGCCTGCGGTCCCGCGACCACCGCGCCTGCCGCGCGCACGCCCGTCTCGAACGCGCCGCGCACGCACTCGGGCCGGTCCGGGTTCGACGCCTCCCGGCGAAGCGATGATGATGGTGTCCCCTGTCCCCTGTCCCCTGTCCCCTGTCCCCTACCCCTTCGGGCGCTCGCCGTAGTCCCTGAACGGCGCATCCCGCCTCCGCACCGCCTCCCGGAACCCCTCCTTCATCGCCATGTCCCGCCAGGCGATGCCCTCGGGCGTGTGGCGGGCGATGCCGTCGAACACCGTGCCCAGCATCTGCGTCGTCCGCAGCCCCATGTTCTCGTACGCCTGGTTCACCAGCAGCTTGCTCATAACGAGCTGATTCAGCGGGATCGTCGCGAGCTTCCGCGCCATCGCCTCCACCTCATCGGCGAGCTGCGACGCCGGCACGGCCTTCGACGCAAGCCCCACCCGCTGGGCCTCCACGCCCGTCAACGACTCGCCCGTCAGCATCAGCCGCTTCGCGTGCTCGAGCCCCAGCCGGTACACCCACATCATCGTCGTAGGCTCACCCCATACGCGCGCCGGCGGATAACCGATCTGCGCGTCCTCCGCCATGAAGATCAGGTCGCTGCACAGCGCGAGGTCCGTCCCCCCGCCCACACACCACCCGTGCACTTGCGCAATCACCGGCTTCGGGCTCTCCCACAACGACATGTACACGCGCACGTTCCGCGACATGCCCACGTAATCCCGCACGGGGTCCCACATGCCGCCCATCGCCCGCTGCGTTGCGTCCTCGCCCTTCGTACCCCAGTCCAGGTCGTAGCCCGCGCAGAACGCTCGCCCGGCGCCGCTCAGCACCAGCACCCGCACCATGTGGTCGTCGTTCGCGGCGATCACAGCCGCGCGCAGGTCGGCCACGAGCTGCGTATTGATGGCATTCAACCGTTCCGGACGGTTCAGTGTGATGCGCGCGATTGCGCCGCCGGTCGCGTAATCGATGGTCTCGTAGTTCATAGCGACCGAGTATAGCCCGCACCTCCCGTTTGAACCCGCCCGCAGCCGCGAAGCCTCTGGGAACTGCGAGATGCCTCCGCCCGATGCTCGGGAAACCCCCGATTTGCCGCGCGGGGGTCCCAGTCCGTACACTGAAGCATCGATATACAACCTGGCGTACGCCTGTCGCACTGCACCGCCCCATCAAGGCTTTGTCGCAACGGCCGTTTTCGCCCCAGCTCCTATCTCGGCGAGGCTTCGTCGAGCCCCTCAACAAGCGAGGGTGTCGGGAGTCCTCGTTCAGAGAAGGAGAACAGTTGACCACCTTCAGCGAATTTAAGATCCGGCCCTCGAGCCTCAAGACGCTCGAGGCCATGGATATCGTCGAACCTACCGATATCCAGGCGAACTCCATCCCCGCCCTGCTTGAAGGCCGAGACGTCATCGGCCAGGCCCACACGGGTTCCGGCAAGACCCTCGCCTTCGGCCTTCCCCTCATCGAGAGCATCATCCCCGAGAACAAGTGGGTCCAGGCGCTCGTCCTCACCCCGACGCGGGAGCTGGCCATACAGGTCGGCGACGTGCTCGAGAAGCTGGCCCGGCCGGCGAAGATCAAGACCACGCTCATCTACGGTGGCCGCGCCTATGGCCCCCAGAAAGACGCCATCTACGCCGGCGCACAGATCGTCGTCGGCACGCCCGGCCGCGTCCTGGACCACCTGAACCAGGGCACGATGCGCGTCGACGGCGTCACCTACCTCGTCCTCGACGAGGCCGACCAGATGCTGGACCGCGGGTTCGCGCCAGACGTCGAGCGCATCCTCGCCCAGACGAACAAGGAGCGGCAGACCGCGCTCTTCTCCGCCACGACGCCCGAGTGGGTGATGAAGGTGATGGACAAGCACCTGCGCAACCCGGCCGTCATCCGCGCCGTCGATGACGAGGAAGAGTACGAGCCGGACATCGAGCACGTCGTGTACGAGTGCTTCGGCGACGAGAAGATGGGCCTGCTGCTAAAACTGCTCGACGAGCCTGCCGAAGGCACGACCCTCGTGTTCGGTCGCACGAAGCACGGCGTCCGCAACCTGGGCGTGAAGCTCGAGCGCATGGGCTACCAGGTCGACGTGCTGCAGGGCAACCTGAGCCAGGGACAGCGCGAACGCGTCCTCAACAAGTTCCGCGCCGGCAAGACGCCGATCCTGCTGGCGACGAACGTCGCAGCCCGAGGCCTGGATGTCCTGCACATCACGCGTGTCATCAACTTCGAGTTGCCGGAGACGGCGGAGCTGTTCACGCACCGCGTGGGTCGCACAGGCCGCATGGGCCGCAGCGGCAAGGCGATCACGCTGATTGGCCCCGCCGACCTGCCGAAGTGGCGCGAGATCGAGCGCGGCCTCGGCAAGACGATGCAACGGCTCGCGCCCGACGGTTCGGAGATCAAGGCCACGGCGCCGAGAACGGCCACGCCGTCGCGGGTGCGTTCGGGCGGATTCGGCTCACGCCGCCGGCGGCCAGCGTTCGCCGGCCGCCGCTAAGCCTTGAAAAGCCTCAACCGGCGCGATCCTCTCTTCCTATCTCGCTGACCTGGTTCGGTGCCACACCAGCTCGATCAGCCCGGTAGCCGGGAAAGTCGACGGGCAAAGAACGACAGAATCTCGTCGCGCGCGGCGACTGTCGGTTGACCTGCCTCGTCGACGAGGTGGGCGGTCACAACGCTGTGTGGGGTTGGCACCGCGTTCTTGAAGAAGGGCGGGAGATCACGGTTGGCGGCGCTGTCGGGCAATACGCGTGCGACGAACCGGTTGCCCAGAGCTTCGGCATAAGCGGCGAACCGCTGCGCCCGGCAGAACTGATCGCCCTCGAAGCGGTACGCCATGACCGTCAGGTCGTCCCGCTCCATGCGTTCGCGCACAGCGATGAGTTCGTCGGGAGCGATGTGCATGCCGGCCGGATCGTTGAGCGGCAAAGACGGCTGCGACATCACTGGCGCTAGCATGGCTGGCTCAAGCATCATCGTCAGGGCGAAGTTGCCCGTGAAGCACATACCGATGGCGCCGACGCCGGGACCACCGCACTCTCCATGCGCCAACCTCGCAAGCGCCCGCAACCACAGGATCACCGGGCTGGATTGGTTGGCGGCGAAGGCGCGGAACTCCGCACTGACGCACGCCTTCCGAAAGACCTCCGCGCCCTCCTCCAGGTTCGGGACCGCACCGTCGCGGCCGAACAACGAAGGCATGTACACCGTGAAGCCAGCGTCCCGGACCCAGCGAGCGAAGCGGGCGACGTGCGGACTGATCCCGGGCATCTCCGCCATCACGATCACCGCCGGCCCATCCCCGGCGACGTGAACGACCTTCGTTGATCCGTCGAACGCGATCTCCCGAGCTGAGAAATCTTCCAGCGGATCGTCCTCATTCATGTTCCGTCTCGGCATCGAGCGCGCTCCTCTCGCTTTGGACATTTCAGCAGCGGCAAAGCCTGCGGGCTGACTCAGACCCCGGGACGGTGGAACGTCTTGTAGTGCGCGGGCGTCGCGTAGCCCATGCGCGCGTAGACAGGCGCACCCATCTCCGACGCCTGCAGGCTCGACATGATGCACCCCATAGACACGCCACGGCGCACAGCGTGCCACGTCATCGCCTCGCCGTACCCCTTGCGCCGCTCCGTCTCCACGCAGCCAACGTTGTACACGCCTGCCGACCGGTGCGCCGGTACCATCGCCGACGATGCGACGGGCCGGCCGTCGATGTATCCGACGTAGAACTCCGCGTCGGGGATGCGCAGCAGCCGCTCTGTCAGCACCTGCTGCGCGACCTGTACCGGGAAGCCGAAGGCGTCGGCCACCACGGCGGCGTGGTCGCGGATGCCGGGCGCGTCCGCGGCCGCCCGGATCTCGAGTCCGGCCGGCGGCGCCGGTGCCTCGCGCATCGGCGACAGGATCATGCTCGGCATGAGGCCACCCGACACCAGGCCCGCGCGCTCCGCCGCAGCGTCCACGGCGGGGGCGATCCCCACGCGCACGCGCACCACGAACGGGAGCTTGCGCTCGTCAAAGAACGCCGTCGCGTCACGCAGCGCAGCGTCCGGGTCTGCCAGCGTCCGCGTGACGAAGGCGATGTTGAACACCGTCGCCGGCAGCCCCGAGCACGTGATCAGCACGCCCCCGCGCTCGCGTGTCTCACCCGCCGGCATCGTCGCCACGATCGCCGGCCATGCCGCGTAGTAGTTCGCGTCCGCCCGCGCGAGCATCGCCTCGTCCATCGACGCGCTCCCTCTACCTAGCCCAGTGCTCGTTCAGCAGCGCCGCCACTTCCGCCGACCGCTGGTGAGGCCACCAGTGCCCGCAGCCCTCCAACGCCACGCACTTCGCGCCCGTGCGCTCCGCGAGACGCCACCCGAAGTCGACCGCGCAGTACGGATCGTCGGCGCCCCAGATCACCAGTCCCGGAGGGCAGGGCGCCGACAGCGGCGGCCACTCCGCGCCGATGTGGACTGCCGACCGGTACAGCGCCAGGATGCACGTCTTCATCGCGTCGTCGATCTTCTCCGAGACGGCCCGCGCGTACTCCGGATCGAGCCCCTGCGAGGACAACGCGCCCGTCATCGCATCCGGTGTGAATGCCTGCATGAGCTGCTCGCCCGCGCCGGGCGTCTGCCAGACCTTCGCCGTGTCGTGCCACACGTACTCCGGGTCCAGCGGCGCCCCGCCCGCCGCCCACGTCCGCACCAGGTCCGGCCGCACCGATACCAGCCGCTGCACCAGCAACGACCCCCAGTCGTGGCCGACGATGTCCACCGGCTCGCCAACCTTCTCGACCTCGTCGATGAGCCACGCCAGGTACGCCTCTTTCGTAGCATCGAAGCCGTTCGGGATAGGCGTCCCGAACCCCGGCATCGACTGCGCGACCACGTCCTTGCGCTGCAGCACCCCCCGGACGTCGTCCCAGAGCATGGCCGTATCCGGCACCCCGTGTACGAGAAACGCGGGCATAGGAGATTCCCTTTCTACGGTGATGATGCTCGACGCCCGCGCGGCCTGGCCCAGGCTTCGTAGGTCTTCGTCGTGTTCATCGACTTGACCTCGTGCCACGCCTTCACGGCCTCCGCCATCGGTGATCCCTTGTTCGCGGCCATGAAGTCGGAGATGAAGTTGATGTAGCGGCCGTGCACGACGCGCAGCGGGCCCCGCTTGGTCTTGTTGAGCAGGATAGCCTGCTTCACGAGATCGCCGTAGGTGATACGCCGCCCGGCGCGCACCTGCTCCTCACGCCAGCGGTTGAGCAGGTATCGCGTACCGGCGACACGCCTGAATCCCGGCTCCAGCCTGGCGGCCTCCCTCTCGATGAAGTCCTTGGTCTCCTTGCTGCTGGTGTAGTTCACGACGGCCAGATCCAGGCGCAGACCTTTGTCCACATCTCGCGCACCGGACTTCACGAACCCTCGCGTGACGACGCTCGCTGTCTCACCGGTGCGAAAGAAGCGTCGCATCGCCGCCTCCAGCTCGTCCTTACGCATCCTGCCTGCCGAAGGAACGCCGACTTTCCTGGCGAACGCCTTCAGTTCAGCGGCGTACCAGTAGCCGTGCTCAAACTCCGTCTCGGTCATCCCCTTGGTGAGCCTCGGTCTCCGTGGCATGGGGCGTTCGGCCTCTCATCGTGAGCACGCATCCAGCCAGACTCCCGAGCGCCGAGTTCGCCGGCCCGGGAAATGGAGCGGGAGAAATCGGTCGAACCCTCAAAGGTCTCATGGCCCTGGAAGCAGCCCCCCACCATTCTAGTCTGGACAGCCCGCAGGGTCAGTTTGCGGCCCGGTAGCTGCGAACCGCTCACCTGCAGCCGATACCCTGTAGAAGAAGAGGGATGCCGCGATCGTGTGAGGAGGGCCACGTGGCCATCCAGGCGAAGGGGACGGACGCGCCGGTCGAGGACGACCAGCGGCTCCGGATGTATCGCGACATGCTGGTCGCCCGCGAACTCAGCGACCGCATGTTCACGCTCAACCGCCAGGGCCGCGCCGCCTTCGCTATCACGGGCCAGGGCCACGAGGCGGTGCAAGTCGCGGCAGCCTATGCCGTACGTGCAGGCGTGGACTGGATCCTCCCCTACTACCGCGATGTTGCGCTGATGATCGGCCTGGGCATGAAGCCGCGGGATATCCTGCTGGGCCTCTTCGCCAAGGCGGACGACCCGAACTCCGGCGGCCGCCAGATGCCGTGCCACTGGTCGTGGCCGGAGATGCGCGTGGTCACCCGATCGAGCGTCATCGCCGCGAACCTGCCCCATGCCGCCGGCATCGCCTACGCCTCGAAACTGCGCGGCCTCGACGAAGTCACGCTCGTTTCGTTCGGCGAGGGGGCCACCAGCGAGGGTGACTTCCACGAGGCGGTGAACTTTGCCGCAATCCACAGTCTGCCAGTGGTCTTCCTCTGCGAGAACAACGGCTACGCGATCTCCGAGTCCAGCGAGAAGCAGATGGCAGTGAAGCATGTCGCCGACCGGGCGAAGGGCTACGGGATGGTCGGACAGACGGTCGATGGCAACGACCTGATCGCCGCCCATCAGACGCTGAGCTGGGGCGTGGGCGAGTGCCGTCGCGGCCGCGGGCCCGTGCTCATCGAGGCGAAGACATATCGCTTCTCCCCCCACACGTCCTCCGACGACGACCGCAGGTATCGTCCGCGGGAGGAGGTTGAGGAGTGGGCAAAGCGAGACCCGATCGATCGCATCCGGACGCGACTGCGGACAGAGAACGCCCTGACGGACGAAGACGACCGCGCCCTGCGAGACACCGTGAAGCGCGAGATCGCAGAGGCCGTTGCCGAAGCGGAAGCGGCGCCCGACTGCGATCCCGCCACGGTCGCTCGCTACGTGTACTTCGAAGGCGAGGCGGCAACCTCCCCCGGATCAAGCGCCGAAAGCGACAGGGGATAGGATGAGCACGAAGACCTATCTCGACGCCATTCACGACGCTATGTGGGAGGAGATGGAGCGACAGCCGACGATGGTGGTACTGGGCGAGGACATCCAGGAGGGCGGCGTGTTCCGCGCGACCGACGGGATGCTCGCCAGGTTCGGCCGGGAGCGCGTGCTGGATACGCCGCTCGCCGAGTCGAGCATCGTCGGTCTGGCCATCGGCATGGCACAGAACGGTTGCGTGCCGGTGGCTGAGATCCAGTTCGCCGACTTCGCATTTCCCGCGTTCAACCAGATCATCTCCGAGGCGGCGAAGTGGCGCTATCGTTCGAACAACGGCTGGGGCTGCCCGATCGTCGTGCGCGCACCCTACGGGGCCGGTATCCGCGGCGGGATGTACCACTCGCAGTCGATTGAGGCGCTGCTGGCCCACGTGCCCGGCCTCAAGATCGTTGCGCCGTCGACGCCGCACGATGCAAAGGGGATGCTCAAGGCAGCGATCCGGGATCCGGACCCGGTCGTGTACTTCGAGCACAAGAAGGCTTACCGCGTCTTGAAGGAAGACCTGCCCGACGACGACTTCCTCGTGCCCATCGGCCCCGCTCAGCTCCGCCGTGAGGGGGGCGACCTCACCGTGATCTCGTACGGCTTCATGGTGCATGAGTGCCTCCAGGCCGCCGAAGAACTCGCGAGTGCAGGCATCGAGAGCACGATTCTCGACCTCCGGACACTGGCGCCGCTCGACCGCGAGGCTATCCTCGAAGCAGCGAGGCGTACGGGCAAGGTGCTGATCGTCCACGAGGCCAACCTGACCGGCGGCATCGGCGCCGAGATCGCGGCCATCATCGCCGAGCACGCCTTCGACGATCTGGATGCGCCGGTACGGCGCCTCGCAGCGCCCGACATCCCCGCCATGCCCTTCAACGGCGCGCAGGAGGACTTCTGCCTCCCCTCGAAGGAAACCATCGCCGCGGCGATGCGCGATCTCGCCGCGTACTGAGGAACAATCAGCATGCAACAACTGGTGATGCCGAACGTGGGCGAAGGTGTGGCCGAGGGCACCGTCACACAATGGCTCAAGCACGAGGGCGATTCCGTCGCCGCCGACGAGCCCGTCGTCGAGATCGAGACGGACAAGGCCGTAGTCGAGATCCCCAGCCCTTACGCAGGCACCCTCTCGCGGATCCTCGTGCAAGAGGGCGAGACGGTTCCCATCGGCACGCCCCTCGCCGAGTTCGACGCCGGAGCCGCTGGCGCTGCAAGGACTTCGTCGGCATCCCCACAGGGGCGCACGGTTGCCGTAGCAGGCCCTCGGGCCGCGCGCACCATACAACCCACCGAAGCACGCAGGACGCGGCGCTACTCGCCGGTCGTGCTCAAGCTGGCCGAACAACACGACATAGACCTCGCTCTCGTCCGTGGCACCGGCATCGAGGGCCGCGTGACCCGGCAGGACGTGCTGGCGTACATACGGAATCCCGTCCTGCACAGTGCGCCACCCCCGGAGGGAGCGGGCGTCGTCGGCGCACCGTCGCGTGATGCCGGCGCACCGGCGCCTCGGCCGCCCACTGCCACGCCCCGATCAGGCGACGACGTGGTGCCGCTGACCCCGACGCGCCGCACTATCGCGGCCCGCATGCTTGAGTCGCAGCGATCGATCCCCGCCGCCTGGATGGTCGTGGAGGCCGACGTTACCGGGCTCGTCGCGCTACGATCGCGACTGAAGGAAGAGTTTCGCCGGTCCGAGGGCACGGATCTGACCTACCTGCCGTTCATGCTTCGCGCCGTCGTCGCCGGCTTGAAGGAGCACCCGCAGGTCAACGTGATCTTCACCGACGACGGCCTGCGCCGGCAGCATGGCATCCACCTTGGGGTTGCCGTAGCCACAGAAGCGGGGCTCGTCGTGCCGGTGCTGCGAGACGCGGGCGACCTCTCAATCGCGGGGCTCGCGAAGGAGGCGGCGCGCCTCGCCGAGCGCGCCCGCGCGCGAAGGCTGACGGTCGACGAGATGCGCGGCTGCGCGATCACCGTCGACAACACGGGCTCCTTTGGCTCGATCATCTCACAGCCGATCGTGCCGCCCGGCCAGACCGCCATCATCACCCTTGAGGCCGTCCGCCGCGAAGTCCGCGTGAGGGGCGACGACGCCATCGCGATCAGGTCCGTCGTCAATCTCTGCGTCAGCTTCGATCACCGCGCCCTCGACGGCGACCAGATCGGCCGCTTCATGCAGGCCGTGCGCCGGGACCTGGAGTCGATGACACCCGACGACTCGCTCGGCCACGCCACCGAGTAGCTCCAGATGGGGGTGACTTTGGAGCGGGGGAAGGGGCTCGAACCCTCAACATCCAGCTTGGAAGGCTAGCGCTCTGCCAATTGAGCTACCCCCGCCCGGGGCATGTCACCGTGATTATAGCGAAGCGCTCCTCAGCGGCTCGCGGCGGCCGTGCTCGCGCGCCAGCCGCTCGAAGAGGTCCCACGCGACGACGTGACCGCGCTTCTTGTTCGCGCTGCGCCATACCAGCGCACCCTTGCTCACCTTCAGCACCCCCAGCCGCACGTCGTCGCTGTACACCGTGAACTCGATGTCGCTGTTGCCCAGCGTGCGCTCCGGGATCGTGAAGCGGACGTCGTGTCGTGCCATCGGTCACTCCTTCCGCGCGTGCCCCTTCTTCGTCACAGCGCGCGCATTCGTTGACCCGCCAGATTCGTATCACAGATTGTAAGGGGGATCGCCCCCACCTGTCGCCTTCGCACTCGCCCGAACATCACACAGCACAGCGACGGAGGGTAACAGGACATGCGCGCGCTACTCGGCATCGGTTCGTTCGTGGTCCTTGCCCTCCTCGCCGTCGCCGTCGTCTCGTCCACCGGCCGCGCGCCACGCGGCGAGACCGCGGTCAGCGCACCCGGCGACACGCCCACGCCGGCTCCGACGGACACGCCCGAGGGCGGCTTCGGCGACTTCGAGCCTGGCGCCAGCTCGACACCCACCGATACGCCCGCCGATACGCCCACTGCCACGAGCACGCCCGCCGATACCGCGACCAGCACGCCGGCGAACACGGCGACGAACACGCCGGCCGCCACCAGCACCACCGCCGCCACCAACACGCCCGTTCCCACAAGCACGGCTGCCGCGACGACCACGGCCACCCCACCCGCCGCCGGCGGTGGCGCCTTCGACGGCCCGTTCGAGATCGACCTCACTCCCGACGCTCCTCCACAACCGGCGCCCGCGTCGCCGTCTCTGCCCGCCGCGGGACCGCAGTCCGAGGCGCCCGCGGCCGCGCCTGGGTCCGCACTCGATCCGGCGAACGCGATCGACCCGACGGGTGCGCTTGGGCCGCAGGTCGCCGCGCTGCCTTCGGCCGGTTACGCGAACCGACCGGCCGACGGCCGGCCACGCCTCACTGGCGCGCTCCTCGCGCTCGCCGCCACCCTCGCGATGGTTGGCGCCCTCGTGGCCCTGGCGGCCCGCCGCTCGCGCGTGCCATAGCATTCCCCGAGGCTCCCGCCGGCCAACCTGTACGGTCACGCGCGGAGGTGGATGCGAAGCACTACGATTTGCGCAAGCCCGAAGGCAATTTGTTTCGTAAAACAGTCCGTTTCCGTAAGTGGAGCGCCAGCTCTCTGCCATTTTCGCACCGCCGGGACGGCGATATTGTGTCTTACGGGCAGGGTATGTCTGCCTAACGGCGATCTCCAAGCGTGCCGGATCATATTCGCGAAATTGTGCCAGCGCCGGGCGTGATCATCTAACGGGTCTCCGCGGCGCCCTGGCCCCAGAGCCACCTGAGGGCGTCGGCAAACAACGCTCCGCCATGGCGCAAGTTGTGGCCGCCAGTACCGAAGGCGAACTCCACATCGTAGCCCGCATACCGGAGCGCATCGGCCATCGTCTGGTTCGCCAGCGACCAGTTTCCCCATGGCGCATTTGCGTCATGCTCGCCGCTCTGCATCCAGACGCGGATCGGCTTTCGATCCGTCATGCGGACCAGGTACGGATAGTTGTGTCCGCCGTGGATGTTGGTGAAGGAGCCGCAATGGCTGATCACGCAACCAAAGGTCTCTGGCATGTGCCACGCTGCGTTGAAGGCCGCAAGCCCGCCACTGCTCACACCGCAGATGGCGATCCGTTCGGGCGCGACCGGCAGATCAAACTCAAGCTGCTCGCGCACGAGCGGGAAGATCTCGCCTGCGACGAAACGCGCATAGTCATCCGTCAGCCGATCGTATTCATAGCTGCGCTGGTCGTCGGGATCATGGTCTGTGGCCCCGGGAACTCGCGCAGATAGCGGCACGCTTCCGGGCTGGATGAAGATGCCGACCGTGGCCGGGATCGCTCCCTGATGGATCAGCGAATCGAGAACCTGCGTGGCGCGCACCTGTCCGGCCGCATCGAGGTAGTAGGCGCCGTCGTTGCAGACCAACAGATTTGGCGGACGGCCTGGCTCGGGGAGTTGGGCGGGGACGTAGATAGAAATGTCTCTCTCCGTCCCCGGATACACCCGGGAACCGCGCCAGTTCGCCAATCGTCGCAGCGCTCCGCGCGGAATGCCGGGGGCGGGAGAGGCTTCCGGACATGGGTGGTAAGCGGCGTCGCCCGGGTGCGAGAGCTGCCCGAGGATGTCCATCGCCGATTTGCCATTGACGATGACCGAGTTCGGCAGCTTGCGGTTCAGTCCAAGACGCTCGAAGGTTTCGGTGTCCACAAGGGCTACTCCTCTCTTACAAGAACGTCCGCACGGCCGCGAGGAACGCTTCGGGCGCGTCGAGGGGCACCGAGTGTCCCGCTCCAGGCACCTCCACCAACCGGCAATCCTGGTGTTCACGAACCATCCTCGCTGCCGCTTCGGCGGAGAGGATGCGACTCTCCCCGCCACGAACGAGAAGGGCCGGCGCCGCGATCCGACGCCACATCTCCCACACCTCGTCGCTGGCGCCCGGTGGGCGGGTCCGGGCTATCTCCGGGTCATGACGCCAGGTCCAGCGCCCGCTCTCGGTAAGCATCAAGTTGGCACGAGTTCGATGTTCAAGCGCCGATCCGTCAGCTCGGGGATTCGCAGCGCGCGCACGGGACAGCGCCTCCTCGGGCGAGGCGAACGTTTCGTGCGGCCGAGCAGGCGGCAGGGGCTGGTTCACGCCCTGCCCCGCAAAGTCCGGGCCGATGTCGACGATGACGAGCCGCCGGAGGGCGGGTGGAAGTTGCGCGGCGTACACGATGGCGTTCATGCCACCCATGGAATGGCCGAGCAGGTCGAACGAACGCAGGCCGAGCGCCGTTACGAACGCAGCGAGGTCGGCCGCCATCGCCGCCGTGGAGTAGGCGGTGGCCCACCCGGATTCGCCGTGGCCGCGCTGGTCGAATGCCAGCACGCGGTAATCGGAGGACATAGCACGCGCGAGCGAGTCCCACGCTCGCGCATGGCCTGTCCCGCCGTGCAGGAGGACAATCGGCGGGGCGTCGTGCTCTCCCCAGTCCCGAAAGTGGAAGCGGATCTGGTCCAGGAGGATGTAGTCGTCACGGACCTTCGTCATCATCAGCGATCTCCTGAAAGTGACCGGGGCCTTGCGCCGTGGCTGCGAACCCGCTAAATATAAGCAAGCACACGCTTATTTTAGAGGCAAACTATGACCCACCACAACAAGGCCAACTCCTCACCTGACCTCGGCTACCACTGGATTTGGACGTACGGTCACCTTATCCCGACGAGTCTCTTCGCCGCCGGAGCGGGGGTCGCCGCGGCCCTTGGGGCGCCGTGGTGGCTCTGGCTACCCCCCGCGCTCATAGCGTCGTGGGCGTTCGCCGGGTTCCTGGTCATGCGGTTCGGCGTGCGCATGAACCAGATTCCGGCGCTTCCCGTGAAAGAGTTCCTGGCGAGCGGCAAGGGGAGAGTACTGGACGTTGGCTGTGGTTCGGGACGGCTGTGCATCTCGATCGCCCGTTCACGCCCTCTGGCCACTGTCGTCGGACTCGACAACTTCAGCGCACCGTACATCCGTGAGCACGGCGCCTCGAACACAGAACAGAACCTTCGCCTTGCGGGCATCGCGGACCGCGCGACCATCCAGAGCGGGGACATGCGCGACATGCCCTTTCCGGCCGCCTCGTTCGAGGCCGCTGCCAGCTCGGCCGCCATCGATCACCTGGAACCGGACGACGTCCGAAAAACGCTACGCGAGGTTCAGCGAGTGCTCGTGCCGGGCGGCCAGTTCTTGCTGCTGGTGATTGTGCCCAATGTGTGGTTGACGATCGCCTTCGGGCCAATGATGATTGGCCGGATGAAGGGGAGGAGCTTCTGGCGGGGCGCCCTGCAGGAGGCAGGGTTTACGCTCGAGCGAGAGGGCACGGCCCGTACGACCGCGCTGTTTCTTGCCAAACGTGCCTGAGGCCGGGGACGATAAGGCACGATTATGGGCCGACGAAAACGACTCGACGATTCGGAGATCCTGGCGATCGCGCGGGATGTGTTCATCCGGGAGGGATTCGGGGCATCGACCCGTGCCATCGCACAGCAGGCCGGGGTCTCCGAGACTGTCCTCTTTCAGCGCTTTCGGACGAAGCCGGAGCTGTTCTTCGCCGCGATGGTACCCGCGGCTCCAGATCTCCACGCGATCCTCATCTCGCGAACACGCTCGGAGGAACCGTCGGGGCGGCTGGAGGAGATCGTCGTCCGCGTGCTGGCGTACTTCCGGGAGATCACGCCGGTGCTGCTGCCCCTCGTCTCTCACCCGGACTTCGACTATGAGAGCTTCACCGAGCGGTATCCCGAGGCGCCCCTGGGCCAGTTGGTCGAGGGCCTGCGTACGTGGCTCAGCGGTCTCGAGCAATCGGGCGCCCTCTCAGCCGGCTCAGCGGATATCCTCGCGATCACGGTCATCACCTCCATGGCCAGTCTCGCGATTTTCGAGCGGATCGGGGTTCATGAAGGGACGACGGATGAGCAGCTCGTCCGGCGGATGGCGCGGCTCATGTGGCGTGGAGCAGCGCGATGAGCGGGCACGACGAGCCACACGGCCATGAGCACAGCCACGGGATCGGTGGGCGGGCCGCGAACATCTTGCGACCTCACAGCCATGACCATGCGGACTCGATCGACCGTGTCCTGATCGATTCGAAGGACGGCGTCCGCGCCGTGAAGATCTCGCTTGCCGGCCTTGGCGCGACAGCGGCGTTCCAGCTAGTCGTCGTCGCGATGAGCGGTTCCGTGGCGTTGCTCGCGGACACGATCCACAACTTTGGAGATGCCATCACGGCCGTGCCGCTCTGGCTGGCCTTCGTGCTTGGCGTGCGGGCGTCGACGCGGCGCTATGCGTACGGTTACGGGCGAGCAGAGGATCTGGCTGGAGTCTTTGTTGTGTTGATGATCGCGGCCTCCGCCGGATTCGCGGGGTATGAGTCAGTCCGCCGGCTCGTTGATCCGCGGACGATGGACAATGCCGGCTGGGTCGCCCTGGCAGGTTTCGTTGGCTTCCTGGGAAACGAAGGCGTCGCCCAGTACCGGATCCGCGTCGGGAGGCGGATCGGGAGCGCGGCGCTGGTGGCCGATGGCTACCATGCGCGTACCGACGGCTTCACGTCTCTCGCGGTCATCATCAGCGCGGCCGCGGCGTGGTTGGGGTTCGGGCAGGCAGATCCCCTGATCGGCCTTGTCATCACCGTTGCGATTCTGTTCGTACTGAAGGATGCGACGGTGCAGATGTGGCATCGGTTAATGGATGCCGTGGATCCGGAGATCCTCTCCGCGGCGGAGGCCGCGGCACGCACGGTGGATGGGGTCGTGGCCGTCTCCGTGGTACGGCCACGATGGATAGGACACGCTATGCACGCGGAGGTCCGGGTGACCGTTGATCGTGATCTTTCGGTGGCGCAGGGCCATGAGATCGCTGATGCCATCGAGCACGCCATGATGGCGGAGGTACCGAAGCTGCGCACCGTGATCGTGCACCTGGATCCATGCGGTCACGGCCAACGCGAAGCTCACGCAGACCAGGTGCTGGCGTGACGGCCGGCGGAGGCGGCTAGCAGCGAACCTGTCACACTGCCGCCGAACACTTAACCCCCGCTGACTCGCTGAAGGCTGACATGGTCACTATCACTTCGATTACCACGCACGATGTCCGGGCGCGGACTTCGCGCACCCTTGCCGGCTCCGACGCGGTGCACACGGACCCCGACTACTCTGCAGCTTATGTCGTGCTGGAGACGGACGGCGGGCTGCGGGGGCACGGGATGACGTTCACGCTGGGGCGGGGGAACGAGGTCGTGCTGGCGGCGGTCCGGGCGCTGGAGAAGCAGGTGGTCGGGCTGACGCTGGACGACATTCGCGGCGACATGGCCGCGTTCTGGCGGCGGCTGGCCAGCGAGTCGCAGCTCCGGTGGCTGGGCCCGGAGAAGGGCGTCATCCACCTGGCGACCGCGGCCATCGCCAACGCGGCGTGGGACCTCTGGGCGAAGGCCGAGGGCAAGCCCGTGTGGAAGCTCGTCGCCGACATGGCGCCGGAGCAGCTCGTGTCGACCATCGATTGGCGCTACCTGTCCGACGCGCTGACGCGGCAGGAGGCGATCGACCTGCTGAGCGCCAACGCGGCGACGAAGGCCGAGCGCGAGGCGACGATGCTGGGCGACGGCTACCCGGCCTACATCACCTCGGCGGGCTGGCTGGGCTATCCGGACGACAAGGTGCGCGCGCTCTGCCGCGAGTCGCTGGCGCAGGGCTGGCGGCGGTTCAAGGTGAAGGTGGGCCGCGACAGCGACGAGAACGTGCGCCGCTGCGCCATCGTGCGGGAGGAGATCGGCGAGCACGCGATCATGATGGTGGACGCGAACCAGGCGTGGGACGTGGGCGAGGCGATCGACTACGTGAACGCGCTGCAGCCGTACCGTCCGCTGTGGATCGAGGAGCCCACGTCGCCGGACGACGTGCTGGGCCACCAGGCGATCCGGCGCGCGGTGCATCCGATCGGCGTGGCGACGGGGGAGCACGCGCACAACCGGGTGATGTTCAAGCAGCTGCTGCAGGCGGACGCGATCGACTTCGTGCAGTTCGACAACTGCCGGCTGGGCGGGCTGAACGAGGCGCTGGCGGTGCTGCTGTTGGCGGCGAAGTTCGGCAAGCCGGTGTGTCCGCACGCGGGCGGCATCGGGCTGTGCGAGTACGGGCAGCACGTCGCGCTGATCGACTACATCGCCGTCAGCGGGAGCCTGGACAACCGGATGCTGGAGTTCGCGGACCACCTGCACGAGCACTATGTCGACCCCATCGTGATGCGCGACGGCCGGTACATGCCGCCGACGGCGCCGGGGTTCAGTATCGAGATGCGGGCGGAGTCGATCGCGGCGCTGACGTGGCCGGGCGGGAGTGAGTGGGCCTAGCTGTCGGGCATCGCGGTCTCATCCGCAGAGCGATCCGGAGCCTCAGACACCTCAATCGGCTGGGGGAAAAGCGACATGTGCTCCGCGATAGCCTCCTCGATGTAGTCAACAGGATGGACATCGGCGAGGCCGGAGTTCTCCTCGAAGACGACGCGGGTCTGGCCCGTCTGTCTACTAACCGCGACCTCTCGATAGGGGACATAAGCCCGGACGATTCCTATGATGCTCGCCTTCGTGACAGCCGACGTTCCTTGAATTGACATGACTTCCGGCCGTAGGAGGACCGGTCCACCGCTGTTCCCGGGAAAGACTGCGGCATCCACAAGGTACCCATGGAAGTCCTCGGACAGCGTGTCTCGAATTCTCGCAATACATCCGGTCCGGACGATTACTGACATCCTCTTCTCGCCAACAAGGCCTAGAGGGAAGCCCAAAACGTAGGCGAAGTCACCTTCGGACACGCCGGCCTCCAAGAGTTGCGCCTTCGTCAGCGCATGGTCATCGCTCTGAAAGTAGCTGACTTGGATGGCGTGTCCCTTGAGAAAGTCGTAATCGATTGGCGCGACAGCTACATCAATAGCTGGGTCCGGATGGCCGACCCATAGTGGTCGGCCATCACTGTCATGAAGCTCGAGTTCATAGTCCTGCGGGCCTTCGCTGCCTTCTGGGTTGAATCGCAGCCATAGGCCAGTTAGGTCCCTCACCACGTGCCGATTGGTGACGAGGTAGACGCGATACGACTTCTGCTTATCGCTGACTCGGCGAATGAACTGACCGTAGAGGAACCCTGAGCCAACCCACTGTCTGGCGTCTTCGGGACCGGTGCCGATGGCAACGACACAATCTAGGAACCTCGGCGGGATGAGTGTCATCGCGACCCCCAAAACGTGAACCAGCCGACATGCCGGCTTGTGCGCCTATCCTTCAAGGAATCCTAGACCTCTACGACACGACCACGACCGGGTGGTGGGAGTGTTTTACTACGTGCTCTGATACGGAGCCGAGGAGGGCGCGGGTGAGGCCGGCGCCGCGGCGGCCGACGACGATGACGGAGGCGCCTTCGGCGTCGGCGGCGCGCACGATCTCTTCGCCGGCGCTGCCGTAGGCGATCGCGGTGCGGGCGCGTATGCCGGTGGCACGCAAGGCGTCGAGAGCCGCGGCGGCCGTGTGTTCGGCGCGCTGTTGCGCCTGTTGCTCTTCCGCGGGTGTGCGCGGGGCGGACTCGTGGGGCTCGACGACGAGCAGCACGATGCCGGCGTCGGGGCCGTAGGTCTCGGCGAGGTGGCGGCCGATGCGGGCCGTGGTCTCGGAGCCGTCGCAGGCTGCCAGCACCACCGGGCCGGTGCCAGCGCGGCGCGCGCCGGGCGGCTGCGCCTTCGATGCGAGGGCGGTGTCGCGCTGGCGGGTGCCGACCATGGCGACGAGGGCGATCGGGCCCATGGCGGCGGTCAGCAGGAGCCAGCCGAAGGGGTCGTGGCCCCAGCGCCGCGCCAGGTACGTGATGACGAGCATCGAGGCCAGCACGATGGCCAGCCACACCGCGATGACTTCGAACAGGACCAGCACGCCGCCTCCTCGCCGCGCTCCCCGCGCGATCCAGTCAAAGGGTACCCGCCCGCTGCGTGTACGGCGCGAGCCAGCCAGCCCGGGAACGCAATCCGTTTGCCCTTTGCGTTTGCGCCTTTGTCGGCCGCCTTAGCGGGTGCCGACACGACCTGTTTGCCGGGCATCTCCTTCGCGCCCCACCACCGCGCGGGCTGAAAG
>CAYJMG010000025.1:41754-53697 GCA_964371355.1 uncultured Dehalococcoidia bacterium
CCCCCACGACGTTTTGGCCGGCCACCCCCGGCCCCCCCCCCCCCGGCGGGGGCTCACCCCCCCCGCTGCGAGGAAGCAAGGGGCATCTGTGCACTCTCGATGGCGGGGTGCTGCGACACATCGGTGCGCTAGATCCGGTATTGGCGCAGCGTGCTCCGCGAGGCCGAACGCGCGCGGGCTTTCAGACCCCCCGGCGGCCCTGCTGACGGCCGGCGCGGGGAGGGCTTATCGACACCCGACCAGAGGCCGTAGAAGCGCGCGGCCGTGCCGCCCAGGATCGCATCGCGGTTCGCGGCGGACAGGCGGGCGGCGTAGTCGCGGACGATGCTGGTCACGTTGGCGTAGGTGCCGGCCACGGTGCACACGGGCCAGTCGGAGCCGATCATGCAGCGGTCGGGGCCGAAGGCGTCGAGCACGGTGTCGAGGTAGGGCGCGAAGTCCGGCGGCTCCCACGACGACCAGTCGGCCTCGGTCACCATGCCGCTCAGCTTGCACCACACGTTGTCACTGGACGCCAGCGCTCGTATGCCAGCGCGCCAGGCGTCGGCCGTCGCGGTCCCGGCCGTGTGGGCGCGGATGTCGGGCTTGGCGATGTGGTCGACGACGAAGCGCTGTCGGGGGAAGGCGCGCACGAGGTCGCCGGCCTCCGCGAGCTGGCGCTCGTAGATCAGCACGTCGTAGACGAGGCCGACGCGCTCAAGGGCGCCGATGCCGCGCCGGAAGGCGGGGTCCGACATGAAGCCGTCGGGCTCGGACTGCACGATGTGGCGCACGCCGCGCAGCCGCGGGTGCGTTGCCGCGCGTTCCAGCTCGCGGTCCACGTCAGGCGAGCGCAGGTCGACCCAGCCGACCACGCCGCGCACGAAGGGGTGCGCGTCGGCCAAGGACAGGAGCCACGCTGTCTCGGCGGCATCCTGCTGCGCCTGGACGGCGACGCAGCCGTCGAAGCCAGCGTCGCGCAGCAGCGGTTCGAGGTCCGCCGGGAGGAAGTCGCGCTTGACGGCCGACATGCTGTCGTCGATCCAGCCGTAGGTTTCGGGGCTATAGCGCCAGAAGTGCTGGTGCGCGTCAATGTGCACTGCGCTGCGGGCTTCGGTGCCGTCGCTCACGTCAGGCCTCCGGTATGGGGGTGCCGCCGCTCTCGCTCGACGCGTAGCAAGCCTCGACGACGGCCATCGTGCGGAAGGCGTCGTCCACGCTCGATACGAGCGCTGCGTCCTCGCCGGCGACGACGCGCTGCAGGTTCGACATCGGGCCCTCGAACGCCTCGGTGAACCACGATCCGCGCAGCGGCACGGCCGTCCACTCGGCCGAGCCGCGTTCGGCGAAGCGCAGATCGTCGGGCTCACCGTGAGGGTAGTTCAGGTTCACGCCCATCTTCGCGATCGCCGCGGCCTTCGTGCCCTCGACCTTGATCTGCGACACCGCCGCGTCGGGGCCGAAGTCGTGGGTGTGGTTCATCATCAGGCTGCAGCGCAGGGCGTCGCCGTAGTCGAGGATGATGCTGGTGCGCACGTCGGGGTAGCCCTCCAGCTCCGGGTATCGCACGCCGCGCGCGTATACGCCGCGGGGCTCACCGATCAGCGAGCGGACGAGGTCGAGGTAGTGGATCGAGTGCATCAGCACCTCGAGGCGGGGGACGCCGCGCAGGAAGGCCCAGTAGCCCCACGGCGTGTGCAGGTTGATGCGCACCTCGACGTCGGTGATCGCGCCCAGCACGCCGCGGTCGATGGCATCGCGGAGCGCGAGCATGTTCGGCGCGAAGCGGAGCTGGAAGTTCACGGCGGCCGTCAGTTGTTTCGCGTGGCAGATGTCGCGGATCGCGCGCGCCTCCTCCAGGTCGCGGCCCATCGGCTTCTGCATCAGCACCGCTGAGCCGTCGGGCAGCTCGCGCAGGATGCCGGGGATGGCCTGCGGCGGCACCGCCAAGTCGAACACGGCGCCGGGCTCCGCGGCAGCCTCGGCGACCGAGGTGAGGACGCGCGTGACGCCGAACTGCGCCGCCCGCTCGCGCGCCGCCTCGGGGTTCACGTCGAAGATTCCGGCCACGGGGAAGCCCAACCGCGCGTACACGGGTAGGTGCGCGTCCCGCACGATGCTGCCCGCCCCGATCACGACGATCGGTCGCGGGCGGGAAGGCCGCGGCCAGGCCTGACGTAGATCACCCGGCGGAAACGCGGCCACAGGCACCCCAATCCCTAACGGCTACCGACCCTCGACCAGCTCGAACACCAGCCCCATCTCGGCCCACCAGTCTCCGGCGGCGGCCTCTGGCGCCGGCTCCTGCAGCGACTCCATCAGCCGCTGCCACTCCGCCGCCCGTGGCGTCTCGCGCTCGTAGCGGGCGAAGTCCCGCGCCATGTCGAAGCCGTCGTCCGTCACCATGTGCATGAACAGCCGCCGCCCCAGCAGCCAGATCCGCATCTCGCGGATGCCGATGGCGCGCAGGCCGCGCTCGACCTCGGGCCAGATGCGGGCGTGGTGGTCGACGTAGGTGTCGATGACGCCGGGGGCATCGCGGAGGAGGATGGTCAGGGCGTAGTGGTTCATCGGCGAGCACCACGTGGCACAGCCGTCCCCGGCTGTGCATCCCCGTTCGCGAAAACCTGTTCTTCGTTGGCGCCAGATCCCTCAATCGCCTCGCGCCAGGTCCACGGCCAGTCTTCTTCGCTAGAGACCAGGCCGGCACGCACGGGATTCATGCAGATATAGTCCCCCTTGTGCCGAACTGACTCATCGGATCGCAGCAGGTGATCGAAGGACTGATCCTGCCACACATGACCCCTCCGTCCGAGCACTCTGTTGATCGCGTGAGCCGAGGCTCCTTTGATGGCGTTCATGATCTGAGCGAGTCCGAACGTGTTGCCTGAAGCGTCAGACCTCGGCGTGAGCAGCAGATGAACGTGGTCCGGCATGACCACGCAGACATGAAGCTCGAAGCGTTCACCGTGGCCCTTGAGCACGCAATCGAGCACGAGATGACGAACACGTTCGGGCAGAACCTGGCGTTTCCAGGTATTGAACGTGATGAAGATCGGTATCCCGGGGCGCTGCAAGTGGGGCAACGTCCTTTTGTAGGCGACGCGGGCCGCCTTCGCAGGGCGCACAGCCGAGGACGGCTGGGCCACGGGACTATCCGCCGGACGCACAGCCGAGGGCGGCTGTGCCACCGGACCATCCGCCAGACCCACAGCCGAGGACGGCTGGGCCACCGGACTATCCGCCGGACGCACAGCCGAGGACGGCTGTGCCACGCGTCCACGCTGACTCGACTGAGGCCTTGATTCGGTCATCGGTCAGAACACCAGGACGCCGCCGTCGATGGGATAGCACTGGCCGGTGATGAACGAGGCCTCGTCGCTGCAGAGGTAGAGGGCGAGGGCGGCCACCTCGTCGGGGCGTCCCATGCGGCCTACGGGCTGGTACTCGCTGAGCTGCTGGAACATCTCCTGCTCGCGGCCGGGGTAGGTGTTCCGCAGGTAGCCGTCGACAAACGGCGTGTGCACGCGGGCGGGGGCGACGCAGTTGCAACGGATGCCCTGCTTCACGTAGTCGACGGCGATCGAGCGCGTCATCGCCAGTACGGCGCCCTTGCTCATCGAGTAGGCGAAGCGGTCCAGGAGGCCGATCAGCGACGCGATGGACGCCAGGTTCAGAATCACGCCGCCGCCGTTCTTCAGCATCTGGCGCACGCCCGCCTGCGAGCACAGGTGCACACCCTTCACGTTCACGGCGTAGATGCGGTCGAGGTCGGCTTCGCTCGTGCTCTCTACGGTGCCGACGTGCGCGATGCCGGCATTGTTCACCAGGATGTCGAGGCGCCCAGCCGCCGAGGTCACCTCCCCGAACGCCGCCGCTACCGACGCCGCGTTGCTGACGTCGCACGCAACGGCATCCGCCACACCGCCCGCATCACGGATCCGCGCGACCGTCTCCGCGCCCGACGCCTCGTCGCGCTCGAGCACGAACACGCGCGCGCCCTGGTTCGCGAAGGTCTCGGCGATAGCGGCGCCGATCCCCGATCCGGCCCCCGTCACGATGGCGATCTTGTTGTCGAGTCGAAACATGCCGGAAGCAGGATAGCGCCGGACGGCGCTAGCGTCATGAAGGCTGCGAGCCGACGGGTGTACCCGCGTTGGCCAGCAGCACTTGCACCTGTGCGGCCGCATTCGCGCCGCGGACCACGCCGGCAAGCATGCCCGCCCGGTCGATCACCGCCACCGCGGCGGACGTCTTCACTTCGTCGATGCCCAACGCCGCGAACACCTCGCCGTCCCAATCCGGCAGGATCAGCACGTAGTCCTCCGGCGACCGCCCGGCCTCCAGCCCCTCCACCGCCTTCGTGTACGACGACTTCATCATCATCTCGACCGGTTTCCGCATGAGTCGCGGGATGCCGCGCACGTCGGCGACGTTGCACACGCGCACCTGCCCCGCGTCCGGGTATGCCGCCCGGACCGCCTGGCTGATCGGCTGCGCCTCCGCCTGCGTCTCGCGCCCGACGAAGATCAGCACCGTCGGCAGCCCTCCCGCCGCAAGGTCGACCTCCCGCCCGTGTCCGATCGCCTTCATCCGCGCCACGCCCCTCAGCACCGGCACCCCCGCGCTTCGTTCGTCGATCATCGGTCCGCCTTCCCGTTAGCCTGCCCGTGTGAGCCGCCAGTCTCCGCGATCCCGCCAGCCCGCGCCAGCCCGTCGGCGCTGCGCTTCTCGTAACCTGATCCGCATGGCCGCTATTGCCCGCGAGCACCTCCCCCGCGAGCGCCTCCTCGCCCGCCTCCCCGACGACGGTACGGCCGGCGCAACCGCCTACACGCTCCCGGGCGCCCGTCCCGAGATCGCGGCACCCTGGCTTGACGCCGAGACGGGGGACGCACTCGCCGACGCCGCCGAGGCCTCCGATACCGGTAGCGTGCTCTTCCTCCGCGAGTACGATCTCCTGCTGGTCCTCCCACCCTTCCCCATCAAGTCCTCGCAGACCGCGGGCCACGTCGAGGTGGCGCCCCTCGTCGAACAGCTGCAGCGCCGTCGGACCATCGCCGCGTTCCTGTTGCGGCGCGGCGGTTACACCATCGGCGTCTTCCGCGACGACTTCCTTGTCGACTCGAAGACCGACCGCCGCTTCGTGAAGAACCGTCACCGCAAGGGCGGCCAGTCGCAACGACGCTTCGACCGGATCCGCGAGAAGCAGGTGCACGAGCTGTTCGGCATGGCCTGCGACGACCTGCGCGCCACCCTCACACCCTACGAGCGCGAGATCGAGCACCTGTTCCTCGGCGGCGACCGCCAGGCGCTCATCGCCTTCCGAAAGGAGTGCGCGTATCTCGACCGCTTCGGCCCGCGCATGATGTCCCGACACCTCCACATCCCCGGCGACCCGCGCAAGGCGTCGCTCGCCGCCGTCCCGCGCGAAGCCTGGTCCGGCACCCTGCTATCCTGCACGCCATGATCCGCGCCGTGCCCTTGTCGCTGGCAGCGCTGTTCGTCTTCGCTGTGGCCTGTCGTGCGGATCCCGCCGACGACGGCGCAGAGTCCACTCCTGCGACCGCGGCGTCTCCGACCACGGGCGCCTCGTCGCCCCCGGACATCCCCGAACGACCGGCTGACTTCGCTGATTACGCGGATGTCCTCGCCGATTACCTCACCGCATATCCAATGGCGGGCGAAGGCGACGCCTGCCTCCACGAACTGTTTCAGGCGTGGGACATGCCGTACTTCAGCGGCGATCGCTCATGCCGCGCCGGCAACACCGATCGCGATCCCGACGACGAGGTCGCGGTTGTGCTGGCGGCGCCCCACCCCGGCGAGTTCGAGCCATTCGACTACGACATCGTCGTGTTCGACCGCGGACCCGACGGCTTTCGCGTGGCCTACGAGGCCGGCGTCGAGCCGTTCATTGCTGCCGACGACAACGAACTCGGCAACGTGATCGTCGCTGTGGAGGACATCAACGTCGACGGCAGTGGCGAGCTTGTCTACAACCGCCCCTTCTGCGGAGCCCACACCTGTTTCGTACACATCCACATCGTGAGCGGAGGCGACGGCGCGTACACCACGCTGTCGCCACCCCCGAGCCCGGAGGATCCCGAAGGCGGCATCAGCATGTCGTACGCCGACTATCGTCTCGAAGACATGGACGGCGACGGTTCGAAGGAGTTCGTGCTTCATGGCGGCTCGATCGGCAGCGTCGGGGCCGGACCGAACCGGGAACGCACCGAGACCTGGGGCTGGGACGGCGCGCGGTACATGCTGCGGCAGACCGTCCTCGACCCGCCCACCTTTCTCTACCACGCCATCCTCGACGCCAACGCCCTGATCGACCAGTCGCGCTTCGCCGAGGCGGAACAGGCCTTCGTGGCCGCTATTGAAGACGGAACCCTGGATCGCAGCGGCAGTTTCTCCGGTTCGCAAAGCGTCAGCACCGAGTTAGAGTCGTACGCCTACCTTCGCGCTGCGGTCGCCCGCTTCCTCAGTGGTGGCGACTCGGCGGGCGCGGTCGGCTATCTCGATCGCGCCGCCGGCCTCGACGCGCCCCTGCACGCACCGTTGGCGGCGGCCTTCCGCGATACCTACGCGGCCTCGGCCGACGTTGCCGCGGCCTGCGACGCCGTACGGACGTACATCGCGGGGAACCTCGCGGCGCTCACTGAATTCTGGAACTTCGGTTACGGCAACCCACCGTTCAACGCCGAGGCGTTCTGCCCGTTCCGTCCTCAGTGACCGGACGTTTGCGCCAGCCCCGCCCACCTGCTGAACTATCCCCACCGCGCTCGCCCGCAACGGCGAGCGCCGCCATATGCGCGACCAGCGGACGATCGGATCCCCGATGCCCAATCACCAATCACCAGGCACCAATCACCACCTCTGGTGGCAACACGGCATCATCTACCAGATCTACCCGCGCTCGTTTCAGGACTCGAACGGGGACGGCATCGGCGACCTGCAGGGTGTCATCGACCGGCTCGACTACCTGAACGACGGCACACCGAACTCGCTGGGCGTCGACGCCATCTGGTTCTCGCCGACGTTCCCCTCGCCCATGGCCGACTTCGGCTACGACGTCTCCGACTACGAGGGTGTCCACCCGGACTTCGGTGACATGGCGACGATGGACAAGCTCATCACCGAGGCCCACAAGCGCGGCATCCGCATCATCCTCGACTTCGTCCCCAACCACTCATCGAGCCAGCATCCCTGGTTCCTCGAGTCACGCTCCTCGCGCGACAACCCCAAACGCGACTGGTACATCTGGCGCGATCCAGGGCCCGCCGGCGAGCCACCGAATAACTGGATCGCTGTCTTCGGCGGCAGCGCCTGGGAGTGGGACCAGCCGACGCAGCAGTACTACCTCCATATGTTCCTGAAGGAGCAGCCCGACCTTAACTGGCGCAACCCCGAGGTCGAGCACGCCATGCACGATGTCCTTCGGTTCTGGATGAAGCGGGGCATCGATGGCTTCCGCATCGACGTCATGGACCGCATCGTCAAGGATCCGGAGCTGCGGGATAATCCTCCACAGCCCGACCGCCGCTGGGCCGAGCTTGTCGGCCAGATGGCGCTGCAGAAGCACACCCAGGACCAGGACTGGCCGGACATCATCGACTACGTCCGCCGCATCCGCGCCGTCGTCGACGAGTTCCCCGAACGCATGACCGTCGGCGAGGTCTTCGGCACGCCCGCCAACATTGTCCGCTACTACGGCGGCGAGAAGCTCGATGGCCTGCACATGGGTTTCAACTTCCCGCTCGTACGGCTCTACTCGAACCGCTGGTCGGCCGAGCGTGTCCGGCGTTATGTCGATTCATTCGAGGAGGCCCTCCCGCCCGGCGGCTGGCCCAACTGGGTCCTCGGCAACCACGACGTCGACCGCGTCGTCACGCGGCTCGGTGGCGGCGAGCTGGGCCTCGCGCGCGCCCGGCTGGCAGCGCTGATGCAGCTCACGCTGCGCGGCACGCCGTTCGTATACATGGGCGACGAGCTTGGCATGCCGAACACGCACGTCCCCGAACACCAGCTCCAGGATCCGGCGCGCTTCTACGGTCCCGGCCGCGACGGCGAGCGCACGCCGATGCAGTGGAACCGCGAGGGTGACTTTACGGCGGGGGCGCCGTGGCTGCCGTACGGCGACCTGCGGCTGAACGTCGAGGACGCCGCCCGCGACCAGATGTCGATGCTCACGCTGTACAAGCGCCTGATCTGGTTCCGCCGGGGATCGGACGCACTGTTGCACGGGGTGTACGCGCCGGTGGACGGCACGCCCGAAGGGACGTTCGTGTACACGCGCACGCACGGGGATGACCGGCTGCTGGTCGCGCTGAACTTCACCACCGACGATGTCGAGGTCACGCTGCCTTCGGCGCTACAGCCAGCGGAGCTGATCGCGACCACGCACGTCGATCCGCCGGGTGGCGAGCGATCGTTCACGCTGCAGGCGAACGAAGGACGGCTTTACCGGCTCACGTAGCGCGTCGAGCACAACTGCGATTGTCGGGCACGCCGCGGCGTGCCCCTACGGCACCACCTGCAGAAACCGTTCGATCATTGCGTTGATCTGATCCGGCACTTCGAGCTGATGGAAGTGGCCGGAACCTGCGGTGCGGGCGACGATCGTCCCCGGCGCGAGTTCCGGCAGCTTGCCGAGGTCCGACAGCTCCGGCTCGGCGCCGACGTACATCAGGGGCGCCTTCGCCGCCCGCAGCGCAGCCTCGCTGTCGAAGTTCGCCAGCTCCTGGATCGCGGACGCGACGACGTGCTGCGGCGTGCGCAGCATTCCGTCGAGCACCCGCTCCTTCAGCGCCGGATCGCTGGACGGCAGGAAGAAGCTCTGGGCGCCGAACTGGCGGAGCGCGTCCATGCCGCCGGGCGCCGAGAACGCCGCCCCGAGCTGCGGGCCCAGCGCCTTCACCGCCGGCGGGAACAAGATCGCCGGGTCCAGCATCACGACCGCCCGCGCCAGGTCCGGACGCCTGGCCGCCACCGCCAGCACGATCGCCCCGCCCATGCTGTGCCCCGCCAGCACCGCGGCCTTCACGCCGAGCTGGTCGCATAGCCAGGCCATATCGTCGGCGAACCCCTCGATTGTGTACGCCTGCTCCGGCGCGTCGCTCTCCCCGTGCCCCCGCAGGTCCACCGACACGCACCGGTGCGCCGGTGAGAAGTGCGCCACCTGCGCCGCAAAGTGCGACCGGTCGCACGTCCACCCGTGTACGAAGACCATCGGCGGGTCGCCCGCGCCGGTCTCCTCGTACACCAGGCGCACGCCATCGCGGATTCGTTCAGTCACGTGCTTCTCCTCTCCCGGTCCATCATCGCGCGGCTGAAGGTCCGCGCTGCGAAACTGGTCCCTTCACGTCCCACCACCGCGCGGGCTTTCAGCCCGCGCTGCGAGGTCATTCCAATGCTCCGCGCGACATTCACACTTGCTCGAAGTAGCGAGCCCGCTCCCACGCGGTGACAGCTCGCCGGTGCTTTTCCACTTCCCAGCGCCGCATCTTCACGTAGTGATCGACGAACGCATCCCCGAAGTACTCGCGCGCGACGGCGCTGTGCTCGAACAGGTCGATCGCGTGTTCCAGCGTCCGCGGCAGCGGCGGCAGCCCCGCCACCGAGTACACGTCCGTCTGCACCGGCGCCGCCGGCTTCAGTCCATGCTCGATGCCGTGCAGCCCGCCTGCGAGGCACGCCGCGAACCCCAGGTACGGGTTCACGTCCGCCCCCGGCACCCGGGTCTCGATCCGGATCGCCCCCGCGCTGCCCGTGATCGCCCGCAGCGCCGCCGTCCGGTTGTCGATGCCCCAGGTCGCCGACGTCGGCGCCCAGCTCCCCGAGACGTAGCGCTTGTAGCTGTTGATGTTCGGTGCGTACAGCGCGAACAGCTCGGGCATGGTCCTCAGCGCCCCGCCCAGGTACGCCCGCATCCGCGCGGACATGTGGTGCTCGTCATCCGGGCCCCAGAACGCGTTCGACCCATCGTGCCACAGCGACTGGTGGATGTGCCCGCTGCACCCGTCCATCTCGTCGCTGTACTTCGCCATGAAGGTCGGCACCGCGCCCGCCTGCGCGAGCACTTCTTTCGTGCCGGACTTGAACAGCATCCCGCGGTCCGCCGCCTCCATCGCGCCCGCATACCGCAGGTTCATCTCGTACATGCCCTCGCCGTGCTCGCGATTGTACCCCTCCACCTCGATCCCGTACGCGTCCATGTTTCGCCGCAGCGCCCCCACCACGTCGTCGTCGATGCTGGCGTGGCTGATCGAGTAGCAGTTGTATCCGGGGTTCAGCGGCCGCAGGTCGCTGTAGCGCTTCGCCCGCAGCGACTCCTGATCCTCCCGGAAGATCCGGAACTCCAGCTCCACCGCCATCGCCGGCTCGAGGCCCATCGCCCGAGCGCGCTCGACGACGCGGTGCAGCACCGTGCGCGGCGACTGCGCGACGAGATCACCGTGCTCCGTGTACGCGTCGCACACCACCGCCGCCGTCCCCGCCTCCCACGGCACCACCCGGAACGTCCGCAAGTCGGGCCGCAGCAGGATGTCCGCGAACCCCGTGTCAGCGCTGCCGATGGCCAGCTCCAACCCCGCCATCACCTCCTCGGCGATGTCCCAGCCGAACAGCACGTCGCACTGCGCGAACCCCTCGCCGTCGCAGCCCTCGACGAACTGCTTCGCCGACACGCGCTTCCCCCGATACACGCCGTCCATGTCCGGCGTGCCCATCTTCACCGTCTCGATCCCGTGGTCCGCGATCAGCCGTTCGATATCGTCCCGATTCATGCCCGCGATCATACCCCAGCCCCGGATGGAGCGTCAGGTCGGCCGCACACGGCCCATCGCCAGGAGCGCGGGGTCCGCGGACGCCGGCCTGCTTCCGGGCCAGGGACAAGGAAGCGGCGCCCCTCGTGGGACGCCGCTCGCATCATTTCCTCGTACGGCTGCGGGCCGTCACCGGCAAGTCGGGATATCCACGAAGATGATCTCCACGTCCCGCCACACGATCTGGCCGTCGTGGTCCAGGTCGTACGCCGCCCGGTACCGCCGGTCACCGACTTCCGTCCCCAACCGCCGCAGCACCTGCGCCAGCACGCGCTTCTTGTGCCCCCACGTCCAGCACCAGTCCGGCGTCGGCTCTGCCGTCGGCGAGGCCGCGGTCGTCGGCGTCGTGACGACTGTCCGCGTCGCGGCGGCCGTGCGCGTGGCAGACGGCGTCCGCGTCGTGCCAGCAGTCGCCGTCGCGACCGGCGTGTTCGTCGACGTCGGCACCGGCGTGGAGGTCGCCGTCGGCAGCGGGGTGTCGGTCGCGACCGCTACGGTCGCCGTGGGCTCGGGCGTATCGGTCGCGGGCACCTCGGTGGGTGTCGGCGTGGACGTGGGCACTGCGGTATCCGTCGCCGTCGGCACCGGCGTCTCTGTCGCCGTCGGGGCAGGCGTATCCGTCGCCGTCGGCACCGGCGTCTCTGTCGCCGTCGGGACAGGCGTGTCCGTCGCCGTCGGGACAGGCGTCTCCGTTGCCGTCGCTTCGGGCGTGCTGGTGGACGTGGGCTCCGGCGTAACCGTCGCCGCTTCGACCGTCGCGGTCGGTTCCGGCGTATTAGTGGCGGTTGGAACCGGCGTGTCCGTGGCCGTGGGCACGGCCGTGTCGGTCGCCGTCGGCACCGGGGTTTCCGTTGCGGGCGCCTCGGTCGGCGTCGGCGTCGCGGTTGGCTCCGGCGTGTCGGTGGCCGTCGGCACCGGCGTATCCGTCGGCGTGGGCGTGTCCGTCGGCGTGTCGGTAGCTGTCGGCTCAGGCGTATCCGTCGGGCGCGGCGTGTCCGTCGGCGTCGGCGTGAACGTGTCCGTCGGCGTTGGTGTCGGCGTGTCCGTCGGGGTGTCGGTCGGCGTGTTCGTCGGAGTGTGCGTCGGCGTCTCCGTCGGGGTCGGCGTGTGCGTCGCCGTCGCCGGCGGCGTG
>CAYJMG010000026.1:0-49932 GCA_964371355.1 uncultured Dehalococcoidia bacterium
GTCGTCGGTCGTCGGTCGTCGGTCGTCGGTCGTCGGTCGTCGGTCGATGGTAGTTCGCAGAGTCAGTGACGGACGGCGTTGACGTTCGCTCCTTGCTGTTTGGCCGTTTGCCACGATCCCCTTGTCCCCTAACGCCTAGTCCCTAACGCCTAGCCCCTTATCCCTAATCCCTCTCCTGCCCGGTGTCCTCCGGGTCACCCTCGCGGCGGACGTCGTCGTCGTAGGCGCCATTCGAAGGGCGGATGTTCTTCGTCAGCACGCGCAACTCGAGCAGCACGACGGCGAACAGCGTGCAGAACACGGCCACGATGTACGCCTCGATGCCGATCGCGACGCCGATCGCGGCGGTGGTCCAGATCGTGGCGGCCGTGGTGACGCCCTTTACGGTATAGCCTTCGCGGAAAATCAGGCCGGCGCCGAGGAAGCCGATGCCGGTGACGATCTGTGCTGCGATGCGGTCGTCGCCGCCGTACAACGTCGACATGTCGGCGAAGAGCGCCGAGCCCAGGCACACCAGCGCCATCGTCCGCACGCCCGCGGGGTAACCGCGGTACTCGCGCTCGAGTCCGATGAGCGCGCCGAGCACGGCCGACAGCGCCAGCCGCCCGACGATCTCCCACTGTGTGCCTGTATCCAGCATGGGCACTCACTCCGTCTGCTGTCCGGCGCCGCCGGGTAAACGAAAACCCCCCGTCCACAGGGACGGAGGGTCTGCTCCGCGGTACCACCCTGGTTCTCGCCTGCGGCGAGCACCTTCGCGCGCGATATCGGGCGCACCCGCCGGCGGCTACCTCGCGTTGTGGCGAGCTCACCGCCGGTGCTCCCCGGCGAGTTCGGCGCCTGTTTTGCCGGCTCGCACCGCCGCCGGCTCTCTGGTGTCGCACAGTCGAAGAGTCGTCTCTGGAGACGCGCCTCGGATGTGTGCGTGCGCCTACTACTCCGGATCGCCGCTTGGCGTCTGGTAGGCCGCATTATATGTGGAAGCAGCGCCGGCGCCGCAAGCGGGCAGTCCCCCAATTGTCCAGTACGAAGGACTGTTGACGCTTCCTCGCAACCGGCGTAATCTAGGCGCACTCCCCGCCTGAAAGGCCGCCCATGCGCCGTGCCCGGTTGACTGCTGCAGCGGCTGCTATCTGCTTGGGCCTGATCGCCGGCGGCCTGGGGATGTTTGGTCCCACGCTGTCCGACCCGGGTACCGCAGTCGCGGCGCCGGAATACCGCTTCACAAACACCGGTGCTCCGACTTCCGCCGTCGACATCGACGCGCTGGACACCTTCGCAAACTTCACGCTCGAACAGAATGCCCCGGGCTGCGCGGCGCCGACGATCCTCATTCAGTACCTGGGCCAGGTCCTGATCTTCCAAACGCCGACTCAGGACGTCTATGCGCCGCACTCGATCGCGCATATCACCTGGCCGACCGCTTGCGTCGACGCGGGCGAGAGTATTGATGTCGACTTCGGTTACGCGAGCGGTGATCTTTGGCAGCCACCAACAGCCCAGTTCTTCTCGGTGGAACTCCTGCCAACGCCCTTCGGCGGCCCCGGCATCTCGATGGCGGTCGACTGCGACGTGAACACGGCGGGGGTGCAGTCGGCGTGCAGCGTGCCGCTGGGCTCGGCGAGCACACAGGTCGATGTGGTGGTGATCAACAACGGCCCGGCGACGGCTCTGGCCGCGTTCAACTGGACCCTGGTCGACCCGGATGCGACAAGGCTGGCCGTCGCGCTTCCCGGCCCTGCCTCCTGCCCGGTGCCCAGGCTCAACTGTAATCCGGACTTCCTGGACGCGACTGAAAGCCCTGAGGGCCTCAGCGGCGCAGCGTGGGATTGCGACCCGGTAGCCGTGGACAGTGATAACAATAGTGCCAACGGCATCCAGTCGCTGATCTCGTGCGTGAATGCTGTCGATGCGCCGGCACTGGCCACTTCGGCATCGTTGCGTCTTGCCCGCGTCACCTACGTCCTACCGACAACAGCCACGGCCGGAAGCGTCACCGTCAGGCTGAAGTACGTCAACGTCTTTGACCCAGGCGTCAACGAATTGCACAGCTGCAACCCCGTCACAACCAACGCCGGTGCGTGCTTCGACGCGACCATCAACCTCATCGAACCACCGACGACCACACCGACCCCGACAGGCACAATCACGCCGACACCGTGCCCGACGGACACTGCGCCCGTCGGCGACGGGTGCGCGACGATCACACCCACGTTCACGAGCACGGTGCAGACCAGCACGCCAACCCCGCCGCCGAGCGTGCACAAGGTGCCGGAGGGCAACGCTGCCAACGCCGACCCGAATGTCCCGAAGGCGAACCTGTGGCTGTGCGCACAGCCGGCGGCCTGCGCGGGGCCGGGAGAGGGGAGCCTGCGGGTGGTCGAGCGGGCGGAGGACGTGCATACGGGGGACGAGGACAACGACACCATTGAGGACGGGCTGGGGGCGTACGAGTTCACCGTCGAGTACGACAATTTCGTGATCGCGTCGGTCAACCCCTGCGACCTGGTGTTCGGGCCCGGTGGGGCGGGCAGTAGCCGCGGGCCGGTGGACGAGCTCGACAGCTCCGACAACCCGGACTGCCAGCCCGACCCGGGCGCGCTGAACAACGGCTCCTGCGTGATGAGCCTGATCCTGGAGAACCTGGTGCACTTCGGCTGCGTGACGGGCGGGCAGAGCCCGGGGCCCACCGGGGACTTCGACCTGGCGAGCCTGGAGCTGGTCCCGCACGAGGACCTGGCGAACGACCTCTTCCCCGGGAACAACAACGGGGTGCTGACGGTGGTGAAGGACAACGGGTGCGAGCTGGTGGACGCCTTCGGGCACCCGGCGACCGGCTCCGTGAACGGCGGCCTGACGCCGGGATGTGGGGACCTCGCCGTCACGGTGCGGATCCTGGAAGGCGACCTGGACCTGGACTGCGACGTGGACGTGACGGACGCGCAGGCGATCGCGGGGCACTACGGGGCGTTCTTCGGTGGGCTTTTGTACCAGAAGTGGCTGGACCTGGAGCCGGAGCTGCACGACCTGGACATCGACATCAAGGACATCCAGAAGGTGTTCGGGCGGGTGGGGTCGACGTGCCAGGCGCCGGTGCCCGCGCAGCCCCCGCTCGACCCGCCCGTGCCCTTCGGCTGATAGCGTCGACGCATCGTGCGAGCGCAACTGCACGAAACACCCACACCGCGCGGGCTTTACAGCCCGCGCTACGGCGTGTCGCGCTCCAGGGCCGCGCCGGGTCGGTCGGCCGTGGTTGGCAGCGCACACGAAGCAGCTTTTTGCTGCGAATACAGCAATATCATCCGGCAATCCTGCGAAAAGTACCCACGGACGGTCGAGGAACCTATACTTTGGTCACCCACGGCCTCCGGCGCGGAGGAGAATCATGACCACGGCGATACCAACGCAGGAGCGCACGGCGCGGCTACTGGCGCTTGCCAGCGAGCTGGCGGACGACTTCGCGAAGCGCGCGGACGAGCACGACCAGGAGAACACCTTCCCGTTCGAGAACATCGACCGCCTGAAGGAGACCGGGTACACGATGTTGCCGGTCCCGGAGGAGTTGGGCGGCCTCGGCGGGACCCTGCTGGACTTCGTGATGTGCCAGGAGCGCATCGCCGCGGGCTGCGCCTCCACCGCCCTCGGCATCAACATGCACGTGTTCGCGATCGGCTCGCTGATGGAGAACCTGCTCAGCCCGCCGCCGGGAGCCGCAGGCGGGACGCTGGACATGGCGAAGGCGCTGACTCCGCTGTTGGCGCAGGGCAGGCTGATCATCGGTGGCGGGTTCACCGAAGCAGAGATCGGCGGCAACTGGGGCTTTCCGACGACCACCGCCGTCCGCAGGGACCACAACGGCGTGCCCGGGTTCGTGATCAACGGGCGCAAGCAGTTCACGACCATGGCGCCCGTCATCGACCTGCTGGCGGTGAACACGTCCACGACCGACGCGCAAGGCGAGAAGGTGATCGGCCTCTTCGTGATCCCTCGCGGCACCGCGGGAATCGAGATCGTCGAGACATGGGACACCATGTCGATGCGCGCGACAGCCAGCCACGACATGATCATCAACGACTGCTGGGTGCCCGAGCAGGCGTGCGTGGGGCTGCGTGCACCTGGTGACGCGGACGTCGGGGCGAACGTGTTGTTGACGTGGTTCGGCCTCAGCATCGGCGCCATCTACACAGGTGTCGCCACAGCCGCCCGCAACTTCGCCGTCGAATGGGCGAAGACCCGCAAGCCGGTGTTGTTCGAACGGCCCATCGCGCATTTCCCGGGCGTCCAGTTCCACGTCGCGGAGATGGACATCGAGCTGGCGGCTACCCGGGCGTTGCTGCGGACGACCGCGCAGGAGTGGATGGCCGGCGGTCTGCGCGAGCGGGCGGACCTGGCGCGCATCGTCCTCGCGAAGACACAGGCGACGAACGCCGCGATCCGCGTCGTCGAGCAGGCGATGGCCGTCGTCGGGGCGCCCGCGATCTTCCGCAAGAACCCGATGCAGCGGTTCTACCGCGACGTTCGCCCGGGGGCGTTCCAGCCGCTCACGAACGACGTGGCGAAGGAGCTGATCGGGAAGACGGCGCTGGGTATCCCACCTGAGTTCCTGCCCCGCTGGGGCTGATCCCGGACGCCTCGGACAAACAAACAGGGGGGTCCGATGGGACCCCCCTTGATGTTCATGGTGGTGGAGCTGAGGGGACTCGAACCCCTGACCTCCACACTGCCAGTGTGGCGCTCTCCCAATTGAGCTACAGCCCCATGCGTATCTAGTTGTCGGACCCTGACCTGTCGCTGCCGCCGCCGGCCTCCCTCGAGATCGCGCTACAGCTCCGGGCCGCATCCATCGTATCAATCAGCTTCCTGAGTCGCCACTTCAGACGGCGTCGGACAGCGCCGGGTAACAAACATCCTATTCCGCGGCTAACCCCGTCGCCTATCCTGTCCCGATGGCCACGATTGAGGTCGAAGCTCGCCCGCGGCTCCCGTTCGGCATCACGCTGCCCGACTCCCTCTCGGCCCTGCGCGAGCGTGACTTCAGAGTCGTCTGGATAGGCCAGGCGATCTCGATGACGGGCACGTGGATGCAGGCGATTGCCCAGGGCCTGCTCGTGCTCAAGCTATGGGACTCGGCCTTTGGCCTGGGACTGGTGAACTTCGCGAACGCGCTGCCCAGCCTCGTCGTCATGCTGTTCGGCGGCGTCCTGGCCGACCGCGCCGACAAGCGCCGCATCCTGCTTGTCACACAGGTCATCATGATGCTGCTTGCCGCCGCGCTCGCCGTCCTCATCGTGACCGACCGGGTCGAGCTGTGGATGATCGTCGTCGCCGCAGCCATGCTCGGCGTCGCCTTCGGATACGACATGCCGGCGTACCAGGCATTCCTGCCGGAGCTGGTGCCACCCCAGAAGATTGGCCAGGTGGTGGCCCTCAACTCGTCCACATTCCACGGCACCCGCATGGTCGGCCCGGCCATCGCCGGCCTCACGGTCGGAGCCTTCGGCCTGGCGACGGCCTACTTCCTGAATGCGGCCAGCTTCGTGGCCGTCATTATCGGTCTGCTCATCGTCCGCTACCGCCCCAGGCCCCGTCCCGCCGGCGAGTCCTCACTGTCCGCCATCGAGGGACTGAAGCAGGGATTGCGCCACGCGCGCGGTCGGCCACACGTCATGGTGCTGCTGATGCTCACCGCCCTCAATACGACGCTTGTGTTCCCGATCATCGCGATTCTGACCACCTTCTACGTGAAGGGCGTGCTGCACGCCGGCGACTGGGTGGTCGGCATGGTCTGGGCCAGTTCCGGCCTCGGGTCCGTGCTGGGCGCCCTTGCCCTGGTGTGGTGGAGTGAGCAGGCGCGCGCGGCACGCATCTGGCTGGCCGTGCTCGTCGCTCCTGTCGGGCTGATCGCCATGGCCCTGACTCGCGAGCCGGCCGTGGCGATCGGCATCCAGGCCTTCCTGTCGTTCTCGTTCTCGTCGCAGCTCGGGCTCATCCAGATGATGCTGCAGGAGTCCACGCCCCCGCAGTTTCGGGGCCGCGTCATGTCCCTGAACGGCATCGCCTTCAACGGGACGACGCCGTTCGCGGCACTGGCGGCCTCCGGCCTGGCCGCCGTCGTCGGGCTGCCAGCGGTCATGATCGGGGTAGCTGTGGCTTTCGGGATGCTGGGGGTGCTGCTGCTTCAGTTCGCTGGCGGCGGGATCGGTAATGTGGTCGACCGGGCCCGGCAGGAGTATCGGGAGCTGGCCGCCGAGCCGGTCGCCGCGCACCAGCACTGACCGCAGATTGAATAGCCGAGACCCGCCGTCATAGAATCATCTCTACGACTTGACGGTGCTGCCGTCCCACCCTCTGTCACGAGAAAGATATGACCTTGGGCCCTCTTGACACCCCTGTGCCAGAAGCGTAGTATCCGCACAAGCCCGCGAGAGCACCGCAGGTTACTCCCCGCATGTTCGGCGAACGCAGATTCGTTCCCGGGAAGGGACGGACCACCTTGGGTTACCAGGGGGGAGGTACCAGAGTGCGACGCCGCCTTCGGAATGGACTCCTGCTGAGCCTCGCTGGGCTCGGCGTAGTTGTTGCGTCCCTGGTCGTGCCCTCGTATGCGGGCCCGAGCCGGTTCACGGTACCAGCCGCGAGCGCCACGGGCGATCCCCAGTGCCCCGTCCCCACCGACATCGCGATGGTGTTCGACCACTCCGGGTCGATGGACGACATCGCCACGAAGCTGGTCAACGCCAAGGCCGCGGCGATTGGGTTCGTCGATGCCTTTGCCGGCGGCCCCTCAGACAACGACCTGACCCCGCATCAGACGTCGCTCACCGGCTTCACGAGCGGTGTAGCCTCTGTCGATGTCGCGCTGACCACCAACGCCGCCACCATGCGTTCCACCGTCAATGGATACGCGGCGTCCGGGCGGACCAACATCGGGTACGCCGTCGCCCTGGGTGAGGGCACTCTCGAGCCCCCCAGCGATGCGGACGCGGATCCCGATACGAATGACTACATGGTCCTCCTCTCCGACGGTTCAGCGAACCAGCCGGGCAACGTCACGTCGTCCGGTCTCGATGACGACCTGTACATCGACGTCAACGACAACGGCTACATCGACAGCGCCGACGACTTCAGCATCGACTATCCGGGTGGCGATACGTCGCCGGACTTCGTCGTCGTGAACGGCGTCTGGCAGGTCAGCGGCTCGTCTTCGCTGACGAACGCGCTCGACGTAAACGAGAACGGCTGGCTCAGCAATTCGGACTCATACAACTTCGGCTCCGGCTACAACTTCGAGGTCTGGCGGGGCACGCTCTACCTGGACGCAAACGGCAACGGCTCCTTCGCCCACAACTCCAGCAATACCTTCACCACCGGCCACACCGATGAACTGGCTGTCCAGCGCAACGGTGTGATGGCGTCCACTACCACCTTCAGCGGCGACGGCTCCGACGTCTACGCGCACTACTGGGCGACACAGGCCAAGAATACGGGCACGACGCTGTACGTCATCGGGTACGATCTGATCGACGCGAACGACGCTACGCTGCTGTCGAACATGGCCTCGCCGGGCGGATACTTCCCCGGCAGCCCAAGCGACATTACGTCCATCTTCAACGACATCGCCAGCGACATCTGCGACATCTCGATCGTGAAGCAGCGGACCAGCAACACGCCGGTCATGCCGGGAGCAACGGTAACCTTCACGATCACGGTGACCAATGCCGGCGCGCTGTCGCTGCAGAACGTCGACGTGAGCGACACCTTCAACCCGACCTATCTGTCGTTCTCCTCCGCGAGCCCTGCGCCCTCGTCGACGGGCTCGGGCACGCTGACCTGGAACAACCTGGAGCATTCGCCGGCCGACGGCAACCCGGCGGTGTGGGAGGCGGGAAAGACCCGCACGATCACCGTGGACTTCATCGCGCTCTCCGGCATCGGCGAGACGCAGAATTGCGCCAGCGTCACGACCGACCAGACGCTGGACCCGGGCCAGCATCCGTCCGACGGGCCGTCCTGCGCGGGCGTGGAGATCATCCCCGCCCCGACGCCGACGCCTACGAACACACCCACGAACACGCCTACTCACACAGCCACGAATTCGCCGACGAGTACGGCCACGAGTACGCCGACCAATACGCCCACGAACACGCCGACGAACACGGCGACCCACACGCCCACGAAGACACCGACGAACACGCCGACCAATACGGCCACGAACACGCCGACCAACACTGCGACAAGCACGCCGACGGCGACTCACACCCCGACCAACACGGCCACCAACACGCCAACGAATACACCCACCAACACCGCGACGAGCACGCCCACGAGTACACCGACGAGCACACCTACGGACACGCCCACCAACACGGCGACCCACACGCCCACGAGTACACCGACCAGCACGCCCACGGACACGCCGACGAATACGCCGACCAACACGGCCACGTTCACGCCGACGAACACGCCGACCAACACGGCGACATTTACGCCGACGCACACGCCCACCAACACGGCGACCGGGACACCTCAGCCGACGTCCACGCCGACGAACACCCCCACGAACACACCGACGGACACACCGACGAGCACGCCTACGAGTACGCCGACGGACACGCCCACGAACACTCCGACGAACACGCCGGAGACGACGGCCACGGATACGCCGACGCCGACTCACACGCACACGCCAACGATCACGCCCACGAACACGCCGACGAATACGCCTACGAACACGGCTACCAACACGCCGACGGCTACGCCGACGAACACGGCCACCAATACGCCGACGAACACGCCGACCAGTACGCCAACGTCCACGCCGACGTTCACGCCTTCGAACACGCCGACGAACACGGCCACGAACACACCAACCAATACGCCCACTAACACACCGACGCCTTCGCCGACGCCGACGAACACCGCGACGTTCACGCCTTCGAGCACGCCGACGAACACGGTCACCAACACACCGACGAACACGCCGGTCAATACGCCGACACCTTCGCCGACGCCGACGAACACGCCTGACCTGACCGCGACGTTCAACGCCGAGGGCTCGCTGACGCCGCTGCCCACCGAAACCAACACGCCCACGCCGACGGTCTCGCCCACGTACACCCCTTCGCCCACGGGCCCCGGTGTCCACAAGGTGGCCGAGGGCAACGAGAACAACTGGAACGCCTCGTACCCCGGCGCAAACCTGTGGCTCTGCGGGGATGGTCCGTGTGACGGCGAGGGCGAAGGGAACCTGATCGTCTTCGAGCGCGCGTTCAACGTGTACAGCGACTACGACGCCGATGGCACCGCTGATGTCAGCGATCCGGAGATCTGCACGAACTTCGGGCCGGGCGGCATCCCGAACGACGGCAACGACTCGCAGTGCATCAGCCCCGACAGCTCGAACGTCGAGTTGGGCCTGGGCGCCTACGAGTTCAGCGTGGAATACGACAACTTCGTCATCGAGTCGGTGAATCCGTGCGACGTCGTCTTCGGCGACAACGCCACGCTCGCCGATGGAGTGGGCGCCAACCGCGGGCCGGTCGATGAGGTAGACAGCTCCGGCGGCTCGGGTAACCCGTGGTGCGCCGATGACGCCGGCGCGATTAACAACGGCTCCTGCGCGATGTCGATCATCCTCGAGAACATCGTGCACTTCGGCTGCGTCACGAACGGCCCGACGCCCTCGAACGCCTACGGCGTGGAGTTCGACCTGGCGGCCCTGAACCTGATCCCGCACGAGGACCTGACGAACGACATCTTCCCCGGGAACAACAACGGTGTCCTCACGGTCATCAAGGACAACGGCTGTGAGCTGGTCGACATCTTCGGCCACCCGATGCTGGAGTCGGTGAACGGCGGCCTCACGCCGACCTGCGCCGACCTCGCGGTGACCGTGCGTATCCTCGAGGGCGACATGAACCTCGACTGCATCGTCGATGTTACGGACGAGCAGCTCATCGCCGGTCGCTACGGCGCCTTCTTCGGCGGGCTGCTGTACAGCAAGTGGTACGACCTGGAGCCCGAGCTCCACGACCTGGACATCGACATCAAGGACATCCAGAAGGTGTTCGGCCGCGACGGGAGCACCTGCCAGGATCCCATCCCCGAGCAGCCGCCGCTACCGCCTCCCACCGGCTTCGGCAACTGACGAGAGCCTGCACGCACTCAAACAGAGAGACCGGCGATTTCGCCGGTCTCTTCTCGTTCGAACTCGCAAGCCGCTCGCAAGCCGCTCGCAGGCCGCTCGCAGGCCGCTCGCGGGCTACTTCCCGCCCAGCAGCTGCGTCACCACTTCGTTGATCGCGCGGCCATCGGCCTTGCCCTTCAGCCGGCCCATGATGACGGGCATCAGCTTGCTCTTGTCGCCGGGCCCGGACGCGCCGGTCTCCTCCATCGCCTTCCGCACCTCCGCCACGATCTCGTCGCGCCCCATCTGCGCCGGCAGGTACGCCGAGATAATCGCCAGCTCGGCCGACTCGCGGTCGACGAGGTCCTGCCGCCCCGCCTTCTTGTACTCCTCGATGCTCTCGCGCCGCTGCTTCCCCTGCTTCTGCAGCACGTCCAGGACGTCGTCGTCGGCCAGCTCCTGTCGCGTCGCCGACTCGTCCTTCACGTTCACACGCGCGATCTCCGCATTGCGGATCGCCGTCAGGATCGACCGCAGCGTCTCCCGCCGCACCAGCTCGTTCGCGCGCATCGCTGCCTTCAGGTCGTCCGCGATCTGGTCCTTGAGCGGCATGGTCACCTCGTACCCGGCATCATCCGGGAGTGCTTGCGGGATGGCTACTGCGCGACTGCTACCGCGCGACTGTTACTGCGCGACCTCAATCGGCTCCTCGGCCACGGCGCCTTCCGTGATGCGGAACGCCCGCACGACGGGCTCCGCGTCCTTCAGCGACACCAGCACATAGTACGCGTCCGGCCACGCCGCCAGCCGCACGTCCGTCGGCGAGGGATACGCCTCGGTGTGGGTGTGCGAGTGATAGATGGCCAGGAACTCCCAGTCGCTCGCGTCCACCTCCCGGTGGATGCGCAGCAGGTCCTTCGGGTCCACGCTGTAGCGGTAGGGGCTGGCCTCCGCATTGATCGCCCGATACAGCTTCGTCGCCCGCCCGTTCGCCCCGGCGATGATGCCGCAGCACTCGTTCGGCGCGTCCTCTTTCGCGTGCGCGATCATCTCGTCGATGTACGCCTGCCCCAACACCAACGCCATAGGCTGACTCACTCCCCCGTGGGCATCATGATGCCCATCGCGCTGCGAGGCAGCTCCACCGTCATCAGCGGCAGCTCCAGCGACCTGTACGACGCCGCCAGCGCCGTCCCCGCGCACGGCCCGCACAGGTGCTCGATGTCGCGGTCCAGGTTCCGGAACACGGGCTCGTTCTCCGGCAGCCGCGGATCCACGAAGTCACGCGTCAGCCAGGCGAAGCGGCTCTGCTCGCCGCACCGCGCGCACGCGTCGCCAATGGTCAGCAGCAGCCACGAGATCGCCTCCACGTCCTCGCGCACGAACTGGTAGGCCGGCAGCTCGTCCAGCCTGTAGTAGTAGTGGTCGCTGTACTCGTCGAACGGCTCCACGATGATGGCGATGCCCTCGACCCCCGCGTAGGCGGCCTTCAGGCCCTCCGGCAGGCAGCGCAGGCCGTAGAACACCGGGTCGCCGTCGTAGGCCCCGCGGCACGTGGGATCGAGCCCGATGCGCCCTTCTTCCGCCCCGCACGCGTCGCAGAGCTGGCCCGCCTCGAACAGGTCGCCCGCCAGCTCCTCGTCGCCCTCGTCGTCTTCGTCCTCGGCGCTGATGATGTTCAGCCCGTCCTCGTCCTCTTCGACAGCCTCTTCCCGACGGTCGCCGCCGCTCCGAAACACCATGGCGCAGATTCCCTTCCAGGCTCAGCCGTTCAGCGCGCCAGCGCCGACGCCACCGATTCCCTCACGTCGCGCAGCCGGAACGGCTTCGACAGCACCGTATTCTTGATCCCCTGCAGGAACTTGCGTGTGTCAGGCGCGACCGTGTCCCCGGTGATGAAGATCACGCGTTGGGCCAGTGGGTTTCCCTCGTCGCGCAGCTTCTTGTACAGATCGGGCCCGCCCATGACGGGCATCTTGATGTCGGTGATGATGAGGTCGAACGCCTCGCGCCCCACGCGGTCCAGCGCCTCCCGCCCGTTGTTCGCGATGGCGACGTCGTGGCCGTCCATCTCCAGCACCCCGGCCAGCAGTTGCTGGATCGCCTCCTCGTCGTCCACGACGAGGATGCGCCGCCGGTCGCCGGTCGCCTCCGCCGGCCCCGCCTCGTCGTCGTGCGCGCGGACCGGCGCGGCCCCGGCCAGCACTGGCAGCTCGATGTGGAACGTCGTGCCGTGGCCGGGCTTGCTTTCAGCCCAGATCCGCCCGCCGTGCTCCTCCACGATGCCGTAGCTGATGGTCAGCCCCAGGCCGGTCCCCTCGCCCGCGTCTTTGGTCGTGTAGAACGGGTCGAAGATACGCCGAAGCGTGTCCTCGCTCATACCGGGGCCGCTGTCCTCGAACGACGCCAGCACGGTGCCTGGCCGGCTCACGCGCGTCGTGATGCGCAGCGTCCCTTCGCCACCGTCCTCCAGGGTCGAACGCATGGCCTGCTCGGCGTTGATGATGATGTTCAGGAACACCTGCAAGAGCTGGTTCGTATCGACCATCGTGTCCGGCAGCGAGGCGTCCAGCTCCTGTACGACGTTGATGTTGCGCACCCGCAGGTCGTAGTTCCGCAGCTCCAGCACCCGCTCGATCAGCGAGTTCAGGTTCGCAGGCTCCGTCCGCGCCTCCCGCCGCCGGGCGAACGTCAGCAGGTTCGAGACGATCTTCGAGGCGCGGTCGGCCTCCTGGTAGATGGTCTGCACCTGTTGCTTCACCGTGGGGTCCAGGTCCGTCTTCATCAACAGCAGTTGCGCGAACCCCATGATTCCCGTCAGCGGGTTGTTCAGCTCGTGCGCCACGCCCGAGACCAGTTGGCCGATGCTGGACATCTTCTCCGACTGCAGTAGCCGCTCCTGCACCAGCTTCGTCTGCCCCCGTTGGCCTTCGATCTGCTCGAATGCCCGGGATGCGTCGCTGGCCATGGCGAAGAACAGCCGACGCTGTTCGGCGGAAAGCGGCCTGGGGCAGCTGATGCGCAGAAGGCCCCGCACGGCGCCATTCATCACCAGCGGTGCGTCCTCGTAGTCGTCAGGCTCCTGGATGGCCTTACTCCCCGCATCCGCCAGGGGGATGACCTGAGGGTCGTCGCTGGGCCAGGCGGCATGGTCGGCGCCCGCCAGCTCCACGAACGCTGCGAGCGCCTGCACGTGGAGGCCCTCCAGCACGGGCTGGCCCACCTTCCCGGTGGTGAACACAGGCACGATGTGCCGCCCGTCCTCGCAGACCACGGCTACCGCCACGTCGAAGCCGAGGGCGTATCGCATCGCCTGTACAACCGTCGTGAGCAAGGGGATCATCGCCGCGATTATACGGGAGCGGGCGCCGCGCCGCCTATGCGCGTGTGCGCGGGCCGCCGCCGCGGGCCCCGTCTCAAACTCGTGACATAAGTAACACGCGGCACCCCTTCAGACTTCGCGTTTTCACCCGATGCAACAATCGGGGTTTGCTCCTCATGCTGTCGGGACATGCCGCATGGGGCCGCGCCTCTCCTGCCTCAATACTACGCCTCAGGTTCATCACACGCTCGGCCGCCGAGCTACGTCTCACTGGAGGGGAGATGGCAAAACCACCACGCGCCGCGACGACGCGTATCAGTACGAGGCGGCAGCGGCCGGCTCCTTCGACGACCCAGACTGGGGAAGACGACCCATACTCAGAAGTCAGCCTGACCAAAGTGATCCGGGACTACATGCCCCTGGTGAGGCATGCCGTGAACCGCATAGCCGTCGGCAGTACGAATGGCGGCATCCTGGGCTACGAGGACATGGTGTCGTACGGGGTCCAGGGCCTCATCGAGTCCTACTACACCTTTGATCCCAACAAGGGCGCCAAGTTCTCGACGTACGCCCTTCCCCGCATCCGCGGCTCGATCCTGGATGCGATCCGCGCCACCCACCCCCTCCCGCGTTCGCTGCAGAAGTTCGGCAGCGACCTCGAGAAGGCGACGGCGGCCCTCCACGTGAAGCTGAACCGCGCCCCCACACGCGATGAGCTGGCCGAGTACATGGGCATCGATGCCCGGGACTTCATGGCCTCGCTGCGGACCAGCAACGTCAGGGTCGTCTCGCTGGACAGCCTGGCCGAGACCGCCGCTAACGGAGCCAGCGAGAAGCTGTGGGAGATGGCGGACGACGACCCCAACATCGACCCCGACTCCGTCGCCGAGGAGACCATGGTCAGGGCGCGCCTGGCACACGCCGTCGAGCTGTTGCCCGACCGGGAGAAGACCATCGTGCGCCTGTACTACATGAAGTCGCAGTCATTGAAGAGCATCGGCGAGGCGCTGGGCATCTCCGAGTCCCGGGCCTCCCAGTTAAGGCACCGCGCGATCCGCCGGCTGCGGACGGTGCTTACGCAGGAGCTGCAGGACGCGGCATGAACGCCCCCGAACACCCGGCCGAAGGACAGGCCCGCATCCGGATCGCCGTCGCCGGCACAGGCGACAGCGTGCCGGCGTGGGGACGGGCGCTGCGGGCATGCGAGGGCGTCGACGTGCGCACGCTGTCCGGCGCCTCGGCTGACGATGTGCTGAACGAGCTTGCGGACAAGGAGCTGGGCGCCATCGTCTTCGCCTCGCCCCTGCGCGAGCTGGGCGCGATGGTGAAACGCGCGGTCGTGGCCCGCAAGCACGTGCTCGCGGCGCCCGGCGTCGGCGACTCGATCCTGCTCCTCGATCTCGACGAACTGGCGCGCCGGCGCGGCCGGACGCTGCTCTTCGACGCCTGTGGCCTCTCCGACAACCGCCTCGCCTTCGTGCGGCGAGCGACGCGCGGCGACAACCCGCTGCGCCGTCCCCGCCACCTGCGCGTGCTGCGTTCGGCTCCCGGGCAGGGTGCGGACGCGTTGGAGGATATGGCCCTGGAGGCGATCTCTCGCGTCCTGGTGCTCTCCGGGGAGCTTCCTTGTCGCGTGAGCGCGTACGCGCCGCGCTTCCAGGACGAGAACGCCGCCCCGCCCTTCATCGGTGTAACGCTGACGTTCCCCTCCGGCGCCTCGGCGCACATCGAAATCTCCGCAGCGGAGCCTGAGCCTCGCGACGAACTGACGGCCATCACCGAAAGCCGCACCATCACCCTCGATGCCCTCAGCCAGACAGCGCCGCTGCGCGTGCTCTCGCTCGTGCGGCGTGGCGAGCGTGCGGTCGAGCATTTCGGCGCGCGGGCCGAGACCGTGGCCGGGGCCGAGCGCTCGCGTTGCGACCGGGTCGCTGCCTCCTTCGTGGAAGCGATCCGCGCCGGGCATGCGGTCTGCAACGCGCGCCAGTTCGCCGGCGCGGCCCTCGTATGGGAGACCGCGCGGTCATCGATGGCGCGCGGCGGCGAGTTCACCGCGCTCCCGCTACATCACCCGCTGGTCGCCACGCCGCGGCCGAATCTCTACGTCATCGAGGGCGGAGGCCAGACAACCGAGATGGCCGCCGCGCCGGTGCTGCGGGTGATGCAGGGCGGGCGTCGCCCGGGCCCCATCGCGCCTCCGCCGCGGTCGGCCTGAACCGTACTCACGTTCGCCGGTCGTCCGGTACGTGTTCCGTCCGTCCCTCCGACATTGCTCGGCAGTTTTCGCTATCCGGGCGGCTCGACATTGCTCGGCAGTTTTCGCTCTGGGCCGTCGGTCGTAGCCGCTGGTAGTAGCGACAGTAGCGATCGGCGGCTGCTTTCCAGCGAGGGTACGGCAGGACAGGAGGGATCTCCAAGCGGGCTGGATCACTTTGTGCAGAAAGATCTCGGGTAAGGCGGGGCGCGTACGCGAAAACCGCCCCGAAGGGCGGTTCAGCCTGTAGTCTCCGGTGGCGCCGCTGGTCAGGCCGACTGGGCCGTGGGGCCGTTATTGGTTGCGCCGTTTGGGCGGTTTTTGTGCTGCTCCCACGGCGTCTCGGCGTCCTGCCATAGCTCCTGGCGCAGCACCGTCACCTCGCCCGGCGCGCTGATCCCGATCTTCACCCGGTCCCGTTCCACACCCAGCACCCGCACCAGGATGTTGCCCGAGATGATGATGCCCTGGTCTACCTTCCTGGTCAGGATCAGCATCTTCGTCTCCTCCCGACGGCCGGCCCGCAGGCCGGCCTGCGTGAGGCGAACCGGCGCCCACCCTGGCGCTGTCTTGAATCGCCTCACGTCAATATCGGCAGCGCCAAACGCCCGCTGGCGTCTCAAGACCGGCCACGGTCAGGTTGGGGCGCAGACACCCATCACGAAGCGAGAGTGAGCTGGTATGGGCCGCCGGCGCGGGACCCTTCCGGGCGGAGAACGCCGGGGCCTATGCCCTATCCCCTACTCCCCATTCCCTACAGGGTGGTGGGCCCGGCAGGATTCGAACCTGCGCGCCTCCGGTTATGAGCCGGGTGCTCTGCCGCTGAGCTACGGGCCCGCGCCCGGCAGGATATCAGGATGGCCGCAGCTGGCCCCGGGTCACGGTCTCGGGACCACCGTTCGGGTCGGGGTATCCGGCCCCAATTTCATGCGCGTTGCCGCCGCCGTCCCAGCACCGCGCGGGCTGAAAGCCCGCGCTGCGAGATGCCCGTGTCGTGAGGCGCGGCTCACCAGCTCACGCGCTCACCTGCTGACCGGCTAGAACAGCGCGAGCGGGTTCACCGGCGAGCCGGTGCCGCCTACGACGGGGAGCGGGGCCAGTGTGAACATGAACTCCCAGCGGTTCTCTTCGGCGCACGCCTCGGCGAGAGGCTGGAGCAGGGCGTTGTCGACCAGGGCGACGCCGTAGGTGTACAGCGCGCCGTGCATCGACCAGCGCAGGCCGTACTCGTTTGGCACCGCGTCCATCAGGTCCCAGCACAGCACCGCCACGTCGTGGTCGCGCACGAACAGCATGCACGAGGTGTGCAGCCCCGGCGACGGCGGCGAGTACCCGCTCCACGCCGGGTTCGCCGCCTGCCATGACTCGCGGCCGCTGTAGACCACAAGCGCGTCGCCGGGCTCGGGCGCGACGCCCTGGCGCTCACAGATCGCCTCCAGCTCCCAGCCCTGTACGGGCGTCTCCAGCGTGACGTGCGGCTGGCCGCGGAAGCGCGGCACGTCGAGCAGGATGCCGCGGGTGGTGATGCCGTCGCGCCAGTGCTCGATGCCGCCGAAGCGCGCGCCCTCGGTCGTGATCTCGGCCTTCGGGTCGCGGCCGTTCCACATGCCGTTGCCGTCCCACACGTGGCAGAGCGCGTCGATGTGCGTGGTCACGTAGCCGTGGTACATGATGCCGTAGTAGTCGACGACCCCCTCGTCGAACATGCGGACGAAGTGCTGCGCCGGCTGCGGGTTGCCCCTCCCCGGCGTCTTCGGATAGTCGCGGCTCAACGACACGCTGCGGCCGCTGCGCACCAGCCCCGCCGCCCGCACGCGCTTCTCCGGCGTGATGAGGTTGATCGCCCCGCGCTGGTCGTCCGGCCCCCACCGCCCCCAGTTGTTCCGCTCCCGGAAATACGAGAGCGCCTCCTCCTTCGTGGGCAGCGGGTGCTCGGGCATCGTATGGACCTCCTGACTTCGCGGTGGGACGGCAAGCTAGAACCTAAAACCTATCACCTATAACCTACCCCGCATGGCCGTCAGCTACGAACGCACCGGCGCCGCCGCCGTCCTCACCATCGACCGGCCCGAGAGGCGCAACGCCGTCGACCGCGACACCGCGCAGGCGCTGTACGCGCACTTCCGCGAGTTCGCCGCCGACGACGATGCGCGCGTGCTGGTGGTGACCGGCGCAGGCGGCGAGGCGTTCTGCGCCGGCGCCGACCTGAAGGCGATGAACAACCCCGTCGGCTCGCGCGCCACCGGCGACCACACCGTCACCATCGAGGGGCCGATGGGCTTCACCCGCGCCCACTCGCCCAAGCCCACCATCGCCGCGATCGACGGCTGGTGCGTGGCGGGCGGGCTGGAGATCGCGTGCTGGTGCGATATCCGCATCGCTACCGAGACCTCGCACTTCGGCTGCCTGGAGCGCCGCTGGGGCGTCCCGCTGATCGACGGCGGCACGCAGCGGCTGCCCCGCATCGTCGGCCTCGGCCGCGCGCTCGACCTCATCCTCAGCGGCCGCGTGATCGACGCGCAGGAGGCCGAGCGCATCGGCCTGGTGCAGCGCGTCGTTCCGGCGGGCGGCGCGCTCGCGGCGGCGCTCGATCTGGCGGAGCAGATCGCGGAGTTCCCGCAGGCGTGCGTGCTGGCCGACCGGCAGGCGCTGTACGAGGGGCTGGGCAAGCCGCTGGCAGCGGGCCTGGAGATCGAGGCGTCGTTGGGGCGCACGGTGATCGAGGAGGCCGGGCGGGGAGCGCAGCGCTTCGCCTCCGGCGAAGGCCGCCACGCGAAGTTCCGGTAGCGGGTGATCTGCTGGCCGGAGGGCAGAGCCGAGGGCGGCTGTGCCACACCTCGCTGGAACCGCGCGGGCTGAAAGCCCGCGCTGCGGGGGTGGTGTCCTCCTATTCCCTACTCGCCCGCCCCATGCTGGGGGGCGGTGCGGAGGGCGCCCTGGCGGTACGCCAGCAACATCAGCTCGCGGTCGGACCAGGTGACTTCGACGGGCACCATCATGTTGGCAGCGGCGTTGCAGGCGGTCTTGGTCATCGCCAGCGACAGCGGGTCCATGGACAGCAGGCGCGCGGCCAGCTTGCGCGCCTCGGGCATCACCTGGTCCTTCGCGTGGACGTGGTTCACGAATCCCCACTCGAGCGCCTGCTGCGCGGTGAAGCGCTCGCAGGCCATGACCAGCTCCTTCGTGCGGGCGGGGCCAAGCTCGCGCATGAGGCGGGGGATGGCCTGCCAGGTGAGGGGCAGGTTCAGCTCGACTTCGGGGATGGAGAACCAGGCGTCGGCGGCGGCGATCCGCATGTCGAGGCAGGTGAGGAACACGACGGCGCCCCCGACCGCCAGCCCGTTCACGGCGCCGATGGTCACCTGCTCCAGCCCCTCCAGCATGGCGCTGGTCTTACCACCGATGCTGGCGCGGGCGCGACGGTCGACGTCGTTCACCGGCGTGCTGTCCCGCCGGTCGGCGAGCTGTGCGCCGGACGAGAACGCGCGGCCGGCGCCGGTGAGGATCACGACGCGCGTCTCGAAGTCGTCGGCGAGGCGGTGGCAGGCGTCCTGCAGGTCATCATGGAGCTGGACGCTGAGGGCGTTCAGTTTTTCGGGCCGGTTCAGCGTGATGGTCATGAGACCCGGCAGCTCGGCGTCGCGCTCGATGATGATGGTCTTGTAATCGGACATGGCACATACCTCATTCGCGGTTTCTGTCGGTGGGAACTATCCGCCCCGCGCGCCTTACGATCGAGTCTACGTACCCCTACGCGGCCCTAGGTTCACGTGTGCCAAATCGCGGGGAAAGCCCCTGCTATACTGGCCTTCGGCCCGCCCCGAATCCCGCCGATACATATTCGCCGGAGCCTCGCTGACGCCGCAGGTGGCTGCGACGCTCGGGCAGCGCATGGATGCCGCCGTCGAATCAGGTGGGTGTGGTACAACCGGACGAGCGCATGACGAGCGGCAACCCCCAGCACGAACACGACCGGCAAGCCCTGGACAGGGCAGCCCTCGACCGGGCCGCCCGCATCATCGCGCAGGCGCTGATGGAGGCCGAGGTGATCATGGCGGCCGAGCGCGACGCGCGGGCCCAGCAGGTGCCGCCCGTACTGGTCGAGACGCTGGAGAAGTTCAGCGACATCCTCGCCCAGCTCGTCGCCCACACGGAGCAGCTCGCCACGCGCATGTCGGAGCTTTCGGTGGCGGTCGCCGCGCTCAGCGAGTCGCGGCCGGAGGCGCCACCCCCTCCCTCGCACAGGCCCCAGCTCCCGGAGATGGAGCCGTCGTTCTCGCCCGGGGGCGAGGGCGTCGACGTGACGATCGCGGCGGTGCCCGGCTTCCAGGGGCTGATGGAGGTGCAGCGCGCGCTGGTGCGGCTGCCGCAGGTGCAGTCGGCGGCCGTGCGCCGCTACCAGGACGACGAGGCGGCGATCCAGCTGGTGCTGAGCCAGCCGATGACGGCGAGCGCGATCGCCGAGGGCGTGAGCGCCGCCACCGGCAAGCAGCTCGTCGTCGACGACGCGCGCCCGGAGTCGTTGCGGCTGCGGCTGAGGTTCTTGTAGCCGATTAGCCTGTCAGCTGTTCAGCCTGTCAGCCAGAGTGCGAGCTGGCTATCGAAGGCGAAGCACGTAGGCGGTCGGGCAGAGCTTGCCGATCATCTGGTAGATGCCCCACAACTGATCAGCGAGGGCGAACTCGTACGCAGTCTCTCCAAGCCGCTCCTTGAGGCGGGCCGCGCCACGGATGAGCCTCGCGGCGCGCTGCAGATTCGCGGATGTGACCCGCTGGCTGCCCTCCTGTTCCCACCACTCGCGCCACTCGCTCCCGATCTCGTCGCGCTCGACGACTGCGAAGCCGGCTTCCGCCGCCGCCGCTTCCCAGTAGTCGCGAGCCATGTTTGCCGGGACGATCGCAAAGGCGGCGCACAAACGCTGGGACTCGCGGAGATCCAGCAGGTCCGTCGCGAAGCTCTGGTACACCACCATATGACCGCCGGGTCGCAGCACCGCGGCGCAGCCGCGCAGTGTGGTTCGAAGGTCGACGTGGTTGAGCATGTCGCGGCACCAGATGAAGTCCACGGAGGCTGGTCGAAGCGGAAGCGCCTCCGCCACGCCCGCAGCAACGATGGTCCGAGTTCTCTCGGACGCCGCGAGGCTCGACAGGGTCTCCGCCACCCGCTCGCGGCTCAAGTCGAGCGCGATGACCCGGCAACCGGTCGCTGCCGTGATTTGCCGCGCGTACTGGCCATGTCCGCAACCAAGATCGATGACGAGGTGGTCCTTGCTGACGCCAAGCGCGTACAACATCTCTACGAGGCGATCGGGCGAGCGCGGTGGAGGCACCTCTGCAACGGCGGCCTCGATGGCGGCTTCGTCGTGGACGTCGATGTTCTCCAGGGCGAGGACCCTCAGCGGATCCGGCTTCATCTGCATCGCGTCAGTCTACTCCGGGGCATCCCGCCCAACGTGTGATGCCGGCCGTACTGGTTCTTGCGGCTCGGGAAGCACAGCCGGGGGCGGCTGTGCCACACGCGGGCAGGGCGCCAGCGCTCCGCTTCGCCGCCGCTAGATCGCGCGGATGGCTGCGCCTGACTTGATTTCGTACACGGTGGCGGTGGCGCGGAAGACGGCGTCGAAGCGGTCGGGGTCGGGGGAGGTGATCCAGGCCTGGTCGACGTCGAAGGCGGCGAGGACGCTGGCGCGGCGGGCGGCGTCGAGTTCGGACAGCACGTCGTCGAGCAGCAGCACCGGCTTCTCGCCCGAGCGCGCGTGCAGCAGGCGGGCTTCGGCGAGGCGCAGCGAGAGCGCGGCAGTGCGCTGCTGGCCGCGGGAGGCGAAGGAGGCCGCGGGCTCGCCGCCCAGCGTCATCGCGAGATCGTCGCGGTGGGGCCCGCTGAGCGTGACGCCTGCGGCAATGTCGCGCGAGCGGTTGGCGTGCAGCTTGTCGCGCAGGGCGGCCTCAGCCTCGTCGGCCGGGGCTTCGGCGATGCGGTCGGCGGTCCAGCCCTCGGCGAAGCGGGGTGCGTAGGCGACCTGGAAGCGCTCGCGGTCGCCGCTGAGGCGGGCATGGCCGGCGGCCGCGTGGACGGCGAGTTCGGCGACGGCGGCGGCGCGGGCCTGCGCGATGCCCGTCGCCTCGCGGGCCATCTCGTCGTCCCAGTAGTCGAGTTCGTCGCGCTTCGCATCGCCCTCCTGGATGCGCTTGAGGAGGGCGTTCCGCTGGGTGATGACCTTGTTGTAACGGGAGAGCGCGCGGCCATAGCGGTGGTCGGCCTGGGTGAGCATGACGTCGAGGTAGCGGCGTCGCATGCCCGGTGATCCACGTACCAGGTCCATGTCGTCGGTGGTGAAGAGCACGGCGGTAATCTGGCCGGCCGCATCGGCGCCGCGACGCGCGACGCCGTTGACCTTGAAGCGTTTGGAGGCGACGAGGCCGTGCGCGCCCTCGCGTCCGACGACGGTCAGCTCGACGCTGACCTCGCCGTGGCTCTGGACGGCGGTGCCCGCGATGCGGGCGAAGGGCTGGGGGTCGTCGCGGGCGGACCAGGCGATGTAGTCAGCGTCGCCCTCGGCGCGGCCGGCGCGCCCGGTGGCAAGGAGCGAGATGGCCTCGAGGACGTTCGTCTTTCCCTGCGCGTTCTCGCCGAGGAGCAGGACGACGCCGGGCGCCGCCTCGATGGCCTGGCTGGCGTAGTTGCGGAAGTTGGTGAGCGAGAGCGCGCGCAGGTGCATCGCCCGCGAGTGTAACGGAGGGGCGTGGGACGAGGGGCCGGAGTTCTGGGGGTATGCGGAGAGGCGGGCCTCCGGGCCCGCCTCTTATGAGGACTGCGTACCAGGGACCTGCGGTTACGCCGGCCTTCCGCTGTAGGAGGGGTCGTTCTGGTCGAGCCACGTGTTGGCGTACAGGTAGTTGTGGCCGAACCAGGTGGCGATGACCTCGTTCTTCACATAGTTCCAGCCGACGAAGCGGTTGACCGGCGCGGAGTAGTCGAGGCGCGCCAGCACCTTGTCGAGCAGGTAGTCCTGGATCTCGAGGCCGATCTTGCGGCGCTCCTCCTGGCTGAACTCGGTGCGCTGTTTGTCGATGAGCGCGTCCAGGTCGGCGTCGTTGACGAGCATGGAGTTTTTCGTGCCCCCGGTGTGGTAGTAGGGGTACACCCAGTCGTCCAGGTCGATCCAGCCGTTGTCGAAGCCCCAGGTGAAGGCGCAGGTGCCGTCGGCGGCGTCGGCTGTGTTGCGGAGCAGGCACTGGGCCAGCGAGGTGTAGCCGGTGGGGTCCGTCTCGTCCTCGATGGTGAGGCCGAACACCTCCTGCATCTGGCGCTTGAACTCGGGCAGGGCCTTGTTGGGGATGTAGTCGGGGATGCCGGCGAAGAGCACCTTGAGGGACGTGGGGCCGGAGGCGGCGCTCCAGAGCTGCTTGGCCTGCGTGAGGTCTTCCTCGCGGCCGGCGGTGTCGGTCCGGTAGCCGGGGCGCTTCTCGAGGTCGGCCTGGGGGATGCCCCACATGGTCATGGGGTAGGTGATGGGCCCGCACATGAGGTAGCCGCGCCGGCCGCCGCCGCCGGGGAAGATCTGCTCGCTGAGCGTCTTGCGGTCGATGGCGAGATGGAGGGCCTGTCGCAGGCGGAAGTCCCTCAGCGGCGACTGCTCCGACAGCCAGAGACGGCTGTTGACCCAGCCGGAAACGCCGACCTCGTACAGGGTGAGGTTGGAGTTCGCCTCGGCGACGCGGAGGATGGTGTCGGTGTCCTCGAAGCCGGTGGAGTCGACCTGCTTGCTGGTGATGGCGGCCTCTTCGGCGGAGTTGCTCTGGGGCGTCCAGATGGAGTCGTATCCGTCGATGAAGGGGCGGTCCATGCCGATGTTGTTGGGGTTGTCGTCCTTGGCGAACCACTCAGGGTTGCGGCGGACCTTGATCACCTCGACGGCCTTGAAGTCATCGAGGTAGAAGGGCCCGGTGCCGATCATCGCCGTGTCGGTGTTCATGGTGTCGTTCGCGTCCACCGTCTCCTTTGCGACGACGTGGGCGTTGCGGTCGGCCAGGAAGTGGAGGAACGGCGCCGTGGGCTGCTTGGTGGTGATCTTGAGGGTGTAGTTGTCGACCATCTCCAGCTTGTCGATCGACTTCCAGTGGCCGCTGCGGTAGTACAGGGCCTTCTGGGGGCTGCTGTCGTTGATCTGGCGCTCGATGCTGTACTTCACGTCCTCAGCCGTCAGCTCGCGTCCGGCGACGGCGGGGAAGTTGGCCCGTGCGCGGGGGCTGTCGTGGAACTTCACGCCCTGGCGGATCTTGATGAGGTAGGTCAGGTCGTCGGGCTGTTCGGGCATGCCATCGGCGAGGTCGGCGCTCATGACTTGGTTCACGTCGTCGTCGTACTGCAGCACTTTGCTGAAGACGGCGGCGTGCATGTTGTACATGGGGCCGAACTGCGTCTGGTGCGGGTCGTACGTATCGAGCGCCAGCGCGTCGAACGAATAGTTGCGGTAGATGCCACCGCGGCTCGTCGCGGCCTCCTTGTCCTGCGATGTGCGGTTCGTGGCCGGCGTCGTGCCGGCGGCGGGGCTGTCACTCGCGGCCGGGGTTGTGCCGCCGCCGTTGTCGTCGTCGCTGCAGCCGACGAGGGCCAGGGCGGCGACGCCGGCGCCCGCGGCCGCCCCCGCGGCGAGGGCTCGCCTCCTGCTGACGCGCCTGCTGACGAACTTGTCCCAGTAGCTCTGGCTCACGTTCGGACCTCCCTCGTCCTCCTGACCTCCGTGGTCAGTCTGTCCCTGTTGTTCCCTGCGCCCGGCCGAGAGCCGACGCCGGTGTTGTTCCCCCCTCGCGGGCTGAAAGCCCGCGCTGCGGGTGCTTGAAGTTCGCACGTCCTTAAATGCGAAGCCGCGGGTCCAGGATGTCCCGCAGCGCATCGCCTAATAGGTTGAAGGACAGCACCGCGAGGGTGATGGCGGAGCCGGCCATGATGGACTGCCACGGCGAGGTCTGGATGAAGCTCACGCCCACGAAGAGCATGTAGCCCCACGAGATGCCCGGCGGTGATACGGCCAGGAACGACAACGCCGCTTCCGTCACGATCACGGTGCCGATGCCGATGGTGAAGACGACGATGATGGTCGCCCAGGAGTTGGGCAGGATGTGGCGGAACATGATGCGCACGCTGGACGCACCGATGACACGCCCCGCCTCGATGTAGGGCATCTCGCGCAGAGCCAGCGTGTTGCCGCGCACGAGGCGCGACACCTGGGGCGCGCCCACGAGGGCCAGAGTGAGGACGATGTTGCGCACGCTTAGCTCGAACGCCGTTGCCGCGAGGATCACCAGTAGCAGGGGCGGGAACGCCTGGACGGAGTCGAGCAGCCGCTGGAAGAGCGTGTCGAACAGGCCGCCGAAATAGCCGGAGACGATGCCCAGCACAGTCCCGGCGCCGACGGCGATGAGCAGCGAGGTGACCGAGATGGTCAGCGAGCGGCGCGCGCCCCACACGATGCGGGACCAGGTGTCGCGCGCGCCGTCGTCGGTGCCCAGCCAATGCTTCAGGCTGGGTGCGGCGTTGTGGTCGAGGATGTACTGGTCGCCGGAATCGCTGTAGACGTCGTTGGAGGCGGCGCCGTAGTTGGGGTTGAGGATCTGGAAGGGCTGGTCGGGCTCGTACCGCTGGATCATCGGCGCGAAGACGGCCATGAAGGTCAACGTGCCGATGATGGCCAGGCCGAAGAGCCCGAGGGGCTTGCGCAGCCAGACGCGCGCGACGCGGCGAGCCTGTGACGGCCGCTCGATCTCCTCGACGGCGTCGAAGGCGCCTGCGCCGATCGCGATGTTCCCACCCGCTGCCACAAATCGCTCCTGTGCCGCGCGGTCCCGCTCCGCTGTGAGCCTTGCGTCCTCCTCAGGCGTACCGGATCCGTGGATCCAGCAGTCCGTACATGACGTCGACGACGAGGTTCGTGGTGACGAGCACCATGGCAATCATCAGCACGAACCCCTGTACGACGGGAAAGTCGTTCTGTTTGAATGAGATCACGATGAACTGCCCCGCGCCTGGGATGTTGAACAGGCTTTCCAGCACCACGTCCGCCCCGACGACGCCGCCCACCAGCAGTCCGACGATGGTGACGACGGGGATCATGGCGTTCCGCAGCGCGTGGCCGGTGACGACGCGCCGTTCGCGCAGACCCTTCGCCCAGGCGGTGCGCACGAAGTCCTGGCGGAGCACCTCGAGGAGCTGCGAGCGCAGGAAGCGCACGATGATGGCTGCTTCCGCCAGGCCGCCGGCCAGCGCGGGGAGCAACAGCATCTTCAGGTTCGCCGCCGGGTCCTGCCACAGCTCGCGGTATGCCGTGTTCACGACGGGCGGCGTCCAACCCACGACCTTGATCGAGAAGATGAGCAGCAGCGTGCCCAGGAAGAACGACGGGATGGCGAGCCCGAGGATGGCGAAGACGCGCAACCCGTAGTCCAGCCAGGTGTCCTGACGGATCGCCGAAATCACGCCGATGGGAATGCTGATCGCGAGGGCGATCATAATCTGCAGGATGCCGAGTTCGATCGACGGCGCGAGGCGTGAGCCGAGTTCGGACGTGACGGAGTGCTTGGTCAAGTAAGAGGTGCCGAAGTCACCCCGCAGCACGTCACCCATGTAGCGCAGATATCGATCCCACAGTGGGCCGTCCGTACCGAGCGTCTTGCGGGTGTTCTCGAGCTGCCGCTCGTAATCCTCGATCGTCCCGCTGGCCTGGCCCTGACCCACAACCTGCGCGGCGTAGTCGGGGCGGAGGTTCCCGGCGAGGAAGACAACGGTGATGACCAGCAGGATGACCGGGATGTTCAGAAGAAGCCGCTGCAGGATGTACTGCTGCACGGACAGTGCCCTTAGCGTTGGCCGCCTCGGCCTCGGCCCCCCGCAGCGGCCTGATACCGGGAATACGCCCCATCCGCCCGGCCCGGACACCGGGAGGGCCGCGCCGTCATATGCGCAGGCCGTCCGCAGTGGCCGTATTCTGCTCCCCTCCCGTGTACGTGTCAAGACTGGCGGATCCGGCTGGATTGCCGGGTTCGGGAGCGCCATGCGGCGCCGTGTCATCGAAGCAGCGTTCGCCATACGCGCGCAGTGTGTGCCCCTATCGCTGCCTTCGTGGCTTGGGCGCTGCCAAGCAGCGGCCCAGCGAAGCAGCGGCGCAGCGAAGCAGTGTGGGAGGGGCGTGTGCCTACCGCTTCTTCGCGGGCTTCTTGCGGGCCGGGCGCTCGTCGTCGTCGCCGAGGCCGACGGTCTGGGCGAGGATGCGGGACATCTCGGTGGAGTCGAAGGCGCGCATGGTCATGCTGCTGACGTTGCCCGCCGAGACGACGTTGAGCATGGCGCCCATCATGGCCTCCTCGGTCGGCGCTTCGACGAGGGCGAGCATGTCGTACTGTCCCTGGAGCCAGAAGACTTCGCGGATCTTGAAGCCGACCCGCGCATTCTGCTGGCGGATGCGGCCAGCGCGCTTGATGGTGTCGCGGATGTTCCTGGCGCCATCGGCGGTGAACTTGTAAAGCACGACGTACGTGGCCATCTGTCGCTCCTGCAACTGACACGGCCGCCCCGGCCGCGGACCGTCGATGGTTGAGTCTGCCCCAGGCCGGGACTTGAGGCGTGTGGCGTTCCCGCCTTCAGCCGTGCCGGGAACGCCACACAGAGTGAATTGGGTGTGGGCCAATCATACGCTCGTACCGGCGAGCGTCAAGGCGTCCGTGAGCCGGCCACGGCACGGGCCACATGGCAGGCGGGAATGCGCCGGACGGCCATCGGGCGGTCACAGATTCGTGATACGCTTTCTGCAAGGACCGGCCGCCAGATTCGAGGGCCGGTCCTTGACGCCGGACGTTGACGGGCGCGGGTGTCATGTCAGACAATCCGCGCACGATTCATTATGTAGGGACAGGATGCCCCGCACTGGGGGACAGGGTTCATGAGAACGCTCAAGCTCGGCATGGCGCTGGGCGCCGGGGGCATGAAGGGCGCCTCGCACGTCGGGGCGATGCGGGTCCTGGCGGACGCCGGGATCGCGCCCGATGTCATCGCCGGGACCAGCATCGGCTCGCTGTACGGGGGCATCGTCGCCGTCGGCCGCGCGCCGCACGAGATCGAAGAGGGCATCCGTACCACTCCGCATCGCGACGTCTACACGTTCTTCCGCCAGCGGCTGAAGGTCCGTGCGAACAATCGCCTCGCCCGCATGTTCTACGAAGCGCTGGCCGGGTACCACATCGAAGACCTGCCGATCCCGTATGCCGCTGTCGCATCCGACATGGTGGCGCGGGAGCCGGTCGCGCTCACCAGCGGGCCGATCATTGACGCGATCGAGGCGAGCATCGCGATCCCGCTGATCGCGCGGCCCGTGATACACCAGGGACGCTTCCTGCTGGATGGCGGGTTCTGGGACGCGGCGCCGGTGAACGAAGCGTACGCGCTGGGCGCCGACATCGTGATTGCGATAGAGATCGGTCAGCCACTGCAACTCCCGGAGCGGCTGCGTGCAACCGCCGTGCGTGCGGCATCCCTGCTGGACCGTGTACCGCTGCGGCGGACGCTGGCCGGCGTGCCGTTTACGGTACGGGCGGTGTCGTCGGAGCTACAGTCACGCCGTGCGGCGGACGTGGTGCTGCGGCCGCAGATCCCGCACCTGCTGGGGAACTCGCCCGCCAGGCAGGTCGACTGCCTGGAAGCGGGGGTGGCGGCCATGGAAGCGGCGCTGCCGGCCGTGAAGGCGCTGCTGGCGGGCCAGTCGCCGATGTCTGTTGCCGAAGAGTACGCGCCGCAAGGCCAGATGGTTGTGGACCCCGGCCTGGCGTAACGTCCGTACCGCCCCGATCAGCTCCGTACTACGCGAGGCCGCGCTCTTTGAGCACGCGCTGTGTCGTGACGCCAATGTCGGCCGGCCAGTCCACGACCGTGACACCGGCCTCTGCCAGCGCCTGCTTCTTGGCGGCGGCGGTGCCGCTGTCGCCGCTGATGATGGCGCCGGCGTGGCCCATCCGGCGGCCGGGGGGTGCGGTCGAGCCGGCGATGAACGAGATCACGGGCTTGCGGACGTGCTTCTTGATGTAGCCGGCGGCCTCCTGCTCGGCGTTGCCGCCGATCTCGCCGATGAGGACGATGGCGGCTGTGTCGGGGTCGCCATCCAGCAGCTCGACCGCCTCGCGTTGCGTGGTGCCGATGATGGGGTCGCCGCCGACGCCGATGCACGTTGACTGACCGATGCCGAGGCGGGTGAGCTGGTCGACGGCCTCGTACACCAGTGTCCCGGAGCGCGAGACGACGCCGACGTTGCCCATGGAGAACACGTGGGCGGGCATGATGCCGACGCGGCACTCGCCTGCGGTGATGACGCCCGGGCAGTTGGGGCCGATGAGGCGGGTCTTCGCTCCGCTCAGAGTCCGTTTCACCTTCACCATGTCCAGCGTGGGGATGCCCTCGGTGATGCAGACGGCGAGGGGGACGGAGGCGTCCATCGCCTCGAGGATGGCGTCGGCGGCGAAGGGCGGCGGCACGAAGATGAGGCTGCAGTCGGCGCCAGTCTCGCGCACGGCTTCGCGAACGGTGTTGAAGACGGGGACGCCGTGCTCGGTCTTCTCGCCCCCACGGCCGGGGGTGACGCCGGCCACGATCTTCGTGCCGTACTCGATGCAGCGCTGGGTCTGGAAGCTGCCTTCCTTGCCGGTGATGCCCTGCACGAGGACGCGCGTATCTTTGTTGACGAGGACGCTCATGGAGATGGGCTCCTGGGAGTTGGAGGTTGGGTGTCGGAGGCTGGAGGTTGGAGGCCCCGGCCGGACGGGATCGTATCAATCAACTGATCTAGGGGCGAGCGACCGCGGCCAACACCGCCGGGGATAGGCGGACAGGGCCCATTCGGGCCCTGCTGTGCGGTTGCTTGACGCGCGCGGCGCGGTGTCCTACGCGGCGTGCTCTTCGACGGACTCGAGGTCGCGCGAGTAGTCGGTGACGCGGACACCGGCCCGGATGGGGGTGATGTTGGGGGCGCTCGCAGCGTACAGCCAGGCGATGGGTCCCGCTGCGACGAGCGTCAGGAAGCTGGCGATGCGGGCGCCGGCGCCGGCGGCCACGGTGACGGCGTCGGCCCCGGCGAACGGCCGCAGCCAGGGGCTCCACTGGTCGTGGAGGTATTTCGTCCAGAGGTCGGCATTGGCGATGGTGGAGTCTTGCTGGTTCACGGGCCGCCCTCCAACGTGACGTAATGGCTGTAGTGGCATGCTACCGGCCCCCCGCGAAGGGCGGGTTAACCGGCAATTAAATCCGCGTGACGGTGGTCTCGGTCCGTGAGATGTGTTGCCACCGGGTTGATCATCGGCGCTGGCACCCAGATTCCTTAGGGGTCGTAGGGGAGATTTTCCCGGATTGGGTGTCCGGTAGAACCGATTCCGCAGGCGGGCTCACATCTCGGTCTCACCCTGGCGAGCGAAGTAGTCCTCGAGGGTGCGGCCAGCCTCGTCGTGGAACCGTTCCCGAAGCGGCTGCAGGCCCCGCATACGGTCGAGCCGGAAGCTGCGGAAGTCGTCGCGCAGCTCGCACCAGCCCGTCATCGACCAGCTATTGCCCCAGAAGAAGAGCCCCAGCGGACGCACGACGCGCTCCGTGTCCTCTTCCTTGCCGCTCGTATAGGCGAGCTGCACCTTGCGGTGCTCGTCGATGGCAGCCCGCAGCGCCGTCAGCGATCCGGCGATGCGGGGCGGGACGTGGAAGCCGGGCGCGAACAGCGGCGTCTTCTCCAGCTTCTGCTTCAGGCGGTCGGGCAGCGCCGACTCCACGCGGGCCAGCGCGTCGGATGCGGCGCGGGCGAGACCCTGGTCGCCCCAGCTGGTGACGACGCGCGCGCCCAGCACCATCGCCTCGATCTCGGCCTCCGTGAACATGAGGGGCGGCAGGTCGAAGCCGCGGCGAAGGATGTAGCCGACGCCGGCCTCGCCCTCGATGGGGACGCCGGACAGCACGAGGTCACGCACGTCGCGGTAGATGGTGCGTTCGGACACCTCCAGCTCGCCCGCCAGCCATTGCGCCGTGGCGACGTTGCGGCGGCGAAGGAGCTGGATGAGCTGGAAAAGGCGGTCGGCTCGTCTCATGTGGTCGGGCCACCTCGCTCGGTCCAGCGGCTGCGCACGGGGTACGTCCCGGGCTGGCCGCAGTTCACCCAGTATGCGCTCGCCGCCTCGTCGATGTCGTACTCGAAGATGCAGTCCTCCTCGCGCGCGTAGTGGGGACCGCGGTCGATCACGGCGTCGCGGCCGGAGCCCGCCGGCAGGAGCCGCGCCCGCCCGCGGATGCGGAACTCGGCGTCGTCCTTGCCGGGGAGGCAGTGCATCGCATAACGCCCGTCGCGCTGCTGGTCGGCGGCCTTCGGCGACGATGGTGGTGTCGCGACGAACAGCCGGCCATCGACGATGAAGGGAGAGACGGGGTGCACGCGGGGCGCGCCGTCACGCCGGACCGTCGCCAGGTAGGCCAGGTGGTGCTCCTCGAGCAACCCGGCTCCTACGGCGGCGATCTCCGGTGCGGCGGCGGCGAACACGCTCCACGATGCCATGATGTTACTCCGGCTTGAACTCGATGAGCTGCATGTAGCTGCCGTCGGGGTCGGCGAAGGTCGAGATCACGCCGCCCCAGTCTTCGCGGCCCTGCGACCGGATGAACCTCACGCCCGCCGCCTCCAGCCGGGCCTGCTCGGCGGCGATGTCGTCGACGAAGAGGTTCAGGATGACGCGCGCAGGTTCTTGCGTGGCGCCGGTGATCTCGCTGTGGGCGCCGACGTAGAGCGACGTGCCGGCGGCCATGAAAGGGTTTCCGATGTCGGGGTAGTCATCGGACAGGCCAACGACGTTGCGGAGGAAGTTGCGCAGGCGGTCGACGTCCGCGCTGTGATGCGAGATCGCGAACATGTCCCCGGGAGGGGCACCGTCCATGCTGAAGATCTGGCCATAGTTCCCATCGGGGTCGACGAAAGCCGAGAAGGAGATGGGTTCGTTGGAGGGGGCGCCGAGGAAGCGGACGCCGGCCGCCTCCAGCCGGGCCTGATCCTTCCGCACGTCGTCGACCTTGAAATTGAAGAGCGTCCTCGCCGGTTCCTTCGCGGGCCCCGAGAGATCGCTGTGGCCATCGATGAGGAACGGCGTACTCGCCGCCATCAGTGCGCCTTCGCCCATGTCCGGATTGGGCTTCAAGCCGATGATGTCGCGGTAGAACGCCAGGAGCTTGTCCGGATTTGCGCTGTTGAGGCTGACGATCAGGTCAGTGACATTCACGACGATGTTCTCCTTCTGGGCAAGCACCTCACGTGGGTGAGGCTACTCCGGCTTGTTCTGGATGAGTTGCACGACGTTGCCGTCGGGATCGGCGAAGGTCGAGATTACGCCGCCGCAAGACTCGCGACCTTGCTGCCCGGCGTGCCGCCGGCGGCGGGAGGGCCCGCCGCTACTGCGCCGGCATCCCGATGAGCTGGACATAGTTGCCGTCCGGGTCCAGGAAGGTCGAGATGACGCCGCCCCATTCCTCCTTGCCCTGCTTTCGGATGAACTTCACGCCCGCCGTCTCCAGCCGTCCCTGCTCCGCCGCCACGTCGCCGACGAACATGTTGAGCAAGTAGCGCTGGGGCTCCTTCGAGGCGCCCTTCGTCTCGCTGTGGCCGTCGACAAAGAGCGTGGCCGCGCCCAGCGCGAAGGCGCCTTCGCCCATCTCGGGCCGCTTCGGCAGGCCGACGACGTCGCCATAGAAGGCGAGCAGCTTGTCGGGATGTTCGCTGGTCAGGTTGATGCCGAATTGTGCGACTTCCATGGTGTCAGTGCTCCGTTCACGCCGTATGCGCGCCGCGTCCTCAGCGGGGCGAGTGCTCATCCTACACTCGCCCTCCTGACAGCATAATGTCAGGAGGGGTGGCCGGAGCAAGATCGATGGTGACATCGTTCTGTCAGGAGAGGGCATGCGGACAGGCGGCCGGCCGCCGAATCGGTCGGTCGAGGCCCGCTCCCGGGGTTAGCGCTGTTGCCGGCGGCCCGCCGCCGCCACGATGCCCGCCAGCAGGCCGGCCGCGCCGGTTATGCCGGCCAGGGCCAGCAGGATGTTCGACGTGCGCGAGCCTGACCCCCCACCCGTGGCGGGCAGGATCCGGTTGACGTTTCCGGGCACCGGCCGCTCGATGCCGAGCACCGTGTTCACCGACGTGGGCGACGACGCCGGCGCCGTCGAGGTTGAGCGCGGCGTGCTGGTGCCGTCCTCCGGCGTCGGCGTGTGTGTCTTCGCCGGGCTGGTCTTGGTCGGCGTCGCCGTGGTCGTGGTGGTGTTGACGGGCGTCGACGTTACGGTGTTCACCGGCGTGCTCGTCGCGCTTGCGGTCGGCGTGGCCGTATCGACGGCCGTCGGCGTCGCCGTTGGCGTGTGCGTCTTCGGCGTCAGCGTGATAGCCGGGGTGTGCGTCGTGGTGTCTTCGGTTGGCGTCCCTGTGCCTGCGGTCTCTGTGGCGCCCGGCGTGCTGGTCGTGCCCGCTGTGCGCGTGGCCACGACGGTGCGCGTGCCGGAGCCGGCCGTGCCAGTCGCGGGGACGACGCCGGTCTCGGATCCTGCGTCGTGTCCCGGAGGCACGCTTGCGGCCTGTGTGATGATGGCTGCGGACAACAGGAGGGCCGTTGCTACTGCGGCGGCGGCGGACAGGAGGCGGGCGTAGGTGTACATGGTGACGAGCACTCCTCCGGGCTCGCGAGAGGTGACCAAAGATCCTGTGGTCGAGGCCACTATCTCACACGACTTGACATCGGGCAACGCTTCGATAGTGCGATACTGTCAAACGCTTATGGTCACAACGCGCGACCGATCGGGACAACGGTCGGACGCACGATCGTGAGCGCCCCGCGGCCCACCATAAGGACGAATAACCGGCAAGAAGATGGTCGCGCGAGCGGTGGGTCCAGCCGGCGGCCGCGCGACACTCGCCGACGGCTAAGGCGCGGCCGCGGCCGGGCGTGCGTCGGCTACATCGACCGACGAGAGGAAGTCGAGGATGATGTCGTTTGCCAGCGCCGCCTTCTCGATCAGCACGCCGTGCGAGGCGCCGGGAACGACGCATAGCTGCGCGTCGGCCAGTGACCGGTAGAGCGCCACGGTGTGTTCCAGCGTGATGACGTCTTTGTCGCCGACAAGGACGAGCGCCCGTGCGGTGACGCGCGCGAGATCGGCGTGAGTCAGCGTCGGCCCCGACAGCCACATCGCCGTCAGCTTCTCCAGCGCGACGCCGAAATGCTCCGGCCCGTCGGGGCTGAGCGCGCGGTTCATCGCGTTCAGCGGCGGGAACCAGGTGTCCGCGGTCGCCGTGCGCGCTTCCTCCACGAACTCGTCCGTCAGCCCGGAGTAGTGGAAGTTCCCGCCGACGAGCGCCAGTGACCGGACGCGGTCCGGATGCGTGGTGGCCAGCACCATGCTCACGTTCGCGCCGTCGCTCCAGCCGACGAAGTGCGCGCGCTCGATCCCCATCGCGTCCATGAAGGCTACGGTGTCGCCCGCCATCAGCTCGTACGTGATCGGCCCGTCGACGTCGCCAGTCCGCCCCTGCGCCCGCCGCTCCGGCAACCACACGCGGTACCGCCTCGCCAGCGCCACACGCTGCGCCGCCAGCGTCTCGATCGGCGCCGTGCCCCCGTGCAGTAGCATCAGCGGCTCGCCACTGCCATCGACCTCGTAGTAGGTGGAAACCCCGCCTGCGTCGACATACGGCATGGAAATCGGCCCTCCCGCGCCGCCGTTCTTCGTTTCGGACATAGTAGGGGCCAACGACACGGCTGCGGAAACCGCAATGACTCGACCCTTTCCCGGCGCGCGATGCTCCCCCAGGATGTGCGCGGGACGGCCTCGCCACTGGAGAGGGATATGATCGCCGACGCTGAACGACTGGCCGACCACATCGAGCGCGACATGCCGAGAGCCGTCATCGCCCGCGGCCGGCCGGATCGCCTCTCACTCCGCGAGCGCATGGCCCAGTACAAGGTCCCCGGGTTGACCGTGGCCCTCGTCAACGAGGGCAGGGTTGTCTTCGCGCGATCGTACGGCCAGCGGTCGGCGAAGACCACGGAGCGCGTTGAGGATCAGACGCTGTTTCAGGCCGCTTCGATCAGCAAGCCGGTCGCCGCGTTCGCGGCACTGGTCCTTGCCGATCAGGGGAAGCTGGATCTCGATGCGGACGTCAACACCGTACTGAAATCGTGGCAGGTGCCGGAAAACGAGCTGATGGGCAACCAGCGCGTCACGGCGCGGCGCATCATGAGTCACACGGCCGGTCTCACGATGCACGGCGTCTGGGGGTACGCGCCGGGCGAGGCGCTGCCGTCCACAGTACAGATCCTCGAAGGCGCGCCTCCCACGAACGAGGCCGTCCGGGTCACCGCGGAACCCGGGAGCGAGTTTCGCTACTCGGGCGGCGGCTACACCGTCCTCCAGCTGCTGATCTCCGAGATCAGCGGCCGCCCGTTCGAGGACTTCGCGCGCACGGCCGTGCTGGAGCCATGCGGCATGCTCGACAGCACGTTCGCGCAACCGCTGCCACCGCAACTCGAGGACCGCGCCGCGTCCGGGCACACTGGCATGGGGACTGTGGTCCCGGGACGATGGACGGTCCTGCCCGCGACCGCGGCGGGCGGTCTCTGGACCACCGCGACCGATCTCGCGCGTTTCGCCATCGAGACCCAGCGCGCGCTCACCGGCCGATCCGCGGTGCTGTCGGCGGCCATGGCCGAGCAGATGCTCGCACCTCAGCCGGTCGGACCCGCAAGCCTCGGGTTCTGGGTGCAGGGGCAAGACGCGAGCGCGCGCTTCTTCCACGCCGGCTCGAACGTCGGCTATCAGGCGAAGGTTGACGCATATCTGCACGGCGGTTGTGGCGCGGCCGTAATGACGAACGGCGACGGCGGTGCGAGCGTCTACCTCGGCCTGCTGAACCGTATCGCCGAGGTGTGCGAGTGGCCGGACTACATCGTCGAGAAGGACGTCGCGAGCGTCGACCCTGGCACGCTTGACCGCTACACCGGGGAGTACGAGATCGCCGGCATGCCCGTCACGTTGACGCGCGAAGATGATGCACTGGTCGTGTCAGCGCCCCTGTTTGTGGGCGGCCGTCTCTACCCCGAATCCGAGACGCGGTTCTTTTACAGCGATCTCGATGGAGGCGTCACGTTCGAGCCCGACGATCGGGGCCGCACCGTGCTGACACTGCAGATGGGCAGCGTTCGCGTACAGGGCACCCGGCGCTAACTACGCCTCCACCGGCTCCGCTTCGAGCGCCGGCGGCGCATCGCCCGGCCCGACGCCTATCGCGTCGGCCGCAGGCGAACCGCCCGCAGGCCGCCCGATCACCGTAAGCTCCAGCAGCTCCGCCACGTCGAACGTCTTCATCCGCTTCTCTTCGTCCGGCTGCACCGTCGGGATGCCGTCTTCGAACATCTGGATGCAGAACGGACAGGCCGTCGCGACCACCTGCGCGCCCGTCTCCTGCGCCTCCTCCGTGCGGGCGACGTTGATGCGCTTGCCCTTCGACTCCTCCACCCACATGTGCGAGCCGCCGGCGCCGCAGCAGAAGCTCCACTCGCGGCTGCGGGGCATCTCGACGCGTGCGCCGCCCGGCAGGCGGTCGATGATGTCGCGCGGGCTGTCGTAGTTGCCGTTGTGGCGGCCCAGGTAGCACGAGTCGTGGTACGTGATCGAGAGTGGCAGCTCGTGCCGCGGCACCAGCGCCCCGTCGCTCAGCAGCTTGTTCAGGAACGTCGTGTGGTGGACGACCTCGAAGTCGCCGTCGAAGTCGGGGTACTCGTTCCGCATGGTGTTGAAGCAGTGGGGGCAGTTCGTGATGATGCTTTTCACGCCCTTCGCCTTCAGCACCTCGATGAGTGACTTCGCCTGCTCCTGGAACAGGTACTCGTTGCCGAGGCGGCGGGCCGGGTCGCCCGTGCACTGCTCTTCCTCGCCCAGGCAGCCGTAGCTGACGCCGGCCTCGCTCAGCAGGCGGGCGACGGCACGGGTGATCGGGATGTTCCGGTCGACCATCGCGCCCGAACACCCCACCCAGTACAGGTACTTCTGCGTGCCGTCGAACGTCGGGACCTCCAGCCCCTCCATCCACGATGATCGCGTGAACTGCGTCCCGCGCCACGGGTGGCCGCGCTGCTCGATCTGCATCAGCGTGGCGGCGGCCGTCTCGGGCATGTTGGCTTCGTTCATCGTCAGGAAGCGCCGCATGTCCTGCAGGAAAGGCACGTGCTCGATGAACACCGGGCACTGGAACATGCACGCCCCGCACGTCACGCAGTCCCAGATCGGGTTGAATCCGACCGCGTCCGTCAGCGTCAGTTCCACGCCCGCGGCTGCGTGGCCATTTCCGCCACTGTGGCCGTCCCCATTCCCGCCACCGTGGCCGTTCACCTCCGCCGGCGGCGGCTTCAGGGCATCCCATACGAACAGCGGCGGCTGGATCTTGTGCACTTCCTGTTCGATCACGCCGCGCAGGTCGTGCATGATCCTCTTAGGCGAAAGTTCCTTCCCCGTCAGGAACGCCGGGCAGTTGATCTCACACCGCCCGCACTCGGTGCAGGTGTACGCGTCCAGCATCTGCTTCCACGTGAGGTCCTCGATCTGGTTCGCGCCGAAGCGCTCCAGATTCTCGAAGTCCTTGATCGCCTGCAGCTTGCCCGTCGGCTCGATCCGCCGGTACCCCACGTTGAAGAAGACGGTGAGTACGTGGGAATGCTTGCTGTAGGGCAGGAAGTTCAGGAAGAACAGGAAGTCGTACAGGTGGGCGTACCACCAGAACGTCAGCATGCCCTCCTTCGCGCCCTGCGACATCCCGGCGTTGTTCCACACTTCCGAGAGTCCGTACGCAAGGAAGGAGAACTTCTCGCCGTCCCGCCCCGGGTCCGACGCGATCTCGAAGCTGTTGGTGAACACGTCGGTCACCATCATGAACGCGATGAAGAACAGGATCATCCACCCGTCCAGGTTCAGCGTCATGCGCGCCGGCTTCCAGAACCGCCGCTGCCACGCCGCCATCCCGCACCCGACGAGCACCAGGATGTTGAACAGGTCCATGTTCCCGCGCAGCAGCACGTCGTACAGGTCCTGCAGGATCCCAACGCCGCCCGCGTGTTCCAGCGAGATGTCCTCGTTGAACCCCTTCAGCAGGAAGTTCAGCGTGCGGATCTGCAGCACGATGAAGCCCCAGAAGATGAGCGAGTGCAGGACACCGCTGTACCAGTACTTCCGCCGGGCAACGCGCGCGTTCCCCAGCACGTACAGCACTGACGTCGTCAGCCGCTCGAACAGGTGGTCGAAGCGCCAGTCGGGCCGCCCGCGGGCGAAGATGGAGACCTTGATGGAGATGGAGTAGATCGCGAAGCCGATCAGGCCGGCCAGGGATGCCCAGTAGATGTAGTTGCCCGGTAGTTCATGGCTGGGGAGCAACGGCGGCCCTCCTGAGTGTTCATTCTCGCCGGAGGATCATATCGCGGCCCCCATTCTGACAGTAGGGACGCGCGGCACGTGCGCCGGAGCGACAACTTCCCCGGTGACGGACTTCGGCGACGGGTTCCTCCGGTGAGCGACACGGCTCGACAGCAGGCGCACGGGTGTGCGCGGTAAGGCCCGGACGCGCCCCTGCGTGCCGGGTGGTGATGGCGCGCTGATTTGTCGGGCCTCAACCTTTACGTACACGTGAGGGTACGTTACACTGCGCCAGCGATGCAGGGGCGCAGACTTCCAGTTACGATCCGGCTGCTGTCGTACGCGTGGTCCTACAAGGGCCGCCTCGCGTTGGCTGGCCTTGCGCTGACCGGCCTCACGACCTTTCAGCTCATCGGCCCGCAGCTCGTCTCGTACGCCATCGACACCGGCATCAATGCGCAGAAGATCGACGGCCGGGTGGAGATCGACGGCAGCACCCGCACGCTCGTCATCGCCGCGCTGCTCATTATCGGCGCTGCCGTCGCGCGCGGCGTCTTCCAGTTCCTCCAGACCTACACGGGCGAGTTCGTCGCCCAGCGCGTCGCGTACGACATCCGCAACGACATCTACGACCGCCTGCAGCGGCTGAGCTTCGCGTACCACGACAAGGCCCAGACCGGCCAGATCATGCAGCGGGCGACGCAGGACGTCGAGGGCATCCGCATGTTCATGAGCCTGGGCGTGATCCGGCTCGTGTACGTGGTCGTGCTGCTGATCGCGACGCTCACCGTGATGGTGCTCACGAGCTGGAAGCTGGCGCTGGTGAGCTGGCTCTTCATCCCGCCGACGGCCGCCATCTCCATCATCATGACGACCAAGCTGCGGCCGATCTGGCTCGAGGTGCAGAACCTGCAAGGACGGCTGGGCGTGGTGCTGCAAGAGAACCTGAGCGGCATGCGCGTGGTGAAGGCGTTCGGCCGCGAGCAGGAGGAGCAGGCGAAGTTCGACGCCGAGGCGACGCAGCTCTTCAACTACTCCTACCGCACGAACCGCATCCAGGCGACGTTCGGGCCGATCCTGAACGGTGTCTGGGCGATCGCGATGGTCGCGACGGGCTGGTTCGGCGCATACCAGATCCTGCACGGCAACCTGACCGTCGGCGACCTGGCGAAGTTCATGTTGTACCTGACGATGCTGCAGATGCCGGTGCGCAGCATCGGGTTCGTGACGATGTTCTGGGCCCGCGCCTCGACGTCCGGCCAGCGCATCTACGACATCCTCGATGCCGAATCCGCGGTGAAGGAGAAGCCCGGCGCGCCAGATCTTGCCCGGGTGCACGGCCACGTGCGATTCGAGGACGTCTCGTTCGGGTACGACGCGATCTCGCCGGTGCTACGCCACGTCGACATCGACGCGCAGCCGGGGCAGGTGATCGCACTGCTGGGGCAGACGGGCTCCGGCAAGACAACCGTCGTGAACCTGATGCCGCGGTTCTACGACGTGACCGGCGGCGCCATCACCATCGACGGCACGGACATCCGCGACGTGACGCTGGCGTCGCTGCGGCGCGCGTTCGGCATCGTGCAGCAGGACGTGTTCCTGTTCTCGGCGACGATCCGCGAGAACATCGCCTACGGCGCGCACGAGGCCACGGACGAGGACATCATCCGCGCGGCGACGATGGCCCGCATCCACGAGTTCATCGAAACGCTGCCCGACGGCTATGACACGTGGGTCGGTGAGCGCGGTATCACGCTGTCCGGCGGGCAAAAGCAGCGCATCAGCATCGCGCGGACGCTGCTGCTGGACCCGAAGATCCTGGTGTTCGACGACTCGACCTCCAGCGTTGACACGGAGACGGAGTACCTCATCCAGCAGGCCCTGGCCGAACTGATGAAGGGCCGCACGACGTTCGTCATCGCCCAGCGGCTGCGCACCGTGCGCTCGGCCGACCAGATCCTCGTCCTGCAGGACGGCCGCATCGTCGAGCGCGGCCGCCACGAAGAACTCATCACGCAAGACGGCCTGTACCGCCAGATCTACGACCTGGAGCTGCGCGACCAGGAGGAGGCGTTCGAGCGCGAGCGCCAGCACCTGGAGGCGATGGAGCGGCGTACGGCCGCCGTGGCCGGGGGAGGCGACTGATGGTCTTCTTCGGCGGCGCGGGCTCGGCAGGTGGGTGGAGCGGGGGCGGCCCCGGCATGGGCGGCAACCTGCGCCCGAACAGCCTGAAGCGTAGCACCGACGGGTGGGACGACGACGAGCTGGGCTCGGTCTACAGCCACAGGGTCGTCGTGCGGATGGCGAAGATGATCGCGCCGTATCGATTCCGGCTGTTCATGGCGGTGGTGGGCGTGCTCGGCTTCGCGACCGTCACGCGGCTGGTGCCGCTGGCGATCTCAGGGCTCATCGGCGCGGCGACGGACGGGGACATGGGGAGGCTGAACGCGTGGGGCCTGGCGTACATCGCGATGGCGTTCGTATCGGCCGGCTTTTTCTTCATTCAGACGACCTCGACCGGCTGGATCGGCCACCGGCTGTTGCTGAGGCTGCGCAAGGACATGTTCGGACACCTCCAGAAGCTCTCGCTGCGCTTCTACGACAACAACGAGGTGGGGCGCGTGATGTCGCGAGTGACGAGCGACGTGACGTCGCTGCAGGAGTTGATGACGGGCGGTCTCCTCACCATCATCGGCGACGTACTCGGCATCTCGATCTCCGTCGTGGTGCTGGTGTACTTCGACCTGCAACTCACGCTGGTGACGTTCACGGTCATGCCAGTGCTGATCGTCACGATGATGGTCTGGCAGGCGTATTCGCGCCGCGCCTTCATCCGCGTTCGCCAGGCGATCGCCGTGGTGAACGCGAACCTGCAGGAGAACGTCTCCGGCGTGCGGGTCATCCAGTCACTCTCGCGCGAGGACGAGAACGCGAAACGCTTCGACAACATCAATCGCCAGAACCTGAAGGCGAACGTGAGCGCCGGCTTCCTTACCGCCGCTGTCACGCCGGCGGTCGAGGTCATCGTGGCGACGGCGACGGCGCTGGTGGTCGGGTACGGGGGATACCGGGTGCTGCAGGGCAACCTGGCGGTTCAGGACTTGGTGGGCTTCGCGCTGGCCCTCCAGATGCTGTTCGACCCTGTGCGTGACCTGGTGCTGCAGTACACGCAGCTCCAGCGGGCGATGGCGGGCGGCGAGCGCGTACTGGAGGTGCTGGACACCAAGCCCGAGCTGGAGGACGCGCCGGACGCTACCGCGGTCGACGACATCACCGGCCGCGTCGACTTCAACCACGTCTCCTTCAACTACGTCGACGACGTGCCCGTGCTGGCCGAGATCGACCTGCACGTCGAGCCGGGCGAGACCATCGCGCTGGTGGGACAGACGGGCGCGGGCAAGACGACGATCACGGCGCTGCTCTCGCGTTTCTATGATGTTAGCGGCGGTGCCATCGAGATCGACGGCATCGACGTGCGCAAGATCACGCACGCCAGCCTCGCCCACCGCATGGGCGTGGTGCTGCAGGAGCCGTTCCTGTTCTCGGGCACCGTGGCGGAGAACATCCGCTTCGGCAAGCCGGACGCCACGGATGCGGAGGTGCGCGAAGCGGCGGAGACCGTAGGAGCGGGCGGCTTCATCGAGCACCTGGAGGAGGGGTACGAAACGTACCTGCACGAGCGTGGGATGAACCTGAGCGTGGGGCAGCGACAGCTCATCTCCTTCGCACGCGCCATCATCGCGCGGCCGCGGATCCTGGTGCTGGACGAGGCGACGGCCAACGTGGACTCGCAGACGGAGGCCGTGATCCAGCGGGCGCTGAAGACGCTGCTGGCGGGGCGGACGTCGTTCGTCATCGCCCACCGTCTGTCAACGATCCGTAACGCCGACCGCATCATCGTCCTGGAGCACGGCCGCATCGTGGAAGAGGGCAAGCACGACGACCTGCTGCAGCTCGGCGGCCGCTACGCGCGGCTGTACCGCATGACGTACGAACAGCACGCGCTGGGGGCGGCCGGCAACGGGCCGCAGGCGCCCACACCTGCGGGCAATGGCCACGGCAATGGTCACGGCCGCCCGCTCAAGCCAGCCACCGAGCCGGCGGGCTAATCCACGCCGACCAAGGGCCGCGGTCTTTGACTACCCCAGGCCGATGACTTTGTCGAGGCCGACGACCAGGTGGTCGAGCTTCATGACCTCGCGCACGGCCAGCAGCACGCCCGGGATGTAGGACTCGCGGTTGGAGTCGTGGCGGATGGTCAGCGTCTGGCCCTGGGCGCCAAAGATGACCTCCTGGTGCGCCACGTACCCCGGCAACCTGACGGAGTGGATGGTGATCCCGTCCACCGCGCCCGCCCGCGTGCCCTCCACGGGCATGGCATCGGGCTCGTTGCGCGCGAACGGCCGCCCACCGCGCGCTTCCAGCATCCCGCGAGCCGTCGCGATCGACGTGCCCGACGGGGCATCGACCTTCTGATCGTGGTGCAGCTCGATGATCTCCGCGGACTCGAAGAACGGCGCCGCCGTCTTCGCCATCTGCATCATCAGGACGGCCCCGAGCGAGAAGTTGGCCGCTAGCACGGCGCCCAGCTTCCGCTCGGCGCACCGTTGTTCGAGCTTCTCGACGAATTGCTGCGAAAGGCCGGTCGTCCCAACGACGAGCCGCACGCCCGCCGCCAGCGCAGCATCGGCCACGGTGGGCGTCCACGCGGCGTTCGAGAAGTCGATGAGTACGTCCGGCTTCACGGCCTCGATCGCCGCTCCGGCGTCGTCGTGCAGCGGCAGCGTCCCGCCCGACGCCAGCGCGAACGAATCACCCGTAGCCAGCCCGTCGACCACGCCTGTAGGCTCGATGCCTTCGGCCGCCTCCAGGGCGTCGACGATCGTGCGGCCCATCTTGCCGCCGCCGGACATCAGCACGCGAATCATGGCAGAAGCGTACAGCGGCCGGCCGCCGGTGACGAGCGGGCGGCGCCGCGCCGGTCGGACCGGCGGCCACGCGGGCTGCCTCCTTCGGCGACTCGACGAGAACGGCCGCGCCGCGTCGGCGGCCGCATGGTGCGCGCGGAGATCGCGAAACGAGCGGCGCTTCCCTGCTGCCGCTCGCCCGCTACCGCATCCAGACGGAGTATCTGGCTATGCTGCCCGCTCGATGCGCTTCAGCGCCGGCATGGGCTCGATGTCCTCAGCGTCGTACTTCTGCGCTTGCGCCGCGCGCCGGGCCACGCCTGCCCGCTCGGCGTAGGCTTCGATGTGGTGCTTCGTGGGCGACACCATCTGCACGGCCGCGCCGTTCACGACGATCTGCTCGCCCTCTCCCAGCATGTCGCCCTCGGCGTCGTACACCCGGGCCTGCCGCACCACGAAGAACGTGCCCAGCATCGAACGCAGCGCCTGTGAGGGCACAACCCCCGGCGCGAAGGAGACGGCGCCCTGGATCTGGAAGGGCGGCGACATCAGCAGGCAGGGCGACTCACTCGTCGCCGTGCGGACGACGTCGTGCGCGATGTGCGGTCCCTCGAACGTCGCGAAGACGATCTCGTCCCTGCGGACCAGCAGCGGCACGTCGAGCACCAGAGGGCTCGCCGCGCGGTATAGCGGCCGCACGTGGGCCTCGCGCAGTTCGATGTGCCGCGCGATGGCCGGGTTGTTGAGGTTCTCCAGGAAGCGCCCGAGGTCGCGCACACCGTCGGGGATGCCGCTGGCCACGAACGTCGCGGTCACCAGCTCCACCCGCACGCTTTCCTTCGAGTAGCCGTTGCCCTCCATGGTCCCTCCGCGGGTTCCACTCCGCACGGGCCAGTCTGGGGGCTAGCGCCCAGATTTCCCATGCGGTGTCTCCCTGAAACGGCAGAGCGGGATTCCCGAGGGCGATTCCCCTACGCCGGTCTAGGATCGGTCCCGGCTGGATTCAGCGCAGCACGTACGGCCGCACGGTCTCGCGTTCCGGCCAGGCCTCCACGTCCTCGCCCACGAACCAGAACCGCGCCAGCTCCACGTGATGCACGGTCGTGCTGTAGGGAGGACGGGCCCGGAGCGCCGGTAGGCGGTCTCGCAGGGTTCCGGCGACGCCGGGTGTACGGAACATCGCGATCGTGCAGTGGGGGAGATAGTGCTCGACCGGGTACGGAAAAGCGTCCGGCCCGCCGACGGCCTCCAGCCGGACCAGCAGGTCTCGCAGTGGCTCGACGGGGGCGGCCTGCAACACGAGCGCGTCCGGGAACACGTTGAGCGGGCCCAGTCGCAGCTCTAGCGGAGCCGTGCCCCGGAGCGCACGCGCCGCCACCTCGCCGGCGCGCGCCACGTCGCCGGGCAGTACGTCGCCCGGCTGTGACTTCGCGATGACCTGGAAGCCCAGCGCGCGGATGGAGATGTGCAGCAGGTGCTCGGGCATGAACTCAAGGCCGTCGATGTCCGCAAGCTGGTCCTGTAGCTCGGCGATCTCGTCCGCGACCGGCAACTCGCCCAGTGGCGCCTCGAACACGAGGAGCTGCGCGCGTCCCTGCAGCAGCCGTTCTCGCTGCGCGTCAAGCGCGACCAACTGGCCACCGGCCGTGAACCACGCCCAGGCATCATCGAAGGAAGAGAAGATGGGCGGATCTGGCATACCACAACCTGAGGGTCTGGCCGCACGCTATCCGTTGTCACATCTGATAAGAACCCTATCACTTCTGATAGTGAGTCCCTGACGGGCAGCTCGCGGTCAGGTTCCGACGGTGGTCTGATGGGACGGCCGACAGAGGGCTGAGGACTGCTCGCCCGCTTCACACCACTCGCCTCACCACCAAATAATGTCGTCCATCGCTTCTTCCGCCTCCTCGGTCGGGAGTTCTCGCGACCACAGGTTCGTCTCGAGGTACTTCCAGCCGCTGTCGGCGAACACCATCACGATATTGCCCTTCGGGATGCGCTCGGCGAACTTCAGCGCCGCGTGCAGCACAGCTCCCGACGACACGCCGCCGAAAATCCCCTCCCGCTGCATCAGCAGCCGTGCCCCCCGGAACGCCGCCCCGCTCCGCACCAGGATCTTGCCATCCAGGAACGACAGGTCGAGGATCGGCGGGATGAACCCGTCTGCCAGCGACTTCAGGCCCTGGAGCTGATTCCCCGGGTGCGGCTCGACGGCGATCACCCTCGTCGCGGGGTTCGCCTCCTTCAGCCGCTGCCCCGTCCCCATCAGTGTGCCCCCGGTACCCAGACCCGCCACGAACACGTCGACGTCGGGCACGTCCTCCAGGATCTCCGGCCCCGTCCAGACGTAATGCGCGCGGGCGTTGTGTGGATTGCAGAACTGGTCGAGCATGAACGTCCGCTCGTCGGCGGCCATCTGCCGCGCGACATCCATCGCCCCCGTGACGCCGGCCTCGGTCGGCACCCAATGGACGTCGGCGCCATACACCGCGAGCGCCCGCGGGATCTCCGGGTAGACGTTCTCTGGCATCACGATGCGCGCGTGGTAGCCCATCGCCCGGCCGATCATCGCCAGGGCGATGCCTGTGTTCCCCGTACTTGCCTCGATGACGGTGTCACCGGGCACGATGAGTCCGTCGCGCTCCGCATGCTGGATCATGTGCTTGACGATGCGGTCCTTCACCGAGCCTGTCGGGTTCCACCCCTCGAGCTTGGCGTACAGCCGCACGTCCGGATTCGGCGAAAGGTGCCGCAACTCGACCATCGGCGTCCGCCCGATGGTGTGGATGATGTGCAGGTGATGCATGGAGTCAGGTTATAGGTTTGTGGGCTATAGGTTATAGGCGCCCGGGTTGCGGAGAGCTGCTGCGAAGGAAGTCCTACAACCTAGAGGTCGCTCTGCGGCTGGCCGTGCGTCTTGCGAAGTTCGGTCTTCAGCACCTTGCCCATCGGGTTGCGTGGCAGCTCGCTGACGATGGCGTAGTACTGGGGCGCCTTGTAGCTGGCCAGCCGCTGCTTGACGTACGACGTCAGGTCCTCGGGGTCGAGGGTTGTGCCCGGCACGGGGACGATCACCGCCTTCACGACTTCGCCCCACTCTACGTCGGGCACGCCGATGACCGCCGCCTCGTCCACGGCGTCGTGGCCCTCCAGCACAGCCTCGATCTCGCCCGTCGAGATGTTCTCGCCACCGCGGATGATCAGGTCCTTCTTTCGCCCGGTGATGAACAGGTAACCCTCGTCGTCCAGGTAGCCCACGTCGCCCGTGTGCAGCCAGCCGTCCTGGATGGCCGCCGCGGTCGCGTCCGCCTGCTTGTGGTACTCCGCCATAATGCGCGGGCCCATCACGCAGATCTCGCCTTCCTCGCCCGCCGGCAGGACCCCGTTCTCCGGGTCCATGATGGCGATGACGACGTCATCCATGCCGCGGCCCACCGACCGGAGCCGGTTCAGCTTCAAGTCGCGCTCCGCGCCCGGCTCCTTCGGGATCTGGTGGTCCTCCGGGCCCAGGAACGTCATCGTCGAGGTGCTCTCGGTCTGGCCGTACGCGTTCATCAGCCCGCACGAGAACACGTCGACAGCCTTGCTCACGACCTCGTACGGCATGGGCGCGGCGCCGTACGTGATGAGCTTCAGCGAAGACAGGTCGTACTTCGCGAAGTCGGGGTGCTCCATGATGCGCTTCAACATCGTTGGCACCACGAAGCTGTGCGTCACCCTCTCGCTTTGGACCGCCTTCAGCCACAGCTCCGGGTCGAACTGCGGCAGGATCACCAGCGTGCGCCCGCCCCATACCGACGACATGATCGGCGTGACGCCCGCCACGTGGAAAATCGGGACGGAGAGCAGCGTGACGTCGGCCTCTTCGCTCGGGTCGGCGGGACTCATCGTGTTCGTCACGTACACCGAGAGGTTCAGGTAGGTCAGCGCCACACCCTTCGGCATGGACGTGGTGCCCGAGGTGTAGATCAGCACCGTCGGCTTGCTCTCGTCCACGTCCACGAACGGCTCGTCCGGGTTGGCCGACGACAGGATCTCGCCGAAGTGCTGCATGCCGTCGACCGGCTTGTCGTAGCAGGCGAAGTGCTGCACGCCCGATAGCGACGGCCGCAGCGTCGACACGAGGTCGAGGTAGCGCTCGCCCGTGAACAGCACGAAGACGTCCGACGTGTTGATCATGTACGTCAGCTCTTCCTGCTTCGCGCGGTAGTTCAGGGGCACGAACGTCGCGCCGATCTTCGCGGCTGCGTAGTACGTCTCGACGAACTCAACGCTGTTGGTGGACATCGCGCCGACTGGCTTGTCCGGCCCGGCGCCAATGCTCTGGAGCCAGTTGGCCAGCCGGTTCACGCGGTCGGCCATCTGCTCGAACGTCACCCGCCTGTCGCCGCAGACCAGCGCCGTGCGCTCGGGCACGACGGCCGACGTGATCTGCAGGAATTCCGCTGTATTCATGGTCGCAAACCCTCGGCAAGAAGATGGAGTGCGGGCGCCCCGCCCGCGTGTTCGCTGTAACGTCGCTAATCTAGCCGATCCCGACCATAACGGATACCCCGCCACCGCCACAGCAAACGCGGCAAGTACCCGCGGAGCTTTGGCTCCGCCTAGTGCAGTGGAAGGAAGCTGACGCTCGGTTCATGGGCCGTAGGCCGTCTTGCTGCAGGGCGGCAGCAGCAGGCCGAAGGAGCCGCGCGGGCTAGGGATCAGCGACGATGCAGTTCATGCCAAACCGCATGGCTACCAGCAGTTGATCACCGGCGCTTATGGCGCCGTCGCCGTTGATATCGTGCGAGAGTGAGTACGTCTTGTTCGTGATATCCAGGACGAGAAGCAGCTGGTCCCCGGAACTCACTACACGGTCGTTGTTTATCGAAGGACAGAATGCGCCGTAAGCGTCGTAGTGCAGGATCTCCTGCAGCGTGTAGCCTCCGCCCGGGATGTTCGTGTAGATGTACACTTTGATGCCTGCCCCGTTGTTGCGCTGCGCGTAGCCACCCTGGAAGACCTGGATGTTGCTCGCCTCATTGAACAGCGGCGCACCAAGCATGCGGGCGACCGGCTGGCCGCGGTGCATCGCGGAGAGCGCGCCCTGGACCTGACCCTTCACGTGGCCACTCAAGTTTGTGTGATAGACGCTGTGGCGAACGCCCTTCCAGTCGATGTAGTTCTGACTGGCCGCGATGCCCGCGCCGAAGTTCGACGGACAGAGATGGACGAGTGCCGTGGCCGTGTTCCGGCACGGCCCGCCCCACTCGTCACTTGACTGATTGATGCTCTGATAAGGGGCCCCGACGTTCCACCAAGACTCCGACGCCGGCTGCGTACCGCTCTGTATCAGGTACGTGTTGCGTATCGTGTTGTCCGTGACACCCGACGCGTCCACGGCGACCGGCGCGTTGTCCGACGGGCCATCGGTCTCCTGCTGGACGTCGAAGTTGTCTTTGTCGCTCATTGCAAATGCAACGGTTGTTTGCGGGTCATCCCAAGTGTCACCGGTGGATACATGAAAGTGAAGATGCACGCCTTGGGCGCTTCCTGTTTCGCCCGCGCTGGCGAGGCCTTGCCCCTGGGTGCCAGCAAATGGTTGCCCGTTTCCGAATAAGAAGCTGCAATTAACAAGGTGAGCGTACATTGCCGTCTGATTGGCGACGCTGTTATAGACAGTGATGTAGTTGCCGAATGTTTCGTTGATTCCATCGTTGACTGAATTACACCGGATGGTGCCTGCATTAGAGGCAAGAACGGGCCAATTGCCGCTGCCATCGTCCCAATCGACCGCATAGTAGAGACCGTTTCCTGAACAATGGCTGGGGGCACAATCGCCCCAGCCTTGCGTCCTGGTCATGGAGACGCTCTGCGTCCACGGATAGCGGTAGAACATACCCGTATTGAAGCCGAGGGCCTCCGTCGCGTCCGAGCCGGCTACAAACGACACAGCTGCGGCGACAAGGAGGACGAATGGTACAGGCGACACAGGCCGACTTCGCTTCATGGTGCGAACTCAATCGAACCGAGGATAGCTGCCAGCTCTGCAGTGGCGAGTGCGTCATACGGTTCCGGCAGATAGGCAGAAATGCCGAATCGCCACGACGGTGCTGCCTCTGCGGTCAGCTGAAGCCGCACACCAGGCAGCGGACCACCGCGCAAGAATACGGACGTCAAGCGTGCCGGCTTTCCGCCCAAGGCGGCCTCGTCGTTTCGCTCAATCAGGTATTCGATCTGATCAAGCACGATGCGCTTGTTTCGCAGATCGGCACCGCCCGGGACGTATTCGATACTGACCTCGACCTTTGCGACCTTGCGTGGCGCCCACATAACCGCAGTGGCTCCCTGCTGGTAGCCTGCGTTCACGAACGGAGGGTTGTCGCGGATCTCGGGACCCTCGCCTCCCGTCAGCGTCGAGGTACCAAGCCGCCAGTGGGGTGGGACCAACATGCTGAATCCGTAGCACTTGCTCTCGTAGAGCATCCAACCCGTCGTGTCAGCGGGCCCAGTCGTCCTTATATCGACTGGTGGCAGCTCGTCCACCGAAGGGGGAATCTTGTCCTGGTTATGGTCGCGGGCCGGATCCTCAGTCGGAATCGGCTCTGGAGCCGCGATTGGTGTCGGAATCTCCGGGGGTAGCGGTGCCCCCTCCTGGATGCACTCCTTGTACAGAGGCCGCCCATCGGGCGCGGTGAATCCCGTGTCTGTGAGCCCCGGAATCGGTGTGATGGCCGGTGCCGCGCCCGTTTGGGTTACGCCCGGCGAGACATCGGCCGGGGGCTCCGTGATCGGTTCTTGCGGATTGCCGCAGGCGGCGAGGACTATTCCGAGCGCGCTGAGCCAGGCCAGGTGCTTCTTCGCATTCATACTGCGGCGTATCCTACCC
>CAYJMG010000027.1:0-46935 GCA_964371355.1 uncultured Dehalococcoidia bacterium
CTACTTTCATCCTCTTGTGTGCGAGGCGCAAGCCTCCCATGTACGATTCCGAGCGTAGCGAGGAATCTTGCAGTGATATCCGCAGCGCCTCATGCGCCAGCGCCCAATCGCCCCGTCACTCCGAGCGCAGCGAGGAATCTCGCCGCTGACACGCGCGCGTAAACATGCGTCAGCGCCACCGTCCCACGCGAGAACCGCAAAGTGCATGTCAGAAACCGGAAAGCGAGTCCCCCGTCATTCCGAGCGTAGCGAGGAATCTTGCAGTGATAACCGCAGCGCCTCATGCGCCAGCGCCCAATCGCCCCGTCACCGGCGTCGTGCGCAGCACGCAGCCTCAACGCACTGCCCCGGAGCTCCGCACCTTACGCGCCCGCTCCCTGCCGGATCGCGCGGATCCGGTCGAGCGTGGCCTGCGCCAGCGGACGGATGGTCTCGTCCGGGATGGGGAACACGCCACTCACGTTCACTTCACACAGGATGTAGCTGTCCTCCCCGTCCGCATCCTTCGGGCCGAGAAGGAAGTCCGCGTCCCAGATCACGGGCAGGGAGGCGGTCCCGATGTCCAACCGACCCTGCATCTGCGCGATCCATCCCGACTCGAGCAGCTCCCGCAGTCGTTGAAACTCAGTCTTCCCGGGGCCGAAGTAGTATCGAGGCGGCGGGTCGGGCGCCGCTTCACCGGGCTTGGCCGGCGTGAGAGCCGTCACAAGCTGATGACCGAAGCCGGCAACGCGGTCGTGCACCATGTAGCTCCGGATCATGCCTTCGGACAGCCGCTCGGCGTAGGGCTGGACGACGAAGCACCCCGTCCCCCCGAACGCCTGGAAATACGGCGCACGGCGCTCGATGAACGCACCGAACGCAATATCCTCCGCAATGCCTCCCCGCTCCCCGCCCTGGGTCCGTACCGTTGCCTCCTCGAACGGCGTCGCGTCGCGGATCAACTCGATCCTCCAGACGCCCTTCCCGCTGCTGCCCCGGTCCTGCTTCACCACCTGCGGTCCCGCTGAGCGCAACAGCTCCGCGAGCCCGGCCGACAGGGCGGCTCTGTCCCGACACAGGTGCGCCGCCGTTCCCCACGGCATCGCCCGGGTGTCGTAAAGGATCCGCTTCGTCCCCATCTTCTGGATAGTGTCCGGATGAGTGCTCACGAACACGCCGCGCGCGGCGGCCTCCCGGAGCAGCTCGTCCAGTTGCGAGCGCTCGCGTCCACCGACGATCGGGTCGACCCACACGAGGACGCCATCCATCTGGAGCAGCCGCTCGCGGACACTGGCAGCCGCTTCTTCCGAGTAGACCGTCGGCTCTGCCCGCGCGCCGAGGGCCTCGAACTCCTCGAAGATGCGCCTCAGGCGCGTCTCACCTGGAGCCGGTGTGGGTTGTCTGGTATCCCCGCGCCAGACCAGCGCGATGGTCGCGCCCGCGCCGTCGGCGCGATGATGCCCGCTGCTAGTTGCCATCTACATGCTCCTCCGGGCCTGACACAAATCAAGACGGCGCTGGCCAGGACGTGGCGGCGATCAAGCGATGCGTCGGCGATCAATCACCTCACCGATTGTCACGGGCACATCGCGCATAGCGCACGGCTCCGTGCACACCGCTTCGGGCGCTTGCACCTCACCCCCGCGTCCCGTGTCCCGCGTCCCGCGTCCCGTGTCCCGCGTCCCGTGTCCCGCGTCCCGTGTCCCGCGTCCCGCGTCCCGCGTCCCGCGTCCCGCGTCCCGTGCCCCGCGTCCCGTGTCCCGCGTCCAATATCCAACTTCTCATGTCTAATCCGGCACCGGCACCGTCCGCGGCTGGCTCAGCCGCTCCACAATGTTCGCCGTCAGGTTCTGCAGCCGCGCGTCCGCGAACGCCCCGCGCTCCTCGTGGCCATAGTCGTCCAGCCCCCAGCTCCATGCGAACGTGCCGGCGTTGAACACAACGCCGCCGCTTTCCGCCTTGTAGATCGATGATGCGGCGGTGTCGCTGCCCAGAAACCCGTCCACCGGCGATGCGCCCACCGGGATCAGCGTTGGCGGCCGCTTGTCGGGCGTCGCCATGTGGTCGTACTCGTATCCCACGATGCCCGGGAACGAGTCGCCCTCCGTGATCTCCGTGTCCTTGAAGATCCAGTGGTCCACGTTGGCCGCCCGCCACGGCTGGTACTCCGGCGTCGCGTTCGAGCCGTACTTCAGGCCCGTCAGCATGCTCTGCGGCCGGTTCACCGGCGCGTCGGCGAACAGTACCGTCGCCTCCTGCGGCCGCTCGCGTGCCAGCGGGTCCAGCGACGCGTCCTTGTAGCACGTCAGCACGCGACCGTCCCCGCCCTCCGTCCCGTCCTCCAGCCGGCTCTGCCAGTAGCACTCATTCCCGCTGAAGAACGCCAGGTTCACGCCCGCATCCCGCGCCGCCTCGACCGCGTCGTACTGCTGCTTCGTCCAGTACTCGTCGTGGCCCAGCGACACGAACAGCCGGTGCCGCTGCAGCGTCTCGCCGCGCTGGTGTACGTCCACGTTCGTCGTGTACGTCATGTCGTACCCCTGCTGCTCCGCCCAGCGCACGAAGTTGTACTCCCAGCGGAAGAACTCGCCCGAGCCGTACATCGGCTGGTTGTTCAGCGTCGGGTCGTACGGCCGGTCGTACGACACGCGGTACGCCCGCCGCTCTTTCTCGCTGTACCGCCGGTTCGCCCCGAACGACCCGTACAGGCTCGCGTCGCCCCACACGTTGTACGCCTGCCACGTGTTTGTCGACGCCTGCACGATGATCGGCGACGACGCGCCGTCGTCGCGCAGTACGAAGATCGCGTACGTGTACGTGTCGGACAGCCGCTCGTGCAGCTTCACCAGGTAGTACCCGGGCGCCCAGTCGCCGCCCGTCTTGATCTCGATCGACCGCTTCCAGTTGCACTCGATGAGAAACGTCGCCGGCTCGACCGTGCACGCGTGACAGTCCTCCAGCCCCCGCCACGCGTCCCACCGCCCCTGGCCCTGACCCTCGACGTCCTCGTACGACTTCACCAGCCGCCCGCCCGCCCCCCCGTACCACCCCATGCGGTACACGTCCGCGTCGAACCGCGCCCCCTCCAGCTTCGTGCTCACGTGCAACCCGATCGACTCGCCGCGCTGGACGCTCGCCTGCCCGCAATAGGCCGCGATCTCGCCCTCCAGCGCCGGCCGCTCGGTGATGCGCCAGCCCTCGTCGCCGGGGAGCGCGTTCTCCCGCGCCACCGCCCCGCCCCGCACGTCGATCGTCTTCGCCCCGCCGTCCCTGCAGCGGAGAGCGAACAACCCTCCCGTGACGAGCATCCCCGCCAGGAACCGCCTCCGGTCGACCCTCCCTGCCGTCACGAAACGCAGAAGAACACTCCTTGTTGGCCGCCGCCGTCGGGACGTTGTAGCAGATGGAAGTCAGTGAGGGTCCGCCAGCCGGGTCTATGTGGCCCGCGTCCTCGCGCCATCAGTCTGGGTACGGCTGGAGGTTCTCCATGACGGCGAGGAAGGTGTCGAGGTCGATGAGGGGGTTGAGATCGGGACCACCCGGGGTGGCGGAGCCGGAGCTTGGAACCGTGACCACGACCGCCGATAGCTCGGTCTCGATGATGAGCACATAGCCGTTGATCGGCCGCGTAGGGGACGTGTACGCCAGGAGCTCCGCCCGCATGCCGTTGATGGTCACATCGCTGCGGTCGGGGTTCGCCTGCTTGGGATTGCGAACCGCGTCCTCAGCCATCGACCACTCAGCGAGTGGAAAGGTCTTGATGCTCAGCGCCCGGTTTGCTCCGTCCGGCTCGTGATACGTCATCTCCAGACCTTGCACCCGCACGCCCGCGATGCCCTCAGGATATTTGGTCTCGATGTACGAGTAAGTCATCGAACCGGCAGCAAAGCTGGGCCCTAGCCAGTAGGGTTGCAGGCCGTTCAATCGCGCCTCCGCGATTGGCGTGAGGTACGCCTGCCGATCCAGTTCAATCGTGCGGTCGAGCGCACCCTGAGGACTGCACCCGGTGGCAAACACCACAAGCATTGGGAAGAGGATCTTCAGGCGTACCCGCATCATCGTCGTCCTTATTAGCAGCTTGGATCCACAGCGTCCGCGCACGACCGTCGAGATGGAAAGGTGCGAATAGACTATTTCCCCGACGCTGGCCATGGAGATCACCCGTGAACCGGCGCCGACCCTTCGACTTCGGAACTTCGACATCGATAAAGACGGTGCTGTTAACGCTGGAGGTCAGCCACTGCTTGTTCTTGGGTTCATGAATACGCCCGGGCAGTGTCCCTGAGAGACGGCCGGGAGCGCGGCGTGCCACGATCGAGATGGTTGCGCGCTCGGAGACGCTCACGATTTTCGCGAATATGATCCGGCGCGCTTGGAGTTCGGCCCCCGCACTCCCTACCCTCGCCCCAGGCCGTGAGGCTCCGCACTTTTCTCTCGCGACGGCTCCGAAGGGCCCCGGAACCCCGTCCGAAACCAAGAGTGCCGAGCAATTGCGGCCGACGGCTCCGCCCCGGGGCGCTAGCTCCAGAATGCGAAAACTGCCGACCAACGAACCTAAAATGACCGCCGTCGAATCTGCAAAAGGTGATGTTATCGAAGCACAAAGAGCACCCACCGCCCGCCGAAAAGCCGTTTCTGCCGAGCAATGTAGGCGACCAGCGACCACCGGGACGAAGTCGCCTCAGTGGAAGGGACCGCGGGCGCGTTCACACCCGACTCCCCGGTGGCTTGTCATCGAGCGCCCGTCTCCGTCGGCAGGCCCGCCCGCCGCCACTCCGGAAACCCGTCTTCCAGGCGCCGCGCCCGCAGGCCTCGGCGGCTCAGGATCTCGATCGACTGCGGCGCCAGCACGCAGTACGGCCCGCGGCAGTACGCGACGATCTCGGCGTCGCGCGGAAGCTCGTCGAGACGCTGACTCAACTCGTCGAGCGGGATCGACGCCGCCCCCGCGATGTGGCCCGCCTCGTACTCGGCGCGGGGCCGCACGTCCAGGACGAGGACGCCGTCGTCGCGGATGCGGCGCCGCAGCTCGTCGCGGCTGATCGGCTCCAGCGTGTCGCGCGCAGCGAAGTAGTGCTGCGCGATCTGGTCGACCTCCGTCAGGCGTGCCCGCGCAAGTTCCTGGATCGCGGTCAGGAAGCGGGAGACGGTGCTGTCGGCGATGCTGTAAAAGATGCGCGTGCCCTCCCGGCGTGTGGCGACGAGGCGCGCCTGGCGCAGGAGTTGGAGCTGGGCCGACGTCGTCGTCACGCCGAGGCCAAGCTCTCCGGCGATAGCCTCCACGCTGCGCTCGCCCTGCTGGAGGAGGTCCAGGATCTCGAGCCGGCGCGGGTGGCCGGCCGCCTTCGCGATGCGGGCGAACTGCTCGTAGAGGGCTTCCTTGACTTCGACGGGCCGCATGGCTCTGGCGCCTTCCCCGATTATCCAGATATCTTCGGAATAAGAGTAGATAGTCGGCGCTCGTCCCGCAAGCCGGACCCGCAAGCCGTCCCCGCAAGACGGAGGAGGTGGCCCAGTGAGTCAGCCCGCAACCGTGGCCGTCCTCGGCGGAGGGATCGGTGGTGTCGTCGCCGCCAGGAGGCTGCGCGACCTGGCGCCCCGGGATACCCGCGTAGTCCTTGTCGAGCGCGAGGTCATGCAGGCATTCCCGCCGTCGTACACCTGGGTGATGACAGGCGAGCGTACGCCAGCCGCCATCACGCGAGACCTCCGGCCGTTGGCACGCAAGGGGATCGACGTCGTCGAAGCCTCGGCCGGCGCGATCGACATCGACCGCCGTACGATCGTCGCCGGTGGCCCGGACATCCCGTACGACTACGCCGTGGTGGCGCTGGGCGCGGAACTCGCGCCCGAGACAATACCGGGCCTGGTGGGCGAGGCGTTCACGTACTACCGCGCCGACGAGGCCGAGCGTCTGAATCAGGCGCTGCAAGGCTTCGAGGGCGGCCGCATCGCGATCGTGATCCCATCGCTGCCGTACAAGTGCCCGGCCGCGCCCTACGAGGGCGCGATGCTGCTGGACGCGCTCTTCCGAAAGCGTGGCAACCGCAACCGCATCGACATCTCGATCTCCACGCCGGAGCCCCAGCCGCTCCCGGTCGCCGGCCCCGTGCTGGGCGCCGCCGTGGTTTCGATGCTCGAGAGCAGGGAGATTGCGTATCACCCCGGGCGGAAGACACGCGAGATCGACGGCGCCGCGCACGAGGTCGTCTTCGAGGACGGAGCGCGCGAGAAATACGACCTGCTGATGGCCGTGCCGCCGCACCGTGCGCCCGCCATCGTGAGGGAATCGCCCATCGCCGGGCCGGCCGGCTGGATCGGCGTCGATCGCGGCTCGCTGGCCACACAACATCCCGGCGTGTACGCCATCGGCGACGTGACGGCGATCCCGCTGTTCGATGGGATGATGCTGCCCAAGGCCGGCGTGTTCGCCCACGCCGAGGCAGAGGTCGTCGCCCGCAACATCGCGGCGGAAATCCGCGGCGAAGGAGAGCGTCGCCGGTTCGACGGCCACGGGTACTGCTTCCTGGATGTGGGCGACGGCCGCACGGCCTCGGCCGATGGCGACTTCTACGGGGAGCCGCGGCAGGTGCGGATGAAGGACCCGACGCGCTTCAGGCGGCTTGGCAAGCTGCTGTTCGAGCGCTGGTGGCTGTGGAGGTGGTACTGAGATGCGGATAACGGAAGAGCAAAGGGACCGGCTCGTCGAGTTGGCGGGCCTGGCGCTGCCCAGGGAAGCGTGTGGCCTCCTGGCGGGCACGGCTGACACCGCGAGCGTGGAAGGCGCCGTGCGAGAGGTGATGCCGCTGACCAACGTCGAGCACAACCCCGTCGGTTGCGGCTGGCGGGCCGACTCCCGCGAGCAGTTCCGCGCGTTCCAGCGGATCGACGACGAAGGCTGGGAGCTGCTCGCCATCTATCACTCCCATCCCCGCTCCGACGCATACCCGTCCGACCGGGACATCGAACACGCGCTGTTTCCGGACGCGCTGTACGTCATCGTGTCGCTGGCAGAGCCGGGCTCGCCGGACGTGCGCGGGTTCCGGATCGCCGAAGGCACGGCAAGCGAAGAGGCCATTGTGGTCGAGACCAGCGAAGCGGGCGCGGCCCGGTCGGCGGAGGTGAGCTGAGATGCAGGTGCTCGTCATCATCAACGATCCGCCGTACGGCACCGAACGAGCCTACAACGCTCTGCGACTGGCGTACGCGCTCGCCCAGCGTGAGGACGTGCACGTGCGGCTGTTCCTCATCGGGGACGGAGCTGCCTGCGGCAAGTCCGGCCAGACGGTACCGAACGGGTACTACAACATCGAGCGCATGCTGAAGGCGCTCGCACGGCGCGGCGGCGACGTGGGCGTGTGCGGTACGTGCATGGACGCACGCGGCATCACCGACGGCGAGCTGGCCGAAGGCGCCCACCGGAGCAGCATGGACGAGCTGACCGATTGGGCCGTTGCCGCCGACAAGGTGCTCACCTTCTGACGCCACCGACGCCACCGACACCACCGACACCACCGACGCCACTGGACGCCGGCAGGCAAGATCTCTGTCACGCGCGGTGACGGTCGAGACCACCCTGCGACGTGATGTCGAGAGCCTGCGGGCGATCGATCACGACTGACGCGACTCGTAACAGAAACGTGGTTCGACCGATCCCGCCTGTGTCAGACATCTTGCGACCGCTTGTACAGGCAGCGCACGCGCACCATTTCCGCCCCGGGCATCCGAGTACGAGGCTGGGGATGGGTCGTAAGGGTTAAGCAGTACGGGATGGGAGACATGGCGACATTTACTTCACTGGTGACCTGGCATCGATGCATGATGGGCGAAGCAGAGATCCGCGCTGCCATCGACCGCCACGAGGTCAAGCTCTGGGCGCTGGGCATGCATTCGATCACGTTCGTCTCTGGCGAGCCCGGCGACAGCGCCGCGGTGGTGATTAGCCGCTGCGCCGACCACGCCGTCGCGGCTCGGATCGCCGAGACGATCCTAGGTGAGGCTCTCGTGCGCGTGGACACGTTGCGCTTCGACGAACCGCAGGGGGTCCCTGCGTGGCTGTCGAAGCGTGACGTGGCCAGGCCGCATCTACCCCACCCCCGGCGGCAGCGACGGGAGCGGGAACAGGCATTGGCCGCGTAATCGGAGGGGAGCAGGAAGAGCGGCGCAACGGCGGCCCGGTCCCCGCGCAAACCCGGGCCGCCGGCCTGCCCTAGGCGGGCCCACTACTTCAGCATTTGAGGTGTCCAGCGCGGCAGCGCTGACGCAGAAATGGGCGGCCACTCGGGCCGGCCCTACCCCTACCCTCGGGCGAGTCTCGTTCCCGTTCAGGCGCCGCGTCGTCGCCCTGGGGCAGACCCCCTGGGGGAGTGAGACAGCGCGAAATGCCGCCGCTACGGCGCGTTCGCGGGCGGCTGAGATCTGATAGAATATGAGGGTGCGGAAGGCTCTTCCGGCCGCCTTTTCAGGGCCCGCCAACGGGACGTTGCGCCGGGTCTTTTCGATCCAACGGGACAGGCCATCTACCGGCAGATAGGGCCGCCAGACCATGAGCGGGCGGGTACCCGCGAGGGGAGCCCGCGCGCCGGACAGCAATGACAGGATTCGGGCAGATATGGTGAGCAAGGCGAAGGATGCGCCATCCAGGCGCGGACCCGCGAATCGCGGGGCTCAGAACGGCTCGTACACGGCCTCGGACATCCAGGTGCTCGAGGGCTTGGAGGCCGTGCGACGGCGTCCCGGCATGTACATCGGGACGACGGATCAGCGCGGCCTGCACCACCTCGTGTACGAGATCGTCGACAACTCCGTCGACGAGGCGATGGCCGGCTACTGCAACCGGATCGACATCGTCCTCGAGGCGAACGGCTGGGTCTCGGTGACGGACAACGGGCGCGGGATCCCCGTCGACAAGCACAAGACCACGGGGAAGTCCGCGCTCGAGACGATCATGACCGTGCTGCACGCCGGCGGCAAGTTCGGCGGCGGCGCCTACAAGGTGTCGGGTGGCCTGCATGGCGTGGGCGCCTCCGTGGTGAACGCGCTGGCCAGGAAGATGTGGGTAGAGGTGCGCCGCGATGGCAAGGTCTACCGCCAGGAGTACGAGCGGGGTCTGCCCAAGGGCGGCCTGAAGACCACGCCCGACGCGAAGCAGAAACAGACCGGAACGACGACCTCTTGGCTGCCCGATGACGAGATCTTCGACGCCATCGACCACGACTACGACTTCCTCCTGCAGCGCTTCCGCGAGATGGCGTACCTCACGAAGGGGATCTGGATCCGCTTCGAGGACAAGCGCCCCGACCACGAGCGCGAGATGAACTTCTGCTTCGAGGGCGGCGTGGCGTCGTTCGTCCGCCACGTGAACAAGGGCCGCAACACGCTATCGCCGCGGCCAATCTACGTCGAGAAGACGGTGGAGACGACGCAGGTCGACTGCGCGATCCAGTACAACGACGGCTTCAGCCAGGCCGAGTTCAGCTTCGTCAACACCATCAACACGATCGATGGGGGCGCGCATCTGACGGGCTTCCGCAGCGCCCTGACCCGCGTCCTCAACGACTACGCCCGCAAGAACAAGTACCTGAAGGACGACGACGCAAACCTCAGCGGCGACGACGTGCGCGAGGGCCTCGTCGCCGTCATCAGCGTGAAGCTGCCCGAGCCCCAGTTCGAGGGCCAGACGAAGACCCGCCTGGGCAACGCCGAGGTCAAGACCCACGTCGAATCGGCCGTCGCGGAGGGGCTGACGCAGTACCTCGAGGAGCACCCGCAGGACGGACGCCGGATCATCGAGAAGGGGATCATGGCGGCCCGCGCGCGCGAAGCCGCGCGGAAGGCGCGCGACCTCGTCGTGCGCAAAGGCTTGCTGGACGGGACGATGTTGCCCGGAAAGCTGGCGGACTGCAGCGAGCGGGACCCGGAGCTGTGCGAGCTGTACCTGGTGGAGGGCATCAGCGCCGGCGGCACCGCGAAGACCGGCCGCGACCGTCGCTTCCAGGCGATCCTGCCGCTAAAGGGCAAGATCCTGAACGTCGAGAAGGCCCGCATGGAGAAGATGCTGGCCCACGAGGAGATCAGGGCGCTGATCACAGCGCTCGGCACGGGTTTCGGCGACACGATGGACCTGGCGAAGCTGCGATATCACCGCGTGATCATCATGGCCGACGCCGACGTCGACGGGTCGCACATCCGCACGCTGCTGCTTACGTTCTTCTTCCGTTACATGAGGGACCTGATCGACAGCGGGTACCTGTACATCGCGCAGCCACCCCTGTATCGGATTGCGGTGGGGCGCCAGGGAACGTGGATCTACAGCGACCAGGATCGGGACAGCTTTCTGGCCACCAAGGTGAAAGAAGGCCAGAAGGCGACCATCCAGAGGTACAAGGGTCTGGGCGAGATGAACCCCGAGCAGCTCTGGGAGACCACGATGGACCCCGAACAGCGGAAGATGCTGCGCGTGACCATCGAAGACGCGATGAAGGCGGAGGAAATCTTCTCGACCCTGATGGGCGACGAAGTGGCGCCCCGCAAGAAGTGGATCACCGGCCACGCCACCCAGGTGAAGAACCTCGACATCTAGTTGTGACTAGGGAGTCAGGTCCCGCCGCCGGCTGCGCTGGCGGGTTGCGACTCCAGCGCCGGCGCGGGTACGCGTGGTTGCGAGGGGAGACGCTGTGGTCCGATACCCAGCACCCTGGCGATAGGCCTGGCCAGCAGGATCGACAGCGGCACGTACAACAACAGGAAGGACCACCAGGCGAAGCCCGGCACCTCCTCGACCATCAGCAGGCTCCCCACCAATCTCAGCGGCTCGCTCGCCAGTAGGACCGGGTACGACAACGGCCCGCACATCGCGAAGACCAGCGCGGGCCACGTCGCCTCCAGACGCCCGGGCAGCTTCACCAGTAATGGCAGGTATACCGCCGCCATCCCCGTGATGACGATCGGCGCCGCCACCACAGCGAGCGGCGAGCCGCGGTTGTCCATCAGCATGCCCGTGATCTCCATCGACAGGCCCCCGGCGACCAGCGGGCCGACGACCTGCGGCGCGAACCGCTCGCGGAGCAGCTCGCGGCGGTTCGTGAGCACGTAGCCCACCACCATCCCCAGCGAGAACTCGTACCACCTGAACGGGATGAAGGCGTGGTTCAGGTGGTAAGCCGTTGCCGAGTCCAGCCCTCCCGCTACCGCGAACAGGATGAGCTTCGCTGCCATCGTGGCCACCAGCGCCACTGCCACGAATCGCGCGGGCCCGATGCGGTGCATCAGCCGGAAAAGCACGGGGAAGGCGAAGTAATACTGGCTCAGTAGCACGACGAACCACAGAATGCCCGGCGGCACCATCAGCCATTCGTCGTTGAGGAGGCGCGGCACGATCGTGAGAGAGGCCAGCATGGCCCAGCGGCCCTGCAGGGCGTAGTCGTACTTGCTCTGCGTCACGTGCTGGAGCTGGTACACGAAGGATTCGCCGTGCAGCGCCATCTGCACGACGGCAATGGCCACGATCGTGACCGCCACCAGTCCGATGCCGAAGTAGTACGGCACCAGCAGGATGCGGAATCGCCGGCGGAGCCACCAGACGAGGTCCGCACCACGGATGCCGCCATGCCGGGCCGAGGCGAGATAGAGCGATGCGCCGCTCAGCATCATGAACGACGGGATGAGGTACCCGCCGCTGAACAAGACATCGACCAGCGACGTCGGCAGTCGCGACCACTCTCCGTCAAACGCCCGCTGGACGAACCGCACGTACATGTCGTGGTTGGTGTCGCTGGTGTAGCGGACGTCCGACCAGAGGTGCTCCAGGATCACGCCTAGGATGAGGTAGCCCCGGATGATGTTTATCCCCGCGTTGATGCCGCCCGTGCCGGCCGAGGTTGGCGCTGTCGTTGGTGCTGTCATTCCGTCCCCCGCCCCCGGCCGGATCCTACCGCGCGGGAATACGCCGCCAGAGGCCGGCTGCGCGTCTTGTCAATTACGAGCGCGATGCTGCCACAAGGCAGCGCGGACGGGCGGTGTGACGCCGCTAGGAACGCCGCCAGGGCGCGCAATGTAAAACGCCCGCACAACGCGGGTGTTTCGGGCCCGGATTAGAAGTACACCCGCCTGGCGTACATGTGGCCGCGTTTGTCCAGGAGTCTTCGCCCATCCCTCGGGCCCTCTCCTTGAGACTCGCCACGGCCAGCAAGAAGGCCCGGTCTGGCCGGGCCCTTCATTGAGCTGCGAGCACTGCTGCTGCGCTCAGGCGGCGGGCCGCTTTGCACGGCGGCGCCGGCGCGCGGCCTTTGCCATCGCGATGCGGCGCCGTTCGCTCTTGGGGATGAAGTGCCGCCGCTGCTTGATCTCGCGCAGGATCCCGTCGCGCTGCACGGCCTGGCGGAAGCGGGTGAGCAAATGCTCGCCGGACTCGCCATCCCGTAGGTCTACAGAAGTCATCGTAGCTCCGATCTGCGATCGGCCCGCGGCCGTTACTTCGTCTCTGCTTGCTGGAGGCCGGAGGGCGATCCCAGGCCGTTGAGTTTATGCCATCCGCCGTCTCCGGCCCAGATGGCCCGGATTGCGTCCCATTTCTCCTGCCGCGCCGCCTCCAGCGTCTGAAGCTGATCGCGCACCATGCTCTTCGTCGATCCGCGCAGCGTCTGGATCTGCTTGCCGATCTCGGCGATCTCGTTCAGGAGCTGCGCGTGCTGCTCGGCCCGCCACTCCGGCGGGACCATCGGCGCGTCGTCCCGCACGGCTTCCAGGGGTTCGCCAGCCTTCGCTTTGCGGAAGATGAGCTTCTGCTTGCCCTCCTCATTTGGGCCGGTGTCGACTGTGATGCCCCACAGGTCGCGCGCCACCGTCTCAGATACGACGAGAACGATCTGTCCCAGGTACTGGTAAATGATGTCGTGCTCGATGGGCTCGTCGATGATGAAGCGGTAGTTGCCCTGGTTGGTGTTGAGTCGAAGGCAGCGGTCGGGGCTGGTACGGCGGGCGAGGAGTTTGGAGAGAGCTTCACACGCCGAAGGGGTTACATGCACGCCGACCAACCTCCCCGCTCCGCGCACATGGCGCGGCGCGCGCTACGTCCCGCCCGACGGGAATCGACGCCGGTGAACTGTCCCTGAGGCATGCTCACGGGATCGAAATCATACCACTGAAGGCTTCGTTCTGGCAACGATCCGTTGTCATAAACGGACCCGTGGCAAGCTCTGGTGCGAGCTTACACCGCCCCCCACCCGCTCGTTGCCAGGTCAAGCACGGGAAATCCAGGTGGCCCGGGTGCCAGCACCCGGCCGGTCACCTGTCCGATAGCGGAGACGGCGGGCACTGCCGATCACACCGTAGATGAGGGGGCATTTGAAGACCGTCGCCGCGTACTCGGCGCTTGCCGCGGCATGCCAGGTAGCGGCGCTGCTGATACCGTCGACGCCGGCTGCCGGTGGTGGGTCACTCGCTGGCGAGACCATGCTGGTCACGGCCGTGGTCGCGACGGCCTTGGCGCTCGTGGCTGGCTACGTCGCCTGGGATGCGCGTGAGTGGTCGCCGGCGATGCTCGCGCTGGGATGCGTGTCGGCCGCGGCCGGGCTGGTGGTCCGCTATGTGTGCGCCGACGCCGGCCTCGGCATTGAGCCATCCGCGGGCGCGGCGTTCGCGCCCGTACTCGGCGTCGTGGTTGGCGCGGGGTGGCTCTTCCTGGGCGTGCAGACCTGGTGGCCAGCGACGGGACTCCGGGACCTCCGCCAGACCGTCGCCGTGCGGACCATGCTCGTGATAGGCGCGACCGGTCTCGTGCTGGCGGCGTATCTCTTCGCCGCCTTCCCCTGGCTCCTGCCGGCTGACGGACTGGTGCGCGTCAGCGCCGGCGTGGCTGCCACGGCCTGCGCCGCTACCGGCGTGCGCCTCGCCCGCACATGGCGGCTGCTGCGACTGCCGTCGCTGTACGGCCTCGCCGCAGGAGCGATCGCTTTCATCCCGCTCTCGATCGCGTACGGCGCCGGTGGCATTCCCGGGCTAGCGTCTCACCAGACGGACGCGGTGGCCCTCGTCCTAGTCGCCGTACCCGTGGCCTCGCTGGCCGTGGAGTTCCGGGCGCGCGCGGGCCTCCGGGCGATCGCCTTTGGCATGCTCTTCACCGATGCCGTGCGTGCGCCGCGTGGAGAAGGCACTCGCGCCCTCGGCGCGCTCGCCGATCGAATCGCGGGGCACTCCGGGCCGATGCGCGGCCACGCCGAGCGCGTGGCTGAGCTTTCCGCCCGCATGGTCGCCCACCTGCGCCTCGAGCCGGCGGTGGTGCGCGAGGCAGCGGTCGCCGCTCATCTGCACGACGCCGGTAGGCTGCTGGTGCCGCGCGCCCCGTTACAGAGGGCCAGTCGCCCGGAAGGGGTTGAGCGCGGCCGAGCGGCGTCACACGCCCACGCCGGCGCAGTGATCGCGTCGCGTGTGACAGTACTCGCCGCGGCCGTGGGGGCAATCGCCGATCACCACGAGCACTGGGATGGGTCCGGCTATCCCGCGGGTAAGCGCGGCGAGGAGATCGCACCGGGCGCCCGCATCGTGGCGGTCGCGGACGAGTACGACGTGCTGCGGAGCGCGCGCTCGTACAAGCCAGAGTGGGGTGTCGCCGAGGCGGTTTCTGCGATCGAACGGGAGTCAGGGACGCGGTTCGAGCCCCGGGTCGTGCAGGCGCTGGTCCGCCTCGTGGCCAACGGCGGCGCCCACGGGGCATACGGCGACCGCACCCCGGGTGGGGCTCAGGCGCGGCGCGCGGCATAGGCGCGCGAGCCCGTTGACAAACAAACGTTTGTTTGAGTAGGATCGCCCCCATGACAGCCGCCGTCCTCGCCACATCCGTCGACTCGACGACCCGGGACGCGATCCTGGACGCCGCGGAGCGCCGCTTCGCCGACGCCGGGTTCGAGGGCGCGTCCACGCGCGAGATCGCGGCCGATGTCGGCCTCAAGAACCAGGCGAGCCTGTACCACTACTTCGACAACAAGCAAGCGCTGTACGAGGCTGTGCTGCAACGCGGCGTCGAACTACTGTTGGCCGTGGTCAGTGGGAGCGCCCGCGCCGGGGCCCTGCTGCAGTCCGACGGAGCGGCCCGCAGCGAGCGCATGGCTTCCTACCTCGACCGGACATTTGATTACCTGGTCGCACACCCCCAGCTTGCACGGCTGATCCAGCGCGCGTCGCTCGACGACAGCGGCGTCGTGCGCGAGACGCTCGCGCGGCTGGCACAGCCGCTGTTCGAAGGCGGCGTTCGGCTGCTGCGCGATGCCGGCACCGCATGGCCGGAGGAGGAGCTGCCGCACCTGGCGGCAGGCCTGTATCACCTGATCTTCGGATACTTCAGCGACATCGCCCTGCTCCGCTCGGTGATGAGCGACGACCCAGCGAGCGACGAGGCGATCGCGCGGCAGCGGTCATTCGCGCGCGCGGCCGTGGCGCGCCTGCTGGGAGCATGAGCGGGGCGGGATCGACGGACCTGCGAGTACGCCGGACAAAAGACGAGGAGCGACCACGATGACGACGATGACCCTGGCCGACCTGTACAGCGCCGACACCTACGCGCACGCGATGCCCCACGACACCTTCGATGTGCTCCGCCGGGAGGATCCGGTGCACTGGCAGCCCGAGCCGGCCGGGACCGGCTACTGGGCGCTCACGCGCTACGAGCATATCGTGCAGGTCTCGTCGGACAACGAGCTCTTCTCGTCCGCGCGTGGTGGCACGAACCTGGAGGATCTGGGCGACGACGCACTGGCGATGATCCGCACCCTCCTCATCAACATGGACCCGCCGAAGCACACGCAGTACCGCAAGCTTGTCGCCACCGGGTTCACGCCGAAGATGGTCCGGCAGCTCGAGCCCCACGTCCGCCAGATCACAAAGCAGATCGTCGACAGCGTGGCGAGCAGAGGCTCGTGCGACTTCGTGACCGACGTCGCCGCGCAGCTTCCGCTGGCCGTCATCTGCGAGATGATCGGCGTGCCGCCGGAGGACCACCACAAGATCTTCGACTGGAGCAACCGCCTCATCGGTTTCGACGACCCGGAGTACCACACGTCGCCCGAGGACGGCCGCATCGCCGCGACCGAGATGTTCATGTATGCCAACGCGATGGCGCAGGATCGCAAGGCGAAGCCGCGCGGCGACCTGGTGAGCGTGCTGATGCAGGCCGAGGTCGATGGCGACCGCCTGAGCGAGGCAGACTTCGACGGCTTCTTCATCGTGCTGGCGGTGGCGGGCAACGAGACCACCCGCAACCTCATCTCCGGCGCGACGCTCGCGCTGATCGAACATCCGGAGCAGCGGCAGCGGCTCATCGACGACCCCGCCCTCATGCCGACGGCGGTCGAGGAGTTCCTGCGGTGGGTGTCGCCGCTGATCTACTTCCGCCGGACCCTCCAGCGCGATGTCGTGGTCGCTGGCCGCCAGCTCCACGAGGGCGACAAGGTGGCCATGTACTACCCGAGCGGCAACCGCGACGAATCCGCCTTTGACCAGCCGCACACGTTCGACGTGGGGCGCTCCCCCAACGGCCACATGGCGTTCGGAGGTGGGGGCCCGCACTTCTGCCTGGGCGCCAGCCTGGCGCGCCTGGAGATCCAGTGCATGTTCGAGGAGCTGCTCACGCGCCTGCCGGACATGGAGCTGGCGGGCCCGGTGAACCGGCTGCGGTCGAACTTCATCAGCGGCATCAAGCACATGCCGGTGCGGTTCACGCCGGAGCAGGCCTGAGGCTTGGCGACACCCTTAATCGGCGATAATCCGCCCTTAACAATGCGCCCGTAATCTCTGGCTGGAACCAAGCGGCGGGCGGGGAACCAACCGTCGGATGGTTGAGAAGCCGGAGGAAGCGGGGCCTCCGGCTTCTCTGCGTTCCGTTCCTTGGATAAACACAAAGGACAGCACGGGCCGTCGGTGATGTCGCGCAAGTCCCTGAGACACAACTACAGGCCAAACCACCGACGACGTCGACTCGACCCGAAGTGTTCCTTCTCGCGGACAAGCTCCGTCGACGCGCCGAGGAAGGTGCCCGTTGGTGACGGTCCCGAAAGGAAATCGACGTCGACCCGTCCGACCTCTCCCGCGCCAAACTCCACGTAGCACGCTCCCGCGCCCGTGTACGCCCCAGGCTCCTCCTTCCCCTGAAGCTCAGCGGTGATGGACTCTGCGACCACGCGCGCGGCTCCTTCGGCGAACACGCCGGCTTTCGGCGTGCCGACGCTATTGACGTCGCCGATCGCGTACACCCCCGGGAATCGTGTCTTGAGGTTCTTCGGGTCGACGGGCACCCAGCCGTCGACCGCCAGGCCGCTCGCCTCTACCACGTCCGGGACCCGATGTGTGGGGACGCCCAGGAACAGGTCGTACGGCATCTCACTTTGGTCGTGGAGGATAGCCACCTTGCGTGCCGGGTCGAGGCTGTGGACGAGGCGGTTGGCCACGAACTTGATGTCTCGCTCGGCGAAGGCGCCGAGCAACGCGCGAGATGCATCAGGCGCTGGCGGGATCGGGACGCCGAACGGCATGACCAGGCTGATCTCGCAGGCGTCGCGCACGCCGCGCCTCATCAGGTAGTCGTGCAGTAACAGGGCGCACTCGCTTGGCGCCGGCGGACACTTGAACGGTGTCGACGTCACGCCGACCATGGCGTGGCCCTTCGAAAACAGGGGGAGCACGTCGCGGAGGCGCTCGGCGCCGGCGACCGAGTAGAACTCGTTACCTCCTTCGGCGAGACCAGGGGTCGCGGCAACGTCGTAATCCGCGCCCAGCGCCACCACCAGGACGTCGGCCTCATGCACGCCGTTGCCGGTGGTGACGCGGCGCGATGCCGGATCGATCGCCGTCACCGTCTCCTGCAGGAACCGCACGCCAGGCTTCGCGATCTGGCGATACGCAAGGCGTACCGCGTCTGACGTTTCGCGGCCAAACATGATGTCGAGCTTGGAGAAGCCAAAGACGAAGTGGTCCGACCTGTCGATCAGCGTGAGATCGAGGTCATCCCCGAGTGTGTCTGACAGTATCGTGGTGAGTTCCAGGCCCCCGAATCCGGCGCCAAGAACGACTACCTTGGGAGTCATCTGTTTCTGCTCCTCTTTTCCGCCGCCGGAGTCAGCGCCCGAGAATCAACCCCTGGACTGAGACTTGCGTGGATACCCTGACCGCCAATGCCCGGGCGCCTCTGAACAAACAGGGCAACTGGCCTTCGATGCACCCGGCTCGCGTGGAACGCTGGCTTCGCCTACTTGGCCAGGCGAGTCAAGCGCAGGTAGGGTTTGACCTCGCGGTAGCCCTGGGGAAAGAGCTTGTCTGCTTCCTCGTTGGGGATAGCCGGCAGAATGACCACCTCGTCACCCTGCTTCCAGTTGACTGGTGTCGCGACCTTCTCCTTGTCGGTCAACTGCAGAGAGTCAACCACACGCAAGATCTCGTCGAAGTTGCGGCCCGTAGCGGCCGGGTATGTCAGGGTGAGACGCACCACGCCCTTCGGGTCGATGACGAAGACAGACCGCACGGTTGCCGTACCGTTCGACTCAGGGTGGAGCATGTCGTAGAGCTGAGCCACCTTGCGGTCGGCGTCCGCGAGCAGTGGGAAGTTCAGTGCTGTGCCCTGCGTTTCCAGGATGTCGCCTGCCCACTTGTTGTGCGAGTCGACGGCGTCAACGCTCAAGCCGATCGTCTTGACGTTGCGCTTGTCGAACTCGGGCTTGAGCTTCGCAACCATGCCAAGCTCGGTTGTGCAGACCGGTGTGAAGTCTGCGGGATGCGAGAAGAGGATCACCCAACTGTCGCCCTGCCACTCGCTGAGGTGGATTGACCCCTCGGTGGAGTCCTGAGTGAAGTCCGGGGCCTTGTCGCCTAGTCTGAGAGTCATGCTCCTGGCCTTTCTTTGCTTCCGCTCCGAGGCGGCTAGTCTAACTCACCGTCCTGAGGCCGAGGCAATTCAGAAACAAACTCCCGGCCAACGGCAACTCAGGTTCCGCCTATTGACACCTTTTCGGTCCACTGGCTAGACTCGCCAAGGCCGCCGGGGACCGCCGATCGTGGTCCGACACCGGGAGGCGGCGTGTGCGGTAGGGCGGTGGTCACCTGTTACACGGCATCGAGAACGCCCTGCTCGACTTCATCACGGGCGTCTACAATACGGTTGGCTGGCCCGGCGTCATCTTCATGATGGCTGTGGAGTCCGCCTGCATCCCCCTTCCCAGCGAACTTATCATGCCCATCGCGGGCTGGAAGCTGATCGAGGCCAAGGACCGCGGGCTCGAATGGGTGCTGCTGGCCGGGCTCTTCGGCGCCATCGGCAACACCGCCGGGTCGCTCGTCGCGTACTACGCCGGGGCGTACGGTGGGCGGCCGTTCGCCGAGAAGTACGGCAAGTACTTCCTCGTGTCTCATCACGATCTCGATCTCGCGGACCGCTTCTTCCAACGCTGGGGCAACTGGGCCGTCTTCGGCTCGCGCGTGCTGCCCGTCGTCCGCACGTTCATCAGCCTCCCCGCCGGGATCTCCCGCATGCCGGTATGGCAGTTCACCGCGTACACCTTTGTGGGCGCCTTCATCTGGTCTGTACCCCTTGCCTACGGTGGATATAAACTTGGTGAGAACTACGAGGATCTACGCAACTGGATGCGTCCTGCGGACTATCCGATCGCGGCCATCATCGTGATCCTCGTGGGCTGGTATGTGTACCGGCACATTAAGCGGGCGTGGTGGACCGGTGGCGTGGGTGCCGCGACCTCCGAGCCCGAGACAGAGCGCACGGTCTAGGCGGGATACCGGCGCGACGAGGATAGGCTGGACTCAGGAGCGGCCCGCAAGGGCAGGGACTGAGGGCAGGGAAGTGCACGGCCTATGATGTTCGTCCGCGTATTCGCCGCGGCCGCCAGACCGGCGCTCGTTACCGGCGCCATCGCCGCCACCGCGGCCGGCGGGTGGTTCGCCTACAGCAACGTCACGCGCGACCCACCTACTGCGTTCCAGCAGCTGCAGTCGGCCGGCCAGCGCCTCGTCATCAACGAGTTCGGCACGAACTCGGACACCATCGTCGCCATCGACCCCGGTGACGCAACCGCATCGCGTGAAGTCATCGCAACCATCGACCATGCACCCGAGTACGGCGTCGTCGCCGCGCTTTCGCCCGACGGCAAGGCGATCGCGTACACCGGCCTGCCGGCCGATGCGCCGCGTCCCGCGCCCGACTCGCCCGCGGTCGCCGGCATCGTGGAAACCGACGGCGACGTGATCGAGCTGGCCGGCGACGTCGATCTCGTCGTGCCGCCGGTATGGGCGCCGGCCAGCGACGCGATCGTGGTGCGCAAGAACACGCGGTGCGAGGACGCTGGCCTCTCCTGCGAGGAGTACCCGGCCGGCGCGTTTGAGCTGGTCCTGCTGGGACGCGACGGTTCGCGCTCGACGATCACGTCGTGGCGCAGCGCGGCCGCGTTCCCGATAGGCTTTTCTCCCGACGGCGCCGCGTTCTACTTTGCGACCTTGAACGCCACGGGCACGGATCTGTACCGCGTGGGACGCGACGGCAGCAGCGAGGCTCTGGTGGCGCACCTGAGCGACCAGGTGGCCCGCGACTGGCGGCTCTCGCCCGATGGTTCCGTGCTTGCGTACGCCGCGGCGGAGAGCGGGGCGACGCCGATGGTCGTGGCCCGCGTGGTCGACCTGGCGACGCGCGAGATTCGCGACGCGCTGCCGGGCGATGTGTTGGAGGCGGGCCCGCCGAGCACGGGCGTCGCGCGAGGCGAGTTCAACCCCGCCTGGACGCCGGACGGCAAGATCACCGTCTCCTCGATGAACCTCGATGGCGGCGCCGGCGCGGTGACGGCATCGGACGGTGGGCTTACGGCCGAGACAGAGAACGCCGAGGGCATCGACCTGCCGCTCGCATGGTCGCCCGACGGCAAGACGCTCGTCCTGCGTGCCGTGGATGGCGAGACGCCGTTCGAGGCTGGGGCAAGCTACCTCGAGCTGGTGCGCGAGGACGGGCGTGTGCGCGTGTCGGAGAGCAGCGACGTGACGATCGTGGGGTGGACGGAGTGATGGTTCCGCGGTTGGCGCGTGGTGGTCGCTGGTTGGTGCGCAGGACGCCCGCATGTCTCGTCACTGCCATGTTGATCGCGATAGCGCTTGCTGCGCCGGGTAGCGGGTGGCGCGGTCCGCGGGTGGCGGAGGCGTGTGCGTTCGTTGAGCCGCCCAGCACGTACGAGACGACCGAAGATCGCAAGCTGTACATGGCGGCGATGGACCTCGCGGCGTTCGACATGCTGTTCCCCAGGGACCGGTACTTCTCGCAGGCGTATGTCGAGAGCGGCACCCGCTCGAACCGCGAGAACGGGCCCGAAACGTACATCCCCCCGACGCTCCTGAAGTCGATCTCCTGGCTCGAGAGCCTGTCGTCGCAGGGCGCCTCGGCACTGCCCTTCGGCGCGATCGGCCCCGCGCTCGTGTCATTTGACTGCGGCTACGGCATTGCCCAGGTGACCAGCGGCATGACGGCGCCCCTGGGCGAGAGCGGCCAGCCGACCGACGAGCAGGCGCTGGTGGCCACGCACTTCGCCTACAACATCGGGCGCGGCGCGGCGATCCTCATCGACAAGTGGAACGCGGCCCCGGAGGGGCGGCCCATCGCCGGCATCGACACCAACAGCGACCCGCACATCGTCGAGAACTGGTACTTCGCGGTGTGGGGCTACAACGGATTCACGGGACCCGGCGCCAACCGCAGCAACCACCCGCTGGATCCGATCTACGGCTCGTGGCCGCGCACGCCGTATAGCTGCGGCGCCGCCAACGACGGCCTGGGCCATAACCGCACGCAGTACCCGTACCAGGAGTTGGTGTTGGGCTGCATGGCGCATCCGCCGACGGTGCAGGGGCAGCCTCTGTGGAAGGCGCTCGAGGTCACGCTGCCGGACCTGAACAACGCCTACTGGCGTACGCCGCTCGACCTCGCCAACTTCAACTATCCCTATGCGGCAATGGACATCCCGACGCCGAAGCCCGATCACACCGACCCGACGCCGAAGCCGCCGGAGTGGGTGCGTCCGCTCGTCTTGGGCGCGCCCCGGCTCTCCGTCGACCGGCCGATCCTGCTCGTGAACGTCCGCCCCGGCCAGTCCGCCACGCCCGCCGAAGTGCGGATCTCGAACGCGGGCACCGGCATCGTCCCCTGGCGTGTGAGCGCCGACAAGAGTTGGATCACCGTCTCGCAGCAGGCCGGCGTGGCCGTCGGCAACGACATGATCTGCCTGCCCGACTCGCCATGCGAGCGCACCGCCGTGCTGCGCATCTCCGTCGACCCGACGAAGGTGCTGGGCTCCGACGCCGCCGTCGTGAAGATCCAGGGCCTCGGTCAGGGCGCGGGCGCCTCGGAGATAGCCGTGTTCATCAAGGTGAACGTCGCCATCGGCGTGCCCGGCACCACGAAGAACTGATCTCGCTGAATCACACAGTTGCGGTATGGCAGAACCGCGTCCTCAGGTGGCGAGGGATGGTGCGCCCTGATCCAACCGTGGCGATGGCTCTTCGTCGTCATCTCCCGCGCGCTCGTGCTGATGCTCGCCCCCCTCGCTCGCCCGGTGCCGGTCGCAAGACGAGCGAACCTCGTCCTCACGGCGGCCGCCGCCGCGGCCGTGGCCGGCGGCGCAATGCTGGTCCCGGGCCTGCACGGCGAGTACTACCTCCACCTCGCCCACCGCCACCCGGATGTCCTGAACACGGCGCACGCCCCGGCGGGACCTTGTCTCTTGCGGGCGGGCGCGCGGCGCCGCTGGTCGCCCTCCGCCGTAGGCGGGCGCACGGGGGTCGATATGGGGGCTTGATCCAGTAGGGGAGCGTGGATTAGAATCGATTAGCACTCCCGGTCGGAGAGTGCTAGATTCATGCGAAACCCCAATCAAACAAGCCATAAACCCATAGCGGAGGACGAGCTACCCATGGCCAAGCAGATGCTCTTCGACGAGGAGGCCCGCCACGCGATGATGCGCGGCATCGATGCGCTGGCGGATGCCGTCAAGATCACCCTCGGCCCCAAGGGCCGGAACGTTGTGCTGGACAAGAAATTCGGCGCGCCCACCATCACCAACGACGGCGTGACGATCGCCAAGGACGTCGAGCTCGACGAGCCGTTCGCCAACATCGGCGCCCAGCTCGCGAAGGAGATCGCGTCCAAGACCAACGACATCGCTGGGGACGGCACCACGACCGCTACCGTCCTGGGTCAGGCCATCGTGCACGAAGGCCTGAAGAACGTCGCGGCCGGCGCCAACCCCATGGCCCTGAAGCGCGGCATCGAAGCCGGCGGCAAGGCCGTCGTGGATCAGCTCAAGAAGAACGCGAAGCCCGTGACCACGCGCGAGCAAAGCTCCCAGGTCGCATCCATCTCGGCGGCGGACGCGGCCATCGGCCAGCTCATCGGCGAAGTGATGGAGAAGGTCGGCAAGGACGGCGTCGTCACTGTCGAAGAGTCGAAGGGCATCGCAACGGAGGTCGAGTACGTCGAGGGCATGGCCTTCGACCGCGGCTACATCAGCCCCTACTTCGTGACCAATAGTGAGAAGATGGAGGCGGACCTCGACGAGCCCTACATCCTGCTCACCGACAAGAAGATCAGCGCCGTGACCGACATCCTGCCGATGCTCGAGCGCCTGCTGCAGGTCAGCAAGAACCTCCTCATCATCGCCGACGACGTCGAGGGCGAGGCGCTGGCGACGCTGGCCGTCAACAAGCTGCGCGGCACCATCAACGTCATCGCCGTGAAGGCGCCCGGCTTCGGCGACCGCCGCAAGGACAACCTGGCCGACCTCGCGGCGCTGACCGGCGCGACCGTCATCAGCGAAGAACTCGGCCGCAAGCTGGACTCGGTTAACGTCGAGGACCTGGGCCGGGCCCGCAAGGTCATCGTCGCAAAAGAGAACACGACCATCATCGAGGGCAAGGGCAAGAAGGCGGCCGTCGATGGCCGCGTGAAGCAGATCAAGGCAGCCCTCGATATCACGACGAGCGACTGGGACCGCGAGAAGCTGCAGGAGCGCCTGGGCAAGCTCGCCGGCAGCGTCGCCGTCATCAAGGTCGGCGCCGCGACCGAGGTCGAGCTGAAGGAGAAGAAGCACCGCGTCGAAGACGCCCTCTCGGCGACCCGCGCGGCTGTCGAGGAAGGCATCGTCTCGGGCGGCGGCATCGCCCTGATCAACGCCCTGCCTGCGCTCGACAAGGTGAAGCTCGACGGCGACGAGCAGACGGGCGTGAACATCCTCAAGCGCGCGCTCGAGGAGCCCCTGCGGCGCATCGCCGTAAACGCGGGCAAGGATGGCTCGGTCATCGTCCAGCAGGTGAAGAACCTGAAGGTTGGCGAGGGCTACGACGCCGCCGCCGATGAGTTCGGCAACATGATCACCAAGGGTATCATCGACCCGCTGAAGGTCACCCGCGCGGCGCTCGAGAACGCGATCTCGATTGCCGGCATGGTGCTCACGACGAACTGCCTCGTGACGGACCTGCCGGAGAAGAACCCGGCGCCCGGCATGCCGCCAGGCGGCCCGCCGATGTACTAGAGTGAAGTGGACGGTCTACAGTGGACAGTGGACGTTGCTCCGCTGTCCACTGTGACTTTGTGACGCAGCATGCCGCGAGTGTGAGATATGTACACGGAGAATGGCCTGTTGGTGGACCTCGGTGAGATCGAGCACATCATCAAGGGCGCGGATGTCTTCGCCATCGGCTTCCAGCTCTTCCCCGAGCGGGTGCTGATCGACACGCGGCACGACGCTGCCGACCCGGACGGGCCCTGCGGCCTGCCGATGGTCGCCATCGTCGACCCCGTCGCGACCGTGCAGGAGCGGTTCTTCTGGCTCGGCCAGCACCGCCCGACGCTGGGGATGCCGCAGTCGTTCATGTTCTTCCACTGGCCTCACAGCATCCGGTACCTCGAGGAGAGCGGCGTCTGGGAGCGCATCCGCGGGCGTATCGTCTCCTCCGGCTTCGACGGAGCGGTGGAGACATGCGACGCGGCGCTCCAGGATCTGTACCGGCGCGAGCACACGGCCACAGTCGACGCGATCCACGGCGAGACCTACCAGACGCTGTGGGCCGCGAACGAAGCCTGAAACAATTGCGAAGAATCTCGGGCCTATGCCTTTTGGCAGATGTGCCGGTCGTCTAACACGACCTAATATCTTCCTGTCAAAATTCGGGGATGAGTGCTGTCCGGACGTGTGCGCGGAGCGAGCTGCGCCGGAATGGTTGCTGCGTTCCCGTAGCACACATGGAGGACAGACTTGAAGTTACGACCGCTCCTGTTGCCACTGGTCTTGGCGGCGATGAGTTGGGTTCTCCCGCCTCTTGGAGCCGCGGCACAAAGCCCCACGGCTGGTACGACGCTCGCGACCGGGCTCCTGAGTCCTCGCGGCTTGAAGATCGGGCCCGACGGCATGATCTACGTCGCGGAGGCCGGATCCGGTGGGGAGACCGCGCTCAAGGTGGAAGGGACTGAACACAGGGTCGGGCCGACCGGGCGCATCTCGAAGGTCGACCCGGCGACAGGCACGCGCACGACGGTGGTCGATGGCCTCCCGTCCGACTTCGAGGTTGCCACGAATGATGCGGTTGGCCCCGCTGATGTCGCGTTCTTGGACGGCGAGCTGTACTACCTGCAGACACACGGTGGGGTGTATGGCGCGCCTGGCACACCAACCGGCGTGTACCGGGTCAACGACGACGGTTCGACCGCGCTTGTGGCCAACATCGGTAAGTTCACCGACGACAACCCGGTCGAGGACGTGACTGCGGCTCGCCAGCAGGACGTGGAGCCGGGCGGCAACGTGTACGCGATGGTCGTGCGAGATGGCGCGTTCTACGTTACCGACGGGAACCAGAACCAGCTCATGCGAGTGGAGCTTGACGGCACTATTACGCGGATCGCCGAGTTCGACAATCACCCGGTCACGACAGGGCTGGCGACCCAGGCTTCTGGCCCAATGTACGTGGCGAACCTCGGCGCGTTCCCGTTCGCTCCCGAAGATGGCACCGTGTATCGCATTGGCCTCCCAACCGGGAGCACGACTGAGATCGCGAGTGGCGTCAGCGCGTTGACCGACGTGGAGTTCGGGCCGGGAGGCACCCTCTACGCCCTGAGTTTCGCGAGCCAGGATGCGGACTTCAGTAGTGGATCCCCCTTCGAGCCATTCTCGGGCGGGATAGCGCGCGTCGACGCCGATGGAACGCTGACGCCGTTGGTCACGGGTCTGAACTTCGCCACCGCATTGATCTTCGACGGCGATACTGCCTACGTTGCGAACAATGGCAACAGCATCGCCGCCAGAGCCGAGGGCGAGATTGTGCAGATCGAGAACTTCTCGTCCCTTGAGCCACTGGCCCCCGCCCCCGCGCCGCAGCCGACGGCCGCGCCCGCACCCGCGCCGGCGACGCCAGTCGGCGTGATAACGGCGCCTGATACCGGTACTGGCGACGGGACGGCCCGCGACGGCATGACGCTGTGGTTCGCCATCGCGCTCGGCGTAGCGGGTGCGGTTGCAGCCGGCGCCTCGGTCGTAGTAGCCCGCCGCTAGGCGAAAATGACCGACGGCACACGGTGCGAGGACCGGCATGAAGCCATGCTGGTCCTCCGCCGCATCAGGCTCGAGGCACTTCCGCCGGATAGCCGATCCGGCCGGGGCGCGGCCGGCTCTACACTGCGCGCAGCCCCCTTGATCCGGGACGGGCGCGTCCCAACTACCGCGTGGGACGTGGAATGGAGCGGAACCATGGACCAGCGGGTTCTTCACGGGTTGTTACTGGCGGCCGGTGTCGCGTTGGCGGCGCTGGCGACGGCGACGAGCGCGCAGGGCGCACCGACGCCGGTACCGGCGTTCACACAGCCGCCACCGCCATCGACCGCGGGCGGCGGTCTCGGTGACGAGCGCGGCGATCGCCACGCTGTTTTCGCCGGGGGCACTGTGCCGGCGGTGGCGGCGGTGACGCTGACGCTGGACAACTAGGACGAGGGCGTGACCCACGAGATCGTGATCTTCGACACGAGCGGTGGACAGATCGGAGCCACGGATCTGGCGACGGTGACGTTGGCGGTGGGCGCGCCGGGGAACTACTCGTTCAAGTGCTCGGTGCACCCGCAGCAGATGCGCGGGCTACTGAACGTGGAGTAAGCTCCCGTTTACCAGCGCTCGTCGGCTGGCCATTCGACGGGTTGCCTCTTGGCCCGTGTCGTCTTACAGTCGGATTGATCAAATCGGGGATGAGGATGCCCCGGAATCGGCACGTTTGGAGGACACATGAAACGGCACTGGTTCCTGTTACCAGCCGCGGCGGCCGTCGCGGCACTGGTGGGAGCGGCGGCGGTGATCGCGCAGGCACCCGGACCAAGCGCTGGGACGCTGCTTGCGAGCGGTTTGTCCACGACGGGCACGACCATCGGGCCGGACGGGGCGTTGTACGTGGCCCTGGGCGGAAGCGGTGGGGCGACTGAGATCGCGCTTCCTGAGGAGATGGGCGGCGGCTCGGTGCACTTCGGGCTGACGGGCAGTGTGGCGCGCGTGGACCCGGGGACAGGCGAGGTGACGACGGCGGCGGAGAACCTGCCGTCGATTGCGTTCGGCGAAGGTCCGGGTGAGGCGGGCGGCGCTGCGGATGTCGCGTTCCTGGGAGGGCGAATGTTCGCCCTGATCACAGGCGGCGCCAACTACCTGGGTGGCGCGGCGTCGGGGTACCCGAACGGCGTCTACGGGCTGAACGATGACGGTTCGTGGGACGTGATCGCCGACCTCAGCGCCTTCAACGACGACAACCCTGTTGAGTTCCCGGACGCGACACCGGGCGGCAACCCGTTCTCTATGACCGTCCGCGGCAATGAGTTCATTGTGGCCGATGGCAACTACAACCGTGTACTGACGGCCGGCCTCGACGGGTCAGTCAGCGTCCTGGCAGCGTTCGACAACGTTGTCCCGACGGGCACGGAATCGCAGGCGTCGGGTCCGGTGTATGTCACGTGGTTCAGCGCGTTCCCGCACACGGCGGGGAGCGGGCTGTTGCAGCAGATCGGGTTCCCCACGGGCAACGTGGTGGAGCTGGCGAGCGGCACGCAGCTTATCGACGTGGAGTTTGGGCCCGGCGGGAAGCTGTACGTGCTTTCAATGGGGGATCCGGCCACGGATCCGGAGGGCCCGCCCGCGGTGCCCTTCTCGGGAGAGATTCTGCTTGTGAACGACGACGGGACGCTCTCGACGGTGGTCGACGGGCTCCTGTTGCCGACGGCGCTGGAGTTCGCCGGCGATACGGCGTTCGTCAGCGGGCTGGCGGGGGACGTGTACAAGATCGAGAACGTCTCGTCGCTGGAGCCACTGGCCCCCGCGCCGGCGCCGCAGCCGGCGACCGCGCCAGCACCGGCGCCGACGAAGGCCGCGGGCGTGATCACAGCGCCCAACACCGGCACGGGTACGGGCACGGCCGGCGACAGCATGACGCTGTGGTTCGCCATCGCGCTCGGCGTAGCGGGTGCGGTCGCGGTCGGCGCCTCGGTCGCCGTAGCCCGCCGCTAGGCAAAAATGACTGATAGCACACGGTGCGAGGACCGGCATGGAGCCATGCCGGTCCTCCACCGCATCAGGATCGAGGCGCCATCCGCCGGCAGACGGGTCCGGCCATAAAGTGATCCCAGGCACATAAGCACGACGCGCGGTATGGAGTTGGAGCGAAAACCATGCACCGCCGGAAGACGCATTGGCATTCGATGACGGCAATTGCGGCATACGCGGCGTTCGCGTTCGCCGTGACCGCGTGCGGCGGTGGTAGCCAGGCCGCCCACACCACTCCGTCGGCCGCCGCGACCAGGCCCGCAGCGATGTCGACGCGCGCGGCCACGGCCACCACTGCGGCAGCCCGGGCGACATCCACCGCCGAGTCTACGGTGACCCCGTCCGGCCCGGAGCCTCACGCCACGGCACAGACCGCCGTACCAGCCGCCGCGCCCGCACCCACGCAGCCGCCTGCGCCTTCGGCCGCCCCGGCCTCACCTCCGCCACCTCCGTCAGGCGTAGCCGCGACGATCGCCGCCATCAATACGCTGTTCTCACCGCCGTCGCTGGCTCTGCCGGCGGGCGCCACCGTAACGCTGACGTTCGGCAATCAGGATGACGGCATCACCCACGACATCGTGATCTTCGACCCCAGTGGTGCCCAGATTGCGGCGACCGAACTGGCGACCGGGCCCGTGACGCAGATGCTCACGTTCTCGCTGGGCGCGCCAGGCAGCTACCCCTTCAAGTGCTCGGTGCACCCGCAACAGATGCGCGGCGTCATCAGCGCCCACTAGGCCACCAATGCGAAGGGCCGTCAGCGGCGGTTACCAGCGCTCGTCGGCCGACCACTCCCCGCCGGGGTCGTCGCGGAAGATGCGCACCCGCCGGTATGGCTCACGTCCGGCGCTGCGGGAGACCAGGTTGTACCGCTGGGCGAGCTGGTGCTGGAGCCTGCGGATGTAGGCGTTCTGTGGCGTTAACTCGATCGATGGGTCGCCTTGGTTGAGCACGGTGGTGATCGCGTCCTCCGCCTCCTGCATGGCGTACTGCGCCGGCTCGCCGCTCACGTCGCCTCCGTCGATGCGCCCCTGCATCGACAGCAAGCCCTGCTCCATCTGGGCGACGGTGTTTGTCTTCAGCACGTAGATCGGGATGCCGCGCCCTTCGGCGTCGCGCAGGGCCTGCGGCTTCCGCCGGAAGTACGAACGCAGCGTGATGACCGTGTCGGCCTCACGCAGCTCGTCCGCGATGGCTACGCGCGCCCCCGTCTCGCGGACCGCCTGTTCCAGCCGCTTGCGCGAGATCCCGAACGGGTAGACGCGTCGAAAGGGCTGCTCATCGCCCCCCGGGGCGATCGTCATGCCTGCGCCGGCAGCACCGCCGCCACCAGCGCGCTCGCCGTCGGCGCGCCCGGGCGCGCTGCGGCGGCCCAGGACGTACGGGCGCCGGTCGCGCTCCAGCCGCACGTCGGTCGCGATGCTGCGCGGCACCTCGATCACGCGGATTTCGCCCGATTCGTCCAGCTCGCGCACCTCGGCCGGCATCTTGTAGCCGCGGAGCATCGCGTCCACGGTCTCCGCGACGTCGCGGTGTACGGCGACGCGGTCCCACGACTGGATCTCCACGACGATGTCGAACGTCGGCGGCGCCTTGCGCTCCAGGATCGACTTCTGCGTGCCCCGGCGCCGCGCTTCTTCATCGCCCAGCGTCACCGACTGGATGCCGCCCACCAGGTCGGCCAGCGTCGGGTTCATGATCAGGTTCTCCAGCTCGTTGCCGTGCGCCGTCGCCACAAGCTGCACGCCGCGCTCGGCGATCGTGCGCGCGGCGGCCGCCTCCAGTTCCGTACCGATCTCGTCGATGACGATGACCTCCGGCATGTGGTTCTCGACCGCCTCGATCATGACCGCGTGCTGGAGGGCTGGCGTCTTCACTTGCATGCGGCGAGCCTGGCCGATGGCTGGGTGCGGGATGTCGCCGTCCCCGGCGATCTCGTTCGACGTGTCCACGATGACCACCCGCTTGTTCATGTCGTCGGCCAGCACCCGCGCGACCTCTCGCAGCATGGTGGTCTTGCCAACGCCCGGCCGGCCCAGCATCAGCATGCTCTTCCCCGTCTTTACCAGATCCTCGATTACGCGGATGGTGCCGTACACGGCGCGGCCCACCCGGCACGTGAGGCCCACGACGCGGCCGCGGCGGTTGCGGATGCAGGAGATCCGGTGCAGCGTCCGCTCGATGCCGGCGCGGTTGTCGTCGCCGAATTCGCCGATGCGGGCCACGACGTATTCGATGTCCTCTGCCGAGACTTCGCGGTCGGACAGCACCAGCTCGCGCCCGGGGTAGCGCGCCTCGGGCTTGCGCCCCAGGTCCATCACTACCTCCAGCAGCCCAGTGTTGTCGTCGCTCTTCCGCAGCGGGTCGCTGATGTGCGGCGGCAGCGCGTTCAGCAGCAGGTCCAGGTCGTCCGTGATGATGCGCTCTACCATTTCGTCTGTCATCCGAATGTCGTCTGTACTACAGCCGGCAGCTTCATGCGCTCCGTGACCGGGCGCACGGTGCGGCGTGTCAGGACCGTGTACTCGTCGGCGGCTTCGAACCCCAACCGTTCGAGCCGCGTCGCCAGCTCGACCTGGTACTCCGGCACGATCGTGACGGCGCGCTCGCGGTTCGCCAGCTTCGCCAGCGCCGACTCCACCAGGCTGTCGAGCACGTCGTGGTCGCCCAGCAGGTCGAAGCGGCCGACCTCCCCATCCCCGGCCACCCGCAGCCATCCTCGCACGCGGCCGCCATCGTCCAGTACGTACTGCGTCGACCGGCCCAGGCTCTCCTGCGCCGCCGTCCACTCACCGAAAGTGGTCCCCTCGTAGCGGCGCACCTGAGGCGGCACGAGCTGGTTGTAGAGCTGGAACACCGGGTACTGGTCCGACTTCGCGCGCCGCCGCAGGACGTCGGGCGCCTTCATGTGCGCATCCTTGTCCACGGCGCGGCGGTAGACGGTTTCACGCACGTACGGCGCAAATGCGCACCGTGTCGAGGCGACGGCCGCGTCGCTCGCTGCCCGCAGCCGCAGGAAGATACGCATCGCGCCCGACTTCCCGGCGGCCTCCGTGATGCGGTCCAGCAGGCTCATCAGCACGCTCGAATCGCCCTCCGCCGCGTCGATGAGGCAGTCCACCTCCCACGCCTGCTTGGTCGCACGCTTGCGGGCGGAGACCAGGCCGCGCAGCGTGGCCCCCTTCACGCTCACGCACGTGTGGCGCCCGGTGGCGAAGCTGAACCACTGCTCGATCGCCGTCTCCAGCGGATGCGGCGAGTCCTGCGTGCCGATGCGGTCGCGCGTCATCGCCTCGTTGGCATAGACCTTCCCGTCGTACGAGACGAGGGCGACGAGGTCGGTGGGCAGGACGGTGCGGGCCGTGTGGGCCATCAGCGGCAGGTGTGCTCCTTCTCCGATCTGCCTTCAGTGTAGGCGATCGCCGAGGGCCCCGTCCGGCTACTTCGAGGGCCGGTGGCGATCCTCCCGGTGGGCGGCCGCCAGCTTTACCAGCAGGGCGTGGAAGCGCGTATCGCCCGTGAGTTCCGGGTGGAACGAGGTCGCCAGCAGCCGCCCCTCCCGGGCGGCGACGATGGCGCCGTTCTCCAGCGTGGCGATCACCTGCACGCCGGCTCCGGCACGGTCGATGACGGGCGCGCGGATGAAGACGGCGTGGAACGGCGCGCCGTCGATGCCCGCCACCTGGATGTCCTCCTCGAACGAGTCCACCTGGCGCCCGAAGGCGTTGCGGCGCACGTCGATGTCCATCAGCGCCAGGTTCGGGCGATCGAGGTCCGTCGCCTGTTTCGCGAGCACGATGGCGCCGGCGCAGGTGCCCCAGATCGGCAAGCCATCGGCGCCAAGGCGCTTGATCGGCTCGCGCAGCTCGTAGATGTCCAGCAGGCGCGTGATCGTCGTGCTTTCGCCCCCGGGGATGATCAGCGCGTCGATCTCGGCGAGCTGCGCCGGCAGCCGGATCTCGACGGCGTCGATACCGAGCCGGCGAAGCATGTCGATGTGCTCGGCAAAGTCGCCCTGCAGGGCCAGCACGCCGATCGTCGGGACGGGAGCGCTCACCCGATCATGGTAACGGACGCGTTCGGCGGGCCCGCGAGTGGATCCGGCCGGCGATGGTGCCACCGCCGCATGTCAGGTAGCCGATCCCTGATCGGACGGTCCGATCACCCCGGCGGCGCGGAGATCGGCGATCTCCTCCCACGTATAGCCGTGTTCGAGGAGGATCTCCTCCGTGTGCTCGCCGAGCTGTGGGGCGAGGTGGGGGATCGCGACAGGCTCGCCGTCGATCGTCACGCCGATGCTCACCATCTGCACCGGATCGCCGCCCGGCCTCGCCACGCGCTGGATGTACGCGTTCGCCAGCACCTGCGGGTCGCGCGCGACCTCCGCGTGGTCCTGCACGGACGTGGCCAGCATCCCGATGCCGTTCAGCCGGGCGACCCAGTCGGCGGCGGGCGCGGCCAGAAACGCCTCTTCGAGGATGCCCATCAGCGCGGGCGCGTGCTCGAACATCCGCTTGCGGTAGGTCTCGAAGCGTTCGTCCCGGGCCATCTCCGGGCGGCCAATGACCTCGCAGACCTGCGGCCAGGCGCGGTCGAGCAGCATCCCAATGACGAACCACTTACCGTCGCCCGCCCTGTAGACCCTCCAGAAGGGGCGCGTACCGCCCTTGTAGAAGCGCTCGCGCAGCTCGCCCGTGAACAGGTAGTTGTCGATGTCGAACGACTGCAGCGCCAGCATGCTGCCCAGCAGTGAGGTGTCGTACTTCGCGCCCGTGCCGGCGGCCGCGCGGCCCGCCAGGCCGGCGAGTGCGGCGATGCACGCGTGCAGCGCGCCCGACTGGTCGCCGATGGCGACGACCGACGGCAGCGGCGGGTCGTCGGGCTCCCCATTCGTGCTGGCGAACCCGCCGCGCGCCTGGGCGATGTAGTCGAACGCGCCCGCGTCCCGCTCGTCGCCGGCCGGACCCCATGCCGATGCCTGGACGTACACAATCGCCGGGTTCGCCGCCGCGACGGCCTCGTAGTCCAGGCCGAGCCGCTCGACTGCGGCGATGCGGAAGTTGTGGACCACGACGTCGCTCCCCTTCGCGAGGCGTAGGAAGAGGTCGCGCCCGCGGGCGCTCTTCAGGTCGATCGCGATCGAGCGCTTGCCGTGGTTGTGCGCCTCGAAGAACGAGCTGAGGCCCGTCCCGCGGTCATACCAGGCGTACCGCCCGGGATCCCCGGAGCGCACTTCCTCCACTTTGATCACGTCCGCGCCGAGATTGGCGAGGATCGTCGAGGCGTACGGCCCGTGCTGGTACACGGTGAGGTCCAGCACGCGGATGCCGTCGAGCGGAAGGCGCATGCGGCGATTCTCGCGCCTGCGGCCGCGTCCGTCCAGCGTCAGGACGCGCCCGGGGCCCGCAGCCCGGCCAGCAGGCGCTCGAGTGCCGCGCCGACCTCCTTGCGCGCTGCCTTCACGTCGCCGGACTTCGCGATCACAAGCCCGGCTTCGTTGGCGGCGGCGAGCAGCAGGTGGCCGAGCGGGGCGACGGGCTGCGGCGCGATGAAGCCCTCGTCCATTGCCTGTTGCAGGCCCGCCACGGTCGCGCCGAGCGCGTACCGGTCCTCGATCTCGCGCCACGTGTCCCAGCCCAGCACCGACGGCCCGTCGATCAGGACGATCTGCTGCACGTCGCGTTCGACGCAAGCATCGAGGAAGGCGTTGAAGCTGCGGCTGAGGTTGGTCCAGGCATCGGCCTCGGGATCCATGAGCTTCGCGAGGCCCATCATCAGGCTCTGCTCGACATCCTCGAACACGGCCTGGAAGAGCGCGCGCTTGTCGCGGAAGTGGTGGTAGAGCGCGCCGCGCGTCATGCCGGCAGCCCGGACCAGATCCTCGGTGGGCGTGGCGGCGTAGCCGCGGTCGGCGAAGAGCCGGCGGGCGACGGCCACGAGTTCGGCGCGGGTGGATTCCGCCTGTTCGGCCTTGCGACCCGTTGACATACGTACTGCCTGTATGTAAGATACCGACTGTATGTATCGCTGGCCAGCGACAGATTCAAATTCTGGCCGGACACCCGGCCGAGCGAAAGGGTACACGACCATGGATGTGAAGGAGTTCGAGTCCCTGCGAAAGACCGTCCACACGCCAATGGGCCAGATCGCGTACGTCGAGAAGGGGAGCGGTCCCGTGGCGCTGTTCGTGCACGGCGTGCTGCTCAACGGCTACCTGTGGCGCCACCAGATCGACGCGTTCGCGGGAGACCGGCGCTGCATCGCGCTGGACCTGCTGGGTCACGGAGCGACCCGCATCGCCGCGGACCAGGACGTCTCGTTCCCGGCACAGGCGGCGATGCTCGAGGCATTTCTCGTCGCGCTGAAGATCGATGCGGTGGACCTGGTGGCGAACGACAGCGGTGGTGGCATCTCGCAGATCTTCGCGGCGGAGCACCCGGAGCGGGTCCGGACGCTGACGCTGACGAACTGCGACACGCACGACAACTACCCGCCGCCCGCGCTGGCCGGCTTCGTCGAGCTGGCGAAGAACGGACAGATCGCGGCGACGATCCAGCGCGTGTTCGACGAGCCGGAGTTCGGCAAGAGCCTGCTGGGCACGGCGTACGAGCGTCCGGGCGACCTGAGCGCGGAGACCGTCGCGATGTACCTGCAGCCGTGGCTGGCGAGCGCCGAGGCGGCGGGACACCTGGAGCGGTTTCTGACGACGTTCGACAACATGCACAACACCAGCATCGAGCCCAAGTTGCGGCAGTTGCGCGCGCCGACGCTCATCGTGTGGGCGACGGACGACGTCTTCTTCGACAAGAAGTGGGCCTACTGGCTCAAGGACACGATCCCGGGCGCGACCGAGGTGGTGGAGGTGCCGGACGCGAAGCTCTTCTTCCCGGAGGAGCGGCCCGAAGCGCTGAACGAGCCGCTGCGCCGGTTGTGGGCGGCGGCGGTGCCGGCGTAGGGCAGCGTGTCAGCGTGTCAGCGTGTCAGCTTGTTAGCGGATGAGGAGGCCCGTCGCTCGGGAGATGCGACGGGCCTTCGTATTCGGGGGACGGATGAGGGAAAATGCCTGGCGAGCCCACAGCGCCGTTCTCGGTGGAAGAATTCGATCCTGTGCTAGAGCAGTACGCGGCGGCGTTCGGGCCGGAAGGCGTCGGCGAAGCGCCGTCCCGGGATCTAGGAGCCGCCTCGCGTGCTACCAGCCGCGCTTGGCGAGGATCTCGGCTTCGGGGATGGCACTGATCTCGAGGCCCTTCATCGCCTCGCCGAGGCCGCGCGAGACTTCGGCGAGGATGGCGGGGTCGCGGAAGTGCGTGGTCGCCTTCACGATGGCCTTCGCGGTCTTCTCCGGGCTCTCCGACTTGAAGATGCCGCTGCCGACGAAGTTGCCCTCGGCGCCGAGCTGCATCATCAGCGCCGCGTCGGCCGGCGTGGCGATGCCGCCGGCGGAGAAGTTCACGACCGGCAGCTTGCCGTTGTCGTGCACGTACTTCACCAGCTCGTACGGCGCTGCCAGCTCCTTCGCCGCCGCGTACAGCTCGTCCTCCGGCATGTTCTGCAGCTTGCGGATGCCGTCCCAGAGGTCGCGCATGTGGCGGACGGCCTCGACGACGTTGCCGGTGCCGGCCTCGCCCTTGGTGCGGATCATCGCCGCGCCTTCGCTGATGCGCCGGAGCGCCTCGCCCAGGTTCCGGCAGCCGCAGACGAAGGGCACCTTGAACTGATGCTTGTCGATGTGGTGGGCCTCGTCGGCCGGCGTCAGCACCTCGGACTCGTCGATGTAGTCGACGCCGAGGGACTCGAGGACCTGGGCCTCGACGAAGTGGCCGATGCGCGCCTTGGCCATCACCGGGATCGTCACGGCGTCGATGATGCCGGCGATCATGTCCGGGTCCGACATGCGGGCGACGCCGCCGTGCGCCCGGATGTCGCTGGGCACGCGCTCCAGCGCCATCACGGCGCAGGCGCCGGCCTCTTCGGCGATCTTCGCGTGCTCGGGGGTGACCACGTCCATGATGACCCCGCCCTTCAGCATCTGGGCGAGGCCCGTCTTGACAGCCCAGGTGCCGGTCCGGGCGCCGGCGTCGGCGGAGGTGCCGTTCGCGCCGGTGCGGGTGGGTTCGTTCGTCGCGACCATCTGGTCCTCCTGTTTCGGTCGCCTGGAGGTTGGAGGTTCGAGGTTCGCGGCCCAGGCCGTCGGCCGAGGCTCATTCGTCTCCACGCAGGCGAATGTGCGGTGGAATTGGCCTCAGTGTATCGGATGAACGCTGGCCAAATCTGCGGCCAATCGCGTTTCGCTCAGGGTGCCACTGTGACCGTCACGGCCTCCACCGTGACCGGCAGGTCCACGGCGTCGGGCATCGTGGCCGTCGTCTGTTCCAGTGTCACGTCGGTCGTACCCGGCGCGAGGGCGCGGAACTCCAGGACCGCCAGCGCACCGTCTCCGCTTGGTCCGGCCGGCTGCGCGCCCAGCGTCACGCAGTAGAACGTCGACTGCCCGCCCGGCACGCCCTCCGTACTGCACGTCGGCGATCGCCCGGTGGAGCCCAGGAACCCCCCGTCCTGCACCGACACCAGTTCCAGGATCGCGCTGTCGTACGCGGGAGAGAACTGGTACGCGCCCAGGTTCGCCGCGCCGAAAACGCGGACGCTGATCGTGAACGTCTGCCCCGCCGCGGGCGCAGCGGGGACGGGCGCATCGAGACGCATCGTGACGTCGCGCGGCGCGATGGTGGGCGTGGGCGTTACGGGCGTTGACGGAGGCTGCGTCGCTGCCACGCTCGGCGCTGCGGGTGGAGCCGGCGTGGCGTCGTTGCCACCACCGCCCGAGCACGCGGCGAGCGCGACGGACGCGCACAGCGCCACGAGCCCGGCGGCTCGCGATGCGTTCGGCGCCCACCTGCGAGCGTTCCCCTTCACGCGGCGTCCATTCGCACTACGAGGCCATCCGCCGACCCGAGGCCGCTGGTCAGGACGATGAAGATCGCCGCGGCGACGACGAGCACGCGGACGCCGTGCGTCCACGCCGTCTCCGCCCACCGCTCCCAGTTGACGCTACTCCAATCCATCACCCACCTCCTGCTGGAACGCGGAAGCCGTCGTTGCCGCCGTGCAGGATAGCAGCGGCGCATTTCGCGCACGTGGACGCGGGCCCAGAGCAAGCGATCGGGTTATGGCAGGATGATGCCGAACTGTTCCCAGCCGGAGTAGGGGCCGGTGTTGCCGGCGTTGTCGCGCGCTCGGACGCGCCAGCGGTAGATGCCGCCGCACTGCACCGCCGGGGATGTGAGGTTCTTGGAGAGCCCGGGAATGTTGGGGTACGTGTCCACGGGCGCCCACGTCGTCGCCGTCACCTTCTGTTCGAGTTGCACGGTGTAGCTCTGGATGCCGCTGGGGTCCTGCGGCTCGAGCCAGGACAGGATCACCGTGGCGGGGCAGCCGAACTCGGTGCCTTTCGGCGCGACCTGGTACGGGGCGGGAGGCGCCACCGTGTCCGGAGCCGGTGTGGAGGTCGGTGCGGGTGGGACGGCGGTCGGCGTCGATGTCGGCTGCGGCTGCGGCGGGGTCGTGGGTGACGCGGGCGGGGGCGGGGGCGGCGTGGAGGTCGGTGTGGCGGCCGGTGCGGAAGTGGCGGAGGCTCGCGGCGCGGTCGTGGCGGTGGATGCCGGCGGGGTGTTCGTCCGCGCGGGCTCCGCGGTGGTAGTGGGCGCAAGCGCGGTGGGTGTCGCGGCGGGGGTCCCTTCGCCGGTGATGATGACCTGGTGGCTCACGGTGATGGCGGGAACGTCGCCGCTGCCCAACGCTTCGACATCGAGCGCATACTCCCCGGGCTGTCGCGGCGTCCACTCGTGGCGTCTTGAGGCGATGGCGTCCTCACCAAGGCCGTCGTCGGCAAACAGCAGCTCGCCGTTTGCGAGGACGCGCACCGACGCGATGCCCGCGGGGTGCGAGGCGTGCCAGCGTACGGGGATGGTGGTGCCCAGGGGATACGCCGCGCCCGAGAGTGGGTGGTCGATCCACACGCGCATGCCGGCGTCGGCGGAGACCGCGGGCGGTTGGGCTTCGTCGCCGCGCGTGACGACGGCGGCCGTGATGCCCACGACGGCGGCGGGGATGGTGACGGCGATCGCAATCGGGATCAGGAGGCGGTTCATGGCCGGATCCTCGTTCCGTGAACCTGGAGGTGCATGGTGCAGTTCGCGTCCTGGTCATCGAGCGCGTTGGCGGCGTTGTTCCAGTCCTCGGGCCAGATATTCAGCCACTCGTCGAGCGAGTACGGGCCGATGATGAACGGCACCGACTCGTCCACCTCCGACTCGAAGCTGTAGTCCTCGTCGGTACCGCACCAGGTGTCATCCGGTGATCCGGTGTCGTCATCACGGAGGTTGAACCAGAACTGGATGCTGTCGCCGTCCTGGACGTTGACGGTGAAGGTGTTGTGGCCGGTTCCCCAATCGGTGCAGGACGCGTAACCGCGGCAGACCACCATCTGCTGATCCTCGAAGCGCACCGTCCCCTCGTCGCCGGGACTGACGCCGATCTCGAGCGGGTTGAAGCCCGTGCAGGCGATGAGGAAGGCCTCGCCCTGGCCGCCGCAGTCGTGCGTGAAGAACAGGAAGTTCGTGCCGTAGTCCACCTGCGCAAGCCCGTCCGAGTGCAGGACGTTGAAGCCGCCGCTACCGTACGCGTCCAGAACAAAGTCGTAGACGGGTACGCACAGGACGAAGAGGGCGCACCTGAAGCGGACACCGTCATCGACGTCTCGGACATCCACGCTGATCAGTGTGATCTCGACCTGCACCTGCGGCGGGTCGCAGCCTGGCCGTTCCAGCCGGAATGTGGGGCTGCGCGGCGACTCGCGCTCCTCCCCGCCGCCGGCGGGCGCCACGAATGCGGTGACCTGGTACGCGTACGGCTCGTTGCACGGTGGCAGCGGTATCGGGAACAGCTGCGTGTAGGCACCGGCGTCGCCGATGTCGTCCCACGTCAGCGAGATGGCCTGACTATCGCCGAACGCGTCCCCTTCGCTGCGAAGGTACACCCGGAAGCCGTCGATCGTCTCGCGTGTATATGCATCGTTTGGGGCCCAGTCCCAGATCAGCGCCGGGTCGATCCGGCCAGACAGGCGGGGCTCGTCGCCGACCACCTCGGCGCAGTACCACAACGCCAGCAGCCCGTCGGTCTCCTCTCCGTCGCTGAAGTCGGCGTACTCGTCGCATTCGTCCTTGTCATCGGGCTGGCGCACGTTCGCGGGCACAGGGATGCCCGGATCCTCGATGGCCGCCCACGCCCGAAGAAGGTTCTCGTACGGCTCGATGTGGTAGGTGACGCGGAACTCGTCTGCGTTGCCGAAGAGGTCCCGGCCGTCCCATTCCTCGCGCGGGTGGTCCGCCTCAAAGCTGCCGAGCAGTACCGGCTCGTCGTCCCCGCGCCGTCCCCAACACTCGAGGCGCACCGCCACCGGCGCGTCCGGATCCTGCGTGAAGATACGCCGGTTCATGCCTGAAGCATGGACGTCGATGTTCCAGCCGTCCCGCGTGGGTGAGAGGAAGACGCGCTCGTGCGCGGGGATCCGGGCGTACGGCTCGAGTCGCGCGAGCGAGAGGTAACAGTACGCGTCGTCGAACTGCGTGTTTGTCGCCATGCTCGTCGCCTCGAACTGCAGCGTGGTGGCCGCCGTCACCGAGATACCCGGCGCGGTGATGGTGCATGCGTCTGCCGGGACGTCCACGCCGGCGAGGTTGCTGTCCGTCGCGCCGCCGGCGTTCATGCTGGCGACGTAGTACTCGTAGTGCCCGCCTGTCAGGACGCGGTCGGTGTACGCCAGCGCGCCAGTGCCGTCGCCTGCCTCCAGATCGCGAATGGCCCGAAAGTCTCCACCGCCAGAGAAGCGATAGAGGCGGAACCCGGTCTCGCTCTCGGACGTATCCCGCCAGTCGAGGCGCACGTCACAACCGTCCCCGCGCGTCACCCGGAGATCGGCCGGCGCCTCCGGCGGGTCGGGGTCCCCGATGCGGTCGAATCCCCACGGAAGTTCGTCGGGCGCCGCGTCGTCAGCGGGGCGTGCCTCGGCGCCGTCTTCGCCCTGCGGCTCCGGGGGCGGCTCAGGGCTAGCGCCGGGCGCAGGCCCGTCGTCGTCGACGTAGCCCTCCGGCACGCGGTCGGCCGGAAGATAGACAACCAGCTCGTCGCCCGGCTGCGGATCGCCCCCGCCGGCCACCATGACGTCCTCCAGCGATGCGCCGAGTTCCTGCGCGATCGATGTGACCGTCGCGCCCTCCCCGACCTCCACTCGCACGGCAGTGAGCCCGTCGTGCGGATCCGCCAACGCTTCCACCACCACCGGATCCGAACGGTCCATGCTCCCATCGGGCGTGAAGCCGCGGGCGACGAGCACATGGGCGCCCGGCTCGCCGGGGAGCCACGTCATCCGCGCCACCGCCGAGGCCGCGGGATGGTCCGGCGTCATCGTGCGCGCGAGTTCGCCGTCGACCCACAGCTCGTAGCGAGCGATGGGATAGCGCTCGAACGCCTGGACGAACACGATCACGGGATCGCCCGCCGAGAACTGGGTGCCAGGCGACGGCGCGCGGATCTCGATACGCAGCGGGTGGCCGCTCGCGGGATCGACGCCGGCCAGCGGCGAGGCGGACCCGCCGTCCCGCAACAAGATGACCGTCAGGAAGCCGAGAAGCCCGGCGAGCAGCGCGCCCAGCAGCACGGCTGGGCCGATCATGCGACTATCGCTCGCCAGTGGACGCCGAATCACGGGTGCCATCCTGGGCACCTCCCCTCGGGCCGCCACCCGGAGCGACAGGCTCCAGGGCGGCACGATCATACTCCATCGAGCAAGCCCCGGCTCCGTGCCGTTCGGCTGCTCTTCGGTTAGACCGGCGGGTCCCGGATCTCTTACAAGGCGTGGCACGCCACGACGCAGCGACGCCCGGCACTCAGTACCGGGCGTCGTCTTCTTCGCGCTCCCCCGGGTCCATCGGGGCTACACCGCAACCGCGCTTTCGATGCGCTTGCCCACGGCTGCGGCCACCCTCGCCACATTGCCCATGACGCTGGCGAACATGTCGAAGTCCAGCGACTGCGCGCCGTCGCTCAGCGCGTGCTCGGGGCTCGGGTGCACTTCCAGGATCAGCCCGTCCGCGCCCGCCGCAATCATGCCGAGCGCCACCGGCTCGACCAACCTGCGCTTCCCCGTCCCGTGGCTCGGGTCGGCGATGATGGGCAGGTGGCTCAACTCCTTGACGAGCGGGATCGCATTGATGTCCATCGTGTTGCGGGCGGCCGTCTCGAACGTGCGGATGCCGCGCTCGCACAGGATCACGTTCGGGTTGCCCTTCGCGAGGATGTACTCCGCCGCCAGCAGCCACTCCTGGATCGAGGACGACATGCCGCGCTTCAGGAGGACCGCCTTCTTGGTGCGCGCGACCTCCTCCAGCAGGAAGAAGTTCTGCGCGTTGCGTGTGCCGATCTGCAGCACGTCGGCGTACTCGGCCACAACCCCGACCGTCGCCTCCGACATCACCTCTGTCACAACAGGCAACCCCGTCGCCTCGCGCGCCTTCGCCAGCAGCTTCAGGCCTTCGACCTCCAGCCCACGGAAGCTGTACGGGGATGTCCGCGGCTTGAACGCGCCGCCGCGCAGCATCGATGCGCCGCGCTCCTTCACCGCGCGCGCCGCCTTCATCACCTGATCTTCGTTCTCGACGGCGCATGGCCCGGCGATGACCGTCACCGTCCCCTCGCCGATCTTGACGCCGTTCACGTCGACGATCGTGTCGTGGTCCCTGAACTCTCGGCTGCAGAGCTTGAACGGGGAGCTGATCGGTACCGTGCCCTCGACGCCGGGCATCACCTCGATGTCGTCGGCAAGCTCCGGGTGCTCGCGATCCAGGCCGACGACGCCGATGACGGTCCGTTCCACCCCGTTGATCGGGTGGACGTCCAGTCCGGCCTCGCGGATTCTCGATAGCACTGCTTCGAACTCCTCCGGGGTGTGCCCCGGTTTCATAATCACCATCATCGTCCTTGCCTCCTTAACCCGCGTCGGGCGGGTGCTGTTTCACTCGGCGGAATTGAGGTCCGGCCGCAGCGCCTTCGCCCCGCGGAGGTAGACGAAGCGCACTTCGTCCTGGGTCTTCGTCGTGTTCACGTGCAGCAGCACGCGGACGCACATGGGTAGGCTGCCGGGCACGTACATCTCGTGCGTGCACATGAGGGCGGCGTGCGACCACCCCATGCCGCGGGCGGCAACGGCTGGGAATTCGGCGTTCAGGTCCTGCGTCGTCGAGAAGAAGACGGAGGCGACATCATCCGGCCGAATGCCGTTGGCTTCGATGAGGGCTAAGAGCAGTTCGTGGGTGGCGGTGAGGATCGCGTCCCTGGTGTTCGATTCGACCGTGGTCGCGCCCCGGACCCCGCGCAGGCGTATGTTGTCGTTCGTACTCACTGGTGCTCCGCGCCGTCAGCTCTGCCGGCCGCCGTGGCGACCGCCCGCTAGCTATACGGCCCAAATCCGCCGGCCGCGGAGTACCACGCGCAGCCGCCGGGAACCCGCACGGGGACGCCGTAGCTGTTACGTGCTGGCCTCCTGACGGCCGGTGAGCACCTCAACATAACCCTGTACCTTCTTCTCGCCCTCCCCGGGAGGCGAGGATTCCACGATATCGATCAGCGCGCTCGCGACGATGGCCGCATCCGCCAGACCTCGCAGCGCCTCCACGTGCTCGCGCTTCGAGATCCCGAACCCCACCGCCAGCGGCAGGTCCGTTTTCGCCCGCAGGCGCCGGAGGAAGTCCGGCAGCTCCTGCGAGAGCTGCGCCCGCGCCCCGGTCACACCCACCACGCCCACGCAATAGATGAACCCCGAGGCTCTCGGCACGATCTCGTCGATGCGGGCATCGTCCGAGGTCGGCGCCGCCAGGAAGATGAGGTGCAACCCCGCTGCCTGGCTCTGCGCCCGCGCCGCGTCCGACTCCTCCGGTGGCAGATCCACGATGATCAGCCCGTCGGCGCCGGCCGCTGCCGCGTCCGAGAAAAAACGATCCTCGCCACAGGCGAGGAAGGTGTTCCAGTATCCCATAAGGATCAGCGGAACCGCAACGCCGGCCGCCCGCAGCCGCCCGACCATGTCCAGCGCGTCCCGGGGGTGGGTGCCCTGCTGGAGCGCCCTGTAGGACGCCCTTTGGATGGTCGGGCCGTCGGCCAGCGGGTCGCTGAAGGGGATGCCGAGCTCGATGCCGTCCGCCCCCGCCTCCACCATCGCCTTGACAAGCCGCTCCGAGGCGTCAAGGTCCGGGTACCCCACCGTCATGAACGGCATCAGGGCGATCCGCCCCTCCGCCCGCACGCGGGCGAACATCTCGTCGATCCGGTTCATTCGCTGCATGTGGTGCTCGCAATGAAGATCACGCTGACCAGATTGTAGGCGAAGTGCGCCAGCATCGTGGAGAAGATGTTGCCGCTCTTCCAGTAACAGAACGCGAACAGCATGCCCAGCACCGCGAACAGCGGCAACGTCTTGTACAAGTACGGATTCCCCAGCAGATGCGCGCCGCCAAAGAGGACGCCGCTGACTACGATGCCTGCCGGCACTCCCCAGCTGCGAGCCACACCGCCGAACGCGAAGCCGCGAAAGTACGTCTCCTCAGCAATGGGCGCGAAGATGACTGCCTGGAATGAGAACAGGGCCAGCAACAGCGCATCGCGCCGGATGTCGATCGGGATCTGGTCGTCGCACTTCTGCTCCCACCCCAGCGCTTCGGCGAACAGGCCGTACACAAGCGCGATCGCGAAGCCGCCCACGAACGCCACCACAGCCCAGCCCAGTGTCGGCCACGAGGGCGCCCGATACCCCAGGAACGAAGCAGGGCTCGAGCGCTTCTTCATCGCGAACCAGAACGCCACGAGTGCGATTCCAGTGAACGAGAGGCCGCTGGCCACCCATGCGCCCAGAGCCTCGTTTCGGGTCAGGTGATCGACATCGTTGATCACGAACACGAGCGGTATCTGGGGAATGAACAGCGCGCCGGCAAACAGCAGCAGCGACCAGGCGACGTCCTTGACGGACCATGGCACCTGGGGGCCTTCTTCGGATACACGACCAGAGGAGGGATGAACGGGAGACGCTAACTCCATGTTGGGGCAGTGTATAGGCACGTGCCGCCGCGGCCACGAAAGCGAATGCCGGTCGCCCGCCGGCAAACGGCGCCAACCGTCGATCAGCGACGGCCACGTGAACTCGTCCGGCCAGCAACCTGCGGCCAGTGCCCGCCGCGCCGCCCCGCCGGTGACGCCCGGAGGCCCGCCCGCGTCAGCGCGCGTGGCACAGGCTGAGACAGCCATCGCGTCGCCCCCAGGATTGGCGCCGGGTTCGTCTCGGACGCGACGCCATGCCGCCGAAATGCAGGGCGGCCGCCCATCCAAATGAGGGCTACTTGACGCCTCCTGGTACCCCTGACCGGCTCTCGCGTTCTTCGATGGGAGAGCTAAGATATGGGGCGTCGGCGCGTGGGGCGCCACACGAGCCTGGGAGGGGACCACACCCGTGCGCGATCTCGTGTTTCTCATCGACCTCGACAACACCATCCTCGATAACGACGGCGTCAAGAACGACATCGAGGCGCGGATGCTCAGCATCCTGGGGCCCGACCTGGCCGCCCGCTTCTGGCAGCTTTACGAGCTTGTCCGCAAGGATCTCGACGTCATCGACTTCTGGGAGCAAATGAAGCGCCTGAAGGCCGAATACCCCGATAACCCCGCCGTCGATGAAGCCTCGGACGCCCTCGCCGGTTGGGACTTCACCAGCCGCGTCTACCCGCGCGCGCTCGAGACCGTCCTCCACCTCAAGAAGATGGGCATGCCCGTCGTCCTCTCCGACGGCGACGCCATCTTCCAGCCGACGAAGATCCACAAGTGCGGCGTCACCGAGGCCGTCGATGGCCGTGTGCTCATCTTCGCCCACAAAGAGAAGCACCTCCCGTTCGTCGAGCAGCAGTTCCAGGCCCAGCACTACGTCCTCATCGACGACAAGCCCGGCATCCTGATGCGCAGCAAGGCCGCCCTCGGCGACAGGCTCACGACCGTACACGTGCTGCAGGGCAAGTACGCGCTCGACCCCAAGCACGCCGTCGACTACAAGCCCGACATCGTGGAGAAGAACTTCAGCGACCTGCTGAAGTACACGAAGGACGCTTTCGTGAAGCCCCGCGCGGCGGCAGCGGTCTCGGGAGGATAGGTACAGTTAAGAAAAGCAGGTGCGGCGCCCACGGGGCGCCGCGTATCACGTCCAGGAGTTCGGGCCGGCCCGGCCGGCAAAGGAGGCGATGAGATGACCGTAGCCACGAAGATCGACGTACCGGCCGACGTACCCTCGGCCCTGCAGGGCCTCTACGAGCAGAACTTCCACACCATGACCAAGGGCACCGGCCGGCTGATGCTCTTCGCGGGCGACCAGAAGGTCGAGCACCTCAACGACGACTTCTACGGCGCCCTCAGCGACGGCACCCCCATCGTCGAGGACGACGGCGACCCGGAGCACCTGTTCCGCATCGCCAGGGAAGGCGTCATCGGCTGCTACGCCACACAGCTCGGCCTCATCGCCAAGTACGCCCGCGATTACGACACCATCCCCTACCTGGTGAAACTCAACTCCAAGTCCCACCTCATCAAGACCTCCCAGCGCGACCCGCAGAGCCTCGGCTGGGTCACCGTCGACGACGCGCTCACCCTGCGCGACAACGGTGTACACGTCGTCGCCGTCGGCTACACCGTGTACCTGGGCAGCGAGTTCGAGTCCGAGCAGATGCGGGAGGCCGCGCAGGCGTGCTTCAAGGCGCACCGCGCCGGGCTGCTGGCCGTGCTCTGGATCTACCCGCGCGGCAAGGCCGTCCCGAAGGAGCAGGACCCACACCTCATCGCCGGGGCCACCGGCCTCGGCGCGACCCTCGGCGCCGACTTCGTGAAGGTGAACTACCCCAAGCCGGAGGACGGCACCCCGCCTGCTGTCGCGTTCAAGGAAGCGGTGAAGGCCGCCGGCCGGACGCGCGTGATCACCGCGGGCGGCGGGAGCACGGACGTGCGGAAGTTCCTGCAGACCCTCCACGACCAGATCTTCGTATCTGGCGCCTACGGCAGCGCCACCGGCCGCAACATCCACCAGAAGGCCCTGCACGAGGCCGTCCAGATGACCAACGCCATCTCCGCCATCACCTACGGCGGCCACAGTGTGGACGAGGCGATGGCGGTGTACGAAGGCAAAGAGCGCTTCTCCCTGTAGGCGTCGGACCACGTAGCGGGGGGGGGAAAACCCCCCCCGCGGGACCCCCAGGGAAGAAGCAAAAAGATAAAGCGCCGGCAC
>CAYJMG010000028.1:0-45035 GCA_964371355.1 uncultured Dehalococcoidia bacterium
ACTCTCCCCGCTTGTGCGGCTGCGTCAATAACCTCTGTGGGAACAACAGCTAGACCGCGGACTCAGCAGGGTTGAAGTACGGGAAGGGCGGGAAGAGGGACTCCAGCTCGCGGCGGATGGGGTCGTCGTCGGGCAGGTACGCGCTGAAGTCGCCGTCGGGCTCCGGGCGCTCGCGCTGGCCGGTGACCTTCGTGTCCATGATCTTGTTCTGCAGCATGATGAGCCCGGTGAGAAGCGACTCCGGCCGTGGCGGGCAGCCGGGGACGTAGACGTCGACGGGGACGATGAGGTTCACGCCGGGCAGGACGCTGTAGCCGTAGGCGAAGGGCCCGCCCATGATGGCGCAGCCACCCATCGAGATGGCCCACTTGGGCTCCGGCATCTGCAGCCAGATACGGCGGATGGCCGGCGCCATCTTCCACGTACAGGTGCCCGATACGATCATCAGGTCCGCCTGGCGAGGCGACGCGCGGAAGATCTCGGCGCCGAACCGGGCGATGTCGTAGCGGGGCGTGGCCGTCGCGATCATCTCCATGGCGCAGCAGGCGAGGCCGAACATCGTCGGCCACAGGGACGACGATCGCGCCCAGTTCATCACGGTGTCGACGCCAGTGAGCAGGATGTTCTGCTCGACGTCAGCGTCGATATCGTCGACGGCGCCCTGCCCGACGAGAGGGATGGAATCGGTAACCACGCTTCATTCTGAGGGACGGGCGGAGATTGAGCAATCTCTCACAAATGGCCGGTCACGCGTGCGGCTGAGTCCCTGGCTAGGTTGCACCCGGCGGGGTGGCGCTATTGCCAGCGGCCGAGTCCCTCCTGCCGGCGGCTATCCGGCTGCCGAAGTAGAAGGACGAAACAGCCGTGGCCAGTGTCCCGACGGTCGTGATGAGCTGAATCGCGATGTCCTTGTCGATAGGCTGGCGGTTGCCCGCGATAGCGGGAGGAGTCGACACGGGTACCGGCGTTTCGGTGGGAGCAATCGTGGGCGACTCGGACACGCTGCCTGCGGGCGGGAGGGACGCGGGGCCGATCACCGTAGCGCCCTGCACGCCGCCCGTCATCGTCGAGTCGAGCGTCGGGGATTCCGTGGCGAGCGCTGTTGATACCGCGGTGGGAGCCACGGGAGTCTCGGGGGTAGGGCTGGCGAGCGGCTCGGTCGGCGCTGGCGCCGCCGTCGGTTGTTCCTCGAGCGCTGTCTTGATGCTTTCGGCGGTACCGGCGGAGGCGACGAAGAGGGCGGTGATGATGAACACGAGCAGCAGGATGAGAGCGATGGCCGCCTGCATGCTGCCCTCCGGCAAGCCGAACGCGTCCGCGCCCACCCCCGTGCTGTCAAACCGAATGATGTTGTGCTGCGCGAGGATAGACACGAGGACACCCAGAGTCAGGAGGAGGCTGACGACGCCGTAGACCACGACGATCGGGAGCACGACCTCCAGCCGCAGGGAGCCGTCCTGTTCGAGGCCATTCGCCACCTTGTAGACGATCCAGGCGCCCCCGAGCGTGACGAACCCCACCGCGGCGATCTTGACCACGATGAACACGAGGTCTTGCCAGGTCTGATTGCCGCGGGTGCCTTCGGAATCTGAGGCCACGTTGGGGCGCTCACTTCCTCGCTAGCTCTTTCGAACCAGCCGTATCTGTGGCGTATATCGTAGTCCTCCCGGGCAGGATGTCAATACTATCGGGCCGTCAATATTGGGGCCGGATGCGAGTCTGCGTGGCGGCACATGCTTGAGCTAGGGGGCGCAGAAGGCCTCGGGGTCGAAGCGGCAGCTGTGGGCGTCGATGAAGGCGCCGACGCGCTCGGGCGTGAACTCGGATGCGGCGAAGCTGTCAACGCGCGTCCAGGCGGCGACACCGATCGTGTCAGGGGCGAGATCGCTGTCCGGGGACATCACGACCTGCGCGCCGTTCGCGAGGTGCTGGCTCACGAGGTCGGTCAGTTCGCCCATGACGATGGACGTGCACTCGTCGGACACGCAGTTGTAGCCGATGTACACGCCGGCGTGCTCTTCGATATGGGGGATGGCCTCCCGCGGGATCTCGAAGCCGTAGATGCCCGGGTCGGGTGGGATCTTGAGCGCGTGTCCGTCAGCGAGCAGCACCGTGCCCTGGACGGGCAGGTGGAGGCCGGAGGTCGGCGGGTTGGAGGCGTAGCAGTCGTCGGCGACGCCGCCTTCGGGGCAGAAGGGTATGCGATCGTCGAGCGGGTAGACCTGCGTGTGCTGTCTGCCCTGCGTCGGGACGAACGTGCCAGGCAGCCCGGTGCTGGCGTCCAGCTCGGCGGCGAGGGCCGCCTGCGCTGCGCCCGATGCGCTCTCGGACGTGGGGGTTTCGTTCAGGAACGGCTGGCCCACAGGGTTCGGCTCGCGCAGGTCGATGGCGTCTTCGCCGCGGACCACACCGGTGTAGACGGCGACATTGACCAGGGCCACGCCTACGATCAGCAGCCACATCACGATCTCGGGCGCCACCTTCACCAGCCGCATGCTCCGGGAGTATACAGTCGGCCCGGCGTGGAGACGCGGGCGGGGTAGACTGCAACTGCCTTGAGACGACCGGCGATGAAGCGATTCTTCGTACGCACGTGGCCACTCCTGCTGTCGCTGGCGCTGTTGGCCGGGATGCCCGCGCTGCTCTGGACAAATGCGCATGGGCGCGTGGCGGTGGAGGCCTCGCTGTACCTGCCGGATATGATCCTGCAGCCACCGTCGCCCTTCCGGCCGGTACAGCTCATCTCCGACGCGCCCTCGCGCGAGCGCATCATCATCGGCTACGAGAGCCGGAACGGGCCACGGTCGATCGAGGCGGACCTGTACGTCCCGGCGCACGGAAGCGACTTGCCGGGCGTCGTGTTCTCGATGGGCGCCCCGCCGCTTGACCTGGACGAGGCACGACTGGTGCGCATCGCCGAGGACTCGGCGCGGAAGGGCGTGGTGATGCTGGTGCCGTTCAGCGATCGGCTGGACGACGAGCGCATCGAGCCGGAGGAGATCGACGCGCTTGTCGCGGAGTTCCAGTACATCCAGGAGTTGCCGGAAGTGGATCCGGCGCGCGTAGGTTTCTTCGGGGCCAGCGTGGGCGGCTCGCTCGCGCTGGTAGCAGCGGCCGACAAGCGGATCGCAGACGACGTGGACCACGTCGTATCGTTCGGCGGCTACTACGACGCCCTGACCGCGTTCGGGGCGATCGCGACGGACCGCATCGAGTACGACGACGTGGACGAGAGCTGGGGGCCGAAGTGGCACGCCAAGGAGGTGATGGCGCTGCAGCTCATCAACCGCGTGGAGGACGCGCGTGACCGTGAACTGCTGACGAGGCTGTTCATCGACGGCGAGGCGGAGTCCGTGGAGCAGCTCGCGTCGCTGGGGCCGGTGGGTCGCAGCTCGTACGAGTTCCTGGCGAACACGGATCCGGCGGCGGTCGAGGACCTGATCGCGCGACTGCCGAAGGACGCGGTGAGGGAGCTGCGGTACCTGTCGCCCAGCACGAGCATCGACCGTGTGAAGGCGGAGCTGTTCATCATCCACGACCGCGCTGACCCGTACATCCCGTACACGGAGTCGCGCCGGATGCGCGACGAGCTGGCGGGGCGCGAGACGCCGCGAGCGCACTTCGATGAGGTGCGGCTGTTCGAGCACGTCGAGCCGAAGCTGAACCAGCGGCCGGACGTGATCACGCTTGATTCGACGCGGCTGTTGTTCCGGATGTACCAGCTCCTGCTGCGGTGGGACTAAGGCGCGGCGCCATCGGGGATCAGCGCCCGCCGCAGATCGTCGTTCCACGCCCCCGTCTCGGGGTCCCAGATCCCGAACCCCGCCGCGAACTCCCAGTACGCCCACGTGATCCCGTGCGCCTCCGCCGTGCGGGCGACGGCGTCGGTCCACCGCGCGCGTGACTCGATGTCACCCGTGCTGTACGCACCGAACTCGCCCATGAACAGTGGCACGCCCTTCGCGGCGGCCCACTCGGCCGTACCCGCGAACTCCTCCTCGATGGCCGCGCGCTCGTCCTCGCTGCCGGACCACGCGGTCCCCAGCCACGCATCCGAGCCGGGTACCCACTCCGCGCCCTGGTGGGTGAAGGTGAAGGGCGCGTAGTAGTGGAACGTCGCGATGATATGCCCGTCGGGAGGCAGGTCGAGCGCGCGCACGGCGAGCACGTTGTTGAATGCGCCGCCGCCAATGACAACCGTCCGCTCCGGGTTCGTCTCCCGCACGATGGCAAGCGCGTCCAGGGCCAGCGCGTTCCACGCCTCCGCGGTGAGGGCGCCGTTCGGCTCGTTCAACAGCTCGAAGTAGATGCCCGGAGGCCGGTCCGCGTAGCGCCGCGCGATCTGGTCCCAAAGGGCGAGGTAGCGCTCGCGATGGCGGTCGGGATCGGTGTTCAATTCGTCGTAGTGATGCATGTCGAGCACCGCGACGAGTCCGCGCTCCGCCGCCTGATCGAGCACCCAGTCGACGCGCTCGAAGAACGCCGGATCGATCGTGTACGGCGGATCGGTAGCCGCGTGCGCGGACCACTTCACCGGAATGCGCACGGAGTCGAAGCCCGCCCCGCGCACGGCGTCGAGCCCGGCCTCGCGCACCGCATCGAACAGCTCCGGCGTCAGCGTCACGCCCCAGTCGCCCTCGACCGGCGCCTCGAGCGCGTTACCGAGGTTCACGCCCCGGCCGAGCAGTCCTGCGGCGGCGAAGGCATCGGGCCAGGCCACGGGCGTGGGGCTCACAGCGTTGGTCCCTCCCTCGCCGGTATCGCCCTCGCCGGTATCTCCTTCAGGCGAGCACGCGGAGGCCACGGCGGCGAGCGCAAGCAGGGCGACGAGCGGGACGGCGCGCAGAGACACGTCGCCTACAATATCGAGGTGTCTTCCCCACGACAACGGCTCCCCGCCGAGGCGGAATCCGGCAGAACCGCCCTGGCGGCGGTCGCGGCGACGGTGGCCGTATGGGGATTCGCGAGCCCATTGATCAAGGCGGCATCGGTCGGCGGGGAGGCGATGGCCTTCTACCGGCTCTGGATCGGGGCGCTGGCGCTGGTCGCGATCGTGGCGGTGCTGCTGCGACGGCCAGTGCATACCGCCGTCTGGCCGTGGGGATTGGCCGCGGGCGCGTTGTTCGGCGTGAACCTGATCCTCTTCGTGACTTCGGTGAAGACGACCACGGTAGCGAACGCGACGCTCATCGGGGCGCTGCAACCGGCGATCGTGATGGTCGTGGCAGGGCCGTTGTTCGGCGAGACGGTGACGCTGCGCGATATCGTCTTCACTGCGGGCGCCATCGCGGGCGTTGGCATCGTGATCGCCGGGTCGGCGGGCACGCCGGAGTGGCATCCCGCAGGCGACCTGCTCGCCGTCGGCGCAGTGCTGACGTTCACGGCGTACTTCCTGGTTTCGAAGCGGGTCCGGGCGACGGGCGGCACGCTCGAGTACATGACGGTCGTGCACCTTGTGGCGGCGCTCGTGGCGACACCGGCGATCGCGTTCCGGCCGGATGAGCTGGGCGGGCTGGACACGCGCGACGTACTCACGATCCTGTTCTTCGCACTGGTGTCAGGCACGCTGGGCCAGGTGGTGATCGGGTGGGCGCACCGGTACGTGGACGTGTCGGTGTCGTCGCTGATGATGCTGGGCGTACCGGTGGTCGCGAGCATCGCGGCGTGGGCGATGGTCGACGAGGCGCTGGGCCCGGTGCAAGTCGCGGGCGGGCTGGTGACGCTGGCGGCGATCAGCGGAATGCTGTGGCGGCGGCCGACCGAGTCGCACGCGGCGGACGAGGCGGTGACGCCACTGGCAGCAGGCGCGGACTGAGGTGCGCCGGGGGTGCGGTTACTCCTCGACGGCGCCCTGGGACAGCAGGAACTGCTTCGCCTCTTCGACGGTCATAAAGATGCGCGAGCCGATGGCATCGATGGCGTCGACGATGTCGTCGTCGGCCGCGTCGTCGTACGCGACGTCGACGATGCTCGAGCGCTCGATATTGCCCCGGGAGGCGAGTCCGTTTTCGATGTAGGGTGCGACCTTAGTCCACTTGACGGCCATACAGGGAAGTCCTCCAGAATCGAATGAACGGGCGGAGTATAACGGCCGTCCGTGTGAGGGGCGAACGCGTCGGGAGGGGGTCTTTCGGCGGGGTGCCGAGGCGCCGTGCGCTTGAGGGTGAGGCGGATCCTCCGCTATGCTGCGAGTCCGGAGTGCCCTCCACTCCGATTGAGCGCTCCCCGGTAGCTCAATGGTAGAGCAATCGGCTGTTAACCGATTGGTTGTAGGTTCGAGTCCTGCCCGGGGAGCCAGTCTAAAACCCCATCTCGCCGGTAGGAAGGCGAGCACCATGCGGCCGCTAAAGACACCGAAGAAGGCCTGCACCTGCGGCAGGCGACTCTCGCGCTCGGAGCCGCGAAAGGCCGCGCGTTGTTGGGAGTGTCTGCGCACCCCTCGGCACTGCCAATGCAAACCCCTCACCGAGGGCACGATGGTCATGCTCACCCAGCGCGCATTGTTCTACGCGAGAGGCGGTGCAGAGCTCGAAGGAATCTCGCCCGATGAGTGGGCGAGCCGCTTCATCGTTGAATCGCTGCACGGCACGTTCGAGGGTCTTGAACTAGAGCACGCGATCGCGAGTCCCGTGGCCAACCTGTTCAGAGGAAAAGGGAAGTTCAGCGTCGTAGATCCGTCAGACTCGGTGCCGCCGCGCTCGCCGTCCTCATAGTGAATCTGGCGGAAAGATTCTTGGCAAGAAAGCCTTGATCTTTGCCACCCGACGGGTGTAGTCTCAGGGCAGCATGTTAGGAGGACGGCTGTGACCCTGCCATTGAGTGATGCTCTCCCGGTTCTCGTTCCTTACTTTCCGCGCTTCTACAGCTGCGTGTCAGGCGCGGTTGATGACTACAGAGCGAATCGCACCCCACTAGATAAAGCACGCGATCGTAAGCGAACCCGGTCGAGCATCATCAACGACTCGATGGTGCACAACGCGCGTACAGCATTTGTTGAAGATCCGGACGTAACGCTCTACGAAGAGTACGGCTACACGCGCCTGTTGATCGAGGACTTCTCGATCCGCATGAAGAAGTTGGATCACAACTTCCGAACGCACAATGTGCCGACACAGGAAGCATTGGCGTTCGTGTACCAGATGTCGTTCCAGATGCGTGGCCTACGGGCACTGACGAACCTCGCCTTGGGCTACCAGTGGAATGATCTGGAAACGGACATCACAGGCGTCTACCTCGTCTGCCCACGGGGGACGCAGAATGAGTGGGTCATTGCGATCCCGCGTCCCGACAGCGGCCCGGACTTGCAGCAACTCCCTGTGAGGCCGCCGCAGCCGCAAGGCCCGGACACAGACCGCGTGTTCCCGAAGAAGGACACAGATACGGACACAGGGACGGATGGTGCCAATGTCTGATGAGGTTCAGCCCCAGATGGTGGTGTTGGGGCGCGAATCACGAGGACTGAGGCAAAGTGATTTAGCGCAGCGGTTGGCGGTGTCGCCCCCCTTCCTCTCACGTATGGAGAGCGGAATCCGTCCCGTGTCCCCGGAAATACTCGCTCGACTGTCCGAGACGTTGGGCTACCCGGAAGACTTCTTCACCCAGACTGATCCGATCATCGGTTTCGGCACAAGCGAATTGTTCCATCGTCGCAAACAAGACCTGTCGAATCGTACTCTCGGCATGGTTCACGCCCAGATCAACATTCGGCGTATGAATCTCGCCCGACTGCTAAAGAGCGTCGAGATAGGAGAGGTCAACGTCCCTCTGCTCGATGTCGATGAGTTCGACGGGGACGTTGAGCGCATTGCGCAAGCAGTGCGGACGATGTGGCATGTGGCTAGAGGGCCGATCGACAACCTCACGTCTCTCCTAGAGAGTGCACGAGCGGTCGTCATACCATTCGACTTCGCATCGACCCGCATCGATGCCATAAGCCAATGGCCACCCGGCCTGCCACCGCTGATCTTCATCGATGCGAACGCGCCCGGCGATCGCTACAGGCTAACGTTGGCACACGAGTTGGCGCACATGGTGATGCACCTTCAGGCTCCGAATCCCGACATGGAGCGGGAAGCATACCGCTTTGCTGCTGAGTTTCTGATGCCTGAGCGAGAGATCCGGCCATACCTGAGTCAACCACTGACCTTGGAGAAACTGGCCAGCCTCAAGCCGTATTGGAAGGTGTCAATGGGAGCATTACTCAAGCGCGCTTCCGACCTCGGGATCGTCACGCCGCGACAGGCGAGGACGCTGTGGTCGCGCATGAGTAGGCTTGGATATAGGCTGAGAGAACCCGCCGACTTAGACCTGACGCCCGAAACACCGACTCTCTACCAAGAGATCATCGACGTGCACCGGAATCAGCTAGGCTACGACCTCAGCGACTTCAGCAAGGTCGTGAGGCTGTTCCCCGACGAGACGCGGCGCATCTACTTCGGAAGCGGCGGTGGCCGTCTCAAGGTCGTGAGTTGATTCTTTCCGAGAGCACCAATGCGGTCACGTTGTAGAATGCCCCGGCTTCCAGAGTCAGAAGCAGCGGCGTACACCTGTAGCCCGGAAACCTGCCCAGGGAACCAGTCGAAAAATCCCCATCTTGCTGCAGGAAGGCGTGGACCGCCGCGGTCACGGCCGGAGCGACGCCTTCGCCTGCGCGGCGAGTCTAGCGCTCCACCACCGTGTCCGGCTGGCTCGGCCACCGGTCGAAGGAGCCCGCGTACGCCTGCCCCCGGGTCGTAGCCGAGGATCCGCAGCGCGAACGCGCCAAGCGCTCCCCGGGCACCACCCTGGCAGTAGCCAGCCACCTGGGCTGCCACTTACTGCAAACCGGAGGTGGGCACGGCGTGCTCGCGTCCGGCATCGTCCGGCGACGCCAGACCGAGGTCCTGATAGATGTCGGCGGTGACCTCGCTCATTCGCCTGTAGTGCACCTGCGGTCCCGGCAGCCCGTTCATCACGACGGCGACGACGAGCCCGTGCTCGGGGTCGGCGAAGGCGACCGACGACTGGCCACCGCCGTGCCCGAAGGTGCGCGGCGAACAGTGCCGCCCGTAGTTCACCGAGTCGATGATGAAGCCGAGACCCCAGTCGATGATGATGCCGAAGGTCTCGTCGTACATGCCCACTCGGTGGCGCGCCACCATCGCCTCGGCAGTGGTCGTGTCGATGAGCCGCACGTCACCGCGGACGCCCTTGCCGAGCATGGCCTCGTAGAAGCGACCGAGCTGGCGCATGGGGCCGCGGCCGGCGCCGCCGGGCGTGCACGCGGTGCAGCCCTCCTCGCTATCGATGCGCGGCAGCGCCATAACCCGACCGGGTCGCGTCACGTGCAACACGCCGATCCGATCGCCGTAAGCGTGGAATGCGCCGGCTGGCATACCGACCCAGCAGTCGTGCATGCCGAGCGGCTCGAAGATCTCGTCTCGCACGTACTGCGAGAACGGGCGGCCGTCGACGCGCTGCACGATCTCGGCCAGCAGGAACATACCGGAGAAAGGGTGGTAGCCGGCCTTCTCGCCGGGAACCCACCCCGCCTCGATCTCGGCGTCGAGGATGCGACCAAGGCGGTCGGCCCAGGGCGAGACGAACGGATTGTAACCGTCGGCGCCCGGCGCCAGCCCGCCGGCACCGGCCGGGTCGAGGTCAGCGTGGCGGATGCCGGCGGTGTGGGTGAACAGGTGCCGGATGGTGATGGCGTCCTTGCCCCTGGTACCGAACTCGGGGATGTACGTGGCGACGGGGTCGTCGAGGTCGAAGCGACCGCGCTCCCATTGCTGGGCAGCGGCGACCGACGTGATCGCTTTGGTTGCCGAGAACCAGATCATCAAGGTGTCGGTCGTCATGGGTACACCGGCGCGCGCCTCGCCTCCGGCGATGTCGGCGACAACGCGGCCGTCGAGCGACACGTAGAGCTGCCAGCCGATGTGGAGTCCCTCGTCGATGCCTCGTTCGAGGACAGCGACGACAGTCGGGAGCTGGTGGGTCACTTCCCGAACCTCCGCTTCGAGGTGGGCCGGGAACCGTAATAGTCGAAGGCCGCTCCGGTCAACAAGACCAGGCCCGTGGCCGCTCCAGGCGCCCTTTTCAGTCGCCGAGGTCGTCGCATCCATGTCCCCCTGCTGTGCGAGCCTGCGTATTACGGAGAACAATGCGCCATCGGCGTGGAAGACTCAAGCCGTGAGCTGAACGCGTAGTGCAGGCGGGCGCGAGCTATCGTCGGGGCGGGTGGCCCTTGACGATCATGCGTACGTGGACGGAAGTCCTCCACCGGGGACCGGGACGCGGACGGTGAAGAGCCGGCCCGAAGGCGTCTTCGAGATGACGCGCCGATCGAAGCTGTCGGAGGCGGTGACTAGCAGGGTGCGTCCATCGGCACCGCCGAGCATGCACGCGGTGGCAAGCGGCGTGCCCATCTCTACTTCGTCCGTGATGGCACCTCCCTCGAGGACGCGCAGCACGCGGTGGTGCGTCGCGACCCAGACGGCGCCCTCCGCATCAAGGCACATGCCGTCGGGCGCCTCGCGGGGCAGGCTGGCGAACACGCGCCGATTCACCAGCGCGCCGTCCTTCGCGATGGTGAACGCGTAGATGCACGCGTCGAGCGTGTCGGCCACGAGGAGGCGGTCGTCGCCGGGTGTCGCCGCCATGCCGTTCGGGAAGGTGACTTCCGTCGTCGCAACAAAGACGGTCCCTTCCGGCGACATGCCGACGATGGGGCTCGGGCGAGCCTCTGTCTTGCCGGACACGAAGTCCACGAAGTTGAAATCCAGCGTGGCCACGTAGGTGTAGCCGGCCGAGGTGCGAATCAGGTCGTTCAGGGCGAACGACGCAAGCGCGGAGGCGTCGGCGGCCTCGCGCGCCGTAAAGCTGCCGCCATCCGGCGTCAAATGGAGGAGTTTTCGCTGCAACAGGGATGTTGCAATGAAGCCGCCCGCGCCGTCGGACGCGTAGCCGGACAGCAGGTCGTCCGACTTGAACAGCAGCGACGGCGGAGCGTCTAGCGGGACCTCATGAATCTCGCCTCGGTCGATGTCCGCGACGTAGAACCGGCCGGCGCCGCCATCCCACCGGGGAGACTCCGGGAACAAGAATCCCTCGGCGAAGAGGGTGGGCGCATACCTCATCGGGTTACTCCTCGGGCTTGAGCGCGCTCGATGCAACGACTGGGAAGGGTATGCCCAAGTGCTCGCGCGCGAAACATCCGAATTACCCCCCCGCCCCTTCATGGTCGCGAGGCATTGAACCTCTTCGAGGCTGTCCTCAACGCACCTGGGCGAAGAGGCGAGGTCGCATCGAAACGCCGGCGGACTACACGCATCTGATCTCCGCCGTTCGCGATTCTCTGGCGTTTCTGGAGGCAGCGTTCGTGAAGGCTCACCGGATCCCTGCGAGGGTACCGGTGGCGCTTGACGAGGGACATGTCTCGATGGTAGAGGCAGGGCGGCGGGGCTACTCGTCGTGGGCGGACGCCGACGGGAATGTGACCGTGAACGCCGATCCTCCGCCCTCGCGCGCGCTTGCGGTGAGCGTGCCACCCAGGAACTCCACGAGGCGCTTGCAGACCGACAGGCCGACGCCGATACCCGGGATGCTGGCGGTGCGAGACGAGCGGTAAAACGGCTCGAAGAGGGCCGCGACCTCGCTGGGCTCGACGCCGACTCCGCGGTCGCGCACTTCGATCGTCACGAATGCGGGGCCAGCAGAGACGTCGACGTCGATCGGGGTGTCCTGGGGGCTGTATCGCTCGGCGTTCGTGATGAGGTTCCGAAGGATCTGTTCCAGGTAGACCTCGTTGCCGTCGATGAGGACAACGCCTTCCGGGCCGTTCATGCTGTACGGGCGCGCCGGCAGCTCCTTGCGGCGGCCATTGATGACCCGCGCCGCGATGCGGAGGACGTGGAGCGGCTCGATTTCGACATCGGGGCCGTGATCGAGACGAGCGAGGGCGAGCAGGTTCTCGATGATCCGCCCGAGCCTGGTGCCCTCGGCTGTGATGTCCGCCAGGGCTTCGTCGCGAGCGCGCGGGTCGAGGCTCTCGATGTGATCCTCGAGCACGCGGGCGTTACCGACGATCGTAGTGATTGGCGTCCGGAGTTCGTGGGAGAGGAGGCTGAGGAACTCGTCCTTGGCCGCATTCGCCTCGCGAAGGCGCCGCTCGTTCTCGCGCAGAGCGGCAAGCGCCTGTTGGGCTTCGACGAAGAGGCGGGAGTTCTCGATCGCGAGGGCGATGCGGTGCGCGAGTTCCCGCGCGAGGACGGCGTCCTCCGGGGAGAACTCGCGTGCGGACCGAGCCATCACCAGCGTGAGGACGCCTATGAACTGACCTTTGGCGCGAAGGGGCAGGGAAAGGAGCGACGACGGGCCCAGCGCCAAGGCGGCCTCGCGCTGACCGTCATCGGGGGCATGGCGGGCGATCCAGTCCGGTGAGATCCGGGGCACTACGACCTCGCCTCCGCCGGCCAGCCGGTCGGCGAAACGTTCGCCGGAATCGTTGACAGTCCAGTCGCGAAGCTGGAGCCGCTCTATAAGGGACTTCGTATCGGATGCCGCGACCGCGGTCGCGATCCGGCGCGCGTCGGCGGCGTCCGTGAAGACATCGATAACGGCGACGTCGGCGAGATGCCTGACAGCGAGGCGAGCGACCTTCATGAGGTTATGTTCGTAGTCCAGGGATGCGGCCAACTGCCGCGTGGCGCGCCCGAGGAGCTGGGACGCAGCCTCGGCGCGCCGCCGCTCGGTGATCTCTTCGGCCACCGCGCCGACACCATACGTCTCACCCGCCTGGCCGCGGACGGAGTACCAGCGCAGGTTCCAGGCGCGACCCCCGCTTCCTTCCACCTCGAACTCGGACAACTCGTCCGCGCCCGAGGCGAGGCGGGCGAACGGGCCCCGGACCCTGGACCAGAGATCGGGGAGCAATTCCGCGATGCTGTGCCCGGGATGGTGATCCAGCGGGACTTCGTCGAAATCGGCGAAGATGCCGTTCACGTGCACAAACCGCGCGTCGAGATCGAAGAAGGCGATGCCAAGAGGCGCCTGGTGGACGATCTCGTTGAGGAGTGCGCGAGCCGTCGCCGTTTCCTGCGCGACCTCGTGCAGGCGCTCCTGGCTGCGCTTCGTGTCATCGATGTCGGTCGCCGTAAGCAGCCACTGCGGCGGGTCCCCGAGTGGCACGGCGCGTACGACGTGCCAGCGGAACACGCCATCGCGGCGGCGGATGCGGACCTCGGCCTCGGCGGGCTGACCCGCCTCCGTGTTCCGGGCCCATTCCTCGGCGGACGCGAGAATATCGTCGCGGATAACGAAGTCCTGGTTCCAGGGATCGCGGGCCTGTTCCTCGGTGAGGCCCGTGTACTCGAAGAACTCGCGATTCCAGTAGAACGGCTGACCCTGCACGTCAGTGAGCGACACCAACGCTGGCAGCGCCTCGGCCAGAAGGCGGTAGCGCTGCTCGCTGCGCTCCAGCTCACGTTGGGCACGGCGCTGGGTGGTCATGTCCGTGCACACGACCGCCACGCCGATGACATCGTGCTCCGCCCGGATGGGATAGAAGCTGGCGACGAGGGCAAACCACTGGTGGCGGAAATTGCGGCCTTCTATCTGGGCACCAAGCGTCTCCTCGCCGTTGACGGCCGCCTCGATATGAGGATGCCACTGTTCCCAACCACCGGGCAGGCAGTCGGCAGGCGGGCAGGCGGCGGCCTCGTAGCGGGACATGCCAATGATGGAGGCGAGCGCTTCGTTGAATACGACGCAGCGGAAGTCCCGATCCCAGACGGCAATGCCGATCGGCGCGGCGGCGATGATCGTGTCGAAGAGGGCGCGCTGGCCCGCGGCGAGCCCCCGGCCGTGCGTATCGAAGGCGTCACTGAGCGCCGCGAGGGCGGCACCGTCGGCCCCAGGCGCCGGCGCCTGGTCGGCGGGACGGGGGCCCTCATCGCTCGGCAGGCGGGAGCGCTGCAAAGCGGGGCCCGACGGCAGGGGCGAGGAGCCGATTCGACGGGACGCTCGAGACATGAGCTTCTCCTTCACGGCTGGCGCCCTACGACTCACCAACGATAGATCCGGGCCAGGGAGCCGGGATTAAGAAAGTACAAACTGAACATTACGGAAGCATTGCAAAAATGCCGGTGCCCGTGCAAACGGCGACGGATTTCGCGGGTGCCGGCCGGGTGCACCGAACGTCAGTCGCCGGTTAAGAGAAGGGCGGCGCGCACCTCTGCGGGAAATCGCGACAGCGGCCAGCGTTGGTCCGCCCACAGGCATGTGCGCGAACTTCTCCTATCCCATCATCTCGGACACGTCGTCGCGGGCCCGGATGGCGTGAGCCCGTCGTGGGAGAAGCCGGGGCCGTGGGTCCTGTGGCCTGATCGATTCTGGCCGCTTTAGCGGACCCCGCGCGCACGACGCGATCGTGGCACTTCAGCCAGAAAGGTCCATCTCAGGCAGGACGGTCTTCCTCCGGCGCTGGCGGAGGTAGCCCCTCATCGGGGTGCGCACTGAGTTCGTGCTCCTCCAGGCAGGCCTCCGAACACAGCACCTGCTCGCAGTAACGGCACTCCTCGATATCCTCGAGTTCGTTGGGGTCTGATGGCACGTCGCGACCGCAATTGGCACACACCGCCATGGGAGACTCCTTTCGCTTCCGAATCTGAGTCCGGGCGCTACCCCGATGTCAGCGATCTCGGTGATTCGGGCCCGACGCCCGCTCGTAGCCGGCGGATCTTCGTGGGGCTATGCCCCCGCATTGTGGCAGGCGGCCACAGGATGGGCGAAATGCCGCGCGAGAGGGGCGAGCGTCACGCAGCCCCCGTATTAGAGTACGCAACCCAGCAGACCAAAGCGCGACGGCGAGGATCGGTCACCGCGCGGGGGACGATCAGCGCTGTTCCATGGTGGGGCCGCTGAGGTCCTCGGGCGCGTTGTATGGTTCGAAGCCGAGGAGCCCGTCCATGGCTTCCTCGTCGTAGCCCATGACGACCTCTCCGTCGATGACCGTGACAGGGGTCCCGGTGCCGCCGAGCTTCATCATGTCGTCACGGGCCGTCGCATCGAAGTCGAGGTCGCGTTCGGTGTACTTCTGACCGCGCGACTCCAGGTGCAACCGCACCATCTCGGAGAACTCGCAGAAGCCCTGGGTGAAGAGGATGATCTCGTGCTGTTTGGTGGTCGTGGTCACGAGGGCATTGTAGGGTCGACGACGGCAGCGACCAATGGAGGCGTAGGCGCTGGATGCAGTGAGGGGCGCGCTCGGGCGTGCCCCCTGCGTGTCGCACGGGTCAGGCGTTCAGGCGGTGGCGGCGAGCGCCTTCTTCGTAAGCTCGCCAAATGCGCCGGGCTCGCGGACGGCGAGGTCGGCCAGCATCTTGCGGTCGATAGTAATCCCGGCCTTGTTGAGGCCGTCGATGAAGCGGCTGTACGAGATGCCGTTCAGGCGCGCAGCGGCGTTAATCCGCGCGATCCAAAGCTTGCGGAAGTCACCCTTGCGTTCGCGGCGGTGGCGGTAGGTGTAGTCGAGGGCGTGGAGGACGCTTTCATTGGCCCGCTTGAATACGCGGTGGCGCTGGCCCTTGTGGCCCTTCGCCAGGCCGATGATCTTCTTGTGTCGCCGCCGGGCGGGGACGCCTCTCTTGACTCGTGGCATGGTCTCGTTCTCCGGACGCGACGCTCACCTTGCGAGCGCCGCAGTGCTCGCGTTATCCGTTCGACTTCGCGTAGGGCATCATGTGGACCAGCCGCCGCTGGTTCGGGCGCGAGACCGCGAACATCTCGTCGCCGGAGGCGTTAGCCGCGTTTGACTTGCGCGTCTTGCGGTGACTGATGCTGCCCTTGCGGCTGGTGTACTTCCCACCGCCAGTGATCTTGAAGCGCTTGGCGGCGCCGCGGTGGGTCTTCATCTTCGGCATGGCATTCCTCGCGCATGAAACGAGGGCAGTGGAAGCTGCCCTCGGGCAATTCGCGTCAAGAAGACGGCATAGGATTGTCGCCGATCCGGGGCGGATCGGCAAGCTGAGGCCGCTCCGGAGTCCCGGCTATGCTTCGGCTGCGGCCGCTTCGGGCGCCGCGCCATCGACGCCGGCGGCCTTGAGCGCGACGCCCATGGCGGTCTCGCCGCCGGTATCACCACTGCCGGTGACGCGCTTGGGGCGGGGCTCGCGCGGGGTCTTCGGCTTGGGCACCGTCTTCTGGGGCAGTGGGGCCAGGTACATGTTCATGAACCGGCCCTCCATGATCGGCTGGCGCTCGACGACGGCAAGGTCCTTCAGGTTCTCCTGTACGCGCATAAGCAGCCCGCGCCCGATCTCGGGGTGCGTGATCTCGCGGCCGCGGAACATGACGGAGACCTTCACCTTGTCGCCCTCGTTCAGCAGCTTCACGATCACCTTGGTCTTAAAGTCGATGTCGTGCGTGCCGATCTTGGGCTTGAAGCGCACTTCGCGTAGCTGCTGCTGCTTTTGGTGCTTGCGCGCCTCGCGCTCTTTCTTGGCCTGGTCGAACTTGAACTTGCCGTAGTCCAGAATCCGGCACACGGGCGGGTTGGCGTTCGGCGCGACCTCGACGAGATCGAGGCTTGCATCGCGGGCGCGTTGTAGCGCTTCCTGGATGGGGATGGTACCGAGCTTTTGACCCTCATCGTCGATGAGGAGGACTTCGCGCACGCGGATGCGCTCGTTGATGCGGAGGTCTTTCGCTATGGCTGGCGCTTCCTTTCTTGGCCATGCCGCCCCTTGACGGCCGGACTCACACTCTATCTGCTACATCTTCGGCTTGCAACGCGCCCGGGGCGAGGTCGAGTGTCCGTTTCGTGACGGTTCAGGTGGCGGCCAGAGCGAGGTCGCGGGCGACGTGCAGGTGGCCCAGGTGCAGGGAGGCATGCTCGACGACCTGCACCAGCGCGCTCCGGACGCTGGTCTCCCGGGGCTCGCCCTCGCCCCAGAGATCCTTCGCCGGCACAAACCGGCGGCCCAGCTCGTCCGGCGTCAATGTCTCAAGCGCCTCGGCCATCTCCCGTTCCAGGCTGACCAGGCTGTCGCGTAAGGCCGCCGCGTCAGCGCCAGTCGCGCGGAACTCGGCGGGGCGGGCGCGGCCGACGTCTCGCCCGCAGGCGATGCCCAGCACCCATGCGCGCGCGTTGCCGAAGGTGTGGGAGGCGAGCACGTGGGGGCTGTTCGCGCCTGGGAACGGCGGCGTGAAGTTCAACTGTGCCTGGGTCAGCCCGTCGAGACTCTCGACGACCTGCCGTAGACGCATGACGATCGAACGGTGCAGCTCGCTGACCTCCGGGAGCATGGGCCATCGTAGCAAGGGTTGGGTCTGGCGGGCTATTGCACCTTGATCACGCCGGCCATGCCTCCGAGCACGTGGATCGTGCAGGCGTATACGTACGTGCCCGGCGTGTCGAAGCGCAGCGTCCAGGTGAGGCGCGGCTGCAGGACGCCAAGCGAACCCGACGACAGGAACGTCCTATCATCGAAACCGCCGGGCGGCGGATCGACCGCGACGGCCGAGGCCTTGTCCAACGAGAAGTTCAGGCCGCGGCCCTCCGCGTCGGGGATGATGCCGATGCCTGCGGGCAGCTCGCGGTCGCCCCTGAAGATGACGTTGTGGAAGTTGCGGTCGTCGTTCTGGAAGATGACGGTGTCGCCCGTGTTGATGTTCAGCTCGCCGGGCGTGTAGATGGCGACCTGGCCGTGGTCGGTGATAGCGCCGACCTGCACGTAGTGAATGGTCGACTCGCCCGGGCCGGGCGCGCTGTACACCTCGTCACCCAGCCGACTCGCCTCCGCCTCCAGCTCGTCGAGGTACTGCGAGGCCAGCGCGGCGCCGCGTGCCGAGACCGTCTCAGGCGAGTCCACGCGCGCCCCTGCGGGCTCCACCGTGACGGTGCCCGTCATGGTGAACGGGTGGACCAGACAGAGGTACGTGAACAGCCCCTCCCCGGCAAACGTAAGCGTGTAGTCCTGCGCGTCCGGCACACCGAAGAAGCCCGAGCTGATCCACTCCGTGGTGCCATCATGCGGGCCCTGCTTCTCGCTGGCGAGCGCGAGCTTCGGGTTGAAGATTCGCTCGTCGGGATTCGTGGGGTTCGGCACCAGGTACTCGCCCAGACTGGCGAGCGTGTCATCGCCATCGCCGAAGGTGATGGTGTGGCCCTCGAAGCCGTGCGAGGTCCAGGTGATGCTGTCGCCAGCGCGCACGCGGATATCGGCGGGCATGAACGCTTCGACATCCTTGTTGCCCGCGGTGGTGCCGGCCAGGACATGGAACGTGACGGGGCCGGCCGGCGCGTCGGAGACGGGGAGCTCGGTCGGGCTGGCTCCTGGCGGCGTAGCGGCCGCCGTCGCCTGCGAGGAAGGCGCCTGCGTGGGCGGCGGCGTTTCGCCGTCGTCGCTGCACGCCGCGAAGGCGGCTGCCGCGACGGCGAGGCAGCTCACGACTATTGGGACCGTCTTGATCAAACGCACAGAGCCCTCCTCCGCGGCGCGCATGCCCGCGCCCGCCGCCGAATCGCAACACTATCGGCGGGCATGGGCACGAGTCAAGTGCCAGGAGGCAATCGATCAGCGCCGAGGCAGGGATGGTCCGACGCCGGTAGCCTTCGAGGACCAGGCGGGATCGCGCTGCTCCCACCAGCTCTGCGCGAACATGGCCGCGAACAGGATGACGACGGCGCTGGCGAGGAGCCCGGACGTAGCGATCGGCCAGTAGCGCGTGTCACCCAGCCAGCCCGTGCCTTCGAACGCCGGCCACACGCGGAGTAGTGCAGCCACGTTCAGCGCGACGATCATCCCCCGGTGCAGCCAGCGCTCGTCCCGATGCTGCAACCGGCGGCCCGCGAACTCCGGGACGATGAGCATCGCCATGCCGACGATGATCATGGTCAGGACGCCGACCGTGAAGACGTGACGTACGGCGTCCAGCTCGAACTGGTCCAGTGGGCGGCCCTCGCGGAAGGCGACGGAGCCGTACCACAGTGAGAGCAGCGCCGCGACCAGCATCCAGGCGAACGCGGACCGCACGAACCAGAACTGCGTCCGCGACGCCGCGGCCACGCGGCTCGAGAGTGAAAGGGCGCCCGATACCCACACCAGCATCGCGAAAGCCACGCCACAGAGCAGGATGCCCGCATCGCCCACACGGATCACGGTTTCGGACGGGCGTCGCTCGGCCGCGACGAGCGCGTACGCGGTGAACAGGGCCACACCGACGGCAAGCACCACGGATGCCATGCGCGGCGCGACCTGCCGGCGCTGTTGCCCTGTGAGCGTGGGGATGGCGCGCGAGCCGACGCCCGCGACGAACATGACGAGGAAGCCGAACTGCTGCTCGAACACGAGCGCGGATTGCCGCATGGGCGGGGCCACCGCGAGCGAGTCGCGCACGAGGTCGTACGTCTGGACGGCGTTGATGACGGCGCCCGCCAGGACGCCGGCTGCGGCAATCGCAAAGAAGTAACCGGTCGCTTCGGCCCTGCTGTCGCGATGGAGCACGGTGCCCCAAATGATGGCGGCGAACGCGAGCGCGCCGACAACGAGGAGTGCGGCGGAAATCAGGAGCGCAGCGTCACGGAGCGTGCCGTCGTCCAACGGCTGGGCGAGGGAGCGCAGCACGAGGTAGCCGCCGATCGCGGGGATGAGGACGGGGATGAGCTGGCGGTAGGCCAGCGGCCGCCCGGCGATGCGGGGCATGAGCCGCAGGGCCATGCCCGTGACGAAGAGCCCGCCGAAGCCGATGAGCTGGAGCTGGCCGTGGAGTTGCACCATGACGGCCCAGCGTTCCGTCGCGCCCCAGCCCCAGTCGAGCGTGCGTGCGAGGGGCAGCAGGATCGCGAGCAGGAACCCGCCGCCAAGCCCGAGAACGAGGCTGGCAGCGATGAAGACCTGGTATGGCGCCTCCTCATGTGCATGGTGTGCGTGTTGAGGTTGCGGCGTGGCGCGCCCAATAGTGCGCAGCGGTATCGATGACACGGGTTCCTGGCTCTTCCTCGAGATCACGAAGGCCGGACTAGCCGGCCCCCGTGGTTACTGTTCGCGCAGACCGCCGTCCGTTACAGGCCTTTGCCGGCGATGAACGCGCAGAGGTCGGCAGTGCGGCAGGAGTAACCCCACTCGTTGTCGTACCACGAGGCCACCTTCACCAGGTCGCCAGCGACGACGTTCGTGGTCAGCGCATCCACCGTCGACGAGTGCGGGTCGCCCTTCAAGTCCATCGAGACCAAAGGCTCGTCGCTGACGGCCAGGATGCCCTTCATCTTGCCCTTTGCCGCCGCCCTCATCGCGGCGTTCACTTCTTCGACGGTCGTCTTCTTCTTCACCAGCGCGACGATCTCGACGATCGAGACGGTCGGCGTAGGCACGCGGTAGGCCGCGCCGTCGAGCTTGCCCTCGATCTCGGGGATCACGAGTTTGAGCGCGCGGGCGGCGCCGGTGGAGGTCGGCACTATGTTCATCGCGGCGGCGCGTGCTTCGCGCAGGTCCTTCGACTGCATGTCGAGGAGGCGCTGCGAATTGGTATAGGCGTGGATGGTGGTCATCTGGCCCTTGAGGATGCCGAAGTTGTCCAGCAGCACTTTCGTCGTTGGCGCCAGGCCGTTCGTCGTGCAGGAGGCGTTCGAGATGACCTTGTGCTGGCCCCTCTTGTACATCTCCTGGTTCACGCCGAGGACGATCGTCACATCCTCGTTCTTGGCAGGCGCCGAGATGATGACCTTCTTGACGCCATCGTGGATGTGGTCGCGCGCGGCGTTCGCGTCGGTGAAGAAGCCCGTCGACTCGATGACGAGGTCGACGTTCGCCTTACCCCAGGGGATCTTGCCCGGCTCTCGTTCGGCGAAGACGGCGACGGCCTTGCCATCGACCGTGAGGCCGGACTTCGTCGCCAGCACCGTACCCGGGTAGCGGCCGTAGTTGCTGTCGTACTTCAGCAGGTGCGCGTTTGTCTGGTTGTCGACCAGATCGTTGATGGCGACGACCTCGAGCTTGTCGCCGTGCCGCTCCTTAATCGCCTTGAACACCTGCCTGCCGATGCGGCCGAAGCCGTTGATGCCGATGCGTGTGACCACTGCCCGTCGTCCTTTCTGCGAGCCGCCCGGCAGCGGCCGTGATGGTTGTCAGCGAGCTTCATTGTGCCGCCCGCGTGCCTGTGGTGGTAGGGGCCGGATGGAGGATCGGCACCGGCCAACGCGCACGTCACCGCACGTTACTCCTCCACGACCTCGTACCCGGCGAAGCGCAGCACTCGAAGCTGCACGTCGTCCATTGAGAGCGCGTCCTCGCGCAGCAGCTCCTCCAGGAACCCTTCGCGGCGGCCAAGCTCGTCGAGGAACTCGTCGTCCTCCATGCCCAGCCGGCGGGCGGCGGCGTTGATCTGGGCGGGCGTGCTCAGGATGTCGTAACGGTCACCCTCGCGCTGCCACCGAGCGATCGAGTGCCGGTCGTACGACTTCGCCAGCGGCTCCAGCACGGCAATCTCGCTGATCCGCCGCAGACGCGCACCGTCCGCATGGCCGACGAAGATCGGAATCACGAACGCCAGGTGTCCAAGCAGCGTCTCCGGCACGTCGCACTCATCGCGAAGCTGCTCGATAACGCCGTCGACAGTATCGGCGTGCATCGTCGAGGCGAACGAGTACCCATCGGCCGCCAGCTCGAACGTGCGTTGGACGTAGGGGCCCCAGGAGTACACGGGCAGGTGGTCGCTCATCTCGTTGACCAGCAGGTACAGCGGCGGGTCCTCGGCCGACTGCGGGGGCAGTCGAAAGGTCTCGCCCCAGCCCTGCGTGAAGTACACGGACGCCTCGGGCTTCGCAAAGGCGAGCAGGGCCGTGAGGATTGTCGTCTTGCCCGCGCCTGGTGGGTCGGCGGCGAGGATGAGCGAGCGGCCGCGCTCCATGACGAGCCAGAGCAGGGCACCGATGCGGGGCGGAAACGTCCGCGCGCGCATGATCTGCGTGATGGAGAGCGCCTGGGGCTGGTTGTACCCGTGCCACCCCCACCACGATTCCGGTTGATTCAGGGCTCTCACGGTCTCATGATAACGGGAACCCACGCACGCACCCCTCGGCCGAACTGGAGCGCATGATGAAACAGGCCGCCCTCACGCAACCGCGTACGTTCGAGATACTCGAAGCGGAACGGCCAGTTCCCGGCCACGGCCAGGTGCTGGTCCGGGTGCGCAGCGTCGGCGTCTGCGGCAGCGACCTCCACTTCTTCCGCGGCGAATTCCCCGTGCCGCCAGGCTTCGTGCTGGGCCACGAGTGCGCCGGGGAGGTGGCGGCGCTGGGCGAGGGTGTGACCGGCTTCGAGCCGGGGGACCGCGTGGCGCTGGAGCTGTTCGACGTATGCCTGCGGTGCGTGCAGTGCCGGTCGGGAAACTACCACCTGTGCCCGGAACGGAAAGCGAACGGCCTCAACATCCCGGGCGGCCTGGGTGAGTACCTGGTTGTGCAGCCGTATGCGCTGTACAAGCTGCCGCCCGAGGTCGACTTCGAGCTGGGGGCGCTGTGCGAGCCGCTGGCGGTGGCCGTGCATGGCCTGCGGCTGGTCGACCTGCGTTTCGGCGACCGCGTGGCGGTGCTGGGCGCGGGGACGATCGGTCTCATGGCGATCGCGGCGGCGAAGGCGATGGGGGCGACCTACGTGGCGGCGACCGCCCGCCATCCGCACCAGAAGGCGATGGCCGAGGCGCTGGGCGCCGATGCTGTGTTCGGCGATGACCCAGGCAGCATCGGCAAGCTGGCCGCGGCCACGGGTGGCGCCGACGTGGTCGTGGAGACGGTGGGCGGGAAGGCGAGCACGCTGGCCGACGCGTTTTCGGTCGTAGGTCTCGGCGGGCGGATCAGCGTGCTGGGCGCGTTCACGCAGCCGGTGCAGATCCACCCGATCATGTTCTTCATCAAGGAGCCAACGGTGGTCGGCTCGAACTGCTACGGGCGTCCAGGGCGGCACTCGGACTACGAGATCGCGATCGAGATCATGCGGCGCAACGCAGAGTCGCTGCGGCGGTGCATTACCCACCGCTTCCCGCTGGCCGAGATCGACCGCGCGTACGCCACGGCCGACGACAAGTCGTCGGGCGCGATCAAGGTGCAGATCGCGCACGGCTGAGCCGCCGGCGACACGACGCGTCAGGATTGCGCTATAACTCGAGGCATGGTGACCGCCGCAAGAATCCTCGCGCGGGCGATCGCGCTCCCGTTTCGCTACGGTTTCGTCCGGCGCCTCAGCGCGATGATGGCGATCGTCGCGGCGATCGGCCTGGCCGTTGCGACCGCGGCCGCGCGCTGGACGGACGTTGGCGGCGCCGGGTACACCGCGCTTTTCATCGCGGCGTATGCGCTGGCGATCGCGACGGCCGGCGGCGGATGGCTCGCGCTGCGGCGGATCACCAGCCGGCAGGCGCGCACGCTGGAGGAGCTGCTGGCGCTCTCGCCCGCGGAGTTCGAGACCGCCGTCGCCCGAATGCTGCGGGGCATCGGCTACCGAGACGTGAGCGTCGTCGGCGGCCCGGGAGACCTCGCGGCCGATATCCTCTGCCGCGATCGCAAGGGCCGATCGGTGGCCGTGCAGTGCAAGCGCAAAACGCCGGGACGGCGCGTCGGCTCGGCCGAGATGCAGCAGTTCATCGGGATGATCTCCGTGCACCACCAGGCCGACGAGGGCATCTACGTGACGACGTCGTCGTTCACGCGGCCTGCCACCGAACTCGCTGCGGAGCACGGCATCACACTCATCGAAGGCGAGGGGCTAGCGGGGATGCTCCAGCGACCGGCGATGTCGCGCCGCGCACGGCCGGTGCGGCGGGCCGCTTGATCACGCGGAGAATAGCTCGGCGAGCACGTCGCGGACGATGTCATCGGGCACGTCGTCTCGCACCACCGGGCGACCCTCGTCCTCAAGCAGCACCCAGCGCAGCTTCTTGCCCAACATCTTCTTGTCCAGGCGCGTCGCCGCCAGCACCGCCTCCGGATCGAGGCCGGCGCATCGCACCGGCAGGCCGTACAGCTCGAAGAGGTGCGGCTGTTTCTCGACGATGGCCGGTCGCGTGACGCCCATGCGGCGCCCGATCTCGGCCGCGGCCATCATGCCGACGCTGATGGCCTCGCCGTGGAGGAGGGGACCGTAGTGCGTCACCGCTTCGATCGCATGGCCGATCGTGTGGCCATAGTTGAGAATCGTGCGCAGACCGCCCTCGCGCTCGTCCTCGGACACGATCTTCGCTTTCAGCGCGGCGTTGCGGGCGACCATGTCGGTGATGAGATCGGGCTCGACGGCCAGCAGCCGCTTCGCGTCGGACTCCAGCACGTCGAGCATCTGAGGATCCATGATCAGACCGTGCTTGATGACCTCGGCGAATCCTTCACGCAGCGAGCGCGACGGCAGCGAAGCCAGCAGGCTAGTGTCCTGGACCACGAGACGTGGCGGGTAGAAGGCGCCGATCAGGTTCTTCCCGCGCGGGTGATCCACGCCGACCTTGCCGCCAATCGAGGCGTCTACCATCGACAGCAGCGAGGTCGGACACTGCACGAACGGCACGCCGCGCAAGTAGGTCGCGGCCGCGAAGCCGGTGAGGTCGCCGACGACGCCGCCGCCCAGAGCGATCACTGGCGACGCGCGCTGGGCGTGGTGGTCGAGCAGCCAGTCGTAGATGTCGCGGACGGTGTCGAGACTCTTACTCGATTCTCCCGCGGCCACCGTGAACAGCGCCGGCTCGAAGCCTGCGGCGTGCAGTGCGGCAAGCGCCCGCTCACCGAACTGCGGCCCGACGTTGCCGTCGGTTACTACGAACGCAGAGCCCGACAGCCCGGCGTCGCGCATCAGCGAGCCCAGGTCGGCAAGGGCGCCCCAGCGGCAGTGGATCTCGTACGCGCCGCCCCGCGCCGTAACCCGGATCACGGTGCGCTCCCCGCCAGAGCCGTTCGTTCGCGATACGCCAACAGGATGCGGTGGGTGATCTCGTCCGGCGTCAGGTCGTCGGTGGTGATGATGAGGTCGGCCTGCTGATACAGCGGCTCGCGGTCGTGCTTCAGCTCGGCAATGCGGGTCAGCGGGTCACCGCCGGCCAGCAGCGGGCGCTCGGACGCGTGCCCGCCGGACTCGGCGATGCGCTTTACGATCGTCTCGGGCTGCGCCTCGAGGCAGACCACGAAACCGTCACGCCGCATCAAGTCGCGGTTCGCCTGCGACAGCACAGTGCCACCACCCGTCGCGATGACGACATGCGCCATGCGGGAGACATTGTCGACCGTCTGCGTTTCCAGCGCGCGGAAGGCGCCCTCGCCGCCCGACTTGAAGATGTGGGCGATGCTGTCACCGGCCTCCCGCTCGATCAGCGTGTCGATATCGAGCGGCGTCCAGTCGAGCGCTGCCGCAAGCGGACGCGCGATGCGCGACTTGCCCGTGCCCATGAAACCCGTCAGCCAGATGCGTTCGATTGCCATATCAGATCAAATCCCGGAGTGAACTCGTCACCGATTCTCATCGCCGCGCTACTCGCGCAACGACCGCGGCCCGGTCGTCGCCTCGAATGCGCGCCAGTTGCGCAGCGTCTCACCCATCGAGTCGCCGCCGAACTTCTCGAGCGCTGCTTCGGCCAGCACGATCGCGCACATCGCCTCGACGATGATGCCGGCCGCAGGCACCACGCAGACATCGCTGCGCTCATAGTGCGCGGGCATCTCCTCGCCCGTCAGCAGATCCGCCGTCGGCAAGGAGCGCGGCAGCGTGGCGATCGGCTTCAGGGCGACGCGGACGACGATGTCCTGGCCGGTCGTCATCCCGCCCTCGGTACCGCCCGCGTGGTTCGTGGCGCGCGCCCACGGCCGATCCGACCATCGCTCTCGCGGCAGGATCACGTCGTGCACGTGCGAGCCGGTGGCGCGTGTCGCGGCGAATCCCGCGCCGATCTCGACGCCCTTCACGCTGTGGATACTCATCAGCGCCTGCGCGAGGCGACCGTCGATCTTGCGATCCCACTGGATGTGGCTGCCGAGCCCCATAGGGACGTTGGTGACCCGCCCCTCAACGACGCCGCCCAGTGTGTCACCGGCGTCCCGTGCGGCATCGATAGCGGCCACCATCTTGCCAGCGCTGGCAGCATCGGCGGTGCGCACTGGCGACTCCTCGACGGCGTCCCAGTCGACTTCCTCGGGCGCGAGCGCGTCGACGTCGCCGATCTGTACGGTGTGGCTATAGAAGCTCAGGCCGAACTCTTCCAGGAAGCGCTTGCACACCGTGCCCACGGCGACGCGCGACGCCGTCTCGCGCGCCGACGACCGCTCGAGGACGTTACGGGCGTCGTCGAAGTCGTACTTGACTGTGCCCGCCAGATCGGCGTGCCCGGGCCGCAGTCGCGTGATCTTCTCCACCGGCGCCTCGATGGGCTCGATCGACATCTGCTCGGTCCAATTCTCCCAGTCGCGGTTGCGGATGAGCAGCGAGATCGGACTGCCCAGGGTCTTCCCGTGGCGCACGCCGGAGATGATCTCTGCGCGATCCTGCTCGATCTTCTGCCGACGGCCGCGCCCGTATCCGCCCTGCCGCCGGCGGAGGTCGACGACGATGTAGTCCTCGGACAGTTCGAGGCCGGCGGGGATCCCCTCGATGACCTGCACCAAGCCCTTTCCGTGTGATTCTCCCGCGGTCAGGAATCGCAGCACGCTTATCCGTCCTTGTAAAACGCGGCCGGCACGCCCGCGGGCTCGCCGCCATCAGGGTCGATCGGGAGAGGGTTGCCCTGGTCGTCCAGCAGGAAGCGCCCGCCGAATGCCAAGACCACCGCCTCGGCGTCCATCTCGTCCCAGGCCAGGTCGTCGGCGATCTCGCGCCGGGCTACCGTCGACATGACGCAGCGCTGGGAGGCGCTGCGCTCATCGCGGAACGTGCTGTAGATATCGACGCGCACCCAGGGCAGGCGCACGTTCGGGATGTCGTACAGCGCCATGTCCGCCAGCTTCGCCGTCACCTTCATGCCCTCGCCCAACGCGCTGCTGACCTGCTGGCGCTGGCCGCCGACCATCGCGTACTGCCCCTCGGCGATTGCGCTCAAGCAGACACCCTCGGGCAGGGCTTCGACCAACTCGGCGCTCTGCACACTGTGCCAGACACCGGGCTCCAGCCCCTTCGGCATGCGCATCGTGCGCCAGCGGCTGATCTCCTCCGTTACGAGCATCGAGATGATGTCGACGTCACCCTCGTCCACCTGGTTGCGCCAGAACAACTGCGCCCGCGTCCCCTGGATCACAACCCAGCCGATGACGAGAAACAGGAGCAGCACGAACCCGCTGGCGACGACCAGCCCGTAGTCCGAAGCGGCGAGCAGCACCGGGTTCATGCGTGAAGTATGGCAGATGGGTTGGCCGGGCGGATTGAGGGTGATGCCGGGTATTGCGTCTCAGGCGACGAGCGCGCCGCGCGCGGCATCGAACATCTTCGCGGTGTCCGCGTCCTGCCCGGTCCATAGCCGGAACGACTCCGCCGCCTGATACACGAGCATCGCCAACCCGCCTGCGCCTCTCGCCCCGCGCACCTTCGCGGCGGCCAGAAAGGGCGTCTCCGCCGGGTTGTACACAAGGTCGAAGAACAGCGTGTGCGGCTGCATCAGCTCGGCCGCGACCGGCGACAGCGCAGCCATGTCGGAGCCCGCGGTGCCGATCGGCGTGCAGTTCACGATGAGGTCGGCCGCGTTGCACATCGTCAGGTAGGATCCGTCGCCCCAGTACGCCCAGGTGATCGTGGTGCCCGTGGGCGTCAGTCGCTTCATCTCGACGGCCATCTTGTCGAGGTTGCGCGGCTTCCGCCCCATCACGAAGATGACCTCCGCGCCGGCTTCCATCAGCGCCAGTGCCACGGCCCGAGCCGCGCCGCCGCTGCCCAGCAGCATCGTCTTCTTGCCCTTCGCGTCGAAGCCGCCGTCCTCACGCAACGCTCGCGCGAACCCCGCGACGTCCGTGTTGTGGCCGGTGAGCATTCCGTTGGCGTGCACAATCGTGTTCACAGCGCCGACCTTCGCCGCGGGCTCGCTCGTGCCGTCCAGGAGCGGCACGACCGCCTGCTTGTGCGGAATCGTGACGTTGGCGCCAAAGAAGTCGCCCGCGCGCAGCGAATCGATGCGCCCCTGCAGCGTGTCCGGGGGCGTGTCCCATGCCTCGTACGTTGCATCGACGCCCGCCGCCTCGAACGCGGCCTTGAAGAGGACAGGGCTCAGGGTGTGGCCCAGGGGATGTCCGATGACGCCCGCGCGCTTCGTCATGATGTCTGCTCCATGCGGAGGGCGCTCCGCCGCTGCGTTGCTACTGATATCGCTCAATGTTCGCGAGGTGCTCGTCGAGCGTCTCGGCGAAGGCGTGCGTACCGTCGCCCTTCGCCACGAAGTACAGGTACTCGGTCTGCGCCGGGCGGATCACCGACTCGATCGTGTCCAGCCCGGGATTCGCGATGGGCCCCGGCGGAAGGCCGGAGTACACATATGTATTGTAGAGCGAATCGAGCGCAAGATCGTCCACCGTCAACTCGGCCTTCCAATAGCCGTACAGGGCGACGCCGGCGGGGTCCTGGGCGGCCGCGAACTGTACTGTCGGGTCCGCCTGCAGAGCGATGCCCGAACGAAGGCGATTCTCGTACACGCTGGCGATGAGCGGGTGCTCGGAAACGACGGTGGCCTCCCGCTCGATGATGGCGGCGAGCGAGACGACCTCTTCGAGCGTGTACGGCTGGCCCTCGAGCTGGATCTTGTCAGCGACGTTTAGCTGGAAGGCGTCGAGAAGCGCGTTTACGACATCTTCAGGTGGCGTGTTGCGGCGGAAATCGTACACCGCCGGAAACAGGAAGCCCTCGAGCGAGTCCGACATCACCTGCGACAGGAAAGGCTGGCTGTAGCGAGACTTCTGCAGCGCGAACAGGAAGTCCTGTTTGCTGCACACGCCGGCCGCCTGCAGGATGTCGCCGATCTCCTCAGAGCGCAGGCCCTCCTGGATAACGACACGCCGCGCGGCCGTCCGGCCCTCCGCGATCCTGCGCACGGCCTCGACGACGGGGATCCCGTGTTCGAATTCGTACTCGCCCGCCTCCAGCGAGTCCTGAACGCCCGTCAGGCCGACGATCAGTTCGAAGTGCTTCGCGCTTTCGATGAACCCTTGATCCTGCAGCGCCTTTCCGATCGACTTCGCGCTCTCCCCCTGCTCGATCGTGACCAGCGCCGGCTCGCCCGTGACCGGCGGCACCGTGCGAACGGCCGGGGGCCCGCCCGAGACCGCGCCGGGCGTGGCGTAGATGACGTAGGCGAGCGAACCAAGGATGGCCAGCGAGAGCGCGGCGGCAAGGACGGCGGCGATGCGGCTTCCCATCAGGCCCCGGGCTCTCCCCCCTTGCGGCGCCCAGCCTCGCGGTGCTGGTCGATGTACGCCTGCAGGATGGTCGCCGCAGCGAGATCATCCAGCGGCCGACCCCGCACGCGCGAGCCGCGGCGGGCACCTGCGAGCGCGCGCACCGACTCCTCGGCCGAGACTGAGGTCAGCGTCTCGTCCTGGTATCGCACAGGCGCATCCACGCGGCGGGCCAGCGCCTCGCCGAACCGGCGGCAGCGGCGCGCCTGCTCGCCCTCTTCGCCCGACACCAGCAGCGGCAGCCCGACGATCACGGCCTCGACCGCCTGCTCGCGCGCGATGTCCGCGACGCGCTCCAGGTCGGCCGCACGGGCCTCGTGCTCGACCACGGTGAGCGGTACGGCAACTTCGCCGTCGCTCACAGACACGCCGATGCGCCGCTCGCCGTAGTCGATACCGAGAAGCCTGTGAGAAGTCACGAAGTAGAGGATAGCGAACGACCCGCAGCTAGGGATGCGGACCGATATGGACTACGTAGACCACCATCGCGTGCTGATCGACGTGGTACCACATGCGATAGCCGTCGGGCAGGTCATATTGGAGATATCCGAGGCGTGCGAATGCGCCCGCAAGTTTCTTGACCTTACCGGGTACGCGGGCCAGAGGCGTGGCGGGCAGGAACTCATCCAACAGCCGTTCAGCCTCGCGGCGGCGGTTGTTGGTCAAACCGGAAAGGCCCTTGCGGGCCTTCTTGTTGAGCTTGACGGTGTACCGTCGCGCTAGCTCGCCGCTTTCCACTCTTCAAACTCACCTTGGTCCTCAGAGTTAAGCAAGTACGCGGCAAGCTCGGGATTGCGGTCGACCTCGGCGGTTGCCTGCCAGTCCTCGAGGAACTCTAGGAGTGATTTCGCATCCTGTGACGCACAATAGCGACCCCACTGATATTGCAGGTCGCCATAGAAGAGCCGCTGGTGGAGTGGCGTCAGATCGCCGATCCACCGAAGCCCCTCAGGGAGCTCATCGCGCTCCCACAGCTCGCGTGTTTGTTCGACCAGGGTCGTCATCGCAGCTAGCGTAGTACCCGACACTCCGCGCCGTCAACTCACGCGTCGTCAACTATGCCGACAATCCCTCCGCCGCTAGCTTCCTGGCGAGCGTGAGCGCTTCGTCGAGCTTGGACGGGTCCTTGCCGCCGGCCTGCGCCATGTCCGGCCGGCCGCCGCCGCCGCCGCCGGCGACCGCCGCCACTTGCTTGATCATGTCGCCGGCCCTCACGCGCTTCGTCAGGTCGCTCGTCACCAGTGCCAGGAAGGTCGGCCGCTCACCGACGACCGCGCCCAGCACGATCACGGCGGAGCCCAGCTTCTCACGCAGGAGATCACCCATCTCGCGCATGGCATCGGCGCTGGCGGCGTCCACGCGAGCGACCACGACCGACACGCCGTCGATCGTCTGCGTCGCCTGTAGCAGCGTGTCGACCTCCGACCGACCCGCCGCGCGCTCGAGTTGCTGCAGACGCTTGCGCTCGGCATCCAGCTCCGCCTGGAGCGCCTCGACGCGCGCCTCCACCTCGGACGGCTGCGCGCTGAGTTTTGCACCGAGGCGGCGTAGGACCGACTGGTGTTCCAGTACGTAGGCGTCGGCCAGTGCGCCTGTCAGCGCCTCGATGCGGCGCAGGCCCGAGCCGACGCTCGTCTCACTCGCGATGATGAACGCGCCGATCTCGCCCGTCCGCCTGCAATGTGTCCCGCCGCACAGCTCCTTGGAGAAGCAGCGGGTGGTCGGTGGTCGGTGGTCGTTGGTCGTTGGGGGAACAGGGTCGTGCTCGCAGATGCCGACGACGCGGACGTTCGCCTGATATTTCTCGCCGAAGAGGGCCATGGCTCCGCCGGACAGCGCCTGGTCGTACGGCATGTGCTCCCAGTGCACCTCGATATCGGCGCGGACCTTCTCGTTCACCAGCCGCTGCACCGCCGCCAGCTCTTCCGGCTTTGTGGCCTCGATGTGCGTGAAGTCGAAGCGCAGCCGGTCGGGCGCGACCAGCGATCCCGCCTGGCGGACGTGGTCGCCGAGCACCTCGCGCAGGGCGGCGTGCAACAGGTGGGTGGCGGTGTGGTTGCGCTGTGACGCCCGCCGCTTCTCGACGTCAACGCTGCCATGTACGGCGTCGCTGACGGCGATGCGGCCCTCGACGACGCGCCCCCGCTGGACGATAAGCCCCTCCGCTGGCGACTGCGTGTCCTCGACGGCAACGCGGCCGCCGGGCGCCGCGATCCCGCCACCGTCGCCGACCTGGCCGCCGCCTTCGGGATAAAACGGCGTCTCGACCAGCACCACCTCGACGGTCTCGCCCGCCTCGGCGCTGCCCTGCACACCGGAGGCGCCGATGATGCCGGCGATCGTGGTGTCGTACTCAGTGCGGTCGTAGCCGACGAAGCGGGAGTCCGTCTGCGCGGCCAGCGTCGTGTAGTGCTGGGTGCGGTCGGCGTCGATCTCGAACTTCGCCGCCGCCCGCCCCCGCTCCCGCTGCGCCTCCATCTCCCGCTCGAAGGCACCGAGATCTACCTCAAACCCCTCTCGCACAGCGATCTCCTGCGTCAATTCCAGCGGATAACCGAAGGTGTCGTAGAGAATGAACGCCTGTGTGCCTGTGATCTTCTGCGTGTCTGCGGCGGCGGCGAGGATCTGGTCGAGGTGCGCCCGTCCTCGTTCCAGCGTCTCGCGGAACTTTGACTCCTCCGCCGCCAGCAGGCGTGTCGTGAAGCTGGCGCGGTCGCGCAGGTCGGGGTGCGCATGATCCATCCTCGCGATCACGGCCTCGGCGACCTTGTCGAGCAGGGTTCCTTCGACCTCGCCCTTGAGCTGGGTGAGGAAGTAGACCGCGCGGCGCAGGCACCGGCGCAGGACGTAACCGCGGCCCTCGTTCGATGGCAGTACACCGTCTGTGATGAGGAACGCTGCTGCGCGCGCGTGTTCGGCGACGACGCGCATGGCGAAGTCGGTCGCCTCCTCCCTGCCGTACGTGCGCCCGGTCAGATCCTCGATGCGGCTGATAACAGACGCGAAGAGGTCCGTCTCGTACACCGTGTCCTTGCCCTGGAGCTGGATCGCCATGCGCTCGAGGCCGGAGCCGGTGTCGATGTTCTTGCGTGGCAGCTCCGTCCGCGTGCCATTCTCGGCCTGGTACAGCGTCATGAACACGAGGTTCCACACCTCGTTGAAGCGCCCGCAGTCCGGCTCGCCGTTCGGCTTGCAGGTGCCGGCCGCGCAGTCCTTACACGTCTCGGGTCGAGGGCCGCGGTCGTAGAAGATCTCGCTGTTCGGGCCGCAGGGGCCGATGTCGCCGCTGAACCAGTAGTTGTTTTCCTCCGGATACCGGTTGATGCGCTCCTCGGGCACGCCGGTGGCTCGCCAGAAGTCGTGCGCCTCGTCGTCGGTGAGGAAGATCGAGATCCAAAGCTTCCCCGGAGGGAAGCCGAAGCCGCGAGGCTGCGGGCTGGTCAGCAGCTCCCACGCCCACTCGATCGCTTCCTTCTTGAAGTAATCGCCGACGCTGAAGTTGCCCAGCATCTCGAAGAAGGTCAGGTGGTTATAGTCCCCGACGGAGTCGATGTCGGTGGTGCGAAAGACCTTCTGCACCGTCACCATACGGGTGGCGGGTGGGTCGGCCAGGCCCATGAAGTACGGCTTGAACGGCACCATCCCGGCGCTGGTGAACAGCAGCGTCGGGTCGCCGTGGGGTACCAGCGACGCACTGGGGATGGGCGTGTGGCCCTTCGAGACCATGAAGTCGATGAACGTGCGGCGTATCTCGTCGGAGTTCATGTGCGGCATTTTAGAGGGTGGACGTGAGACGTGGGAGGTGGGAAGTGAGATTCTGGCTACGCGCCCAAGGCCCGGACCGGGCTGTGGCTCTGCGTATGCTCTTCCTGTGGAGTGATGCTGGATCGTCCCGGCAAGTAGACAATCATTTCGCCCGACCCGCTTGACACCCTTCTCCGGCCGCCGCTACGATCGACGCAAGACACCTTGCGAACGAACGACGACGAACCTCCACAGGCACTACCCCACGTCCTGGCCGACGACTTGAGGCGCGCGTCCGCGCGAGGTCTGGTGCCGCCCCGATGAGCCAACGCTGGACCGCCATCGTCATGGCCGCGGGTGCGGGGACGCGCATGCGCTCGGCGCTGCCCAAGGTCGCCCACCCCATCGCCGGCCGCCCCCTCGTGCGCCACGTCATCGAGGCGGCGCGTGATGCCGGCATCAGCGAGATCGTCGTTGTCGTCGGTACGGACGGCGCCGCCGCGCCAGTCCGGGAAGCAGCGGGCGAGGGCGTGCGATTCGGCACGCAGCCGCAGCCGTTGGGTACAGGACACGCCGTCGAATGCGCGCGGAAGGCCGCCGCGGACGCGGAGTACGCGCTGATCCTCAATGGCGACGTGCCCCTCGTCCTGCCATCGACGCTGCGCCGCCTGATGGCCGCTGTCGAGGACGCGCCCGCCGACGTCGCGGTGCTCACGGCGAACGTGCCGCTCGAAAGCTACGGCTTTCTCGAGCTAGACGGCAATGCAGTAACCCGCATCATCGAGACCAAAGAAGCGGAAGGGATCGACCGCGCCGAGCCGCGCTACATCAACGCCGGGCAGTACGCGGTCCGAGCGTCGTGGCTCTGGCCACAACTCGAGCGCATCGTGCCCGCACCTAACGGCGAGCGCTATCTCACCCAGCTCGCTGCCATGGCCCACGACGAGGGCAACCCCGCTGTCGCCGTCGAGGCCGCTGAGCCGGTCGAGGTCCGCGGCATCAACGACCGTGTGCAGCTGGCCGAGGCCGAGGCGGCGATGCGCGACCGCATCCTGCGCCGCCACATGCTGGCCGGCGTGACCATCGTTGACCCGACGAGCACCTACATCGATGCCGGCGTCGCCATCGGCGTCGACACTGTGATCGAGCCGCAGACGCACTTCCGTGGCGCCGCGTCGATCGGCACCGCGTGCGTCATCGGGCCTGGCACCGTCATCAGCGACTCCACTATCGGAGACCGCTGTGTTGTGCGGTCATCCACCATTGAGGGTTCGACGCTGGAAGACGGCGTCGACGTGGGTCCCTACAGCCACCTGCGACCGGGCTCGTATCTGTGCGCTGGCGTGCACATCGGCAATTACGCGGAGGTGAAGGGCTCGCGGCTGGGCCCGGGCACCAAGATGGGTCATTTCAGCTACATCGGCGATGCCGTAGTCGGCGCGGACGTGAACATCGGCGCTGGGACGATCACCGCCAACTACGACGGGGCGAACAAGCACCGCACTACGATCGGTGATGGCGCCTTCATCGGGAGCGACACGATGCTCGTAGCGCCGGTCACGATCGGCCGCGGCGCGCGAACCAGCGCCGGGTCGGTGGTGAACCGCGACGTGCCCGACGGCATGATGGCAGTGGGGGCGCCCGCGCGCGTCCGCTCGATTCACGCCGGCGAAGACCCGCAGGAGGGGACAGAAGCTGGACGCTGACCAATCACTTGGCATCGGGATCCTCGTGATGGCGCTCGCGCTCGTGGCCATCGTCGCCGCGTCCGAGGCAGCCGTGGCATCGGCCAGCCGCCTGCGCTTGGCGACGATGGCCGGGAAGGGCAACTCCCGCGCCGCGCGCCTGCACGCGTACGCCGAACGCCGCGCATCGACACTGGCGGCGCTCGCGTTGGCGCGCACGCTGGGGCTGGTGCTGGCGACGTCGCTGGGGATCTTCCTCATCACCGAGGCGCAGGGCCATACGTGGGGGATTCTCCTCCTGACGGCGGCCGGCGTGCTCGCCGCCGTGGCCTGCCTCGATGCTCTCCCCCGTCTGCTCGTTTCCAGCGGCCCCGAATCCTGGGGGATCCGCCTCCTTCCCGTGATCAACCTGTTCCGCGTCGTCTTCGGGCCGGTCGCCATCACAATCAACCGCGCGCTTGGCGGCGTCGTCCACCGCAACGGCGACGAAGGGCCCGACGAGACGGCCGAACTGCTGCGCGAGGCCGACATCGACACCGGCGGTGAGCCGCTGGAGGAGGACGAGCGCCAGATGATCGAGGGCATCATCGGGCTGGAGGAGACCACCGCCCGCGAGATCATGGCGCCACGCATCGACATCGCGGCCGTGGATGAGGACGAGACGATCGACGATGCGCTGAAGGTGATCGTGGACCGCGGATTCAGCCGCATTCCGCTGTACAACGAGACCATCGACAACGTCGTCGGCGTGGTATACGCGAAGGATCTGCTGCGCTGCCTGGCCGAAGGGCGGCGCCCGTCGCTGCGCGAGATCGCCCGGCCGCCGTACTTCATCCCGGAGTCCAAGCGCGTCGATGAGTTGCTGGCCGAACTGCGGCAGAGCAAGGTCCACATCGCCATCGTCGTGGACGAATACGGCGGCACCGCCGGACTGGTTACTATCGAGGATCTGCTGGAGGAGATCGTCGGCGAGATCCAGGACGAGTACGACCGCGAAGAAGCCCCCATCGAGCGGCTGAATGAGAGCGAGGCGATCCTCGACGCGCGTGTCAGCATCGACGCGCTCGACGATCTGTTCGGGTTCGAGCCCGCTGACGACGACCAGGATTACGACACGGTGGGCGGTTTCGTCTATCACCACCTGGGCAAGGTGCCGGCCGCCGGCGACGAAGTGCAGGTCGATGGGTTGACGCTGCGCGTGCTGAGCGTGCTGGGTCGCCGTATCAAGAAGGTGCGTGCGACGAAGCGCGCCGATCAGCCGGCCGCCCTGCCGTAACGGCGACGCAAGGCTGGTCAGCTACCCTGCCTTCCATGATGCCCCGGCTTACTGTCGAGCGGCGTGACGCGGCCTTCGTCGGCGCCTATGTGCTCGTGCTGGGCATCGCTCTCTTGATGCGTGTGCCTTCGCTCGCCGAGCCCCGCTGGTACCGCGACGAAGGCATCTTCGCCGGCGTGGCCTTCAACATCCGGCACGGCCAGGCGCTCTATGCCGGCGCCTGGGACAACAAGCCGCCTCTCATCTTCTACACCTACGCCGGGATCCAGGCGCTGTTCGGCACGGGTATGTTCGCGCTCCACCTGGTGACCAGCGTCGTGGTGCTCCTCACCCTCGCGGCAGTCATGGCGGTCGGGGCGATGGTGTACGGCCGCGTGGCGGCGCTGCTTTCAGGTGCTGTCTTCGCCGTCGTCATGTGCACCCCCGTCATCGAGGGCAACCTGGGCATGACGGAGACGTACATGATCCTCCCGACGACGCTCGCCGTGCTTTGCGTCGTCCGCGCCGGGCAAAGCGACCGTCGGCGAATCGCCTGGTACGCGGCAGCCGGCCTGCTCGTCAGCATGGCGGTGTCCTACAAGCAGGTCGCCGTCTTCGACGGCCTCGCGATCGCCGCATTTATCTGGCTCACCGAGCCTCGCCGCGTCCGCGCGATCGGAGTGCTCGCGGCCAGCTTCGGCGCGCCGCAGGCCGCGCTGGCTGCGTACTTCCTCGCGGCTGGGGCGTTCCCCGACTACTGGTACGCGATCGCGGGCTCGCTCCCGCTCTACGAGAGCCTGGGGCCGGACCGCGATCCCCTGCTGGGTTTCGCCGGCTACGTCCCTGCACTTCTGGTCACGGCCGGGCTCGCGCGGCGGCGAACCGAAGGGGCCTCCGTGGAACCGGCGCACATGGCGCCGCTGTGGCTCGCGTTCGCGATGGCGGGCGCCATGTCGAGCAACCTGCCGTTCCCCCACTACCTACAGCAGGCGGCACCGGCGTTCGCCCTTACCGCAGCGGCAGTGCCCGCGCTCGCGCCGCGCGACGGGCTGGAGCGCGCGACCCTCGCCGCCGCCGCCGCCCTGGCGGCCGTGCTCGTCGTGGGGCAGTTCGGCGAGGCGCGCCACCGCCGTCAGCTCGACCCGCTCGCCTATTACGCGAACTACGTCTCTTATCAGGCCGGCCGCCGGGACTACCAAGAGTACGAGCGCTTCTTCGACGGCAGCGGCGAGGCGGTGCGCGACATCTCGAGCGAGATCCACCGCGACGGCGCGGGCGGCACCGTGTTCGCCTGGAGCGAGCTGGCATGGTTGTATGCTGCAGGCGGCATGTCGAACCCGGTCCAGTACTACACGTCATTCCTGGGTGAGCTGGTGCCGGACGCGAAACCAACGATCCTCCGCGAACTCCGGGCCGCGCCGCCGGCGTACGTCGTCGTCTCGGACCGGGCGTACGCTCCTTTCAGCGAGCTGGACCTGCTGCTGGCCGATCGTTATGTCCTCCTCCGCGAGGAGAACGACTGGCGGCTCTACCGCCTTGCGGGACTCGAGGGCGCCCTGCAACCCGCCGCAAAGACGAAGGCGCCCGGGGCTAGACCGTAGGCTGGACCTGATCCTATACTCGCGCAGTGGACGAAGTAGAACGTACGTACTGGATCGCCTTCGCCTCCGTGCGGGGCATCGGGCGCGTGCGCTTCCAGCAGCTCGAGGACCACTTCGGCTCGCTTGCCGAAGCCTGGCGCGCGACACCCGGCGAGCTGCGGTCGGCCGGCCTCGACGATGCGGCGCTGCGGGCGATCACCGAGGCGCGGGGCGGCATAGAGCCCGAGGCGGAGACCGCACGTCTGGAAGCGCATGGCGTGCGCGCGCTCACGTGGCACGATGGCGCGTATCCCCGCCAGCTGCGCGAGGTGTTCGACCGCCCGCCCGTGCTCTTCGTCCGCGGCGAGTTGCTCCAATCCGACGAGTGGTCCGTCGCGGTCGTCGGGACCCGCAGTGTCAGCATTTACGGACGCCAGGTCGCGGAGGAGATGTCGCGCGGGCTCTCCGCGAACCGCATCACCGTGGTCAGCGGCCTCGCACGCGGCGTTGACGCCATCGCCCACCGCGCGGCGCTCGACGTCGGTGGCCGGACCATCGCGGTGCTCGCCTGCGGCCTCGATCTTGTCTATCCGCCGGAGCACAAGCGGCTGGCGGAGCAGATCACCGAGCGGGGCGCGCTCGTGACGGAGTATCCACTGGGCACGGAACCTCGCGGCGACTACTTCCCGCGCCGCAACCGGATCCTCAGCGGGTTATCCCTCGGCGTGCTCGTCGTCGAGGGCGACCTCAAGAGCGGCGCTCTCATCACCGCGCGGCAGGCGTTGGACCAGAACCGTGAGGTCTTCGCCGTGCCCGGTAACATCAACTCGCGGAACTCGCGCGGGCCGAACAAGCTGATCCAGGACGGGGAGGCGAAGCTGACACTAACGGTCGAGGACATCCTGGCCGAGTTGAATCTCACGATGGCGTCGCACCAGATCGAGGCGGCCGAACTGATCCCCCAGGATGGCACCGAGGGTGTGCTCCTGCGCCTGCTGGGCACCGAGCCGCTGTATGTCGATGACCTGCGCCGCGAGACCGGTCTACCCATCGCGCTCGTGACGAGCACGCTTGCGATGATGGAGTTGAAGGGCATCGTCCGGCAGGTGGGACGGATGAACTACGTGCGCACGCGCGACGCGGCGCCGGCTGCCCGCTAAGCGCCTCTCTACGCCTCGGCGAGTTCATCCTTCAGCATGCGGTGGTCGTGGCCGCACACGTCGAAGCGTACGATCACGTACAGCGACGACATCTTCGGTGATTGCTTCGACGGTCCGGAGACAACACCGATGTCGCCCTGCCGGGCATGCTGCATAAGGTGGGGACGCCCGCTTAACGCCGTGGTCTGCTTGATCCGGACTTTCGTTCCGTGGTTGATGGTCGTTTCACTCCGCTTGCTCCCCCTGAACAAACGGTACGTCGGATCACTCCGATTGCACAGCAGGCTATCCGATTGGACTCGCACCGCAAGGGCCAGCCGTAACGGCTCGCCGTCAAATATCGCTATCAGAAGGCCGGAACGATCGGCAGAAGGTCGCGCATGCGCGGCGATACGCGCATACCGATCGCCTTGACAGGTCTGCTAGGCTCGAAGAGAGCCCCGTGGCAGAGTTCGAAGGGAGAAACGCACGCGGGCATCGCGATGCGTGATCGCCGATTCTGGAATCGGGTCCGATCCGTATTCAGATCTCGCGCGGGCACCAGACGTACCTGTTGTGCCGTCGGGCCCGTCGTGTATAACAACCGGGGCCCCCGACCGGCGGGGAGCAGATGGAACAGATGATTGAAGGAAACGGCGCGCAGGCGCTGGACGAACAACCGAAGAAGCCCGCCGCGAAAGCGGCACGCAAGCGCACCACCGCAAAGAAGGGCGCGCGCACGGCTTCCAAATCCACCAAGACCAGACGCTCCGGCAGAAGCCTGGTGATCGTCGAATCGCCGGCGAAGGCCCGCACGCTCTCCAGCATCCTGGGCAGCAAATACGACGTCCAGGCGTCTGTCGGCCACGTCCGCGACCTGCCGAAGTCGCAGCTTGGGGTGAATGTCGACGACGACTTTGCGCCGCGCTACATCGTGCCGCGCGAGAAGAAGGACGTCGTCAAGAAGCTGAAGGAGTCGGCGAAAGCGGCGCCGATCATCTACCTGGCGACGGACCCCGACCGCGAGGGCGAGGCCATCTCCTGGCACCTTGCCGAGGCGATGGAGCTGGACGCGGGCAGGTACCAGCGCGTCGAGTTCCACGAGATCACGACTGACGCGGTGCGTGACGCGTTCAACCACCCGCGCGAGATCGACATGCGGCTGGTGGACGCACAGCAGGGACGCCGCGTCCTCGACCGGCTCGTCGGCTACAAGATCAGCCCCATTCTCTGGTCGAAGATCCGGCGCGGGCTGAGCGCAGGGCGCGTCCAGTCGGTTGCGCTGAAGATGGTGGTCGACCGGGAGCGCGAGATCGAGAAGTTCGTGCCGCAGGAGTACTGGACCATCGACACGCGGGTGGCGAAGCAGGCCGATCCCGACGACGCGGCCTTCGCCGCGCGGCTCGTCGCCCTGCCGGGCCAGAAAAAGGCCGAGATCGGCACGGGCGACCAGGCGCAGGCTGTGACCGCGGACCTTAAGGCCGCGGCCTACCGCGTGCGCGAGGTGCGCAAGAAGCAGCAGATCCGCCGGCCCTCGCCGCCGTTCACCACGAGCACGATGCAACAGGAGGCCTCGCGCCGACACGGGTTCTCCGCGAAACGCACGATGGCGGTGGCGCAGCAGCTCTACGAAGGCCTGAACATCCCGGGCCAGGGGCAAGTTGGCCTCATCACATATATGCGCACGGACTCGCTGAACATCGCGCAGGTGGCGCGGGACGAGGCGCGTGGCTTCATCACGCAGAAGTTCGGCGGCGACTTCGTGCCCGGCCAACCGCGCGTCTACAAGACGAAGACGAAGGGCGCCCAAGAGGCGCACGAGGCGATCCGGCCGACGCTGGCGTTCCGCGAGCCAGCCAGCATGCGGAAGGCGCTGACGGCCGATCAGCAGAAGCTCTATACGCTCATCTGGCAGCGCTTCATCGCCAGCCAGATGGCAGACGCCGTGTTCGACCAGGTGAGCGTCGACATAGACGCCGCCGTCGATGCGCAGCCGGCGCCATACGGTCTGCGCGCAAACGCGAGTCACATGCGGTTCCCAGGCTTCCGCCAGGTGTACATCGAAGGCCGGGACACGGAGGGCGAGGACGAGGACGCCGAGAAGTCGCTGCCGGAGCTGACGGCCGCCGACATCCTGCGCCTGCTGGAGGTGAAGCCCGACCAGCACTTCACGGAGCCGCCGCCGCGCTACACCGAGGCGACGCTTGTGAAAGCGCTGGAGGAGAACGGGATCGGCCGGCCATCGACATACGCGGCGATCATGTCGACGATCCAGGACCGGGCGTACGTGAAGAAGGACGGGCGCGCGCTGAAACCCGAGGAGCTGGGCTTCATCGTCTCGGACATGCTCACCGAGCTGTTCCCCGCGGTCGTCGACGCGGGCTTCACGGCGCGCATGGAGGGCGAGCTGGACGACGTCGCCAGTGGCGAGCGCCCGTGGCCGCCCGTCATCCGCGAGTTTTACGAGCCGCTGGCGAAGGAGCTGGAGGCGGCAGCCGACGCGCCGCGCGTCGAGCAGCAGACCGACGAAGTGTGCGAGAAGTGCGGCAAGCCGATGATCGTGCGGTGGGGCCGCTTCGGGCAGTTCCTCGCGTGCACCGGCTTCCCCGAGTGCAAGAACACGAAGCCCGTCGGCGAGGAGGCGGAACAGCCAGCCGCGACGGACGAGACCTGCGACCAGTGCCAGTCGCCGATGGTCGTGAAGCGCGGGCGCTTCGGCCAGTTCCTGGCGTGCTCGAAGTACCCGGAGTGCAAAGGCTCCCGTCCGATCCTGAAGAAGGTTGGTGTTGCCTGCCCGAAGGACGGCGGCGACATCGTCGAGAAGCGCAGCAAGCGCGGCCGCACCTTCTACTCCTGCGCCAACTACCCGGACTGCGATTTCACTACCTGGTCGCGGCCGTTGAAGCACGCGTGCCCGTCGTGCGGCTCGCTCATCGTCATGGCGGGGCGTGGGCAGGCGAAGTGCACGCAGTGCGACTGGAAGGGTGACGCCGACGCCGCGCCGGAACCGGAGCTGGCGCAAGCTTCCGCGTGACAGACAAGACATCACCATCGCAACCTCCCCCAGCGAACGGGCGACCACTCGCGTCGCGCCATCGCCACCTGTATGTCACGCGGCGCAGCTTCCTTGCGGGCGCTGGCCTCGTCGTAGCGGGTGGCGCAGCGGTGACGGTCTTCGGACTGCGGGACGGCGGCGGGCCCAGCAGCGAGGTCGCCGGGTTCGATGCGACACCGGGGACGGCGAAGACGCCCGCCGGCAACCGCGGCGGCACCCTGCGGGCGTACAACTTCGACGCGATGCCTTACGACACCCTGGACCCGCATCTGACACAGATGGGGCCGATTGTGGACGTGCACGCGGCCGTGTTCTCGCGCCTGCTGAGGTATGACGACGAACGCGCGGGCACAATCGTGCCCGACCTCGCGGCGGTGATGCCCGAGCAGCCGGACGACGTGACGTACGTGTTCCGCATCCGCGATGGCGTGCGCTTTCACGACACGCCCCGCATTCGCGCCGCCTTCCCAGCCACCGCGGGCCGGCCGCTGACGTCCGAAGACGTGCGCCTCAGCATCGAGCGCCAGATGGACAGCACCAGTGCGGTCGGCCGTAGATTCTTCCGGCGCGGCAACTGGGACGTGATCGACAGCATCGAGACGCCGGACGCACGGACGCTGATCATCAAGACGAGAGAGCCCATCGCGCCGATGCTGTCGTTCCTCGCCGGGCGGCATGCGTTTGTCATCGCGCCGGAGATCGTCGAGCGCGGCGGCGAGATCGGGACGGCGGAGGCGCTGGCCGGCACGGGGCCGTTCGTGCTGGAATCGTTCGAGGAGCGCGTGGCCGTGCGGCTGCGGCGCAACGCCGACTGGTTCGCTCGCAACGACGACGCGGCGGGCGGCGGGCGGCCGTACCTCGACGGGTACGAGGCGTACTTCACACCGCAAGAGGACGCGTTCCAGCGCGCGGCATTCGACCGGCGCATCGTCGACATCACGGGCTTCGTCGACCAGGGCGAGCTAGCACGCGCGCACACGACGAACCTCGCGGACATCGCGCTGGAAGAAACCGACGCGGGCGCGGTGCTGGCGATGCGGCTGCTGCTGGACCGCCCTCCGTTCCGCGACGACCGGGCCCGGCGCGCGCTCTCGCTGGCCATCGACCGGGCGGCGCTGATCGACGCGCTGTACCCGGCGGTGGATAGCGCGCCATCGGCGAGGCTCAGCGGGCCGATCGCGCCGGGGGCGGTGGGATGGGCGGGCGACGCCGAGACGCTGGCGCGACGGGCGGGATACCGCGCGGGGGCGGGGGAGCGTGACGAAGATGTGCGTGAGGCAAAGGCACTGTGGGACGCGGCGCTTGGCGGCGAGCCGGTGGACTTCCGGATCATGTTCGCGGGAATGCCGCGGACGATCCCCGAGCGCGCGGTCGAGGCAGTGCGCGCGCAGCTGCAGGGTGCGCTGGGCGTGAACGTGGTCTCGCAGGTGGACCCATCGGGCACGGGGCTTATTTCCAATGCGTACATGCGCAACCTCGAGGCGGCGACGGAGGGCACGGTGTCGTGCACGTTCGCGGTGGAGGACGGGGGCGTGGACCTGGACGACTGGCTGTACCCGCACTTCCGCAGCGGAGAGGCGATGAACACGTACCGGCTGCAGGACCCGCAACTGGATGCGCTGCTGGACAAGCAACGGCGGGAGTTCGACGGGGAGGCGCGACGGCGCATCGGGCTGGACGCGCAGGAGTACCTGCTGGCGAACGTAAACGCGCGGATCGAGATCGCGGCGCCGGTCGAGCGGCGGCTGGCGTGGGGGTATGTGCGCAACAGCCGGATGCCGCTGTGGCACGGGAGCACGCAAGATCTGGCGGACGTGTGGCTGGACACGGCGCACCCGGCGTTTGGATCGCGACCAGCGGAGCTGTAGGTCATCGGAGTGGCTCAGTGGGTCAGTGGGTCAGTGGCTCAGTGGCTCAGTGGCTCAGTGGACGGCTCCCTGGTGACATTGCTCGGCAGTTTTCGGTCCTGTGGGTGACGGTGATCGTCGCTTCGCGACATTGCTCGGCAGTTTTCGGTTTTGGGCCCGCGGGACGGCCGTTTTGGGTGGCTTTATGGCTGTCTTCTGCTGACATTGGCTGGTTCGACCTCCCGCCATTCAGATTCGTTTGAACGGTAATTTTCGTGTTTTCGCGGCCGGGCGGCTGGACCTCTGACATTGCTCGGCAGTTTTCGGTTCTTCGCGGGGCGGCGGCGTGGGTCGTGCGGGTCACCCACGGTCGCGCGGCTTCGCCCGGGGCGATGATGCGGCGCCCGGGATGGGATCTCCAAGCGCGGCAGATCACTTTCGCGAAAAAAAGTCTGAGACTTGTACGAAAAGGAAACGGGAAACGGGAAGCGAGATGGGGATCGGGAGGGCGGCGGGCCGCGGTTGACCGATTACGGCGGCGGTACGCGCTGGCGGGCTGATGGGCTGACCGGCTGACGCACTGACGGCCTGACGAGCTGACGGGCTGACGGGCTGACGGGCTGACGGGCTGACGGGCTGACGGGCTCACGCGCTCGGCCTATACTTTCGGCCAGCAAGGAGGAGCGCATGCCAGAGGACTATGAGCTGGGTCTGTTCGTGCACCTGATCGGTGTGTTCGCGCTGGGCGGGTCGGTGATGATCTCCTTCGCGAACTTCAGCATGATGCGGCGGGCGAAGACGGTGCAGGAACTTCGGGTGTGGGGGTCGCTGGGCCGCTTCATGAGCCAGTACCACATCATCTCCATCGCGGCGTTGGTGCTGCTGCTCTCGGGCGCATACCTGGTGAGCGAGTTCGAGCTGGACTGGACGGAGGGATGGGTCGGCTGGTCGGCGCTGGCGCTGATCGGCGCGACGGCGGTGGGGTACCTGGTGATCACGCCGCGGATGTCGGCGATCGGCGGGGAGGTGGGCCCATCGCCGGACGGCCCGGTGCCGGCGTCGATCACGCAGAAGCTGAACGACCCGATCCTGTTCGCGGCGGTCCACGGGAACCTGATGACGGCGCTGGCCATCATCTGGAACATGACGGTGAAGCCGGGCGCGGTGGGATCGCTGCTGTCGATCGTGATCCTGGCGGGGCTGGGTGTAGCGGCGGCGTATCCGCTGTACCAAAGGCAGCAGGCGCGGGGGTAGGGGGGTCAGTGCGTCTGTGCGTCTGTGCGTCTGTGCGTCTGTGCGTCAGTGTGTCAGTGTGTCAGTGTGTCAGTGGGTCTGTGGGTGAGTGGGTCAGTG
>CAYJMG010000029.1:0-17376 GCA_964371355.1 uncultured Dehalococcoidia bacterium
TAGAGGTCGTTGAGGTCGCTGGTGGCGAAGCGGCCGCCATCGAGCTGGACCATGGGGCGCAGCTCCGGGGGCATGACGGGCAGGACGGTGAAGACCATCCAGTCGGGCCGGTTGCCGGACTTGCGGAGCGACTCGATGACCTTGAGGCGCTTGGTGGCCTTCTTGCGGCGCTGGCCGGAGGTGGAGTGGACCTCCCCCTGCAGCTTCTCGCGCAGCTTGTCGAGGTTGACGCGCTCGAGGATCTTGAGCACAGCCTCGGCGCCCATGCCGGCCTCGAAGACGGCGCCGTAGCGGTCCTGCATCTCCTTGAACCTGGACTCCTGGAGCAGGATCATCTTGTCGTTTTCAGCCGGATCGACAAGCTCCTCCAGCTCCTGGATGCGTTCCTGGTACTGGGCGTAGACTTCCTGGCGCGCGCCGCCGGCTCGCTCCTCGAGGGGGCGCAGCTCGTCGGTGATCTTGGTGCGCTTCTGCTCGATGGCGGCGTCGGCCATGAGGACGGCGTCCTCGCGCTTCTTCTTGAACTCGGCGTCCATGGCGTGGACGCGGTTCTGGGCAACCTTCTTCAGGCCATTGACGACGCTCTTCTCGATGACGGCGCCGCGCTCGATGACGAGCTCGTCGGCGATGCGGTAGCCCTTGCGTGCGGACTTGCCGATGAGTTCGCCCAGCTCTTCCTGGTACTCGATAGCCTGCTGGACAACGGCGTCGGCGCGTTCCTGGCGCTCCTGCTCGAGGGTGGCGAGGCGCCTCTCCTTCTCGGCGGCGGCTTCCTTCTCGGCCTCGGCGAGCTGGTCGCGCAGCTCCTGGACGCGCTCGGCGTACTGCTTTTCGGCCTGGGCGGCGGCCTTGTCCATCTCTTCCTGGAGGTGGTCCATGGCGCGCTTCTTGGCGTGCTCATCGACGGTGGTGACGATGAACTGGGCGAAGTAGAGGACGCGTTCGAGCGAGCGCGGGGAGACGTCGAGGAGGAGGCCGATGCGGCTGGGCGTGCCCTTGACGAACCAGATGTGGCTAACGGGCGAGGCCAGTTCGATGTGGCCCATGCGCTCGCGGCGGACCTTGCTGCGGGCGACTTCGACGCCGCACTTGTCGCAGACGATGCCCTTGTAGCGGACGCGCTTGTACTTGCCGCAGTAGCACTCGAAGTCCTTGGTGGGGCCGAAGATCTTCTCGCAGAAGAGGCCGTCCTTTTCGGGCTTCAGGGTGCGGTAGTTGATGGTCTCGGGCTTGGTCACCTCCCCGTAGGACCACGACCGGATCTGCTCCGGCGAAGCCAACGAAATGCGGACCTGGTTGAAGTCATTTACCTCAAGCACTGACTCTGTCCTCGCCCTTCTCGAATCCCGAGAGATTGATGCCTTCGAGCTCGGGCATCGCATCTCCCTCTTCCACGAACTCGACCGACTCTTCTTCTTCGTTGAGCACTTCGACCGAGAGGCCGAGGCTCTGGAGTTCCTTCACCAGCACCTTGAAGGACTCGGGCACGCCCGGTTCGAGCACGTCCTCGCCCTTGACGATGGACTCGTACGCTTTCACGCGGCCGACGATGTCGTCGGACTTGACGGTGAGGAGTTCCTGCAGGATGTGGGCGGCGCCGTACGCTTCGAGCGCCCACACTTCCATTTCGCCGAAGCGCTGGCCACCGAACTGCGCCTTACCTCCCAGCGGCTGCTGGGTGATGAGCGAGTAGGGGCCGGTGCTGCGGGCGTGGATCTTGTCTTCGACAAGGTGCACGAGCTTGAGCATGTAGATGTAGCCCACGGTGACGGGCTGGTCGAAGGCATCGCCCGTGCGCCCGTCCAGGACCACCTGCTTGCCCCACGTCGGCGGAGCGAACCCCGCGACGATCGCCTCGTTCACTTTCTCATCGAGCTTTTCGTCCGCGATGCCGCGGACGCGCTTGAGGCCGACCTCGGTCTCGAGCCAGAGTTCGAGGCAGGCGCGCTTGGCGGCGCCGATGTTCTGGTCGTCGAGGACCTGGCGTGCGTCGTAGCCCTGCTGGGTGAGCCACCGCTCGATCTGGGGGATGTCGAGGCGCTCGTAGGCGAGCGGGTTGACGCCGTCGCCGTTGGCGGGCGAGACGCGGCTGAGGGCATCGGCCTGCTGGCCGAGCCAGGCACGGCCCAGCTCGTCCTCGATCATGCGGTCGCTGGCGCCATCGAAGACGGGGGTGATGGCGCGGAAGCCGAGGGCGTTAGCGGCCCATCCCAGGTGGGTTTCGAGCACCTGGCCGACGTTCATGCGGCTGGGCACGCCGATGGGGTTGAGGATGATGTCGACGGGCGTGCCGTCGGCGAGATAGGGCATGTCCTCGACCGGGAGGATGCGGGCGACGACGCCCTTGTTGCCGTGGCGGCCGGCCATCTTGTCGCCTTCGGACACCTTGCGGCGCTGGGCGATGGAGACGCGCACAAGCTCGTTGACGCCGGCGGGCAGCTCGTCGTGGGTCTCGCGCTTGAAGACCTTCACGTCGATGACCTTGCCGCGCTCGCCGTGGGGGACGCGCAGGGACGTGTCCTTCACCTCGCGCGCCTTCTCGCCGAAGATGGCGCGGAGCAGCTTCTCCTCGGCGGTGAGTTCGGTCTCGCCCTTGGGGGTGATCTTGCCGACGAGGATGTCGCCGCTGTTGACCTCGGCGCCGATGCGGATGATGCCGTTCTCGTCGAGGTCGCGGAGGGATTCCTCACCGACGTTGGGGATGTCGCGGGTGATCTCCTCGGGGCCCAGCTTGGTGTCTCGCGACTCCACCTCGTGCTTCTCGATGTGGATGGAGGTGAACTTGTCGTCGCGGACGAGGCGCTCGGAGAGGATGATGGCGTCCTCGAAGTTGTAGCCCTGCCAGGACATGAAGGCGCAGAGGACGCTCTGGCCCAGGGCAAGCTCACCCTTGTTGGTGGAGCTGCTGTCGGCCAGCGGGTCGCCCTTGCCGACGTGGTCGCCCTTCTTCACGGTGGGGCGCTGGTTGATGCAGGTGCCCTGGTTGGAGCGGACGAACTTCAGCAGCGGGTGGCGCGTCGGCTCGCCGTCGCCGTCGTACTGGACGAGGATCTCGCGCGCGTCGGCGGAGACGACGGTGCCATCGCGCTCGGCGAGGATGACCTGACCGGAGTCCTGGGCCGCCTGGGCCTCGACACCGGTCATGACGATGGGCGTCTCGGGGCGGACGAGGGGGACGGCCTGGCGCTGCATGTTGCTGCCCATGAGGGCGCGCGGGGCGTCGTTGTGTTCGAGGAAGGGGATGAGGGACGTCGCCACGCTGAGGATCTGCTTGGGGGAGACGTCCATCCAGTCGACCTTGTCGGGCGGCTCCATCATGAAGCGCTCGCCTTCGCGGGCTTCGATGCGTTCCTCGAGGAAGTGGTTGTCTTCGCTGAGGAGCGCGTTGGCCTGGGCGATGACGTAGTTGTCCTCGGTGTCGGCGGAGAGGTACTCGATGAGCGAGCTGACGAAGGGGCGGCAGCGGACCATCTTGTCGCCCCTGGCGGCGAGCTTCTTCGCCAGCGATTCGTCGATGAGCGTGCCGGGTGCGCCGACGCCGGCGACATCCTCGGCGAGGTAGCGGCCGGCCCAGAGGGAGTCGTTGGCCTTCAGCTCCTTCACCACGCGGCGGTAGGGCGTCTCGATGAAGCCGTAGTTGTTGATGACGCCGTAGGTGGCCAGCGAGCCGATGAGGCCGATGTTCGGGCCTTCGGGGGTCTCGATGGGGCAGATGCGGCCGTAGTGGCTGTGGTGCACGTCGCGCACGTCGAAGCCCGCGCGGTCGCGCGAGAGGCCGCCGGGGCCGAGGGCGGAGAGGCGGCGCTTGTGGGTCAGCTCGGCCAGCGGGTTGGTCTGGTCCATGAACTGCGAGAGCTGGGAGCCGCCGAAGAACTCCTTCATGGAGGCGACGACGGGGCGGATGTTGATGAGGGCGCTGGGGGTGGCCTGATCGGGGTCGATGATGGTCATGCGCTCGCGGACGACGCGCTCCATGCGGAGCAGGCCGACGCGGAACTGGTTCTGGATGAGTTCGCCGACGGCGCGGACGCGGCGGTTGCCGAGGTGGTCGATGTCGTCGGGGTGGCCGACGCCGTTGTTGAGCTTGATCTGCGTCTTGATGATGGTCTCGAGGTCGCGGGGCTCGAGGATGCGGATCTTCTGGTCGGTCTCGAGTTCGAGCCGGCGGCTGAGCTTGTAGCGGCCGACGCGGCCGAGGTCGTAGCGGCGCGGATTGAAGAACAGCGAGTTCAGGAGGCCGCGCGCGTTCTCCAGGGTGGGCGGGTCGCCCGGGCGGAGCTTGCGGTAGAACTCGAGGAGCGCCTCGGTCTTGTTCGTGCAGGGCTCCTTCTCGAGCGTCGTGGCGACGTAGTGGTGCTCTTCGCTGGTGTCCAGCTCGCCGAACTTGGCGAGCATGCGCTCGTTGGTGCCGAGTTCGGCCTCGGGCACGCCCTCCTCTTCGTCGATGGCGCGGAGAAGGGTGGTGACCGGGATCTTGCGCTTGCGGTCGACCTTCACGGAGAGGACGTCCTTGTTGGAGGTCTCGAACTCCAGCCAGGCGCCGCGGTTGGGGATGAGCTTGCCGTAGCAGAGTTCACGGCCGCTGGTGGGGTCGACCTCCAGGGTGAAGTAGACGCCGGGGGAGCGGACGAGCTGGGAGACGACGACGCGCTCGGCGCCGTTGATGACGAAGGTGCCGTTGGGGGTCATGAGCGGGAAGTCGCCCATGAAGAGTTCCTGCTCCTTGACCTCGCCGGTCTCGCGGACGATGAGCTGGACGTTGACGCGGAGCGGAGCGCTGAAGGTCATGTCGCGCTCGCGACACTCGAGTTCGGAGTACTTGGGCTCGCCGAAGGAGTAGTCGCCGAAGCGCAGCTCCATGCGGGTGCCGGTGAAATCGGAGATGGGGGAGATCTCGTCGAAGAGTTCCCGGAGGCCTTCGCGCTGGAACCACCCGTAGGAATCCAGCTGCATCCGGATCAGGTGAGGGATGTCGAGCACGTGAGCGATACGCGCATACGACTTCTTGCTAACGGGAACCAACGACCGGCTGCTGACGATGTCTGTAGAGACAGTCATTCCTGGCGCGCTCCTACAGTGCGATTAATGATGGCCACCTGCCGCAGATAGAAAGAGTCCCGAGAAGGGACGACGAGCATGGGGTTCCAAAGGCAAGGGGGTTCTGTCTAGCCTGTCGGGAGTATACAAATGGGCCGGTTGGAAGTCAAACGGCAAATGCTACCCGACCGGACACCCATTATGCAAGCGGCCGGGGGTGCCCGGGATTGGCGGGGCGGTCAATTTGTGTAGGCGGATGCGCGTTTCCGCGGCCCCCGACTACCCGCCCCAGATCGCGCAGATGGGCAGAGCCGTCACGCGCTCGTCGAGGCGGTATGTGCCCGGCCCGGAGTGCAGCACCACGCCCTGAACAAAACGGTCGCCCAGCTGATCCAACTGGCGCGGACGGTACTCCAATGGATTCATCGCGTCCGAAGGATACCACTTTAGCGCGCGTGGGAGTACCAGTTTAGCGCATGTCTCAGTACCGATTTAGCGCGGGTGGAAGTGCTACTTTAGCGCATGTCTCAGTACCGATTTGGCGCAGGGTCGAACTGGCGTGAGGACCGAACGTGCGCCGACCTGCCAGCCAGGGATGGGCCGGATCGGGCCCGAGACGTACGCCTACCGGAGCTGCGGGGCCCGGGTGCCAAGGCGGTCTTCGATGGCCCAGGCGAGGGAGTCGACCAGGCCGGTCGAGGTGCCGGTGAGGAGGCGCTCGCGCAGGCTGCGGTGTGGGCGGATGTAGCTGACCTTGCGCTGTGGCATGTTCGAGAGTGACTGGGCGAGATCGATGGCGTCGTCCATGTCGCCCACGTCGTCGATGAGGCCGTGCTCCTTCGCCTGGCCGGCGGTGAAGATTTCGCCGGTAGCGAGCTGACGGACGCTTTCGACCGGGAGGCCGCGCGATTCGGCGACCATGGCGACGAACTGGCCGTAGACCGAGTCGAGGAGGGCCTGCTCTTTCTCGCGCTCCTCGGCGGTGGGCTCGCGGAAGTTGCTGAACATGTCCTTCAGGCGGCCGGACTTCGTGACCTCCATGCGGACGCCGAGCTTCTCGAGCATCTCGTAGAGCATGGGGCGCATGGAGATGACGCCGATGGAGCCGACGATGCCCATGGGAAGCGAGACGATCTTCGTGCAGGCGCAGGCGGCCATGTAACCGCCGGAGGCGGCCGTGCCGCGCACAAAGGCGACGACCGGCTTCTGCTTGGCGACTTTCGTGATGGATGAGTGGATCTGCTCCGAGGCGCCTGCGCCGCCGCCGGGCGAGTCGATGTCGATCACGAGGGCCCGGATGCGGTTGTTCTCCTCGACCGCCTTGAGCATGCGGATGAAGGAGGTGGTCTTGTCGGGCGAGCCGATGGCGCCGAAGAACTCGGCGACGGCGATGCGCTCGGGATTGATGTTGAGGATGGTGTCCAGCATGCCCATGGGGATGCTCCTGTCGTTGAAGTCGGCGGGACGAGTGTAGCAGCCTCATGCCGTCCGGCCATTGGCCGCGTCGCGGCGTGCCACCTATGATCATCGCATGACAGCGACCGAACCGGCGACTGAGCGGCCGAAGGCGAGCGCGGCCGACATCAAGCGCTATCGCGCGAACTACCAGGGCGAGATCGACGGCGTGGAGCTGTACCGGCTGCTGGCGCGGGCGGAACGGGACCCGGCGCGAAAGCAGATCTTCCTGGACCTTTCGGAGACGGAGAAGGGGCACGTGGAGCGATGGGCCGACAAGCTGCGCGAGCTTGGCGTGGACCCGGGCGCGGTGCGGCCGACGCTGCGCGTGCGCATCATCGGCTTCCTGGCGGACCGGCTGGGGCCGCGGACGGTGCTGCCGATGGTCAGCGCGATGGAGTCGACCGGGTTCGACAATTACATGGCGCAGGAGGAGGCGGGGCCGCCGATGGCGCGGGCGGAGCGGGCCCACGCGCGCACGCTGGCGACGCTGTATTCGCCGGGCGGCGAGACGGATATCGCGGGGATCGCGCGGGGCGAGCGCTGGCACCGGGTGGACACGGGCGGGTCGCTGCGGGCGGGGATCTTCGGGATCAGTGACGGGCTGCTGTCGAACCTGAGCCTGGTGATCGGCGTGGCGGGAGCGAATCCGGACGGCAGCTTCATCGTGCTGGCGGGGATCGCCGGTTTGCTGGCGGGGGCGTTTTCGATGGGGGCGGGGGAGTACGTGTCGGTGATGTCGCAGCGGGAGCTGTTCGAGCGGCAGATCGCGCTGGAGAAAGAGGAGCTGGAGGCGGACCCGGAGGAAGAGCGGAAGGAGCTGGCGCTGATCTACCGGGCGAAGGGGCTGCCGCAGGAGGAGGCGGAGGCGCTTTCGGCGCGGATCCTGGCGGACAGCGACGTGGCGCTGGAGACGCTGGCGCGGGAGGAGCTGGGGCTGAATCCGGAGGGGTTGGGGTCGCCGTGGGGCGCGGCGCTGAGTTCGTTCTTCGCGTTCGCAGCGGGGGCGATCCTGCCGGTGATCCCGTGGTTCTTCGGGTCGTCGAACGCGCACTTCGCGGCGTCGGTGATCCTGGGCGGGCTGGGGATGTTCGCGGTGGGGGCGTCGGTGTCGTTGTTCACGGGGCGGCACTTCCTGTATGCGGGCGTGCGTCAGCTCGCGATTGGTGCGGGGGCGGCGGCCGTGACGTTCACGATCGGGAAGATGATCGGGGTGAATGCGGGGTAGGGCGGGGGTTAGTCGTTAGTCGTTGGTGGTTAGGGGCGGCGATGAAGGAGATGACTAACCAGGCGCCGTCGTCGATCCAGTGCTCCTCGAAGTTGGCTCCGGTGTAGTCAGCGGCGACGCGACGCCAGAAGGCCTGCGCGGGCTCGTTCGCCCGCATGACGCGCAGCTCCCAGGGCCCCGGGAACATGTCGAACACGCGGACAGCAACGGCAGTGGCTGCGCCGTGGCGGCGGTGGCGCCGCATGATGAAGAACTCCGCCATGTCGGCGACGAGCCGGCCCTCGCGGTCGAGCTGGCGCACGAGGGCAAAGCCGGCGTAGTGGCCGTCGACCCGGACGAGGAACGCGTGGCGCCGTGGGTCCTCGAAGTAGTCGGGCAGGTACCGGTAGCCGAAGCGGCCATCTTCGCCGATGTCCCAGTCCGTGTAGGCCGTGAAGTCGTAGGAGTAGAACTCAAGCAGGTTGGCGAGCGCCTCGCGCTGTGCCTCCGTCGCGCGCTCGATCTCGACGTGCATGGTTACCGCGCCGTCCAGCCGCCATCGACGACGTAGGACGCGCCGGTGACGAAGGAGGCGTCGTCGGAGGCGAGGAAGAGGGCGACGGCGGCGACCTCTTCCGGCGTGCCCATGCGGCCGAGGGCGGAGTTATCGTTCATGTAGTCGGTGAGGTTGAAGTCAACGAGCGGCTTCGTCATGGCGGTCTCGATCCAGCCGGGGTTGATGCAGTTCACGCGCACGCCGCGGCGGCCGTAGTTGGTGGCGTAGTGCTTGGTGAGGCCGACGACGCCGTGCTTCGACGCGGTGTAGGCCTCGACGCCAGGGAAGGGCACGCTGATGAGGCCGAGCATCGACGAGAGGCTGATGATGGAACCGCCGCCGCTGGCCGCCATGGCCTCGCTGCCGTGCTTGAGGCCGTAGTAGACGCCGTTGAGGTTGATGTCGATGGTGCGGTCCCAGTCGGCGCCGCCGGCGACGCCCGCGTTGTTCACGAGGATGTCGAGCTTGCCGAAGGCGGCGATGGTCTCGTCAATGGCACTCTTGACCTCATCTTCCTTCGAGGTGTCGCAGTGGTTCACCAGCGACGGCGTCTCGATCTCGGCGGTGACGGCGTGGGCCGCGTCGTCGTTGATGTCGGAGACGACGACCTTCGCGCCCTCCCAGGCGAAGCGGAGCGCGATGGCGCGCCCGATGCCCTGTCCCGCGCCGGTGACCAACGCGCTCTTGCCGGCAAGCCTGTCGCCCATGTCCGTACTCCCGTGACTCGTGGTGGTGGTGAATCTGGATCGGCGGCACTTTGACACGCCTGCCGCGCTCGATCCACCCGGGCTGGCGCGAACGGCTAACGCTCACGGGGGGCGCTGATATAGTTCCGGCGTCCGCGAAGAATCGACCGCCGGAGGAGCGCGTGGCTGTCGACCCATACGAGTTCCGCACGATCATCGGCCACTTCGCTTCGGGGGTGACGGTGATCACGTCGGCCGAAGGGGACCGGCTGCACGGCATGACGGCGAACGCCGTCGCGTCGCTTTCGCTGGACCCGGTGATGCTGCTGATCTGCGTCGACCGCACGGCGTACTCGAACGACTCCATCCGTCGTGCGGGAGCCTTCGCCGTGAACGTCCTGGGCGAGCACCAGGAGGTGGTGTCGCGGCTGTTCGCGAAGCACACGGAGCCGGAGGCCGGCTCGCTGCGCGGGCAGCCGTACCGTATCGGTGTGACGGGCGCGCCGGTGCTGACGGACGGGGTTGCGTACGTGGAATGCCGGGTGAAGGAGGTGCTGGACGGGGGCGACCACTCGATCTTCCTGGGCGAGGTGGTCGACCAGGGCATCGTCGACGCCGACGCGAAGCCGCTGGTGTTCTATCGCGGCGGCTACCACTCCCTGGCCAACTGACGGAACGCCATGCAGCCGCGCCCGGACCGCCTTCTCGCCATCGATGTCCTACGCGGCGCCGCGATCGTGTGGGTGATTGCGTACCACCTGTGGACTGACCTGCGATTTCCCGACGTGTACCCGTACCAGTCGGACGCGTTTCGCGAGGTGATCCGGCAGCTAGGAGACGCGGACGTGCCGGGCGCGCTGGCGGCGGCGTGCGAGGCGGTGCTGCGCGTCGGGTACATGGGCGTGCCGCTGTTCATGATGCTCAGCGGCATATCGCTGTCTCTGGTTGCGACGCGGCGCGGGTCGCTGCCGCGGCACGAGTGGCGGCATCTGCCGCGGCGGCTGCGGCGGCTGCTGGCGCCGTACTGGGTGGGCTTCGCGATCACGATCGCGTTCGCTGCGGCGCTGGCGTTCACACAGTGGCAGCGGCACGGCGGGGCGCCGTTGGGCGACTACCTGCGCAACGGCGACATCGATCTTCACCGGGGGCAGCTCGTGTCGGGCGTGCTGTTGTTCCCGCGCCTGTTTGGCGAGGAGTGGCAGTTTGCGCCCGAAGGCTCCCTGTGGTTCGTGCTGGTGGTCGTGCAGTACTACGTGCTGTTTCCGCCGCTGTTCGCGGCGCTGCGGCGGGTGGGTGCGCCTCTGTTCCTGGCGTCGGCGCTGGTGGTGAACACGGGGGCGCTGGCGGTCATGGTGGCGGCGAACGGCGATCTGTTCGGGGGGCGCACGTGGATCGAGATGGGGGCGCCGTTCCGGATCGCCGAGTTCGCGGCGGGCATGTGCCTGGGAGTGGGCTTCGCCTCGCGGCCCCGCGGGCTGGCGGGGCTCGCGCCTCCCGCGGCCCACGTTGCGATCGGCGGCATGGGCGCGTCCGCCTTCATCGCGGGGTGCCTGATCGCTCCCGACCGAGGGTATCTGTCGGTGTTGCAATGGCCGCTGATCGTCGGGGGCCTCGCCGCATGGTGCTTCGTGCTGCTCTCCGTGGCGCCGTCGCGGCTGGCGGCGGTGGGGCCGGCACGCGCGCTGGCGTGGCTGGGCGTGGCGTCATACGCGGCACTCATCATTAGTGAGCCGCTGCGGTCGGTCACGCACACGATGCGGGCGGAGGGCGCCTCCGGGGGATGGATCGCGGTGTGGGTGGTGGCGGGGTTCGTGCCGCTGATCCTGCTGCTGGCGCGGCCTCTGGCGATCGCGCTGGGGCTTATTGAGCGGACTCGGCCAGCGCTGACTATCGGGGAGCTGACCGGGCGTGATGAGGTGGTCCCCGCAGCCGGACCGGCGGTCGAAGCGCGCTGACGCGGGTGAGAGGGGCTTAACACGTGCGAGCACCCTGCGTTGCCGCGGCAGAGGGCCGATGTTACGATCGCCGCAAGACGCGCGTCACGGGGAAGCCTGTATATTGACGCGGTCTATCGCAGGGGACGCGACTGCATGGCCGTTGCAGCAACGCAGATTACGCTGTTCGAGCGGACCGAACGCCGGGCCCTGACCGATGTCCTCCGCGCCGCGGCCCGCCACATCCCACTCCTCGTTGTCATCGGCCTTGTCATCGGGATCCACGTCCCGACGATGCACTACTACTTCTTCGGCGACGATTTCCTGGTGCTGGGCGACATACGCTCGCGCAGCTTCCCGGACTATGTTCGGGACGTGGTGTACCTGCGCGACATGACGCCGAACTGGCGGCCGTTGACGATGCTGGTGTACTGGGGCGAGTACCACGCCTTCGGGCTGAACGCGCTGGCGTGGCGGATCGTGAACCTGTCACTGCACGTCGCCACGGTGGTGGTGCTGTACGCGTTCGTGCTGTCGCTGACGAAGCGCGTGTTCGTGGCGCTGGCGGCGGCGATGGTGTTCGCGGTGTCGGCGTCGGCGGTGCACACGGTGACGTACATCACGGCGTTCCCTCACGTGTTCAGCCAATTCCTGTTGATGTTGTCGCTGCTGTCGCTGCACGCGTACGTGAGCGGGGGCGAGCGGCGCGTCGGGTGGTACGCGCTGTCGGTCCTGTTGTTCGTCGCGGGGTTCCTGGCGAACGAGGGCGGCGTGGTGCTGGGCGGGGCGATCGTCGTGTACTACGCGCTGTACTCGCTGGCGAAGCGGCGGGACGCGCTGGACTTTGCGCTGAAGGCGACGCCGTTTGTGCTCTCGGGCGTGCTGCTGGTGGGCGGGCTGAGCGGATGCGGGTGCCAGGGTGTAGACGGCGGGTTCTACGGCGTGGGGATGCACATCCCGCTGGAGACGTTCGTGTACATGTCGCGGCTAGCGTACCCGGTGGGCGATATCGATCTGCGGCCGTCGGCGATGGAGTGGGCGTGGGGATCGGTGGTGCTGGGTTTCGCGATCTTCTTCCTGCTGCGTGGCCCGAACATCGCGCGGATCGCGGCGGTGGGGATGGTGATCGCGGTGATGCCGTACGTGCCGGGCAAGATCTGGACGGCGACGCGGTACAGCTACATGGCGACGCCGTTCTTCGCGATTCTGGTGGCGGTGGCGGCGGGGTTCGTGTTCCACTACGCGACGCGACTGTGGAAGCCGGGAGCCTACGCGCTGGGAGCGCTGGCGATCGCGGCAGTGGGCGGGCTGTACTCGTGGCAGACAATCGACCAGACGCAGCCATTCCTGAAGAACACAGCACGATGGGAGCTGCTGGCGCACGACCTGCGGCAGGAGTATCCGTCGGTGCCGCGCGGGTCGACGGTGTATGTGATCGACGAAGAGGGGACGTGGTCGAATCCGTTCTGGCAGCCCACGTGGATGACGTCGGTGGGGATTGCGCTGTACGGGCCGGACGTGAAGGTGCGGGCGCTACCGGCCACGCACTTCGAGGCGCTGAAGAAGGCGCTGCCGAACCAGACGGAGTTTTACGTGGTGGAGCTGGACGACGGCGGGCACCTGGTGCGGATGGCGGAGCAGAACGCGACGCGGTAGTGACGGCGAGGGCGGCCACGCAGAGCCGTCCCCTGCAAATCAGGCGAGCCTGTACCCTGTAGCCCGTGAGCGTTGACACGGCCGCGCGGCCGGGGGCGAAGCAGCCTGCCCTCGCGCAACCCCTATCCGACCCTGTTGGGCGCCGCCCGCGCCTCCGCCGCAACGACCTCCTCCTCGCGCTCGCGATCTTCGTGGCGGCGATCGTGCCGCGGGCGGCCTGGATCGCGTACAACGACCGGCCGCCGCAGGGGCTGAACGACCCCTCGCTGTATATGTTGTTCAGCGAGTTCATCGCCGACGGCAAGGGGTACATCCGCCCGCCGGCCGACTTCCCCGGCGCGTACACCGGGCCCGAGGACCCGAACCTTGCGAGCGCGGGCCACGAGATCGCGTACTACCCGGTGGGGTACCCGGCGACGGTCGGCGCGCTGAAGAAGGCGGGCGACATCTTCGGGTGGGGGCGCAGCACCTTCTCCGTGAAGATGGCGAACGGCATGTTCGGGGCGATCACGTCGGCGATGGTGTTCCTGCTGGCGCTGCGGCTGTTCGACCGGCGAGTGGCGGTGGCGGCGGGGCTGCTGCACGCGGTCTTTCCCAGCCAGGTGTACTACACGGGGACGGTGCTGTCGGAGGCACTGTTCACGATGCTGTGGATCGGGGCGCTCTTGGCGTTGCTGTGGCATCCGTGGAAGCGAGACGGCACGCCCTGGCCCTGGCTGTTCGCAGTGGGGCTGCTGCTGAGCGCGGCGACGATGACGCGCGGGATCACGCTGATGTTCCCGGCAGTGCTGTTGGTGGTGTGGCTGTTCCAGCTCGGCTCGTGGAAGCGAGCGGTAGGGCAGGCGCTGATCGTGTGGGCGGGCGTGGCGGTGCTTATTGTGCCGTGGTCGGTACGGAATTCGCTTGCGTTCGGGACGCTGGTGGGGCCGTCGACGAACGTGGGCGACGACCTGTGCATCGGCAACTTCTACGGGGCGCAGGGGGCCTTCACGCTGCAAGGCAAGTGCTTCGAGGGGACGGAGGGATTGCCGCCCCACGAGGTGGAGATCGAGCGGAACCGCGAGGGCACGAAGATCGCGATCAAGGACGTCCTGGCGCACCCGGCGCGGATGCCGAAGCTGGTCGCGCAGAAGGCGTACTGGCTGCTGTACAAGGACGACGACGGGATCTGGGCAGCGGAGTCGTACGGGAACGACTATTTCATCCCCGGGTTCCGCCGCGAGGTGCTGGCGTTCGCGGCGAACAGCATCTACTACGCGACGGGGCTGCTGGTGTTGCTGGGCGGCGTGGCGTTCGCACTCTCTCGTGATTGGCGGCGGCTGATCGTCGTGCTGGGGCTGTTGTACTGCCTGGCGATCCCGCTGGCGTTCTTCGGTGACCCGCGGTTTCACTTCCCGGCGGTGCCGCTGATGACGATCGTGGCGGCGTGGACCGTCGTGGGCCTCTGGGATCGGCGCCGGGGAGGTGCGAATGTATTACAATAGCAGCGCTGTCTCCTGATGCGGATCGAGTTGGTTTGGGAGGATGATCGCGAGGAGCACATCGCCCGCCACGGCGTGAAGCTTGAGGAGGTACTGGAGGTCGTGCAGTCCCGCCACTTCCAGCGTCGTGTTGCGCGCGGGAAGCTGCGACTCATTGGGCTCACCCGCAGTGGCCGGTATCTGACGGTGTTTGTAGGGCAGAGAACGGCTGGTGAATACGGGCTGATTACGGCACGCGACGCGACCAAACGAGAACGTGGGGAGTACGGGCGCCACGGCATGCGCAGGATCCGATGATGTCGAGGAATCCAATGACAAACAAGAACGCCTCACCTGCTGTCAGACGCAAACGCGCTAGACTGCCGGACTTTTCGAAGATGACGATCGAGGAGGAAGCGGAGTTCTGGGATACGCATGACAGCGCGGACTACGAAGACGAATTCGAGGAGATGGAGGAAGACATCGAGTTTCTCATGGTCCATTCCCAAAAGAAGAAACCGATGACTGTGCGACTTGAACCAGACATCCTGACGCTGTTAGCGCGTGAAGCGAAGTCACAAGGGGTCGGGCCGTCGACGCTGGCGCGAATGGCGATTCTGAAATACCTGAAAGAAACCGGAAGGGGGACGGTCCTCACCGCGCAGGAGCGCAAGGCGAGTCCGCGCAAGAGATCACGGGGGGCAGCCTGATCTCGCATGGGCGCCGCTACGTCGCGTCGGCCGACGGCAAGTGGCTGCTGGCCGTGGTCGCGATCGCCCTGGCCGTGCGGCTGGCGGCGTTGGGGTACGTGCACCCGGACCCGCGCGACGGCCGCTACGACGACAGCGTGTGGTACGACACGACGGCACGGCACCTGGCGGACGGCGACGGGTACGTGTTCGACCCGACCGTGTGGGTGGCGGCGGACGGCAGCCGGATCTATCCCGACGAGCAGGAGCTGAGCCCGACGGCGTTGTGGCCGCCGGGGTACCCTCTGACGCTCGCAGTGGTGTACGCCCTAACGGGCGACTCGGTGGCCGCGGGACAGCTGTTGAACGTGTTGTTCGGCGCGGCGACCGCCGGGTTGGTGTTCCTCATCGCGCGGCGGCTGTTCGACCTGACGGCGGCGGTATTCGCGGGGCTGTGTATCGCAGTGCTGCCGTCGCACGTGCTGTTCACGACGGTGCTGCTGTCGGAGACGTACTTCGGGTTCCTGCTCGCGTCGGTGCTGGCGATCGCGGTGTTTGGCGTGCTCGCCCCGGGCGCACGGGTATCCGGCGTGTGGCCCTTGGTGGTGGTGTTCGGGCTGGGGGCGCTGACGGCGTTCGCGGGGTTCGTGCGCGGGGAGTTCCTGGCGTATGGCGGCGTGCTGGCGTTGCTGGTGTTGTGGCGATACCGGCGGCAGGCGGCGCTTCCGCTTGGGACGCTGGCCGCGGGCGCGGCGATGATCGTTGTGCCGTGGACGGTGCGCAACGCGATCACGATGGACGAGCTGATCGTGGGGACGACGGGGGCGGGGCGGGTGATGTACCAGGGCCACAATCCGGAGACGGATGGCGGACCGAGCCTGATCGCGACGGGACAGCTCGAGGCGCAGTTCAGCGACCTGCCGCGCAAGGAGCTGGAACTGGAGTCGAACAAAGAGGGGTCGCGACTGGCGCGCGAGTGGGCGCTGAACCACCCGGTCGACGAACTACGGCTGGTCCCGAAGCGGCTGTACCGCCTGTTCCGCAGCGACGAATCCGGCGTGACATGGGTGCAGAGCAACAAGCCCTGGCTGGGCGCGGAGGGCGCGGACAAGCTGATCCGCCTGTCGAGCTTCGCATTCGTCGGGTTGATCGCGGTGGCGCTGGCGTCGGCGCGGCTTTGGTGGCGGCCGAGGGATCCGCGGTTCTGGGCCGTCTTCGGCATCGTGCCGTTCTACATGCTGATCTTCGGCGTGCTGTTCATCGGCGACCCGCGGTACCACTACGCCATGTACATCCCGATCGCCGTGTTCGCCTCCACCGGCTTCGCGGCGCTATGGCGCCTCACCGCCGCGCAGTGGCGGACGGTGGCAGGCGAGCGCTCGCTGATGTCGGTGCTGCGCACGTACGGCACGCCGGCGCCGTGAACCCGCTCGCCTCGCACTGGCTGCGGCTTTCGGTCTGGCTGTTCGCCGCCTCGCCGCTGCTGGCGTTCGCGATCGCGCTGACGACGGACGCGCCGTTCAAGGTCGCGCTGTATTTCACGCTCTATATGTGGGCCCTGGTTTGCGTCATACTTGCGCTGATCGCCTTGGCCGGGCTGGTCGTCCGGCTTGTGAACCGGGGGTGGCGTGCGTTTCGCAGGTAAGACTGTCGTCGTCACCGGTGCCGGCGGATTCATCGGCAGCCACGTGGTCGAGCAGCTCGTTCGCGAAGGCGCGAGCGTGCGCGCGATGTTGCGGTACACCTCCCGCGGGCAGCGTGGCTGCCTGGACCTGCTGCCTGAGGATGTGCTGTCGGGCGTGGCGATCACGCTGGGCGACGTGCGCGACTTCGACGCGGTGCGCGAGGTGACGCGGGGCGCCGACGCGGTGTTCCACCTGGCAGCGCTCATCGGCATCCCGTACTCGTACGAGCACCCGCAGGAGGTCATCGACACGAACGTCGGCGGGACGTCGAACGTGCTGCTGGCGGCGAAAGAGTTGGGGACGCTGGAGCGCGTCGTGCTGACGTCGACGAGCGAGGTGTACGGCTCGGCGGTGCGGGTGCCGATGGACGAGGATCACCCGCTACAGGCGCAGTCGCCGTACTCGGCGACGAAGATTGCGGGCGATGCGCTGGGGCTGAGCTTCCACCGGTCGTTCGGGCTGCCGGTGACGATCGTGCGGCCCTTCAACGCGTACGGGCCGCGACAGTCGGCGCGGGCGGTGATTCCGACGATCGTGTCGCAGGCGGTGGCGGGGGAGACGCTGAAGCTGGGGACGCTGGACACGCGGCGCGACTTTACCTTCGTGGAGGACACGGCGCGGGCGTTCGTGCAGATTGGCGGGTCCGACGCGTCGGCCGGCGAAGTGGTGAATGCCGGTTCGGGGCGCGAGGTGACGATCCGCGAGATCGTGCAGAAGGTGGGCGAGATCACCGGGCGCGACCTGGGCGTGGAGACGGACGAACAGCGGCTGAGGCCGAGCAAGAGCGAGGTGACGCGGCTTCTGTCGGACAGCTCGAAAGCGGACCGTCTGGCGGGCTGGCGCGCGGAGACCACGCTGGAGGAGGGGCTGCGGCGGACGGTGGAGTGGGTGCGCGAGCACCCGGAGCTGTTTCGGCCGAGGGAGTACGCCGTATGAGTAGGGGCGGCGTGAGGCTGAGGATGCCGATCGAGCCTGGTGGGCCACGGAGAACACGCGGGCTGAAAGCCCGCG
>CAYJMG010000029.1:17386-43666 GCA_964371355.1 uncultured Dehalococcoidia bacterium
CGGCCCCGCCGGGGCGGGGCCCCCCCCCCCCCCCGGCCCCCCCCCCCCCCCCCGCTGCGGGTCCTGGAGGGGGAACACCGCGTGGCGCCGGGCGGGGAACATGCGGGATGAAAGTCCGCGCCGCGGCCCGCGCTGCGGATCGATGTTGGTGCGCGGTATGAAAACGGTGATCCTGGCGGGAGGGCGGGGCGTGCGGCTGCGGCCGCTGACGTACACCATCCCCAAGCCGCTGCTGCCTATCGGCGAGAAGCCGATCCTCGAGGAGATTATCGACCGGCTGAAGGCGGCGGGGTTCGACGACCTGGTGATCGCCGTCGGGTACCGGGCGGAGCTGATCGAGACGTACTTTCGCGACGGCTCGCACCTGGGCGTGCGCATCGAGTACGTGCGGGAGACGCAGCCGCTGGGGACGGCGGGGCCGCTGGCGCTGGTGCGGGACGCCGTGACGCTGCCACCCGGCGAGCCGCTGCTGGTGATGAACGGCGACATTCTGACCGACCTCGACATGCGGGCGTTCGTCGACGCGCACCGTCGCGCAGGCAACGAGATCACGGTGGCGACGCGCGAGCACGTGCTGCAGCATCCGTACGGCGTGATCCAGGTGGAGGGCGGGCGGATCACGGGTATCGTCGAGAAGCCGTCGGTGACGGATACGGTGAGCGCGGGGATCTATGCCGTGCAGCCCTCGGCGCTCGACGTGATCCCGGCGGGCGAGTTCTTCGACATCCCGGACCTGATCAACCGGCTGCTGGCGGCGGGGCGGGCGGTGGGCGCGTACCCGTTCGAGGGGGAGTGGCTGGCGATCGACAGGATCGAGCAGCTGGAAGACGCGGCGCGGCTGCTGGCGGAGCGCCACGCGTAGGGCCGTCCTGATGGAGACGCGCCATGTATCGCCTCGTCCCGTTTTTCGTCGGAATCGTGGTCATCTCTGGCGCGATCGGCTACGCCATCGGCCGCCGCATCGATGACCGCCCGGCCCCGGTGACGCCGGTCGCCGCCCTGAGCGCGACTGACACTCCGACGCCCGTTTCCACGGCGGCGGCGACGCCGGAGCCTTCGGCTCGGGACTGATGGCCTGCGGTATAGTCCCTGCCAGCATGAAGCTGTCGATTGTCATCCCTGTGCGGAACGAGCGGGACACGGTGCTTGCGCTGATCGAGCGCGTGCGGGCGGTGGACTGCGGGATGCCGAAGGAGCTGATCGTCGTCGACGGGGCGTCGACGGACGGGACGCGGGAGGCGCTGCTGGCGTTGCCGGCGTCCGACGAGCTGGTGCTGGTGCTGGAGGATGCGGCGCGGGGGAAGGGGCGGGCGGTGCGGACGGGGTTCGAGCGCGCGACGGGCGACATCGTGATGGTGCAGGATGCCGACCTGGAGCTGGATCCCGGCGAGATCCCGTCGCTGCTGGCGCCGATCGTCGAGGGGCGGACGGGCGTGGTGTTCGGGTCGCGGTTCAAGGGGCGGGGGAAGGGGACGACGCCGTGGGTTGGCTACGTGGGTAACTTCGGGCTGACCTGGGCAACGAACGTGTTGTTCCTGACGCGGCTGACGGACATCCTGACCTGCTACAAGGTGCTGCGCGCCGACATCGCCCGCACGCTGGATCTGCGTTGTAACGGCTTCGACCTGGACGCCGAGATTACGTGCCGGCTGCTGCGCGACGGCCATCGCATCGTCGAGGCGCCGGTTACTTATAACCCGCGTTCTGTCGACGAGGGCAAGAAGCTGAGCCCGTCGGTGGGGTGGAGCGTGCTGCGCGCCATCGTGCGCGTGCGGCTATCCGGACGCTCGCCGGTCACCACGGGCGCTCACGGCGCGTCGTCGCTCGCGAGCGGCGGCGAGCCGGTGGCGTCAACGACGCGCGGGCGCGATGAGTGAGGCGTGCTGACAACGTGCGACGCCTGATCTAGACTACGAACAGGCGAGGTGTTGTCGTTGTCGCTGGATACGCTGATCACGGATCTGCAGGACCCGGAACACGCACCGGTCGCGACGTCGCTCGCGCAGCTCAGCGCGATCGCTGACGACGATCTCGCGCTGTTCGCCGGCGTCTTCCGCGGGCTGAGCATCCAGCGCCGTCGCGAGGTGATCGACATCCTCGCCGACCTGGCGGAGGACAACGTCGAGTTCAATTTCGACGCCGTGTTCATCCTCGGTCTCGACGATTCCGACGTGCAGGTGCGCTCGCAGTCCATCAAGGCGCTGTGGGAGTGCAGCAGGGGCGACTTCGCGCGCCGGCTGATCGGGATGCTGCACGACGCGGAGGCGCTGGTGCGGGGCGAGGCGGCGGCGGGGCTGGGCGTGTTCCTGACGCGGGCCGAGCTGAACCAGGAGTCCGACGCGTTGACGGCGGAGATCGAGGAGGCGCTGCGGTCCGTATACAACGACGAGTCGCAGCTCGTGGAGGTGAGGGGGCGGGCGGTGGAGGCGCTGGGTGTGCGCAGCCTGGAGTGGGTGCACGACCTCATCGGCGACGCGTATGCCAGCGGGGACCGGCGGCTGGCGATCAGCGCCGTACACGCGATGGGCCGCAGCGCCGACCCGGAGTGGCTGCCGTCGATCTTCGACGAGATGGTGTCGGAAGATGCGGAGATGCGGTTCGAGGCGGCGACGGCAGCGGGCGAGATGGGGGACGAGGAGGCGGTGCCGCAACTTGCCGAGCTGACGGCGGACGAAGACGCCGAGGTGCAAGAGGCGGCGATCGGAGCGCTGGGGCAGATCGGCGGGGAGGCGGCGAAGTCTCTGCTGCAGTCACTGGCGGCGGAGACGGATGACGAGCGGGTCCTGGACGCTGTGACGGAGGCGCTGGCGACGGCGGACTTCCTTGACGACCCGATGGCGTTCAAGCTCTACCTGGACCGCGATGGTGCCGATCATGGCGAAGAAGGGGAAGACGAGTGACCGCGCGCTACTCCGACCTTCGCGCCGAGCAGGCCGTCTCCGCCGGGGGCGTGGTGTTCCGCCGCGGCACGGCGGGGGTCGAGATCGTGCTGTGCGGGCGGATGGCGGAGCACCTGTGGGCGCTGCCGAAGGGGACGCCTGAGCCTGATGAGTCGCTGCCGGAGACGGCGCTGCGCGAGGTGGCGGAAGAGACGGGGCTGGGGGTGACGATCGTGCTGGATCTGGGCACGATCGAGTATGAGTTCGCGCGGCCCTCGCAGGGCGTGCGGTTCGAGAAGACGGTACACCATTACCTGATGCAGCCCGACGGCACAGGCGGCGTGGAGCAGCACGACGGCGAGTACGACCAGGTCGAGTGGTTCGCCGTTGAAGAAGCACTGCGCCTGATGACGTACCGGAACGAGGCGCACGTCGTGCGGCGGGCGCTGGACGCGATCGAGGAGATGGGAGACGGCGCCGCCGCGGGGGCCGCCTTATGACGACGATCGTCGAAGGCGAAGTGGCGCGCGGCGAGATGGTGGTGCTTCGCAGCAAGCGGATGGGCGACGCGCACGACGACTTCCGCTGGCGGACGGACATGGAGCTGGCTTCGTTCGACGCGGCACGGCCGTTTTCGGCGACGTTCAACGACTACCTGGCGCTGTACCGCGACGACCTGCTGTACCCGAGCCCGTACCGTCGCAGCCTGGCGATCGAGGACGCGGACGGGCGGCACATCGGCAACGTGATGTACTACAACATCGATGCGATCCGCCGGGAGGCGGAGCTGGGGATCACGATCGGCGAGCGGGACTGCTGGGGCCGCGGGTACGGGCGCGATGCCGTGGCGACGGCGGTACGGCACATCTTCCGGACGACGGGGTTCCGGCGGGTGTATCTGAAGACGCTGGACTGGAACCTGCGGGCGCAGCGGGCGTTCGAGCGGGCGGGATTCCGGATGTGCGGGCGGTTGCGACGGGCGGGGAACGTGTTCGTGATCATGGAGTACATGGCGGCGTGGGTTGAGTTCGAGGGAATGGGCAGTAGGGGATAGGGCGCAGGGACAGGGGGACAGATTCCACGCCCGTGCCCGAACTGGGTGCTCGTGATATAACGCTCCGGACACCCACATCGCCACAAGGAGACTCCGCCATGGGAGCAGAACGCTCACGGTCCGCCGGCATGATCATCTGCATCGCGAGCGCCGCCGCGGGGCTGTTCTTCACGGTCGGTATCCTACGGCGGAGCTACATGGCGCTGGCGCTGCCGGTGCTGGCGGGGACGCTGGGCGTGCTGTACATCGCGTTCTGGATCGGGCGCGCGCTGCTGACGACGCCGATCGAGCCGCCGTCGGACGACTGAGCCGAGTGCGTCAGAGGATGTTGCCTCCCGCGGTGGCGACTCAGCGGCGCTGCAGGTCACGCACCACGTTCGCGAGGAGAGCCAGATCCGCTTCGCGCTCCGGCGGATCTTCCGCACCACGAGCTACACCGCCAACGGCTACGACAGCATCGTCGAACTCGACCACGGCCAAGTGGCCCCACCGGACGAGCACCGGCTCCGTCGCCACCACCAGATCGCACACTTCTTCCGGAGTCTGTGGCGTCTCCGAGACCGGGAACTCCGGCCACGGAATCGTGAAGATCTGAACGTCTCCGCCGGAGAGGGTCGACTGCGGCACACACTCGCGATTCATCAGTCTGACACCCATGTCGGAGCGCAGGAATGCATCCCAAGAATCGGGGCTGAAGACGAGGATCTCGAAGGCCCACGATCCGCCCGGCGTCTCATAGACCAGCACGGTGCGCTCGCCGAAAAGCGGTTGCGGCAATCTCGCGAGCACGTACTCATCACCAGAGTCGGTGACGTACTCCTCTCCGACCCAGTACACCGGAACATCACGGCCCTGCACGTCGAGTGTTTGTTCCAACGATGGAGGCGGGCCGTAGCCGATCGTGCGCGGGTCGAAGAACGAGGCCTCGAGACTGTCCGGATCGACGAAGTCATGGCGGTATTCGGTGGTGTAGCGGGTCGTCACACCGGACTCGCCGATGATCTCGGCGGTCTTTGCGATGGGCAGGAACGTCGATGGGTCGATGAAGGCAGTTACAACGAAGCCATCGTACGTTTCTTCGGTCTCCTGGACGATGGCGAGCGCCTCGTCACCCTCGTATTTCCGATCTCCTGCGAGCATGGGCGGTCCGAGCGAGTAGCCATAGTCCATGGCGCATTCCAGCAGGAGGGCGATGAGGAAGTCGTCGCTTCCCGGGCAGCGCTTGTCGTATTCATGGCGCAGCGCCTCATCTTCGTCATCAGGCTGGTATACGAAGCCGTCGGCGTAGATCTCGGTTGTCGATCTCGCGCGGTCGTACGAATCGACGGACGGGTCGAGCGTGTACTGCGTCCGGGCCCGGCGCTGCGTGCCGTCGATCCAGTACTCGGTCACATGGTCGGGGCGCTCTTCGCCGTCCTCCAGGATCGTCGCCGTGGTGCGGGAATACAGGATCTCGTCGGGTCGGGTGAGCGCCGAGGCTATGCGGGCGTAGAGCTCGTCGATGGCGCGCGGCGGCTCGACCGTGGGGCGTTCATCGCGCCCGCCACAGGAGGCGAGTGCGACGGAAGCAAGCGCCAGGACTGGCAGGCACAGCCGTACGACCTGACCCATGCTGCCATCGTCGCGCCCCCGAAACCGCGGATGGAACGGACGAATGCACCATTTCGCTCGCCAGTGCTCCGTGGACACTCAATGTGCCAGCAGTTCACTCACGTTGGCGCGGGCTACAGACCCGGATTCCACACCTCATGAGGGCGGCACCACTCGCGAGAAGGCCTACCAGGAGGACGAGAGCAGGCCTGGTACCGGCCGATGCGTCGCCCGAACCGACGCTTGGAAACGAGAGCGTCCTTCCTCCGAAGCAGGCAGGGACGGTGGTATTGCCCGGCCAGATCGATGGGCTGTCGGGACCGATTGTGAACACCAGGACCATCGCATACCCACAGGTCCTCTCTGCTGGTTCGTCCGGGAAGAAGAAGGCGCCCGTGCCGAGCCCGTAAGCCGCGGTCCGATTCGCCGGAACCTCGGGCAAGGTCAGGGTCGCAATCTGCGAACCGCCGTCAGCCCAGGGCCTGTCGAAGAACATGATGCGCGGCAAGAACGAGACTTCATCCGTCGAGTTGTCGGTCCACTCGATAGCCCAATAGTCGAATCGAGGGACCACGCGCACATCAGACGGAGGTGGTGGAGGCGGCGCGATGACGCCGTCATACGCGGGGAAGGTCGTGGCGCCCGATGCGTCGACGCAGCCACGTGTCTCGACGCTAGCACCTTCGCCGAACGCCGACTGATCGCGCTTGGGGCTGACCCAGAATCCAACGCGGTAACAGCCCTCTTGCGTCATGCCATCGAGCGGCAGTTGCAGGTCGACCGCGAAGTCCGGCTCGCTCTGCTCAAGTAGTTGGCTCCCAACGCCTTGATCCGTGCCGATCCGCGACGTGCGTACGGACACCACGTAGGGCGATTGATCTGACTCGGCGTGGAACTCAAGTTGGTACGCGCCGGGTGCGCGTTCTGAAAGCGTGATACGACCGATGGGTTCGGGCGGAGGGGTTGGTTCCTGTGCCACTGCGGCAGTCGCCGTGAGGGAGCCAATGACGATTGAGGCGAGAATGACGCGGAACATGCGGATCAGCTCTTCCGCCCTGCATGGCGATTGTACCTCTGGCGAGCTACGAACGTTGCGAGAGGACTTCGTCGTACAGGGCGACCGTCTTTTCGGCCGTGACGCGCCAGGAGAAGTGCTCGGCGATGCGGCGGGTGCCGGCGGCGCCCAGGGCGCGGCGGCGGGCGGGGTCGCGCAGGAGCGCCTCGATGGCGTCGGCGAGGGGCTGGGCCTGGCCGGGCGAGACGAGGATGCCGGTCTGGCCGTCGGCGATGACCTCGGGAAAGGCGCCGGCGGTGGTGGCGACGACGGGGACGCCGCACGCGTTAGCCTCGGCCGCGGGCAGGCCGAAGCCCTCGTACACGGAGGGTGAGACCAGCACCTCGGCCTCGTTGTAGAGGCGGGCCAGCTCCTCGACCGGCAGGCGGCCGACGAACGTCATGCGGTCGCGCACGCCCAGCTCGGTGGCGAGCTTCGGGGCCATCTCGGCATCGAGGCGGTCCTTGAAGACGAGGTGAAAATCGACGCCCCGGTCCTTCAGGATCTTCACCGCCTCGATGAGGAACTTGGCGCCCTTGTTGCGGTCCTCGCTGTTGCCGACGAACAGGATCATGTTCGGCTTCTTCGGGACGTCCGGCATCGGGCGGAAGACGTTGGTGTCGACGCCGTCGTGGATGGCGGTGATCTGGTCGTCGCGCAGGGCGAACGCCCTTTGCACCGACTCGCGCGACTTGCGGGAGCCGGTGACGATGCGGTCCATGCGGCGGGCGACGAACTCCTGCATCCAGAAGGGGTAGAACATCTGCACGCGAAACATCCAGCCCAGGCGGGTGGCCTGCCTCATCTGGTTCAGGCGGTCGATGGAGAGCGGGTGGTGGATGTTGGCGACGACGGGCATGCCGCTGGCGTGGATCATCCAGGTGCCGTAGCCCAGCACCTGTACGTCGTGCACGATGTCGAACTGGTAGCGCTGCTGCAGCTCGCGCCACTTCATGAACGCCCGCCAGGAGAATGCGGACATGACGCTGAATTGCCCCGCGCGGCTGGTCGCCAGCTCGTAGAAGTTCAGGGGGTGGAAGAAGCTCTTCGGGTTGCGGCCGTAGAAGAAGAACCGCGAGGTCTCGAGCAGGCGGTAGACGCTGTACGAGGGGACGCGATGGACGGTGACGGCGGGGTCGGTGTCGGGCCAGGGCGGGCCGACGATGAGGTGGACGTCGTGGCCCAGGCGGGCCAGCTCGCGGGTGACCTCGGCGGTGTAGACGCCCTGGCCCCCGGAGTACATGTTCCCCTGGTGGAGGTTGAAGAGGACCTTCATGGGAGACGTGGGAGGTGGGGGGTGAGAGATGGGCAGCGGGACGCGGGAAGCGGGAGACGGGAGGCGGGAGTGGTCACGGGACTGATTGTAGCTGGCGGCTTCGCGGCGGGCGATTCAGCTGGGCCATGGCCGATCCCACTTCCCCGGGTGCCATGTCCCACGTCTCGCCTCGATCTTCGCGGCGAAGGCTGATACCATATGAACCCAGAGGGACCCGACGGGCTGGGCACGCGGGCTGCAAGCCCGCGCTACGAGGAACGCGAGCCCCGTGGGCACCTTCTGCGGAGCAGCTGCCTTTGGGCAGGAGGTTGGTGTGCTCCCAACGCTTAAGGAGGCGTGCGGCGTCTTCGGCGTATATGCGCCGGGCGAGGATGTCGCAAGGATCACCTTCTTCGGCCTCTACGCCCTCCAGCATCGGGGGCAAGAGAGCGCGGGTATCGCCACATCCGACTCGCGGACCCTCCACCTCAAGACCGGCATGGGCCTCGTCTCGCAGGTCTTCGATGAGGACGACCTGAGCTATCTGCCGGGCGCCTTCGCGGTCGGCCACACGCGCTACTCGACGACGGGCGCCTCGCGCGCGGAGAACGCACAGCCCTTCCGGGTGTGGGGCCAGCACGGTGAGCTGGCGCTGGGCCACAACGGCAACATCGTGAACGCGGGGGAGCTGCGGGCGGAGCTGCTGCTGGACGGCATGACGTTCACGACGGGCAGCGACAGCGAGGTCATCGCGCAGATGCTGGCGAACGCGCCGGGCGCGGACTGGAAAGAGCGCTGGGCGCACGTGATGCGCAAGCTCAATGGCTCGTACTGCCTGGCGGTGATCACGCCGGACGCGCTGATGATGGCGCGCGACCCGATGGGCAACCGGCCGCTGGCGCTTGGCCGCATCGACGGCGGCTGGGTGATGGCGTCGGAATCGTGTGCGTTCGACCACCTTGGCGCGACGTTCATCCGCGAGGTGGAGCCGGGCGAGGTGATCTATATCGACGCGGAGGGGCTGCAGAGCTTCAAGCCGCTGGGCGAAAGCGAGCGCAAGGCGTTCTGCGTGTTCGAGTACGTGTACTTCTCGCGGCCGGACAGCGTGCTGGACGGGAAGCTGGTGTACCCGCTGCGGCTGAGCCTGGGCCGGCAGCTCGCGAAGGAGCACCCGGCGGACGGGGACATCGTGATCGACGTGCCGGACTCGTCGACGCCGGCGGCGATCGGTTACTCGCAGGCTTCGGGGATCCCGTTCCTGCAGGGGCTGGTGAAGAACCGGTATGTGGGCCGGACGTTCATCCAGCCGGACCAGCGGCTGCGCGAGGTGGGGGTGAACGTGAAGTTCAATGCGCTGCGCGAGGTGCTGCAGGACCGGCGGGTGGTAGTGGTCGACGACAGCATCGTGCGTGGGACGACGACGCCGCGGGTAATCCAGATGCTACGGAAGGCTGGGGCGCGCGAGGTGCACATGCGGGTGACGTTCCCGCCGATCACGCACCCGTGTTTCTACGGCGTGGACATGGGCACGCGCTGGGAGTTGATCGCGGCGCGGAAGAAGATCGACGAGATCTGCGAGCACATCGGCGCGGACTCGCTGGGGTACCTGAGCCCGGAGGGGCTGGTGAGCGCCGTGCAGTCGGAGCGCGACAAGCTCTGCATGGCGTGCTTCACTGGTGAGTACCCGCGGCCTGTCCCGCTGCAGATGGACAAGCTGTCCATGGAGCCGCCGGCGGGCTCCGTCGACCGGCACGACGTCGACTACACGCTACCGTTGCGGCGGGTGTAGCCTGTGACGGTGCTACCACCTCGCCCTCGAGGCAATGGTCACGGTGAGACGGAGTCGATCCGGATCGTCCGCTTCGAGTCGCCACCGAGGGTCGGTGGACCTCGGCCTTTTCACATTGGGAGCCTCATCGAAATCGAGGTTGAGGCCCATGCTAGCCGTTCTGTCCAGTGTCGATTCGAGGCGAAGCCTCCCGAGAACGTCACGCTCGAACGCGGTAATGTTGAGGAGCGAATCGGCCCACTCGTAGACTCGGCGCACAGGGTCTGGGTGGTGCAGGCGGTCAAGGCTGGGCGTTGTTCTATTACGGTGCGATTCGGAACGCAGATGTGCATGCAGCCCTTTGAAGTCCTATCGAATGGTTAGTTCTCCATGACGTCGGCTTACGGGCAAGCGGGAGTCAAGACCACCGAGGAGTTGCGGGATTTCCCGCGAATGCTCGACGTTCTTCGCAGTACGTTCGCCCATCGCGGCCCCAGTTCGGGACGCAACGTATTGGACTTTGGCTACTACGCCAATGTTCTCGATCTCGGGAACGACCTAGGTTTGGCGATCACCACAGATGGAGTCGGAACCAAGCTCATCATCGCCGAGCTGCTAGGAAAGTATGACACGGTCGGCATCGACTGTGTGGCGATGAATGTCAACGACATCGTGTGTGTTGGTGCAGAGCCCGTTGCCATGACTGACTACGTCGCGATCGAGAAGGCAGATGGCAGGTTGTTGTCCGAGCTGGCGGTGGGTCTTGCTCGTGGAGCTGAACTAGCCCACGTCAGCATTCCTGGTGGTGAGATTGCCCAGCTACGTGAAATGGTCCGTGGAGTTGACCTCGTTGGGACCTGCGTTGGAACGGTACCTGTGAGCAAGGTGCTAAGTGGCGCTCGCGTTCAGCCGGGAGATGCGATCCTTGGGTTCGCGAGTTCAGGGATCCACAGCAACGGTCTCACTCTGGCCCGAGAGATACTGCTCGGTGAACGAACATCTCGCCTTCATGAGCACGTGGCAGAATTCGGTCGAACCCTGGGTGAAGAGCTTCTAGAGCCGACGACGATCTATGTGGATCTGGCATTGGAGCTTCTTGCGAAGACCGACGTGCGCGCTCTGGCGCACATCACGAGCGATGGCTTCCTGAACCTCCGGCGAATCGACGCCCGTGTGGGCTTCGACATCGAGCGGCTGCCTGAGATTCCACCCGTATTCGCAATGATCGCCGCGGGGGGTAATGTCTCGCCGTCCGACATGTATCTGACGTACAACATGGGGATTGGCTTTGTCGCGATCGTGCCAGAAGCGCATGTGGACTCGGCACTGGAGATCTCCGAACGAAACGGCATTGGCGGTTGGCGACTGGGCACATGTACCGATGACCCTGATCGAACCGTGAGGGTGACGCCTCTCGGACTGAGATCGATGGGTGGGCATTTCGTCTCGAATTGATGCCGGCGACGACAGGGAGCCTTCGAGAGTGATGCCACTTCGCGCCATCCTCGCACCGTATGACAAGACCGGGCTCGTGGAGCTGGCGCAGGGGCTGGAAGGCCTGGGCGTCGAGATGTACGCGACCGGCAACACCTATCGCATCCTGCACGAGGCGGGCGTGGCGATTCACCCGGTAAGCGACCTGACGGGCTTCCCGGAGATCCTGGACGGGCGGGTGAAGACGCTGCACCCGGGCGTGCATGGCGGCATCCTGGCGCGGCGCGACAAGCCCGAGCACCTGGCGCAGCTCGATGAGCACGGCCTGAAGCTCATCGACGTCATCGTGGGCGGGCTGTACCCGTTCCAGGAGACGGTCGCGCGGGAGGGCGTCACGCTGCAGGACGCGCTGGAGCAGATCGACATCGGCGGGCCGACGATGCTGCGCGCGGCGGCGAAGAACTTCCTGCACGTACTGCCTGTGGTGGATCCCGCCGACTACAACGACCTGCTGGACGCGCTGCGTACGGGCGACGTGCCCATCGACTGGCGGCGGAAGCTGGCGGTGAAGACGTTCCAGCACGTGGCGACCTACGACACGATCATCGCGACGTACCTGCGCGGTGAAGAGGAGCCGTTCCCGGACCACCTGACCATCGCGCTCGAGAAGAAGGAGGATCTGCGCTACGGCGAGAACCCGCACCAGCTCGGTGCGCTGTACCGGCAGGTAGACCCGCGCGCGCGGACGCCCGAGGGCGTGGTGAATGCGCGCCAACTCAACGGCAAGGCGCTGTCGTACGTGAACATCCTGGATGCCGATGCCGCGTGGGCGGCGGCGTGTGACTTCGACGAGCCGGCGGTCGTGATCGTGAAGCACATGACGCCGTGCGGGATCGCGAGCCGCGACGACCTGGCGGAGGCGTTCGCGCGCGCGTTCGCGGCGGACCCGATCTCGGCGTTCGGCGGCATCATTGCCATCAATCGGCCGGTCGACGAGGATCTGGCGAAGACGATCCGGGCGACGAAGCACCCGACCAGCGGGCAACGGCTGTTCGTCGAGATTATGATCGCGCCGTCTTTCACGACGGGGGCGGTGGAGCTGCTGTCGAAGTCGAAGGACGTGCGCATCCTGGAGGCGCCGCCGGTCGACATGCGGTCGCGGGCGCTTGAATACCGGGGCGTGGCCGGCGGGATGCTCGTGGAGGAGTACGACCGGCTGGCGGTAGACCCGCCAGAGCTGCGCGTGCTCTCACGGCGGCAGCCGACGGAGGCGGAGCTGGCGGACATGCGGTTCGCCTGGACGTGCTGCAAGCACGTGAAGTCGAACGCCGTGGTGATCGTGAAGGACCGGGTGATGATCGGGATGGGGGCAGGGCAGACGAACCGGGTGGAGAGCGCGCGGCTGGCCTGCGCGCAGGCGGGAGAGCCGGCGCGGGGGGCTGTGTCGGCGTCGGACGCGCTGATCCCGTTTCCGGACACCGTGGAGGTGTGCGCGGCGGCGGGGGTGTCGGCGATCGTCCAGACGGGCGGGTCGATCCGGGACGAAGACAGCATCGCCGTGTGCGACGCGCACGGGATGGCGATGGTGGCGACGGGCGTGCGCCACTTCAAGCACTGATGAAATGCAGGAATCGGGCTGAATCTGGCCCGCCAGCTACTGGAACGTCGGTATTTCCCTGACGTTCATACTGTAACGGAGAGGACGTGCCCGGGCGGGCGCAGCAGGGGTGGAACGGATGGCAATCCAGCAGGACTACAGCATCGTGCAGATCGAGGAGCTGGCCGCGGGTCTGCCGCACGACGAGCACGCGCGCTTCGACCGGATCTTCGACGTGAGCAGCACGATGGGCGGCCTGGTGCCGCCGGACGCGATGGTGCCGTGGATCGAGAAGCAGTTCGGGGACGTCGAGGCGACGCGCCAGCAGAAGATTGTGAAGATCACGAACCGGGTGACGCTGGAGGGCGTGCTGTTCAACTGGCTGCGGTCGAGCCGGCCGATGTGGCACCACGAGATCGACCTGGACAGCGAGCTGAACGACGGGCCCCCGGATCCGCTGGCGGACCCGTACAACGGGACGCCGGAGGACCTGTTCGGGCGCGTGCGCGGGAAGTACTGCGTGACGGCGAGCAACATCGCGAAGTTCGACGGCTTCCACGGGCTGGTCGTTTTCAACGAGAAGCACCCGCTTCGCTTCACGCGCGAGATGGTGCACGACTACGTCGACACGGGCGGGCGCTGGGGCGACTTGGCGCACGCGTCGGACCCGGAGGCGAAGTACTACGTCTTCCTGTGGAACTGCCTGTGGCGGGCGGGAGCCTCCCTGCTGCACGGACACGCGCAGGTGATCATGGGCCGCGGCATGCACTACGCCGCCGTCGAGCATCTGCGGCGGTCGGCGTCGGTGTACCAGGCGCACGAGCGGGCGAACTACTTCACGGACCTGTTCCTGGCGCACCAGTCGGTGGGCTGCGCGTTCGAGAAGGACGGGACGCGCGTCATCGCCAACCTGACGCCCAAGAAGGAGAACGAGGTGCTGCTGTTCGCGCCGTTCGTCTCCACTTCGCTGAAGGACCGCATCTACGAAGTGCTGGAGTGCTACCGCGACCGGATGGGCGTGACTTCGTTCAACCTGGTGATCTACACGCCGCCGTGGTCGGAGACGCCCGAGTCATGGGAGGGGTTCCCGGTCTTCGTGCGCATCGTCGACCGCGGCGACCCGTCGTCGCGCACGGCCGACTTCGGGGCGATGGAGCTGTACGCGGCGAGCGTGGTCTCGAGCGACCCCTTCGCGCTAGCGCGCAACCTGCGGGAGTCGCTGGGCGTGTAGGAGTGCGTCAGCGTGTCAGGCAGGACAGGTCTGAAAACAAGCCGGCCCGTGGTCGATTGACGGCACGCTACTTCATCGGCCGCTCGAGCCAGACGACGTCCCAGTACTGATCGAACTTGTAGCCCACATCGTGGAAGATGCCGACCTGCGTGAAGCCGAGGCGCTCGTGCAGGGCGACCGAGGCCTCGTTTGGCAGCGTGATCCCCGCGACGGCAAGGTGCACGTCCTCGTCCGCGATCGCGTCGAAGAGGGCGGCGTAGAGTGCGGTGCCGACGCCACGGCCGGTCGCCTCGGGTGCGCAGTAGATGGTTGTTTCGACCGTGGTGTCGTAGGCGGCCTTGGTCCGGAACTGGTGTGTGCAGGCATAGCCCAGGACGCGGGCGCCATCTTCGGCCACAAGCAGGCGGTGGCGGCCGTGATCGCCGAACTGGTCGAACCACGGGCGCCGCTGCTCGACGGTGACCGGCTCGAGATCGAAGGTGATGGGCGTGTGGACGACGTAGTGGTTGTAGATCTCGACGAGGCGTGGCAGGTCGGCGGCGGTCGCGGGGCGGATGCGCGGTTGCGGCTGTGCGTCCATCACGCGTCCCGCAACAGCTTCTGGTAGTAGGCGACGTCCCAGTACTGGCCGAACTTGCGGCCGCCCTCGCGCAGGACGCCCATCTGGCGAAAGCCGAAGCGCTCGTGGATGGCGCAGGAGCCCCTATTCGGGAGCGTGATCAGGGCAACGAAGGCGTGGATGTCCTCGCGGGCGAGGGCCTCGAAGAGCGCCTCGTACATCTTCTGGCCGATGCCGTGACCGACGGCCTCTGGTGCGCAGAGCACGGTCAGCTCGATCGTCGTGTCGTAGGCGGCGCGCGGGTGGAACTTGCTGGAGCTGCAGTAGCCGGCGACCTGGCCGCCGCGCTCGGCGACGAGCAGCCGGTGGCGGCCGGTGGTGGCGTAGTGCGAGAACCACTCGGCGCGCTGGTCGACGGTGAAGGGCTCGGTGTCGAAGGTCGTGGGTGTGTTCACGACGTAGTGGTTGTAGATCTCGGTCATACGCGGGAGGTCGTCAGCGTGTGCAGGCCGGATGGATAGCGCGGCGGATGGATCGGCCGGCACGGGTTCAGGCACCGGTGGGACCAGCGATCAGGCGAGTGACCTGCGCCAGATGCTCATGATCGTGGTCGGCGTCGTTCTCCAGCACACTGAGCGCGCTGTACTCATTGCTGCCGAGCGGCTGGAGCCGGTAGAGCGTCTCGTCGTCGATGCCATCCGTCAACCGCAGCAGCGCATCCCGGGAACGCGCCAGTTGCGCCAGCGCGTCCTTGCCGTCCCGTGGGGAGTTCGCGGCGAGATCTGGCGCCGGCATGCCTCGAAGATGCGCTAGCAGCTTCACGTACGCGACCTCCGACTCGATGACATGGTGGAGCACGCGGCCGGCGGACCAAGCCCCGGGCCGTGATTTCGCCATGTCATCGGCCGTCAGGGGCTCGACAACGGTGGCGAGGGCCGCGCGATTCGCGCGCATCGCCTCGATGGTGGCGGCAAGGTCAGCGTTGATGCTCATGGAATGCTTTGCTTCGAGTATACGTTCACGGCGACAGCGGTTCAAACTCCCGGATCAGCCGAGTGCGAGCAGGAGGACGCCGGCGACGATGGCGGCAGCTCCGGCGAGGCGACGAGCGCCGTCCTCCTCGCCCAGCAGGTGGGCGCCCATGGCGGCGCCGATGAGGATGCTCATCTCGCGCGCGGGTGCGACGTAGCTGACGGGCGCGAGCGCCAGTGCGGCGAGCACCATCATGTAGGCGCCGGGCTCGAGCAGGCCGATGCCCAGCACGGCACGGCGTTCCTCGCGCCAAGCGTAGGCGAGCGCCTCGCGGCCCTTCGCGGCAGTCAGCACCAGCGGCGCGAAGATGACGATGCGCACGAGGTCGATGCCGTAGGCGTAGATCACGGGCGACGTATAGCCGACGCCTTTCTTGTCCCAGAGGGTGTAGGCGGCGATGACGGCCCCCGTCGCTAGCGCGAAGGCGATGGAGATGGCGATGGTGTTGTCGTGACGGAGGCGCGGCGCCCACGAAACGACAACGATGCCGAGGACGACGAGCAGCGTGCCGGCGATGGCCATGGCGGACGGGCGCTCGTTGTAGATGAGGACGGCGCCGATCACGGCGAGCGACGGGCCAGTGCCGCGGGCCAGCGGGTAGACGACGGAGAGGTCGCCGGCCTTGTAGCCGCGGGTGAGGAGGACGTAGTAGGCGACGTGGATGCAGGCGGAGATGGCGATGAAGGCGGCGCCGCGCCACGAGAGGTCGATAGGGTCGGTGAGCCAGGCGACGATGGCTACGGGGAGGTAGAGGACGGTGGAGGCGAGGACGAAGGCGAAGGTGAAGGCGGCGTCGTTACGGGCGCCTTTCGCGAGGTAGTTCCAGGTCGCGTGACCGAAGGCGGCGGCGACGAGGAGCGCGACGGCGGCAGCGGGCATGGGGGATTGTAGTGCGTCAGCGCGTCAGTGGCTCAGTGGCTCAGTGGCTCAGTGGCTCAGTGGCTCAGTGTGTCAGTCGGCCGGATTCCCTCCGCGACGGCTCTTGCGCTGCCGCATGACGTGAAGTGGGTATCACCACAAGGTTCCTCGCTGCGCTCGGAATGACGCGCGCTACTACGCACTGACGCACTGACGCACCGACGCACTGACGCACTGACGCACTGACACGCTGACGCACCGACGCACCGAGCCACTCACCCTCACCGCGCCATCTCCTGCTCCAACTGCGCCAGCCCCATGGGACCGAGGGCGAGGGCCTTTGTGTGGAAGGCTTTGAGGTCGAAGGAGGCGCCCTCGCGCTTGCGGGCGGCCTCGCGGGCGGCGAGCCAGGCACGCTCGCCGACCTTGTAGCTGATGGCCTGTGCGGGCCAGCCCAGGTAGCGGATGATCTCGCTGGCCATGAACTCGCGCGGCTGCAGGCTGCGTTCGACCGCGAACTCGAAAGCGAGGTCGTGGTCCCAGGTCTCGCCTGGGTGGAAGCGATCGGTCTTCGGGATGGGGAGCCCGAGGTGCATGCCGATGTCGACGATGACGCGGACGCAGCGCATGGCCTGGGCGCTGAGCATGCCGAGGTAGTAGTCGGGGTTCTCGAGGTAGCCGAGTTCACCCATGAGGCGCTCGGCGTAGAGGGCCCAGCCCTCGCCATGGCCTGAGACGAACGCGGCGGTCCGCTGGTAGCGCGAGAGGCGGTCGGCGTAGCAGCGGACGGCGCCGACCTGCAGGTGGTGGCCCGGCACCCCCTCGTGGTAGGCGGTGGTCACCTGGAACCACTTGGGGAAGCGGGTGCGCGTGCCGAGCGGCCACCAGGTGCGGCCGGGGCGGGTGAAGTCCTCTGACGGGCCGGTGTAGTAGGGCGCGAGGGCGCCGCCGGGCGGCGGGATCATCACCTCGACGCGCTTGATGCGCGGGTCGATGTCGAAGTGCGTGCCGTCGAGGTCGTCGAGAGCCCGATCGTGCAGTTCCTGGAGCCAGGCCTGGAACTTCTCCGCGCTGTCGAGTGCGCGCGCGGGGTCGTTCTCGAGCAGGTCGAGGGCCTCGGCGACGGTGGCGCCCGGCTTGATGCGGCCGGCCGTCGCGGCCAGCTCTGACTCGACGCGGTACAGCTCGTCCCAACCCCAGCGGTAGGTCTCCTCAAGGTCGAGGACGGCGCCGTTGAAGACGCGTGAGTTCAGGGCGTAGCGCTCGCGGCCGCTGCCGTCGCGCTCGGCCGCCTTCGGCGTGTAGGCGTCGAGCAGGAACGAACGCAGCTCGGCGTATGCCTGTTCGGCTCCGCGGATCCCGTGTTCGAGGTCTGTGCGGAGGGCGTTGCCACCAGCACCCCCGGGTTTGCCGTCGAAGGCGTCGAGGAGGGTGCCGAAGAACGAGGGCGCGCCGGGCTTGAGGCCGGACCATGTCTCGGCCTGCTTTGCGCATTCGAGCGCCTGGCGGCGCCCGGCGACCTTGCCCTCGGCCAGCCCGCGCGACAGCGACGCCCGGTAGCCGGCCAGCGCTCCCGGAATCGCCGCGAGGCGCCCGGCGATGTGACGCCAGTCTTGCTCGGTGGCGCGAGGCATCTGGTCGAAGACGCTGCGGACGGCGCTCATGCCGCTGCCGATGATCTTCACGTCGCGCATGTACTCGCCGGCCTCGTACAGATCGCGGCGGACGTGCATGCGTTCGACCATGACGTCGCGGGCAACGCGGTCATGCTCGTTCTCGGGCTGCGCTGCCTCAACCTCGGCCAGCGTACGGCGGTTGAGATCGGCGACCTTCGCGTGGCCCTCGGGGGAGTAGTCGGCGAGTTCGGTCTCGTGGCCGGGGACGCCGATGGCGGTGGCGAAGTTGGGGTCGAGGGCAGCGAGGTCCTCAACGTAGCGTCCGGCGATATCGAAGATGCGGGACATGTTGCTGCTCCTGGGGGTTGGGCGTCAGGCGTTGGTCGTTAGGGGTGGGCCAGTCAGGTGCGTGGTCATCATGCTTTCAGGCCGAGTGCGTGGGTTATCTGGTCGACGTGCTCGGCGCGGTGGACGCTGCGGTCGAGGGCGCGGGGCATGCCGCCGCCGATCGCGGCATCGCGGAGGCCGTCGGGGGTGTTCGCGGCGAGGGTGTCGGCCTCCTGCGCGGCGCGGAGTGCCTCGGTGAGAGCGGCATCCGCCGGGACGGCTAGCCAGTCGGCGAGACCGGCGTCGTTCACGTGGTCGGAGACGAAGCCGGCATCGTTGCGGAAGCCGGAGACGGCCCAGGTCCGCAGCAGCGAGGCGGCATAGCGGTCCCAGTAGGCGAGGTGGGCGAGCGCGGCCTTCACGGTCCAGCCGTCGCCGAGATCGTGGTCGAGGTGGGCGGGTGTGAGGCGGGCGATGAGGTCACGCAGGCCGGTGCGGGTGGTGTCGTTGCGGGCAAGGAAGTCGAGGTCCATCACGCGCTCCAGTTTCCGTCGGGGGTCCTGTGAGATAACAGCGGGCGGATGCGTCCTCAGGTTCGCATCCGCCCGGATGTTCGCGCCAGTGGTTGCGGCGTAGCGACTCGCGCGGGCCCGCCCGCGCCGCGGGGAAGGCCTCAGCGGATGGTGACGGTCTCGGTGCCGAAGATGAGTACGCGCACTTCCTGCGGGGACATGGGCTGAAGGCCGTTCTCGGTCCACTGCAGGAAGAGTTTGTTTTCGAGGCTGGCGGGCGGGTCTTCGGTGTAGGCGCTGCGGGGCAGGTCGAAGGCGGAGGCGTCGCCGTAGACCGCGCGGGCGACCGATGGCACCCACGTGTACTGCTCCATGGGGTTGGTCCAGGGCCCGTCGACGATGTAGATGGTGGTGCCGGCGGGGACGGTGTCGTAGTTCTTGCGAAGCTCGTTCACCAGGAGCTGCCAGCGGTCGGTGCGCTCGCCGGACATGCGGTCGCGCGCGTACGTCTGCCACGAGTAGAGGCCGGCGACGGCGGCGACGAGCACAAGCGCGACGAGCGTCGCGGGGACCCGCACGTAGGGGTGGGTGTTGCGCACGCGGTCGAACAGCGCGTACGCGGCGATGGCGGCGACGGGCGCGAAGAAGGCGACGGCGCCATAGGTGTAGCGAGACGCGGTCCAGATCTCAACAGGCACGAACGGCAGCAGGGCGACGGCGATGCCAAGCACGCAGACGCGCGCAATGTTCGAGCCGAACGTGGCGACGGCGGCCGCCGCGGCGACGAAGGCGACGGCGATGACCCAGCGCAACGTATCGGGCTCGAGCGGGATGGCACGTGCGGGGTAGGCGATGAAAGAGAAATAGACGGCGTAGTTGTCGACGACGTGGGGGCCCCAGTAGAAGCCCTCGAACTTGAGCTGGGGCAGGTCTGCGGTCTGGTAGAAGATGAACCAGCCGCCGGAGAGGGCGGTGAAGGGCGCAGCGTGCAACAGGAGGCGCAAAGGCGCGCTGTGCCAGCGGCGTGCGAAGAGCGCGTAGGCTAGCACGAGGACCGGCGCGTACACGAACGCACCTTCGTTCGAGAGGAAGGCGAGGGCGAAGAGCGCGAACGAGGACCAGAAGGCCCACGGGTTGCGCTCGCCGTCCTGCGTGTACGCGACGATGGCGAGGAGCGACGCGAGCGTGAAGAACGTCGCGAGGACGTGGGGCAGCGCGGTGACGTAGGTGACGGTGTCGAAGTGCGCGCCGGAGACGCCAAAGATGATGGCCGCGACGGCGCCGGCGGCCGGACGTTTCGCCACGCGCAGGACGAGTGCGTAGAGGACGGCCATGGAGGCGAGGTGGACGGCGAGGTTGACTGCGCGCCACGCCATCGCATTGAGGCCGAAGAGGTTCCACTCGACCATGTAGATGGCGCCGGTAAGCGGGCGCCAGTTGGGCACGATGTCGTGCATGCGCAGCGTATCGACGAGGTACTGCTGGCTGCCGAGGTGCTGGACACTGCCGAGCACGACGAAGTCGTCTCCGTCGAAGAAGTAGCGGAGCGTGGGCGCGTGCACGGCGAATGCGATGGCGAGCGCGGCGAGCAGGCCCCAGTGCCGCAGGACGAACCGCCACGCATCGCTCAGGGAGAGGGAGGTGACGGCGGCCAGCGGCCCCCGCAGGGCATACCCACCCGCGGTCGCGGGCAGTGGGTATTTCATTATTCGGTTGTCTCTAGGTTGTTATGGTGGCGGGGATGCCACACCAGGACGTTGAGGCCAGTGTAGATCCGGTCGGGCGATAGTGGATCATGTAATCGGTCAAGATATCGGGCTAATTATGTGGCGCCGGCGGGGCCAAGTTGACGGCATTATTCCTTTGTGACGGCCGAGGCTAGGCGTTATCGCATGGCGTTACGTCGAATGATCTTGTCAAGTGGATCTGCCGCTTTTCACAGGGTCGCAACACTCACCGAAGCCCAAAATCGGGAGCCCCGGGAGCCGGGAAGGAAGGCACTGATGAGCGGAGGCGGAGCCTGTCAGGCTGCTTCCGATGCCTAAGCCAGCCGCAGCCGTCGCCGCGGGCCGCCTCTCGTTCGGGGTGAGCCTGCCGTTGCGGCCGAAGGTGGTGGGCCGGTGTGGGTGGGCGACGCGATCGAAGGTGGCGGGGCGCGGCTGGTGGTGCGGGCAATCGGGCGCGTGCGACGCCATCGTGGGGTGCGCGGCGCTATGTGCGATGTGCCGCGGGCGGCCTGCGCACGGCTGGCTGGAGGCCGGGGTCGCGACAGACGCCCTGGATACGGTGATCGCGTTGGGGTAGGGGGGCCGGATGCCGCGACGACGGGTGATGCGGTCGGCGGCCTGGCGGAAGCGATCGTTACATCCATCACGAACTCGTGGTGATGGAGCAGCACTGACACATGGCGTCAGCAGCGTGTTGACACCTTCGGTGAGGCTCGCCTATGATGTGCGAACGTCCGGGCGCGTGATCCGGATCTGTGGAGTGACGGGACAGCACGTTGAGAATCAACGAGGCCGGAAGGTTCCGCCAGGCGCCGCTTGCGACGCCAAATGGCGCCTGCCTGGGCCCGATGAGTGCGCCCGTCGTGATGCGAGAACGTTGACGTAGTCCCCCGCCGCGCGACAGACCACTCGGCCCACTACGGCAGGACACCGTAGGTGGGTTTTTTTGTTGTGTCCCTCACCCCCGGTCCCCCTCTCCCACAAGGGGAGAGGGGGAGAACGACGAAGACGACGGAGCGACGGAAGGGCTAGAGAACGGAGCGAGACGACAGTTTTTTTGTTGTGTCCCTCACCCCGGGCCCCCTCTCCCACAGGGGGAGAGGGGGGAGAGCGATGAAGAGGACGGAGCGACGAAGGCTAGAGAACGGAGCGAGACGACATGGTTGTGATGACATCGCGAAGGACGGATGACACGCCAGCGGACGGAGCAGACGCCGCGGGCGGGCAGGCGGCCGGCAGGGGGCAGGAGGCGCCTCTGGTGGCGCGCGGCGTGGCGAAGACGTTCGGCGGCGGGTGGAACGCGGCGCGGCTGCTGCCGTGGTCGCGCGACGGCAAGGGCGAGGGGCCGAGGCGTGTCGTCGACGACGTGTCGTTCGACATCCGGCGCGGCGAGATCTTCGGCGTCATCGGAGCGAACGGCAGCGGGAAGTCGACGCTGATCCGCATCATCAGCACGCTGCTGTTGCCGGACGAGGGCGGCGTGTCGGTGTTCGGGTTGGACGTGGTGAAGGACGCGATGGCGGTGCGGGCGCTGATCAACCGGGTGTCGGCGGACCCGTCGTTCTTCAAGAGCATGACGGCGATGGAGAACCTGATGTTCTTCGGCCGGGTGTACGGCCTGACCCCGGGCGAGGTGAAGGAGCGGACGCCGGGGATCCTGCGGCGGCTGGGGCTGGAGTGGGCACGGGCGGTGGAGCCGATGAGCCACCTGAGCCGCGGGCAGCAGCAGAAGGTAGCGGTGGCGCGGGCGTTCCTGACGTCGCCGGTGCTGATGCTGCTGGACGAGCCGACGACGGGGCTGGACCCGCGCAGCAAGCGCGACGTGCAGGGGTTCATCAGCGAGGTCCGGCGAGAGCACGACGCGACGATCCTGCTGACGACGCACGACATGGAAGAGGCGGAGTTGCTGTGCGACCGCATCGCGTTCATCAGCGGAGGGCGGATCGTGGCGGAGGGCACGCCTCTGGAGCTGCGGCAGATGGTCGCGAAGGGTGGGGACGTGGAGGAGATCGACATGGAGGATGTGTTCATGGAGATCACGGGGCGGGATTTGGAGGAGGACGAGGACGGGGATGGCATAAGGAGTAGGGAGTAGGGCGCAGTGCGTCAGTGCGTCAGTTGCGGTGAGCGAGGATGAGGACTGATCACTGTGAACTGAGAACTGGAGGAGCGACATGGTATTGGGTATTCCGACGGCCGGGGCGTGGCAGGGGGGGCGGAGGGCCTCGCGGCCGGCGCTGGCGTGGGCGTTTATCGAGCGGCAGACGAACCTGTGGAAGCGGTACTGGGCGTGGGAGCTGGTGTGGCTGGTGTACGGCGTGGTCAACACGCTGGCGGTGACGTTCATCGCGTCCCAGGTGGGGGAGAGCGGGATCGCGAACCAGCAGCAGGTGAACAGCCTGGTGCTGTTCCTGCTGATCGGCACGCTGGTGTGGGCGTATCTTTCGGCCGTGCTGGACGACATCTCGCTGGTGATCTCGTGGGAGCGGTGGGAGGGGACGATCGAGCACACGCTGATGGCGCCGGTGGAGCGCTGGCTGCACCTGACGGGGATGGTGCTGTTCGGCATCATCCACGCGACGATACGCACGGCGATCATCTTCGCGATCGCGCTGCCGTTCTTCGACATCGGCCTCTCGCAAGCGGACTGGGGCGCGGCGGCGGCGGTGCTGCTGGTCGGGAGCTTCAGCGTGGCGGGGCTGGCGATCTTCTCGGGCATCCTGCCGATGCTGTACCCGGAGCGGGGCCAGCAGATGTCGATGATGATCCAGGCGTTCGTGCTGCTGGTATCGGGTGTGTACTACGAGGTGGCGGTGCTGCCGGAGTGGCTGCAGTGGTCGGCGCACGTATCGCCGGCGACGTACATCTTGGACGGCATCCGCGGCGCGATCATCGAGGGCGAGGGGTTCGGCGGGCTGTGGCAGGAGCTGGCGGCGCTGGCAGTGTTCGGCGTGGTGCTGATCCCGGCGGGGATGCTGACGTTCGCGTGGTGCGAGCGCTGGGCGAAGAAGACGGGTCGGTTGAAGCGGCAGGGGTAGTGTGAGGGAGGTGAGAGGTGGGAGGTGAGAAGCGGGATGCGCGCGATGTTGGAGGTTGGATGTTGGATGTTGGCGGGAGGCGAGAGGTGGGAAGTGGGAGGTAGGAAGTGGTCTGACTTCGGAGTCAAAGGGGGCCGGATTGACAGGAGGAAAGAACAGCGCGCATAGTGACGCCGAAGCGACAGGGCCTTCAGGACGGAGGGAAGCGAGATGCGAAGGCGCTTTGGAGTTGTTGCCGCGGCACTTGTCCTCGCCATCCTCGGTGGCGTCGTGATCTACTTCGTGGTCGATCCGCCGGTCGGTGGGCAGGAGGACAAGACCCTGCTCGAGAGGACCAACGAGAAGTTCGCGCGAATCGGATTTCCGACGCTCGCGTCAGAAGACCAGCTGACCTGGACTCCCCTGCCGGAGCCGTTCACTCCGACGCCTGGCCCCAGCCCAATCGCACTCGTACCGGAATGCGCACAGGGAACCATCAGCGGAGCCGAAGCGATCGTCGCCACATACGGCGGTTCGAGCAGTAGGTGCGGGGCCGTGGGCAGATTCCTCTACTTCGCGATTTCCGGCTGGTACGACACCCCGCTGGTAGACGATCAGGGTGGAATCGCAGTCTACGCGTGCGCCGCCGATGATCCGTGCACCAGAGGGGATCCGGTCGTGAGGTCCGCGACATGGACCTTCTACCCGGCGCCAGCCAAAGGACGATTCAAGGTGGTCAGCTTCGCGCCGCCAGACACGCTCATCATCCAGGGGATGGGGCAGATCTGCTTCAATCTCCGCACCGGCGAGTACATAACCACCCTGCCCTGTGTTGTTGAACCCACCGTGCCACCCGGACCGCCCTGGCCAGTGACCCCTTACATAGAACCAACACCCTTCGACCCCGGGACACCGCCAGTCCCCTAGAGCCCGGCTCGCCCGGGTTAGATGGCTGCGCTACCTTCAACGCATGGCTGATGAAGCGAAGCGGGTGTGTGTTACCGGCGTCGGGGCGGTATCGCCGTATGGGCGGACGGCTGACGATCTGTGGGCGGGGCTTTCGGGTGGGCGGAGCGCGATCGGGGCGATCGCCGGGTTCGACGCGTCGGCGCTCGACGTGCGGATCGGTGGGGAGGTGCGGGACTATGCGCCGCGCGAGGACATGGACCCGGACGCGGTGGCGGCGCTGGACCGGCGGGCGCTGTTCGCGGCGGACGCGGCGATCCAGGCGCTGATCCAGGCGGCGGTACCCATCACCAGCGAAACGGTGCCACAGATCGGCGTCGCCGTCGGGAGCGAGCTGCCGGAGGAGCACGTGACGACGGGGGCGCTGGTCGCGCGCATGGTGAGCGCGGCGGGGCCGGTGCTGCACGTGTCGGCCGGGGCCGTGGGCGGGCTGATGGCTATCGGCGAGGCGGCGGAGTGGGTGCGGCGCGAGGAGTGTGCGATCGCTGTCGCCGGTGGGGCAGATGCGCCGGTGACGGCGGAGGGCATCGCGCGGTACGGCGGCATGCTGGCGCGCCGCAACCACGAGCCGGAACGCGCGTCGCGGCCGTACGACCGCGACCGCAGCGGAATCGTGCTGAGCGAGGGCGCGGCGATGGTGGTGCTGGAGGCCGAGGACGTGGCGGTGCGGCGCGGCGCGCACATCCTGGCGTACGTCGACGGGTACGGGGCGTCGTTCAGCCGCGCGCCGGTGGTGCGGCCCGCGGCGAACGAGCTGGACATCGCGGGGGCGATGCAGAAGGCGCTGATCAAGTGGGACCTGACGCTGCAAGGGGAGATCGACGTGATCTTCGGCAGCGGGGGCGGCGGCGGGATTGACGCGCTGGAGGGGAAGGCGATCCGGCGTGTGTGGGGGCCCAACACAGACAAGATCTGGGTGACGGCGATCAAGGGCGCGCTGGGGCACACGCTGGGGGCGTCGGGCGCGATGAACATGGTGGCGGCGATCTACTCGCTGCAGGCCGGGCTCATCCCGCCGGCGCTGAACCTCGAACAGCAGGACGCCGACTGCGGCGAGCTGGAGGTGGTGGTGGAGGACGCGCGGCGGCTGCACGGGACGAAGGCGATGGTGAACGCGTTCGGGCTGGGGCACAACGCCAGCGTGATCGTGTCGCGGCCGTAGCGTGGGGTGAAGCCTCCGAGCTTGAATTCACGATATCGGGGCGTCTGGCAAGTGATTTCGTGGTCCTTCTTGGTAACGTGATCTCCTGATAACGCATCAGCGGAGTCCGTGAATGACCAAGCTGCTTGATGGTGTCGTCGCAAAGGTTGAGAGGGCCGATGAGCATATCCGCACGCTCAACACGGAGATCGCCGTCTTCGTTCGAGAGAACTACAGATTCGTCAGTGAATCTGACCACGCCGGACTTCAACACACGGTAAACATCGTGGGGCCGGATGTCCTGCCGACTCGTTTTGGAGTAATTACTGGAGAAGTAGTTCACCAACTTCGATCGGGCTTGGACCACCTCGTGACGGCGCTCTATCTCACGAACGGTAGTAGTCGCGTTCCTCAAAGAGACCACCAATTCCCGATTTGTGACACGCTCGCCAGTTACCAAGCCGCCGTTAAGAATGGAATGATACGGGGAGTCGCCCTATCCGCTGCCAAATTGATCGATGCTTGCCAGCCATACCACTACACCGAACGCGCCGAGCCCATCGAGCTCAACAAATTGCGTGTCCTCCGAGAGCTAGCTGTAGCTCCCAGTTAGGTTGTTGACACAAAGAGAGTGCTCGAGTCGGCTGTGGGTGTCTTAAGCCT